>CAZIKF010000053.1:0-26585 GCA_964539825.1 uncultured bacterium
TGTAGCCCATTTGCGCTACAATTATAAGAAAGGGAGTGGAACATGGCTAAAGAAGCGACAGTTAGGGCTCGGGTTGAGGAAGATACCAAAACCAAGGCTGAGGAGATCATCACAAAACTCGGGATGACCACCTCCCAGGTGATTAACATGCTTTATCAACAGATCATCTTAAACAAGGGACTCCCCTTTGAAGTCAAAGTACCAAATGCTGAGACAATCGCAGCTATGAATGAGGATGTCAGCGATGAAAAGCGATATGAGAGTGTGGAGGAAATGTTTAAGGATCTCGACGTTTGATGTATAGGCTCGTTCCTACCAACAAATTCAAAAAAGATCTCAGAAGAGCCCATAAAGATCCCCATAAAAACCTCGATGATCTCAAGGTCGTTCTCGAGTCTCTTCAAAATGCACTGCCCCTCGCAGAGAATCTCAAAGATCATGCGCTACTGGGCAACTACAAAAATCACAGAGAATGTCATATTTACCCAGATTGGCTGCTTATCTACCAACCATTTCCACAAGAGGAAGAAATTGTCCTGGTCCGTCTTGGTTCCCACAGCGAATTATTCAACAAGTGATCTTTATGCCCTGGCCGTGTGGGTCATGGCATGGACCTGCTTTACCTGCTTGATGGAACCCTTTGTGATCGTCGTGTTCAGGAGGATAGTTTGACGAATTTGGATAAATCTCCTTTGGTGCTCCCCAGGGCCAGGAGAGATTTGATAAGAAGATCGATGGATACGCTTGGATCGCAGGCCTCCATCTTTGCTATCCTGGATTGGCTGGATTCCAGAAGTTTAGCCAATGCCGTCTGCGTGATCTTCTTTTCCTCACGAAGTTTCCTGAGTTGATTTGCCAAGGATTGTTTGATCTCGATGTAGGCCATCTCTTCCGGACTAAGGCCCAGGAATTCTTGGACGTTGCCAACCTTCCACCCCTTTGCCTCTAACTTCTTTCTTTTGTCTCTATCCATTTTCGCCCCCTCAAGAACAGTCCTCATCATATTTTCTCAATCTTCGCTTGCAGATTTCGATCACTCTCTTTGGTGTGGCTCTCGTCTTCTTTGAGAAAACCTCGAGAATCAAAATCGCATCGGAGTCAATGCGGTAGATGATTCGGAAGGTTTTATCCTGATCCACTACTCGTAATTCATGACAATTCGATCCAATTGTTGGCATGGGTGAGAATGAGGTAAGCAGATATTCTCGCCTTGCTGCAAACGTCGCAGCAATTGACCCGCTTCGATTCTCCCGGCCAGAGAGAACGGAGGCTGCTTGATTTCGCCATGAAGCCATACCAAGGGATTATCTGATGGATCCATAATTTATTATGTCACAAATGACATAATTAGGGAAGTAGCTACTCAACTTGGATTAATGGTGAAAGATCGGCTGGGATTGGTCCGGATTCCGGGGGAAGGTTTATGTTTCGGAGGGATCGATTTAACCTGGTGAATCCGTAATCCTTAGTCATGGTCTGGGTGTTGAAATTGGATTGATTGGTGAGCGGATCCGTTGCTTTCTTTGCTCGGATGTATTCCTCTACCCACTCCATGACACAACGAGGCACAACGGGGACATACCAGAATTTATGTCCAAAAACTCGCCTGTCCCCGGAAATCCATCCCCGGAAATCCTCATCACCTTTTGAGGTACTCTGCTTATTTCCTCTCTTCCGAGTTTGTATGCATGGCTCATTTCGTATGATTTCCGAGGCATCGTAACCTTAAATTCCACTTAAATTTCTACTGCCAGTGAGAGAATACCCCTTGCTGATGCCAGGGTTATTACTTGGAATTTTCTCTCTTTGTAGATCGCCTCAAATTCAACTCCGATTCGGATTCCTGGGAGTTTCACCTCTGAAGGTCCCCCCGCAATTCCACTGCCCACCGCCTTAAGAACCGCTTCCTTCTGGGTAAAGAGTATCAGACCAAAAAAAGATCGATCCGCAAAAGTCGGATGGGAGCTATCCTGCAGCGCTAAATCAAGCCAGTCTCTTTCTTCCTTGCAAGAGAAGTATCGAATCGTGCCTTCTTTGAGATCTCGCTGAACTTCGAAATCAATCCCCAGCGCGGATTTTCCAAGAACCCCAAAAACGCGGTCTCCCGAATGTGTAATGCTGGCATGAAGTCCGTTGAGCAAATCGCTCACCTTCTGCGCACCAGATCCGGGACCAGGTTTGAGTATCGGAGGATGTGAGTCAGCTAAAACCTGAAAATGAGACGGAGAGAATTTTTTAGAGGATTTCTGCAAGCAAAGTAGGTATTTAATCAGTAACTTTCCGGCAAGTTTTTCTTCCTTACGCCGGGGATGGGAGACAGACTTCTCTTCGGATAGCTCTTCCTCACTAAAATTCTCCAGCGATGCCCTGGCCTCTTGAGCGAGAGACTCCCTCGCGGCAGTCAATACCGGGCAATCAAGCAGGGTGTGACAGTCGGTGGAATCCAGGAATTTATCCAGTACAGCCGCCCTCTTCCACTCACATCGGTTCAGCTTGTATTCTTGCATGAATCTCCTGCCCGGAAACTATATCAATAGCGTATCATGGCACGATGAGTATCCAGAACATTCTGCTGCTGAATTTTGGAGGCCCTACGGGAGGGGCCGAGGTGCAGGACTTTCTGTACCAATTGTTCCGTGACAGGGTTGGAATCCGCCTGGGGCTGCCAGGATTCCTACAGGAGGGACTGGCAAAGATCATTTCGCGGCGCCGTGCTCCCTCGATCATCGATAAGTACCAGGAGATCGGGGGCGGAAGTCCCCTTGTACCCGTAACCCAGGCCCTGGCAAAAAAACTGCAAAATCGTCTGAACGGGTGTCGGGTGAAAGTCGGTATGCGTTATACGGCTCCCTGGATAGAGGACACGGTGCTTTCCTACGCCCGCGAGAATGTACGGGATGTATTTGTCTTGCCTCTCTATCCGCAGGATTCACTGGCAACCACGGGTACAGCGGTATTTGCATTAAGGCAAGCCGCTGCCGATCTGGATTTTCCTCTGAATCCCCGAATTCTCAATGCCTGGTACGATGACCCCGGCTTTTTGAAACTCATGGGCACGCAAATACTCAATGAGATTCTTCGGGTTCCTGATCACCTCGATCCAACTCTTCTTTTCTGTGCCCATTCCATACCGGAGAGTTATCTACAAGAAGGAGACCCCTACAAGGAGCAGGTGGAAGACTACGTGAGCCTCCTCATTCGTCAGATACGCTGGAAATCGGAAGCAAAAATCTGTTACCAGAGTAAAGTTGGGCCTGCGAAGTGGATTGGACCTTCGATTTCGGAGATTCTCAATTCCTATAGAGGACAGGATTCCCGAGCACTCATCATTGTTCCGATCAGCTTCGTTGGAGATCATATTGAAACCTTGCATGAAATTGATATTGAATACGCGGCAGTAGCCAAAGACCTGGGTATTGAATGGTTTAGCCGGGTCGGCTGCTTCAATGCCAGTGATGAATTCGCCCAGGTTCTGGCAGAAATGATCGAGAGGAATCTAAACAACTCTCCCCAACATCACGGTGGATTTATTCGTAGGGATTTCCCCCCGCGAATGTGATTTTATGGATGCAGGAGGAAATATGACTGAAATTCAAGAAACAGAAGCATGGAAAAAGCTTGAAAAACATCGTGAGGAAATGAGCGGACTGAGTTTGCGTGAGCTCTTTGAAGACAAATCACGATTTGACCGGTTCTCGCTCTCCTGGGATGACTTTCTTCTGGATTATTCCAAGAACCTGGTTAGTGAGACCACTCTCTCCCATCTATTTGACCTGGCGAGGCAATCCAGTCTGGAAGAAAAACGCGATGCCATGTTTCGAGGAGAACGCATCAATGCCACTGAGAATCGGGCTGTGCTGCACACAGCTCTGCGGGCACCCGATGACTCCTGCGTTGAGCATGACGGAGTCAATGTGATTCCTATGATTCATGAGACCCTGGAAAGGTTTCTTGGATTCGCTGAATCAGTTCGTATGGGAAAGTTTCTAGGATTTCGAGGAACCTCTATAGAGTCGGTAGTCAATATTGGAATCGGTGGTTCCGACCTGGGTCCGCAAATGGTTGTAGAGGCACTCAAGTATTTTCAGGGTCCCGTGGAAATCCGTTTTGTATCCAATGTTGACGGGTCGCATCTGCGTGAAACCCTCAGAGATTTGGATCCAGCCCGCACCCTCTTTCTCATTGCTTCAAAGACTTTCACAACCCAGGAAACGATGGCCAACGCACGCTCTGCAAGAGATTGGGTAGTAAGTCATCTCGGTGAAGAGGCTGTGCCGCACCAATTCGCGGCCATGTCCACAAACCTGCAGAAGACCTCGGAATTTGGAATCGACCCCAAGCATGTGTTCGAGTTCTGGGACTTCATAGGAGGACGTTATTCCCTATGGTCATCCATTGGGCTCTCCATCGCCATATCCATCGGAGCTTCCCATTTTAAAGACCTGCTTGCGGGAGCCCATGCGATGGACCAGCATTTTCAGGAGAGTGAGCTAGAAAGGAATCTCCCGGTGATCCTGGGGATCCTGGGAATCTGGTATCACAACTTCCTGGGCTTCGAGTCCCATGCGATCCTGCCTTATGATCAATACCTCCACCGCTTTTGTGCCCATTTTCAACAGGTTGATATGGAGAGCAACGGCAAAAGTGTAGATCTACAAGGAAAACCTCTTAAGGTCTCAACCGGCCCCATTTTATGGGGTGAACCGGGAACGAATGGACAACATGCCTTTTACCAGCTTCTTCACCAGGGAACCCGCGTTGTTCCTTGTGACTTTATTGGCTTTTCTCAAACCTTAAATCCAATGGGAGAGCATCACGATTTGCTGATGTCGAATTTCTTTGCTCAAACTGAAGCATTGGCATTTGGCCGCAGTTCCGAAGAGGCCATGCAGGAAATGATAGCCGAGGGTAAATCAAAGCAGGAAGCCGCCAATCTATCCTCACATCGGAGTTTTCCAGGGAACCGACCTACAAATACATTGCTCATCAAACAGCTTACACCCTTTGCCCTTGGCGCGTTGACAGCCCTCTATGAACATAAGGTGTTTGTACAGGGGGCCATTTGGAACCTCAATAGTTTTGATCAATGGGGAGTAGAACTCGGAAAGAAACTGGCAAGCCAGGTTCTCTCTGAGATCCGGGCCCAATCATCCGGTTCTCATGATTGCTCCACACGTGGCCTGCTCGAGCATTTTCTTCAGGATAGATCCACCCAAGATCAATTCTGATATACCCATCCTCAAACAGTTTTCCCATAATTTCTATGATGGGTATTCACCAAAACGCAAGTGAAACTTTGATTCACATTGAATCCGCGGGATTCATGTTTGTCCCGCTTCCGGACAAACCAATGGCGTTTTGGTATAGTCTGGCTTTGAGCATGATAAAATCCTGCGTAGAATTCAAAAGGAGAAAAAATGTCCAAGTTAGATCGACTTGCCAAAATGACAACTGTAGTCGCCGACACCGGTGACATTGAGGCAATCCGAAAATTTCGGCCTACGGATGCAACCACGAATCCATCACTTCTGCTCCAGGCCGCGCAAATAGAAGAATATCAAGATCTCGTACATGATGCCCTGAGATTTGGTAAACAACATGGAGACACAGATTCTGTCGTTTTGTCCTATGCAATGGACAAGTTGTCGGTCAATTTTGGGAAGGAAATCCTGGATATAATTCCTGGCAGGGTCTCCACTGAAGTAGACGCGAGGTTGTCTTTCAACGCCGAAGCAAGCCTTGAAAAAGCCCGATACCTCATCGGTCTCTATGAAAAAGAAGGGGTGAGCAGAGATAGAATCCTGATTAAACTCGCCACAACCTGGGAGGGCGTCCAGACTGCCAGGGTACTTGAGAGCGAAGGGATTCACTGCAATATGACCCTCTTATTCAGCCTATCTCAGGCGGTTGCCTGCGCAGAGGCAGGCGCGACCCTGATCTCACCCTTTGTCGGCCGCATTCTAGACTGGTATAAAAAGCATGAAGGCGTCGATCACTACCCGGGACCGGAAGATCCAGGCGTTCGCAGCGTCACCTCCATCTATGCCTACTTCAAACACTTCGGCTATAAGACGGTCGTTATGGGGGCTAGTTTTCGCAATGTGGAAGAAATACTCGAATTGGCCGGCTGCGATTTACTGACCATAGCTCCTAAATTCCTGGATGTCCTCACATCTGAAGATGGAGATGTAGCTCGAAAACTTGACCCGGCCAGATTTGAGCGTGAAGAGATAGAAAGAATTCCCTGTGATGAGTCCTCATTTCGCTGGATGCTCAATGAAGATCCTATGGCTACAGAGAAACTAGCCGAAGGAATTCGCAACTTCGCCAAAGACCAATCAAAGCTGGAACAAAGGCTTCATGTTCTTTTATCCAATTCCTAATCGGCCCTTCATTGACATGTATATGGGTATTTGTGATTATGGCATCCTTTTTGCGTCATGGTAAATCACTATGGAACTCATTAGACCTACCGTTGTACTTGTTGGAATACTAGTCCTCTTCCTGGCTGTGAAGACAGCTATATCGTTGGGCTGGAAACATCGTCAATCCAAATTTATCCGAGTATTTGGTTCCCTGCATCTTGCGGTGACCCTGATCGCTTCATTAGCTACCCTGCTCGGAATCACTACATTCCTTGAATCCTCCCATGGAACTGAGTATGTCGTTCGCACGATCTATCGTTCCCGATGGTTTGAAATGATCCTGATCGGCATCTGGTTGAATATTTTTTCAGCTACGATCCTGAGATTTCCGTTTCCCTGGAAAAAAATCGGCTTCGTTCTTACGCATATTGGAATCCTCACCCTATTGATTGGTTCTTTGATGACAAGGCTGACTGGGATTGAAGGCACCATCACCCTTTCGGAAGGGAACTCAAGTCATAGCCTGGCTCTTCAGGGAAACGCCCTGAGAATTCAAAGTAGCTCAGACATCGTAGCTGAGGTCCCCGTGGATGCCCCGGGGAAAGTGTCTCTTCATAAAGACCTCGACCAGGAAGGGAATCTAAAAGTCGAAGTTATGGAGTATCACCCCCATTCAGAACTTGGCCATCAATATGTTGAGAATCCTGATTCCAAGAGCAAACCCAATCCAGCTATCCATTTTGAAGTCCGAAGTTCCATGTTTCAAATTGATAAGTGGCTTTCCATGAGAAATGAGGATTTACACCGACCGGACAGGGTCACTGTGGGTCCCGCTAAGATTTCTCTCAAACAGATCAGCTCAAAAGAAGAATTGGAGAATTATTTCAAGGAACCCGATGAGAAAAAGGCGGAGTCCATTCCTGTGGCGAGGATTTCCCTCGATGAAGGGAAAACTTTTCACCAATATAACGTCAAGGAAGTTCTGGGAAAGAAATTCACCATACCCGATTCCGAGATAGAGATAACGATTACCGGCTTTTTTGACAACGCGACTGTCTCTGAGAATTTCAAGATTGTGGAACACCCCTCCCCTGGCTTCAATCCAGCGATAACTTTTGAAGTTATGAATAATTTCAAGCATCCCGGACATGATGCGGAGGGACACGAGCACCATCCCCATACATCCGTTCGCTTTCAGGTACATCCCGAGTACCAGGGATCCCATAAAAGCGAATTCAAGGAACCCATGATTCTTCTGGAAGGTGTAGAGGCTCCCCAGACAGCTAGCGGAGAACTTCTCTTTCTAGCCATGCCCGATGGCAAATTTTATTATCGAATCAAATCATCCAAGGGACAGGAATCCGGACCCGTGGAACTCAATAAAATGGTTAAAATGGGATGGAATGACGCTATTTTGGTAGTCCGAGAAGCCCTAAAGAGTGCTGAGGTCAAACGACACATTAATCCGGTAACCATGAAACCAAATCAGAAAACATCCCTGCCTTTTGTAAAGGTTCGTCTATACAACCAAAAGGACACAACAGAACCTAAAATCTTCCTCTATGGTGAACAAAGCCAGCTTTTTTTCGCCGAGCGTCAATTCAACCTTACCTTCGGAGAAAGAAGCCTGGAATTGCCGTTTGAGGTTACTCTGAAGGATTTTCGAAAGATTGATTACCCCAATACAAGCCGGGCAATGTCTTATGAAAGTGATGTCAAGGTGAATAACCTTGATGGGATCCAAACTGGTGTAAGTTCACTTTCCACTACCATTTCCATGAATAATGTATTGGACTATCGAGGGTGGAGATTCTTTCAAGCCAGCTTTCGAATAGAGGGAGACACAGAATACAGTACATTTCAGGTGGCAAAAGATCCCGGAATCGAAACGATCTACCTGGGTTCGATTATTATGGTATTGGGCATTTCTTTGATGTTTTGGTGGAAACCTGATGGACGGAGATAAAATGAAATCTTCACGCATTGGCATATTTCTGGCCGCGATGGCTCTGTCATCTCTTGTAGGCTGGCTTATCTGGAACCAGGGAGCCTTTCGCATCGCTCCAATCTCCTATGAGTCTTTACGGCCGGTCCTGGTGCTAAACGAGGGGCGAATCACTCCCTTTGACACCTACGCTAGAAAATTTGCCCTGACCCTTACGGGATCTGAAACGCCCAAGTTAAAAGAGTTTAGCGCAAGCCTTCAAAAAGATCTCAATAGGGACAAGATCTCTTCGAAAATGAACGCCATGGAGTTTCTTCTGCTCTTGATTTCAAGGGATGATCCACTCGTTGAAAAGGTCCTGCGTATCGATCATCCTGAATTAAAGAAAATGCTTGGAATTGACCCGGATCGAAAATTCATCGCGTTTCAAGATGCTGCCGGAAGTCCTGTTCTCGATGAGCTTCGTAGAGCCTATCACCACAAGCAGGAAGAAAAAATTCCTCTCAGCTCCCTTGATGAGGCCTTTATTGAACTCAATACCCAGGTCAATATGCTCTCTGAGCTGGTTCAAGGCTCCTCGCTTTCTTTTTATCCTAAAAACTCTGATCGCTATACTGACTGGGCCGGAGTCACATCCCTGGAAGGCTCCTCTGATCCTGACGCTGAGAAAGTATTCCAGAGTTTTCAAAAGATGCTGCATGCCAACTACTTCGCTAATCATCCTCAAAAAAAGGATGTGAAGGTTCCGGGAATCAGTACGGCTGATATGGACCATCAAGAGAACTTTGATGAAGCTGTCACAGCTATTTCGAAGGTTCAACGAAACCGATACAGCTCAGATCCCAGTATCTTTTCCAAGGCACCCCAGGAATTGATCTACAACCGGGTAAAACCTTTTAGGATTGCTTGGATCATCTATTTGATCAGCCTGATCGCAGGAGTACTGGGTCTTCTATTTGCACTGGAATACCTGGGAACACTAAGCTCTTCGCTGATGATTCTTGGTTTTCTTTCTCACACCTTTGGTTTGGGATTGAGAGTCTTGATCCTCGATAGGCCTCCAGTAGGAAATATGTATGAATCCGTGGTTTTTGTGGGCTGGTGTGTTGTCTTTTTCTTTCTGCTCATACTCGGCAAGCAAAAGAGTCATTTTCTGCAAAACACAGCGGTTCTAAGCGCGTCCCTGATTATGATCATGGCAGATCTACTACCCATGTCACAAGAGCTTGGGATGCTGGAAGCAGTACTGCGCAGCAACTACTGGCTCACCATACATGTCCTGACCATCGTCGCGTCCTACGGCGCCTTTGCCCTCGCGTGCGGGATAGGACACTACTATCTCTACCTCCTCCTCACGGGAGCACCCGGCCATACCACCGCCATGAAAGGCCTTGCTGATTCAGTGTACCAATCCATCAAAGTTGGAGTGATACTCATCGGTGCGGGTACAATTCTTGGAGGAGTATGGGCCAATGAGTCCTGGGGGAGATTTTGGGGCTGGGATCCCAAAGAGACCTGGGCACTGATTTCATTTCTTGGTTACCTTGCGCTGTTACATGGCAAAAAGGCAAACTGGTTCGGTGACTTCGGAATCGCGGTGGGAAGCCTGATTGGATTCCTGCTAATCTTGATGACCTGGTATGGAGTCAACTTCGTATTGGGAATCGGGCTCCACTCCTACGGATTCGGCTCAGGAGGAACCCATTACGCACTGGGTTTCGTACTCGCGGAACTAACCTTCCTCACAGCTGTATACCTGCGAAGACCAACAGCCACCAGCTAGTTTCCACTCCTCTTCAGGAATCGACTGATTCCTGGCCTGGCGGGGAATCCGGGCAAACCAAATATGTTTGGGCATATAATGCTGTACTTACGTGGTTCAGCTCGCACTCTTTCTGTTTTTCCTTTGCATTCCTGGTTTCTCTGACCCTGAACAGTCAGCCGGGAGATTTGCTGTTACGCAAAAGAATCTCTCCCTGGATGGAATCAGGATTGCCCCAGCCGCCTACAGCCCAGAAAACCCTGAGATTTTAGAAGGAATTCAAGTTGTAGATGGACTCCCGGCCCTTAGTCTTGAGAGTTTCTTTCAACTCGGTGTTCTTCATTTTACCCAACCCCTGGATCTGGAGGTTGCGGGAATCCAAATGAAAATCTGGATAGACCCGCAAGATCCTCCCCAGGGAGTCAGAAAACTTCAATACTCTGCTGGCCCTAAGAGAGTTGATATCCATCGGTACCATTCCTTTCATTCTCTTCCCAGGGGTGTTTGGACTACCTGGACTCTATGGCTTTCCTTTCCGGATAAGGAGGAGGATTTCAAACTCTATTCTAAATGGTCAGCTCCTCAAAAATTTGAAGGCGTTCGGGTCCTCCCGGGAACCGGGGGAACTGTATATATCCATTCCCTGGCACGCATTGTACCTCCACTCATGCCCACAGACGCCTTGCAGAGTGCTCGGAAAAGATTTCCATCCCTGTTTGCCAAACCCTGGAGCCTATCCCTGCTATGTATAATTCTGACCCTCTTTATTCTCTGCATTCTGGCGGGCTCCCGTCGCAAAATTTCTCTATTTTTTTTGGGTAGCTTTCTGCTGCCTGCGATAGGAATTCTGGTTTTTCTAGGGATTGTGGGTCAATCCACCCTCCAAAACATGGAAGAAGCTAGAATCTACAAAGCAAAGAGATCGATGGTTCGTCAATTTCGCAGAATCCTAAAACTGCAGGACTCTATAGAGCAGAAATTCCAATCCGAACTTCGAAAATTTCAGCAAGAAATCCTCAGCTTTGTCAAAAGCAGGCGGTCCCAGGGGGAAGGATTCGAAAGAAACTCCTTTGATAAAGAGTTTTCAGTCTATTCCACTAAAGGAAGAATTCCGCTCAACCAAATTCACTCCATCGATCCATTTGACCAATTTCTTAGCGCTAAACTAGCTGAAACCGGCCTCGAGATTCTCGTAACTAACGGGAAGGCAATTTGGTATTCTCTGCGGGATAGCGCTCACATCACTAAGGGTGCTTATGCCAAAGTACTCCATAACCTACTATACAGGAACTTTGATCCTGAATCCGCCGGTAAATTTCAAAGTGCGTTTCGGTCATCCCAGGAAGCCGTTTTAGAAATGAGAAAACTGTTTCTGGTGGGCGATAATCTCAGGGATGACTTTCTCAATAATCCTGCTCGTTTGTATCAAATTAACATTACCGAATCTCCTTATCCATGGATCGAGGCCAGGGACTTCTGGACCTTTCTCTTAGAACCGGAAAGCGGATTCCCATGGCTCTCCCTGGGGGTCATCCGCTCTGATACTCTAACGGTCTTTCTGGAACAAGAATATAGACAAAACTCCCTGTTACGATCTCTGGACGATGAATTCAACACTCCCCTGGACTACTTTGTTTCCGGTTTCTCCTCACAACGCTTCTTCCCCCAAGAATATGATAATTCAGAGATGTTCAGCCTCTTATCCCAGAAAGCCAGGGTTACTCAAAAGCTCATCTTTCAATCGGTCTTCCAAGATGATCATCTATACTTTTATTTAAGCGGCCCCGTGGAGAAGCAGCCGCAGGTAGCTTTGACCTTAAGAATCCAGGGAGATGAAATCTATAGGTCTTTGCAAAAGGATCAAAACCGACTTTACTTTGGTGCCCTCTTTCTTTTGGCTGTGTTGCTAGGGATTTGCCTGCCATTCTCATTTTCCGTCACCAGACCTATCCTGAAGATCAGTAGGGTATTGAAAAGAGTAAGAGCGGGAGATCTCTCCCAGGATCTTGTTGTACGGGGATATGATCAGTTTGCCAGCGCTGCCAGTCACTTTAATGGACTCATTGAACAGCTAAGGGAAAAGGAACGCCTCTCCAAGTTCCTCTCACAAATTGCCTTGAGATCCCTGGAGAGTGGTGAGCGGGAAGCCACACGCCAGACTGTGGGAATTTTATTTTGCGGCATTCGAAATCTGGACGAACCCTCTCACCAGTCCTACTCCCTACGACTGGATATGATTCGTCAATTTCTGCAGCTATTCGAACAAGTCCTTGCGCAGTCCGAAGGCATGTTAGACAAGTTCACGGGTCACGCAGCTATCGCCCTTTTCACAGGGGAAGACTCCGTTTCCCAAATGCTTGATACCTGTATTGAACTTCGTTCAAAGGTTTTAGATCAGAATGAAAATACAACCCCTGGACAATTCCACCACCTGGAGCTAGGTATTGGAATCGCGACAGGTCCTGTTGTCCTGGGACCGGTTGGTCCGGACTTGAGAAAGGACTATACGGCAATTGGGGCCACGGTAAATATGGCAGCCAGGCTCCATGGGCTGGGAGATTCCAGCAAGGAAGTCACCATTCACCTGGATACACCAAGTAGATCCGCAATCAAACATATCAAGAAATATGAGATTGCAGAGCGCCAAGACGTTGCTATAAAGGGGCTACAGAAAAAGCAAACCGTTTATGAAATTTTATAAGATTCAGATTCTTTTCATCCTGGCACTCACCGCCGTATACCTTGGAGGCAGCGCTGCCTCCTGGTGGCTGGCCAGTTCAAAAGAGTATGACCGTCAGCTTTCTACCTTCCATGGCATTTTGGAAGACCGCGAAGAATTCCTCAAAGACCTGATTCCTCAGGAACAGGAAGAATTTCCCAACTATGAAAAGAAACTTACCCTGTTGAAACTGTTGCATTCACCCTGGATTCGGCAGGTTAGATCCATTCTGACAAACCCCAAGAAGAACTGGAAAAGCCAATTGAAGACACTGGGAATTCCATTTCCAAAGGCATCCGGGCTGTTCATCGGGCGTGGTTCCAGGGTCCTCTATCAAACTGGCAGGAAATTTGAAGAAACACTCGGTGAGAAATGGGCCAAGCAAACCTTCCTTGCCATTCAGGGCGGCCAGGATACTTTCATGAAAAGACAACGTCTCTATTTCATGCCGATCAGCTTTGAAGAGTTTCAACAATTCCGAAATTCCTTTCAGACTATTTTTTACTATGGCAAATTTATTTACAGGTATTACCTGGAGATTGGCCCCTTCAGACTCCTTTTGCTTCTAGGTCTAAAGGAAATTTCCCAGGGTCGTTTGGGTGAAGAAGTCCAAAGCTATATTCTGAAACTAGATCCTTCCCTGAGTCCCTCCAAGGGGGATGTTTTCGAGTTTAACTGGCAACAAGTTACCGTTGCTGATAATGCCGCTGGACTGAAATGGAAGGGAAAATACCCGAGTTTTCCGGAGTATCTGGTGCAGCGGCATTTTTGGAATCTGGGATTTCTACTGGTTCTAATCTATGTGGCCTACCTGGGTGGATTTCGTGTCTTCTACCTTCGATTCGAGTCCAAGGTATTCGTCAGATATTTTCTGTTTTTAGGTGTTCTTTACCTGTGCCTACTTTATCTTGAAAGATATATTCACAGGGGAACTCTCCTTTTGGATCACCAAAGGGCAGAAGAGGCCTGGGAAAGTAGTGTTAAGCAATTAGACAGGGGGTTTCAGACTTATTTAGAAGAACTTGGTTCCAGGGTTCGATACTCCTTTAAAAATAAAAATCCACTAAATGATGATACGCTCTATAAGGATGGACTCCATGCGCTATTACTCTCCCCCCCTTCCAATGCCACCCAATCTTCCACGAAGATCGATTCCTTTTCCAGTACTTACCTTCTTCGTTTGACACTCTCTCTGGCAGCTACCCATTTTAGTTTGGGGGAAGCTGGTTCCAGAGCTGATAAGCCAGTTGCAAATGAGTTGGAAGTCTATAAATCTAACCTCTTGGTTCGAACTGCTATTAGCAGACAGTATGAAATAGAAAAACTGGAATCAAAAGTTCCTACCTGGGTTAAGTCTGCGGACGATAGCGATCCTTATTTTGCCGAAAACATCTTTGATGAGGGAGTCAAAATCCTGGGCCAGAAGGGTGAATGGTTACATCACCAGGTTCTTATGATCAAGCAATACTTCCTGGGTCTCATCGAAAATACTGCGGAGGGTCCCAGGGTTCTGGGTGCAACCATTAACGCGGGTTCCGCATTCTTGAGGTACTTGGAAGAAGCTGCATTTTCAGAAGGGAATCCACTTGCTGGCGGAGTCTTTATGGTTCAGTCAGCCGATGGCCAATTGTTTACTTTTCCCAGGGCTGAACAATGGGATCGTGAGTTTTTCGAAGAACATTGGAACCGGACCCGCCTTAGTTCTGAGGGATCCATCCGAATCGAGGTCAATTCGAAGAACTACCTGGGTACTTTCTATCCATCTGAAGCAGTCGGCAGCTTTCGCTATCTCATTTTGCAATCCGAGGATGAAGTTCTGCGCACATCCAATGAACTAAAGAAACGCTTTGCGAACTTCCATATTTGGTTTTGGATATTCGGTTTACTTTTCAGTGTGTTCCTGGCAAGGGTAATCATTCGTCCCCTTGAAGTACTCAGAGAAGGATTTCAAAAGTTAAGAGCCAAAAATTTTGACTTTAGTCTTTCTATCCGGGGGGTTGATGAGGGTTCACAAATGATTCAGGGATTCAATGAGATGGTGGTAGGCCTTGCCCAGAAGGAAAAAATGATCCCTTATGTAAACGCGGCATTGCAGGATTTATTAGAAAAAAAGAGTGATAGCGAAGATAGCGAGTTATATAGCGGTCGTGCCATAGTTCTGATGTCGGATATCCGAAGTTTCACTACACTTAGCGAGGAGCGCAATCCTGAAGAAGTTGTGGAAATGCTCGGAGAGTATTTCGGATTCTGGCAAACAAGAGTGGAACGATACCAGGGCGTAATCGAGAGATTCATCGGTGACGCGGTTGTGGCACTCTTTTTCGAGAAAAACAGCCGACACTTTGTTCAGCAGGCTTTGCAATGCTCACTGGAAGTCCAACATGACCTGAGAGCCTGGAATAAAGCTCGCAAGGCCCGGGGGTTGTTTGCAGTTAAAAATGGGGTTGGTCTGGCCCTGGGAGAAATAGCCTTTGATTTGGTGGGAACAGCAGAACGAATGGAATTCCTTTCCATTGGGGAACCCATCGAAAGGGCCGAGTTATTGGAGACCAAAACAAAGGCCGGAACCAGTACCGACATTTTTGTCGATTATCAGGTTGAGAAAGAGCTCAGGGGACTATATGACTTTGAGAAGAGAGGAGAGCTAAGCCGGGGAGAGACCTATTTCGAAGTGATCGAGGGAGAGGAGTAAGTGAAATATTTAAACTTTTTGGACCAGGAGCCCTGGCATTGAAGTGGGAATTTGGGACACAACCACCCCCTCGTGATTGATCAGAGCAGTTGGTCCATAGGATATCCGATCATCCCATTTACCGGTAACATCAGAGGAAATCAACCAACTCTGCGCCTCTCTGGCCCGTATGGCACGAATTTCATTATGTTTGAACCTCCATTTTTCAGCATTTTCAAGACCCATCATGTTGTTGCAGGGACATACTAGTAAATCGATACCCTGGCTGGTGAATGCCTGCGTACTTTCAGGAAAGTTCAAGTCATTGCAGATGTTGATGCCAAATTTCAGACCATCAGTTTCAAAAATGGGAAAGTCATGGCCTGGGTCAAAAATGCCATGTTCTCCCCCATATAGCTTGACCTTGCGATAGGTGCCAATCAACTCCCCTTCTCTTAGAACAATCGCGGTATTGAAGACTCTAGAACTTTCAATCTCAATGAGGCCAATGACCAACACAGGTCGAATCCCACTGACCTGATCAAGAATTCTTTCAAATCTATGCGATGAGAGATTGAGAGCAAGCTCACGAGTTCTTGGACCAATCACATAACCCTGAAGATAGCACTCCGGAAAGCAGACCAGCTTCGCCCCAAGATCATCGGCCCGCCGAGCATAGTTGATAATCAGGTCAAGTGAGTATTCAAGGTTTTCATGAACATAAGGCATCTGACAGGAAGCAATCGTTACATCCATAATCATCTCGATCTTTTAGATTTCCCGTAGTCTGTTTATTAAAGTTCGTTAAAGGGAACGATCCAACCCTGAATTTCCTCGGACTCAAACACAGAGGGAAGAAAATGCGGGGCATCCTCTCTGGTTTTTTGTGAAGAAAGGGTACTTGTGTTGTATTCTAAGAGTCTATCTGAGAATTGAGTTTGTAACGAGATTGAACGAAAAATACAGGATCAAGGCGGAGGCAATAAAGTCGCCGAAGGTGTGCTTGAAGCACATTGATAGCGATTTTCCTGGTGACAACACCGAGCCTGCTTTTTGCAGCCGGTCGCAGTAAAAGGCAATTCTCCGACAGAGTTAGGTTCAAAGAATTTGGAGTTGATCATGAAAGCATCGTATCAAGATTTCATCAATGAGTGCTGGTCCAATCATGACAAGGAATCTAACCTGGTAGCAAATAATCTGATAAGTAATTTGGACCTGATTGAAACCACTGAACAAATCCCCGGGTACGTTTCACTTGTCACCCATACCTTTGGGGGCCACCTTGGAAAGTGGAGTGAAGCAATAGAATTGCTTAAGAATATCTGCGAGCTCAAAGCCTTTAAAAATAACCAGGCTGTGTATAGGGGGCTTGCGACGATGAGCTACTGCCTTGACGATGAAAATGAGTTCAATAAGTACGTAGAGCTCTCAACTCAAGAAGGCCGCAACGTGAAGATTTATGCTGTTGCAGCCACTGAACTTATTGGGCAAGGTGATTTTATGAAGGCCACCATGGCCTTTAACAAAGCACTAGCCCACGCACCTGAGAATATGGAAAAAGATAATCCCTGTGCCTCTGCAATAGCAATTAGCGGAAACAACCTGGCTTGTGAACTAGAAGAGAAGCCCAATAGAAGCGATAGTGAAGTAGAACTGATGCTCATCGCGGCCAAAGCCGCAAGAAAATACTGGGAAATAGCCGGCGGATGGACTGAGGTAGAGAGAGCGGAATATCGGTTGGCGATGAGCTACCTTCAAGCCAATGATCCATTCAGCGCATTGGAACATGCCAGACTCTGTGAGTCGATTTGCAAAGAAAACAATGCAAATCCTTTTGAGAGCTTCTTCGCCTATGAAGCACTCACGAAGGTAAATAGGGCATTGTGCAAAGAGTTTAAGTCAAAGGTTAAGCCAGAATTCCAAAGTTACTGCGCTATACCTTAATGCGAGCAGCTCTAATTGCCAGCTTGAGGTCCCTGGGACCCCTGGGAGCCTCTCGGACTCCACTTAAGTCTTTAGGAGAATTGATCCGTGGTTAGAGTTTTGTTGATAATTTTTCTGCTTTTAAGCTCTGCTTGGGCGCAGGTGGACCTGGGTACCCTTAGAAGTTCCCTTGAAAAACCAGTTTCCCGAACCATCCTTCGCGCAGTAACCATCTCACTTCAGGAATTAGGGGAAAGGAAATTAGCCCGGTGGCTATCTGGAATTGAACCGCCTTCGGGACTGGTGGGGAGTTCCTTGGATCAGCTGGAACGTTCCCTGATACATCATGTTTTTACCCAAATGGAAAGGCAGGGGCTAGCTGCTGCAAAGGCCAAAATGAAATTGGCCTTTGCGGATACAGATCAATACCTTGGATTGGATCAAAGGTTATTGATCAATCGGGGCTTTATGGTTTCACAAGGGAAGTCAGAAGCAGGGAGTATCTCATTGGATCCAGCACTGGAAGACCTGAGCTCCGACGTCATGGCGGTTTCCTGGACAGGGGTTGACCGATATGTTGATTCCCGCCTGGGTCCGATAACAGGCTTACTCTCGGTCTTGAATAGAGATGATCGACTGATTCTGACCAACCTTAGTTTTGAGGAATTTGGCCGCATTCTGCCTCCGGGTTCAAGGCTGGTAAGGCTAGACCTTCCCCTTGCTTCCTATGGAAAGAGCGTCTGGATGTCCACAGGGAAGGGTAGCTCCAGAACCCTGATCCTGGCTGATTTTGACTCTCGTTCATACCTTATCCATTTTGGCCTGATGTCGATGCGTTACGCGCGGATGCACGGTTTAGGGCTCAAGGTCCTCACAGCCCTGGATCAGAGTAAATTCCAGTCTTCAGCTCTTCAATTGGTCAAATTCGCAAAGACAAATCCAAACTGTTTCGAAAACCTCGATGGTCTAATCATTGGCTATAGCGCTGGTTTCTTAAAACGTTGGAAGCCATGGATTACAAAGACCGCTTCAGAGACCGGGCAGGGTGGTGAATTATGGCGTGTGAGCCGGTTTAAACTTCCGGGGGGTAAGAGGGTTGCTGTTCTGGGAGGTGATGTGGACTTTCACGGTGAACGTTTGGCGGCCCAACTGGAACACCTGGTATCAGAGTTTCCCATTAAAAATGTGTTTTTTGGGGGTTCAGGCGGTTCCCTGGTGCCCGCCAAACCCTATAGCTTGAGCATTCCGGGGAAGTTAGTAGATTCATCCAGGGAATGCATGGCAACAAATCTCTTAGATGGATCCGGCCGACCCACGATCCATGCCAGCGTGGACAGCCCCCTGGTGGAATCCCCGCTCTGGCTCATTCAGAAGAGATTGATGGGAGTGGAGACGGTAGATATGGAACTGGGACGCCTGTCCTGCCTGAAGTCAAAATATGGAGTCAACGTGGGGGCGGCAATTCTGGTTACTGACTACCCCATTCCCTATGGCAGCATTGACCTGGAGCTTGGCCGTCAGAATTTCGGTGCTAAAAAACTCGCAAAGAACCAGTTTGTTTCACTTGTGGAGTCCTATCTTCGTTCTTCAAAAAAGAGTTACTATCATCTGATTGAGGAAGATGCCAGGCAGTCACTACTGGAAATTAGCCAGCAAAACCTGGTAAGACTTCGAAACAGTCAGCCGCCAACCAATCTCAGAGAGGCAAAGATCCTCTTAAGATTAAATCAGAAAAAGCCCAGGGTGTTTATAAGGATGTCACTTGGCAGGTTGTACCATGGACTGAAAAACGGAGCGGTTTACTCCACTGCGCTAGTGAAAGCCCTTGGATTTCCCGTCAAACCCTTCACTCCTGAACTGGAACACAAGGTGTTTGGAGCCTGGGATTACATATTTGCCGAATATAGTACGGGGGTTGGCTGGCGACGTTATGGGGACGTGGTTGTCTTTTTGAAGGAGAGCGGTGTTCTACCCAGATCTTTTGCTACCAAGGCCTCAGGCTACCGGCTGACCAAGAGCCAACAAAGCCTACCTCCAAAAGCTCAAAGAAAATCCTTTACCAAGGAGGTGTTTGCTCCCGGGCATTATCGTGAAGCAGTAGATCTCATGTCACTGGCGCGTCAGCGAAAAATTGACTATCACTCCAAACAGGAAAGCCTCGCAGAACCTTCGGATCAAAGGTTGGCGGCCGAAAAGGAATTGGACCTGATGTACATGGAACTGAAATTTCGCGATTACATCTTGATCGATGATTTCCACTCGGTCTGGATTCCCCATGAAACCGAGACTGAAATCATTGAGATGCTGGAATCCCACGGAGTGTTTTACAAACTTTATAACCCAGCAGACTATCCTGAGTGAGGCGCACGGGAGAGAAGGAAATCATGATAAAATCATCGCCACTCCCCTGCAATCCGGGAGTAAAATCAATGCTTTGAAGGGAGCGTTTATGTCTTTAGCGAAACTAGAATGCGTACAGTATGGAAACTATTATGTGAACCCCGATCACGTTACCTTTATTAGCTGCGGCGAACAGGTCACGACGGAGAATGGTTCCTCAGGAACCGAAATCTTCATCCATTTTGGGGGTGGTAAAGAATCAGCGATGATAATGGTAAGCAGCGTTGAGGACGCTATCAACGCTCTAAACCAGTAAGACTATGACCCATCGAATCGTTTCTCTGGATGTATCTCCTTTCCGATACCCCAGGGTGGAAGGAAATTACCGCCGTGAGAAACGGAGATGTTTACATCCTCGACGGGAACCAGTATTTCAATCGTCCAGGTCCAAGGGTGGCTGAATCTCTTGAGATCTTCGCCGAGATTTTTCACCCGGAAGTCTGTAATTTTGGATATGAGGGAGCCGGCTGGAAGCGATACCAGGAAGATTAGAGCTCTTGAAGGGTTTCTATCATCTTGTAAAGTGGGGAAGGACGCAGTGGTTTATGTAAGACGAATCCAATTCCCTTACTCACGAAATCCTCCAGGCTGCCGTCTGTACACCCACCTGTGACCAGTACAAACCGCCGCGCGAGTTCAGAATTCTCCCCAATAAGATACTCAAAGAGTTCCGTCCCCTTTTCCTCTCCCAGGTTTAAATCGCACAGAATTCCAAGAAAATTACTTCTCTCGAGTAAGATTTGCTTACCCTCCGTAACCGATGCCACCGCTAAAACACTGAATCCTCTTAATTCCAAAAGTCGTTTGATCAGGTTGCGTACCGAGGACTGATCTTCAACCAGCAGAATAGATTGTCCATCGCTCCCTTCACTGGATTTGGATGAATCTATCTCTCTTGAATTCAAAGGAGCTTTCGGGACCAATGTCCCTGAGTTAGTATTGGCCGTCTTAGCATTACTTATTGGTTTGATTCGGGGTCGAAAATTCACTGAACTTCTGGATAACTCAATACACTCTTTAAGTCTTCTCAGGAGACTTTGCGGGGTATATGGTTTCCACACAACCGGTATTCTCGACTCTTCAAGATGTTCACTATCTTCTGTGAATCCAGTCGTGAGTAAAATTGGAAGCGAGTCGTTTCTTTTACGAACCCAGTTCGCGAATTGAAAACCATTTCCCAGCGGCATGTTAATATCAGTGAAAATCGCCTCAATCTCATGCTCATGTTTTTCAAATAGTTCCAGGGCTTCGGATCCATCTTTCGCCAGAACTATCGTATATCCATATTCCTCCAGGATTCGCTTCGCCAATCGCTGAAGACCAGGCTCATCCTCAACTACAAGAACAACTTCATCGCCAGCGTAGTAATTAAGGTTTTGATCTTGCTCTGATTGATAGTTAACCGCGCTATCGAGACAAAGAGGTAAAGAAACAAAGAATGTACTCCCTTCACCCAATCTACTTTCCACAGTAATATTTCCTCCAAGCCCCTGAACCACTCCAAAACAAGTTGAAAGCCCCATCCCTGTGCCCTTCTCCAGAGCCTTGGTCGTAAAGAAAGGTTCAAAAATCTTGGCCATAGTTGCTTCATCCATCCCTGTTCCCGAATCAGAAACGCTGACAACCACAGAAGAATCCCCAACTTCCCCATCTTGAGAAGAAGATTCCTCAATCATTACTTTGATTTCAATTTTGCCGCCTCCTGGCATAGCGTCTCGAGCGTTCACACATAAATTTAAAATCAATTGTTCAATCTGGATCGGATCTGCCTTGACCGTAGCAGCTTGCTTATAGGGGACCACCTTTATCTCAATATGGGTTCCGAAGGTTCTCTTCAACATGCTCATTACCTGATAAATGACTTCATTCAAATCCAAAGTCTGAAGTTCCAGGGGCTGTTGTCTGGCAAAGGTCAAAAGCTGCCTGGTCAGCCGTGCCGCCATCTCCCCGGCGTTTAGAACCTCTTTCATGTCAGATTTGGCAGAACTCTCTGGAGGCAGGGAATCATGGACGAATCCTCCGTAGCTTAAAATGGAGGTCAACAGGTTGTTGAAGTCATGAGCGATCCCGCCAGCTAACTGGCCTAAGGACTTCATCTTCTCGGTCTGGTTTAGCTGGTCTTTTAGCCTGCGGCCCTCGGTAATGTCCTCACAAACCCCGATGGTTTTCGTTGGCTGCCCATCTTCATCAAGTAGGACTCTTCCCCGATTGGAAAACCAGCGGGTTTCTCCCCTTACGGGCTTTCGATATACGATTTCCCAGGAGGACTTCTTCCCTCCAGTAACTGCGGCGAGCGTTTCCAGTACCTTTGGCTTGTCCCGAGTGTCAATGCTTTCAAACCAAATACCGGAAGACAGGTAATCAGACTCTTCAATTCCCATAATCTGCTTTAAATTTGGACTGACCCATTCCATTGCATAAGAAACACCCTGGGGAGTCTGCCTTGACTCTCCTGAATAAACCACCAATGGAAAGTGCTCCGTGACAACGCTGAAACGATTCTCAAGTTGTTGAATCTTCTGATCTTTTCTCACCCTCTCCGATATATCTCGAAAGGCGAGGACATGTTCACCTATGCCTTCTTCTTCACTAAATCGATACACCGTCAAATCCACAGGTATGATTTCCCCCTCTCTATTCCTGATGGAATGTCCATACAATTCCATTCCTGGAGTACCAAGAAGCGAGGTCTGTATTTTCTGCCAGGTCTGCAACGGTAGAAAATTTTCTATCTTCGAGGTCAATAGCTGATCCATGGAAATATTAAGAAGATGGATCGCTCGCCGATTTGCATCAAGAATCTCACCTGAATTCTGGAAATAAAGAAGTCCTTCTTTGGTCAATTCTGATAATCTTTGGAATCGTCTTTTACTCTCAATCACCTGCTGGGAACTAAGAGTTTCTTTCGTCACATCTACATACACCAATAGGCCTTGTGTCTCCTCATTTGAGAGATTATAAGGAGAAGCGGTTACCAGTAAGTAACGAAGCACTCCTCCTGGAAGTAGATATTTAACTTTGAACTGTTCTACTGTGGCTAATTCATAAACAGGCTTGAGTGACTCTTTGAAATACTCGCGATCTCCCGGGTAAACCAGATCAAAGATAGAGGAGCCTACAGGATCATCCTCCATTCCCTGATCGGCCTGGTTCTCGTATAGAATCGTACCCAATTGATCAACCCTGTGAATCATCATGGGGGCGGAATTCATCACTGTTCGCAGTTCATGTTCCCGCTTTTCAAGCTCTATTTGGACTGTTTTACGATCCGTGATACAAATATGGGAGACCGCCAGATATACCCTCTCTTCCAGGATAAATTTTGTAATTCTAATCAGATACCAATCGTGGACTGTACAGCCTTGATGAAGATATTCAATGGACTCCTCATCCGCTCCATCTTCAAGACAGATATTCATTAAATCTTCAATTACTGTAGCATCCTCCAGTTTGAAAAATAGCTCAGCGGAGATGTAATGCTGTCCAAAGCCGTAGTTCTCAAGCCCGGGGTTATTATGATCGCAAAACTCTTTCCAGGCGCAGTTGACTTTGATAATCCTCTTTCCTGAATCCAGAATAACTATTAAATTACTAAGCGAATCCAGAATATGTGTCAAAAAAACTTCATTCTTGACCAACTCCAAACTCTTTACCTCTATAAGATCTTGAAGACCCAGGGCATATTCACGAAGTTCATCCGCCTGTCTTTTCAAAAGCAATTGAGTTTTTACGCGAGCA
Source organism: uncultured bacterium (assembly GCA_964539825.1). Classification (GTDB taxonomy): domain Bacteria; phylum Muiribacteriota; class UBA6191; order UBA6191; family UBA6191; genus CAZIKF01. The sequence continues at coordinate 23,524 of CAZIKF010000053.1, forward strand.
GTCAAAATATGAGGATTGATGGGCTTGGTCACATAATCTACAGCCCCGAGCTCAAAACCTTGTTGCTCATCTTCAACTTCCACTCTGGCGGTCACAAAAATCACGGGAATATTCTGGGTGCCTGGCTCGGATTTAAGCCTTTGGCAAACCTCGTAACCACTCATCCCCGGCATCATGACATCCAGTAGAATCAAATCGGGCTTTCGCTTACCTGAGGCAATTTCAATTGCGGTCTCACCATCGCGCGAAGCGAGAACCGAGTAATCCGACTTGAGTATTTCGCGAAGTACGGCGAGGTTTTCAGCCACATCATCCACGATCAAAATCGTCGGCTTTAGGGATGGCGGATTCATTTTCAGCTCCTTAAATCCAGCTCAAGTTTCATCTCATCAGCAAGTTCTTTGAGAATCACCAGAGACTCTTCAAATTCAAAGCGCTTCACCATTTTTAAGACTTTATTCAGCCGCTGGTCTTGCAGATCATCCTTCATCCTCTCCTCGATAGCCTCAGAGACTTCAAGGGCCCTGGTGTCACTATCCCTTAGAAGACCAGCAAGTTCCTTAAAGTCTGAGTGCAGGTCCAACAGGTTCGTGTTTGCCAGACTCTCCTGCTCATCCATTTCCGTAGAAGCTCTAATCGAACCCTCTGAGGAAAAATCCGCTTCATAGGTGTAGGAAATATCAAGATGTTTTGCCATCGTCACTAAGAGATTCTCAATTTCATAAGGTTTTTGGCATAAATCGTCGCATCCCGCCTTAAAGACTGACTCTTTATCTACTTCCTTTGATCCGGTGGTCAAAGCTAGTATCTTGACATTCTCTCCGCCGGAAAGCCTTCTAATTCGGTCAGCGGCTTGAAGTCCGTCCATCACCGGCATATTAAGATCCATCCAGATCAGGTGAGGTTCCCAGAGTTCAAACTCCTCCAGGGCTTCCTTTCCGCTTGAAGCGGTGTGTATTTGAAAACCGACTGGTTCGAGCTGTTTTCTGAGCAACCGAAGATGATCGAGAGAGTCATCTACGAGGAGAATCCTACATGGACTCTGATCTTCTCTGAGCTCGATGATTTTTGAGGTCCTACCTGCTGAAGCATCCGAGATGACTGTTTCTCCCAGTTTAACCTTCAGATCAAAGGAAAAAATAGAACCCTTTCCAATTTCACTTTCAACCCTGATAGTTCCTCCCAACAGCCCTATAAGCCTTTGCGAAATTGCCAATCCCAGGCCAGTCCCTTTTTGCTTCTGTGCCTCACTTCCCGTTTGAACAAAGGGTTTGAAAATACCCTCAAGTTGATCCTGGTTGATCCCTACCCCGGTATCCTCAATCTCATAGCTGAGGTGAACATGTTTTTTGTGGAACTCTCCGCTAACCCTCAACGAAACGGTCCCATTTTCTGTGAATTTAATGGCATTACTGACCAGGTTGATGAGAACCTGGCGAAGTTTTCCACCATCCATCACTACCAGATAGGGAAAGTCCTGTCCCTGCTCTAAATTTAAACGGGTCCCATTACTAAGTGCCATTTCCCTGTTCATGAAAATGACCTCTTCGTGAAGGGCTGATAAATTGGTGCTCGTGACGTTTAAACCGACACTATTTGATTCAATTTTGGAGAAATCCAGTAGATCACTGATCATATTGAGCAGATGCTCCCCGCTGCGATGGATTGTTACCAAACTCTCCTGCTGCTTCTGTGACATTTTGGAATCCTGCATTAATAGATCCGAAAACCCGAGTATGGCGTTCAAAGGTGTGCGAAGTTCATGGGAGATGCTCGCCAAAAAGACGCTTTTGGCCTCATGCGCCGCTTCTACCTCTTCTTTCGCCTTATGTAAAGAAGTAAAGTCGGTGGACAACCCAACAATGCCTATAATACTTCCATCCAGGTCACGAAGCGGTGTCTTTACCGTCTGGTAGTAATGAAATGTCCCATCTGGATGAGGTACATCCTCCCTCAAGATTATGGCCTTTCCTGAAGCAATGATCCCCTGGTCTGTTTTCCTCAGCTCTTCAGCCACCTCCCCTGGCAAAAAGTCTCTATCGGTCTTTCCTATGACCTCTTTTCTGCTGACTCCTACTGCCTCTTCATAATAGTCATTGATTAAAAGATATGTGCCTGAGCAATCCTTGGCATAGACAACAATGTTGTGAACATTGTTGATAATGGCATCGAGCAGTTGGTTTTGCTGATGAAGTTTCTGTGCGTTCCGTTTACGTTCCGTGATATCTCGAAATGTTGTCAGCACAACTCTTCTTTGTTTGTAGTCAATCGCTTTAAGAATGACCTCAACCTCAATTGTGTGCCCTTTTTTTGACAGAAACTGCCAATCAAATACCTGCTCCTGCCCAGCGAGAGCAGCATCTAGCCGTTCTTTTAGATAATCAGATGAGTGAACACCTGTAGGCTGGAATTCTGGTGAAAAATCAGATGGGTTGTACCCGATAATCTCCTCACGAGAAGCCTCCCACAAATGACAGGCGGCCTGGTTACACTCCATGAATTGATCTGAGAAGAGAAGATATGCTTCTGAAGTTGACTCTATAAAGGTCCGAAACTTCTTCTCACTCTGCGTTAGCTCAAATGTTCTTTCTTTAACCAGCCTCTCTAAATCATCCCTTGACTGCCGCAGAATAGTGCTTGCCCTCTCACTTAAAAAGAGAGTAAAAGTGGTTCCTCCAAAAGCAAGGATAAGTGAAAGACTCAGAACAATCAGTACAGTGAAACGCATTAGACGGTAGGCACCAAGAGCCTCATCCCAGTCAATTTCCGTTGTCATTCCAATATCAAAGGTATGATCCCATCTCCACACACCTACGACCAGAACTCCACGGTAGTCCCGGTACCCCTCCATATCCTCTCCTGCATTACCTTCAATTGCACTTCCAGCCATGCGGGTTAGCGGCTGATCCTTTCTTGGAATACTGGAGCGAAAACCTGTGACCATATTTCCGCCGGGATCTCGAATTTCAATGTTCAAACTGCTTTGCTGACCAGGCTTAATCAAATGGATCTTCCTCAAATGATCATTAAATCGACTTTCAGAAAAGAGCCGCCCTGCTCGA
>CAZIKF010000054.1:0-25076 GCA_964539825.1 uncultured bacterium
CTGAATATACTCATGACCGCTGGAAAGCCACTTTTGAGAGGGCTGATGTCACCTCTAATTTAAAGAAAAATTCGCCTCCCTTCGGAGGTTCGGAAACCATCACGGAAGGTTACTACGGCCAGTTCAGTTACCAACTTAGCGAGGAAAAGGAACTCGCATTCACCTATTCACAATTTTACCCCTTTGTCCATCAGGGTAAGAATTCCGGAATTGCTTCTGCGGGTGAACCCACTCATCGGTCCTATCAAACCGATAGAGGGCTTACCTACAACGTCGCACTTTCGGATCAATGGACCTTCAAGCTTGAATTTCATCGAATGACTGGAACAGGGCACGTTCAACTTCCATCCAGCCCAAATTTCCAGGGTCCCAATAGTTGGGATTTATTCAACCTCGAACGACAGGTCCTGGAAGAGCAGTCCTTTGCCAAGAGAATTCTTCGAGTTCTACAATTTCGAGAGCAGTTCCTTAGCTTCTACCAGGAAATGAATAATTTGATAGGAACCACCCATAATTTCTATGAGAAAGACCCGACCCGTTCAAATTTTCTTGAGCATCGAAGAACTGTGCATACGCTCAAGGGAACTTCCGGACTCTTCGATTTTGTGGAGATGATGGAGAAAATGCATCTCTATGAAGAATATATGCGTGAGTGCCTGGAGAGTTCTTCCCTTCCCCAGTTGAACAAAGCTGCTGGGTTCATGGATGAAATCGCAGTAGAATTTGACGCCATACTCAGGTTTCTAAATGAGAATCTCGGGGACGTTGTCGATTGGGAGGAGCTCACCATACGAATTCCCGAAACGGACTTTCGTCGAATTCTCAGTTTCGTGGAAAAGACAGAAGCTTCCCTGCATAAGGAGCTATTGCTGTATATACGCCGACCCTTTCGAAATTTCTTCGGGCAGTTCCAGGCTCTCCTAGAGGAGCTCTGCGCCAGTACCGATAAGGTCCTCCATCCTCTTCAGATTCATGGAGGAGAATTCATGGTGGATCCTAACCTCTACCGAGACTCCCTACGACTCCTGGTTCATATATTCCGAAATAGTGTTGATCATGGCATTGAAGAGGCCATGGAAAGAGAAGTAAAGGGAAAGGATCCCTTTGGATCCATTGAGGTGGATATAAGTCTTAGTGATGATCATATTGAGCTTTGCATCAGGGATGACGGTGCTGGTATCGACCCTGAAAAGATCGCTCAGACCTTGATTGATCGCAAGTTGAAGACTCTGGATGAAATCTCAGAGATGACTGAAGAGGAAATTATCGATTCCCTCTTTATGAGTGGATTTTCCACAGCTGAAAATTCCGGACTCATTTCCGGCCAGGGGATAGGCATGGATGCGGTTCGTAGTGAAATGGTTAGTATAGGCGGGAGCATTGAGCTCAAGTCGGAACCCGACCAGGGCACCCAGGTTTTCATCAAATTACCGATTCTGGAGACCCTGGAGGAACGCTGGGAAGTAGCCCACAGCGATGACCTGGATCAAATGCTGATTGTGGATCACGATCCACTCTTTCTGCGCCTGGCTAGCAATTTCATTGGGCAATCAAAAAAGTTCAAGGTTCAGGGATGCCAGGAATTTGAAGAGGCTCTTAATTTAATGCAGGAGAATCAATTTGATGTGATTGTGCTGGAAGCCTCTACGAAGCTGGAGGAATGGTCAGAATTCATTAGTGAAATGCGGGATTTAAATCCCCTTTTACAGGTTTTGATGATCACGGCTAACGAGACTCCAACTAAGCTGAGCGACACCATGAAGATGGGAATCATGGACCTGTTTAAGAGACCTGTCACACCCCAGGAAATCCTACAGGCAGCAGAGACTTCCAGAGATCGATTTAATCGATGGAGACGCGATCTTATTGCCTGATAGCTACTCAGCCTTACCCGGTCGGCATTGTTCGAAGTTTTCCCTGGCTGGCCAATTTCAGTACCATAAGAAAGCGTTGTAGATTTGTTTCGGTAACAGGTTTAAGGATGAAATCTATGGCCCCGCAGCGGATAGAATCCTTCAACAAGTTCATGGTAGAAATCTGACCAAGTCTACCAGCAGAAACCATCACCACATTGGCCCTGGAATTTATCTCCCTGATTTTCTTGAGAGACTCGATCCCATCCAGCACAGGCATCTCAATGTCCATGGTCACAACGTCTGGACCCTGTTCCTGGTACCTGGCTACTGCATCCGCACCATCAACCGCGACACCGCTAACTTCATATCCTACTGCGCTAAGAATACCGCTTAAGTGTCTACGGGTAAATTCATCGTCATCCACAATGAGGACTCGCAAGGAACTCTCGGACCCTTCCGCCTTTCCGTTATAACGAAAATCATCATGATACTGTTCAAGGAGCTGCTTCATACTCAATTCTGATTCACTTGTTTTGGTTGCGTGATCTTAGAGCTAGTCTCTTCGATTAAGGTCAGGAGTTGAGAAAAAGAAAAGGGTTTGGGACATACTGCGTCAAAAAAGCCAGTGGGTTGAAATTCGTGAGCCAAATCCTGGGGTCCAGGCGCTGGATCTGACATATAAGCGATCATAAGCACGGGATGTTCTCGCGAAAAATCAGACTTAAAACTGGCTAATTCTTCCGGTTTTGTGATCTCTGGGTAAAGGATGTTAACCAGGATCACATCTGGTTTCATACTTGAGGCTATCTGAACTGCGTCATCAAAGGTCTTCACTACACTCACCCGATGGGAATGAGCCTCCAGAAGGTCTTCCAAAAACGTGGCGATCTGGGTCTGAGGATCTACGATAAGAGTATCCGTGAAGTCAATTTTTTTCTCCTCCAAAAGGCTCGAATCCCTGGATTGAGAAAGGTCTCCCGCTCTTGGTTCAGACCCAGGAAAAATGTCTTGTCCTTCCTCAATGGAATTCAGAATCTCAACGATTCTTGAACGAAGCTCATCCTTTTCAAAAGGTTTTTTTAAATATGCCTTTACACCAAGACTCAAAGCCCTGGAAACAAGATCTTTTCCACTTTTGGTAGTGAGCATAACTACAGGTACTTCATTGCCGCCAGCTCGAACCTTTCCGAGTGTTTCGATCCCATCCATCGCAGGCATAACCACATCCATTAAAACGAGGGTAATATCCTTTCTTCCTCTTAGAATAACAAGGGCTTCGGAACCGCTCTTGGCTTCAAGGATTTCGAGCCCTAATGGCTCTAATACCTTTCGCACCAGAAGACGAATATAGGCCGTGTCATCTACGATCAGAACGGTACGTTTTGTTTGGTCCTGGGAAATTGATTGCGACATAGGCAAGAGGATATCAAAACCCTTTGGGAAAGTGTACAGCTCACTCTCAAAACCAGGCAAGACGACCACGGGATTTCCCTGGCTTCAAATGGATTCATTTGTTTTTCAACGAACCACGGCTTAAAAATAAAACGAACTCAGTTCCTCCACAAACTTCACATCGTCAGCATTCCATCCGGAAAATGCCGGGAGGCTCTCTTAAAAGCTGGCCGATCCTTGATTTTGTGGTACCACTCACAAATGGCTGGATAGTCACTTAGCGAAAATTTGCTTATTTCGTGAATATGGAAATAATTGAATCCCACAGTGTCGGCAATACTCAACTGCTCTCCGGCAAAAAATGGGTTCTTGCTGAGATGTGCCTGGATGGGAGGGAGTTGTTTTTCCAGGAAAACACAGGACTCTTGGACAACCTTCTCATCGGGAGAAGCATCAAAATACCTGGGTCTAACTATTGTCTCAAAATAGTGGGCACTAAGATGCCTGCCAACATGAAACCCAACGCAGTCAATCCACTGGTTCACTTTAGCTCGCTGCTCTGGAGTATCTCCATATAGCGAGTTCGATTTCTCAGCCAGATAGCGGCAGATGGCATGACTTTCAAAAAGGGTATACCCATCCCAGTCAATGGAGGGCATCTTGCCCAGGGGGTGCCGATTGAGGTTATCCTCGGTGGCAAGTTCCCCTTTCATCGGATTCAGGGTCACAAACTCATAAGGCAGGTTCAACTCCTCGGCAGTCAAGAGTACTTTTCCCAAATTAAATGTTTGAAAACCAAATATCTTCAACATGGCTGTCCTTCCGTGAGAATGATGAAAGTTCTACACAATGCCCCTTTGAGAGCGAAAAGAAGCATAACACTTTCCCCTAAAAATTAAATGAAGGGACCGAGGGCATTTATCAGCCCGCACTCTTCTTCATCAAGTTCGAATTCAAAAATGCTCAGATCTTCTTCCATGTGTTTTTCTGAAGTAGTGCCGGTCAGGGGGACGATATTCTGCTGACTCAGGTAACGAAAGAAGATCTGGGCGGAAGTTCTCTCTCTTCTGTGAGCTATATCCATCATGATCTCACTTTGTAGGATGTGAGGGTTAGCCGAAAGTGTCCAAAAGCTCTGGTACAAGATCTTGTTTTCAAGGCAGAATTTTCTTAACTCAAAATCATAAGCAGATTGTTGATAGAGACGATTTTGTACGAATGAGGGCTTAACACGGGAATCCTGAACCAGTTTCTGTAGGACACGAAGGTCATAACAATTACTGATGCCGATTTGGACTGCCTCACCTTTACTAACGATACCCTCAAAAGTCTCCCAAACCTCCGCAAGCTCATACCAGCTATTCATGGGGGAATGTAAAACGAGGGAGTCGATGACTTTCGTACCAAGGTTCTTCTTGGAAACCTCCATGGATTCTAAAACCTGGTCTTTCAAACCCGCATTGTGATCGTAAGGGATACTTTGAGGATCTTGTCCTGAAAGAGGAGTAAACTTGGTCTGCAGGAAAAGGTCTTCTCGTTTAATTCCGTCTGAGTAAGCCCTGCGTAATCCTTCCCCTACACCAGGCTCATGATAGTGTTTGGGCTGGCAGGCGGTATCGATGGCGCGAAATCCCTTACTCAAGGCCAAATATACGAGATCTGCCGTCCGACTCTCTTTCCAGGCTGTCCCGTAAATTATTTTTGGGATTTTCCCATCAGAATTCATCATGTCTATACTCCTACGCGCATCCTGAAAAACAATTGACGCACAGATGGCAGTTGGTTCGGCACTCCCCCATCACCTGACGATGGTATTCGGCCTTGATGCCGTAGAGAATATCATCGAGTGGTTGATTCAGGATGTTACCGAGTGAAGATAGCGGGAAAAAGGGACAGTGACAGAGATCCCCGTTGGATTTAAGAATCATACCCTGGTCTTCCACCGGGCAAACGTCATGTACAAACGTCTTTGGATCTTGCAGGTAGGAGCTGAAAAGATCAAATTGAGAAGCTGGATTCTTGATCTGAAATCCCTTTAGCTTAAGCTCCTTCAATTCTTTTAAGACCGATAGCAGTTCTTCTCCAGGCCCAGGCCACAAATCTTTCTCCTCCTGGGTCTCATACCACTCAGAATTCACGGAGTCAGAAGCAAAGGGCTGAACGACTATATTGAAATAAACTCCAGTTAAAAAAGGATGCTCATGTACCAGGTGGGCCAGGGGAACCATTTCAGTAAAGTTGAGATCGCTGATGACAGCATTGATCGTAACTTCAATCTCAGGAAACAGCTCCTGCAGCAGGGCAATTCGTTCAAATACAAGGTGAAAATGCTTCGGACGCAGTTGGTTGTGAGTTTCTTCGGAGACTCCCTCCAGGGGAAGGGTTAGCACCTTCAAACCAGCCTGCCTGAGTTCAGAGATGGACTGGCGGTTGAGCAGAATTCCATTGGTCACCATCTGGGTTTCAAATCCCAGCCTGGAGCCCAGTTCAATCAACCCCATCAACTCTGGATCTAACAAGGGTTCAGCACCGGCAAGAACCAGGGGAAAGGGCAATTCCACCAGCCTCGAAAACTCAAACAGAAAATTTCTCACGGCGAGGTAATACCCGGGCGCCATGGGAACCCTCTTTTTCCAGTTATAACACATTTTACATTTCAGGTTGCAAGTCTCAGAGAGCGTAATACACAGTGACTTAGGGGGATTCCAATTCTCTTGAGCGTGAAGAGAGGAAAACTGCCTATCCTCGTATATGGTCTCCAGTCCTGATCGGTTCATATGGTGATTGAGCTTGAAATGACAATCCCGCGTACAGGAGCGAATTTTGTTTCTAATCTTAGAGAACTCAGAAGAGCTGGAAGGTTCGAGATTTTCAGGATTCTGAAGAGAGCAGTGGTGCAAAATCTCTCCATCATGAATTCTCGAAAAAATCTTATCCCCGCAGCAGGAGACATCTTTCATGTTGCTGGATTCGAGGGAATCGGAGGTGGATTTTGCAAGATGATTTCGAAAGAAGTCTAACTGTTCAATTGGATTCTTCAGGGTTGTGGATGAGGAGCAGCGAGAGATGATTTCAGAGATGGTTCCCATCTCAAGTGAGCTGGCGGGATTCCCTGGAAATGACTGCTGGGCATCCTTGAAGTCCTTTAGATCTACAGGAGTTTCAAGAGCATGGAGCTGAAGTAGGCAGGAGTCAATGAGCGGGCTGTTGATTGAGTAATCCACGATCCTGATGAGTTCTTCCTGGTTCTCCTTAAGAATATGAGTGTAAATAGCGGTACTGATTTCGGGTCGTTTGGACTTGATTCGATCAAAGCAGGCAAGGATCTTCTCCAGGTATTCCCCTGGTCGAAGTTTCTCCTGGAGGTTCGGGTCCAGGGACTCAAGATAAAAGCCCAGGCGGGTCAGCCGAGTCTGAAGAATTCTCTCTATACTCTCATCGCTGAGAAAGAAGGCGTTTGAACACAAAAAATGATCGAGATCGGGAGCGAGAGCCTGGCTCCATGAGATGAGTTCATCCCTGAGTATAGACCTCGCCGAGAAGTTTACCTTCAGGACATGGGGATGATCTCTCCTATACCGAGATTGGAACTTCTCGAGGTCGGAAGAAGAAGTGTTCTCCTCAAGATCGACCTGCAGAAAGTCAGCATTTAAAACAGAGTCCACCAAACCATTATACCGTATGCCAGTTCAGAGGTTCAGAACCAAAATAAGCTCATCACAGATGGGCAAAGGAATCTACCGATTCCCGGTTTGACCGGGAATCCTGGGAAATTTGAAAAATAGTGTACCCTGTCTTTAATATATGTCAGGGCTGAAGCCTTTCACATGAGCAGGTTTTATCCCGCAAGAGAGTTTCCTGGGAGGCAATCCTGGTGACTGAGCCTGGTTATACATGAATCGAAAAAAAGGGAAGAGTTCTTACCCTCATTGCATCAGGAGAACCAGGAGATAGCATAATGACAGGCATTTCTTTTACGGATGACAACCTGGAAAAACGTCTTGATGAATTCCCCGCTCTTTGCTCGAAAATTAGCGAAAAGATTGGTCCCCTTCTGAAAAGAGGTTTTAGCTCGGGAGCCATTGCACAAAGAAAAGATGCAGCCTCCCCGATTGTGACTGAATTGGATTTGAAATGTGAGAAGGTACTTCGTGAAATTCTAATCCAAGACTACCCGGAAGATGAAATTCTTGGTGAGGAACTGCCCGCCAGGGAAGGGACAAACTCCTATAGCTGGGTCATTGATCCCATCGATGGAACCATTGGCTTTCAGACTGGTAAGCCAATGTTCGCTACCCTTCTTGCCCTGGTGTACCAGGAGAAACCGGTAGCCGGATGGATTTACCAGCCAGTCCTGGAGCACTCCTGGATCGGCCGCCAGGGAAAAGAACTAATCAGTTCAGTTGAATCAAAGTCTTTCCCCAGGGACATCTCACTCAAGGATAGCGTGATCTCCAGCACCACACCGGCCATGTTTTCCACCCCTCTCTATGAAAGCTTTTTCCACAGGCTCTGCGAAGAAGTCTGGATTACTAGCTTTGGTGGAGATGCCTACCAGTACGGACTACTCGCCCAGGGTAGAATCGACCTGGTTGTAGAGAACCAAATGGCATGGCATGACTTTGCCGCTCTCGTGCCGGTTATTGAATCAGCAGGAGGACAGATCACTGATTTTGAAGGAAATCCACTCCGTAAGGAATCCCCAGGCGAGGTCCTGGCAAGCCTGAATCCCAATCTGCATGAAGAAGCCATCCAAATCTTCCACAGTTCAAAGGAAATGAAAACAAGGTAGCCCAGAGATCACCACGTCTGATGAGTTCTCAAAAATCCAAAAATACAAAAGTCGGTCAAAACCTGAAGAACTTCCTTCAAAGACGTAGACGCCTGAAGACTCACTTGATGGGAATCCTGCAGGCCGGGCTTGTGTCTGGATTCATTGGAATGGTTTACATGGGTCTTTTTTATGGACCCATTCCCGATGATCTTGGACAGGGCTTTTTTATAGGATTTTGGATCGGATGCCCCTGCCTTCTTTTTGAAACTTTTGTGTTTGAAGGAATGCTAAAACGAGCTAGCTCCTACAAGGTTTTTGTGCTTCGATTCCTTTGGTACCAGGCTGCATTATTCCTGGCTTTCAGCCTTGGAATTGCGCTTTTTAACTCCGTCAGTCTCGAAGAGGGCTTCGCCACTATTTCCAATCGAGATAAGATCGTCGCGGGCTGGGTCGTGGTAGCCATGAACTTTGTGATTATGGTCAACCGTTGGATGGGACGCAATGCGTTGTGGATCTTTTTTCGAGGAGTATACAGTGAGCCTGTAGTGGAAGAGCGTCTACTTCTCTTTCTCAAGATCCCATGGAAGGACCAGATGAACTCCCCCGGGGAGTTTTTGAATCACCACAAAAGTCTACAGAGCTTCATCGAGGTGGCAACGGACCCTATCTTGAGAACCTCGGGTCAGATCTATCGGTACGAGCCTGACGGCATCCTGGTGACTTATCAGACCAACGCCCTGCAAAAGGTCATGGATTGCCTCTTGATGCTTGGAGATGACTTCCCATTTGAATTCCAGGCCTGTCTTGCGAGCGATCAGCTCTCCATAGCCGAAACCGGGGACTTCAAGAAGGACATTTTGATTCTATCAAAGCTCTTTGGAGCATCTTTACTGAGCCTACGCCAACAGAAGGACAAATTCCTGGTACACCGCGATATCTGGAAAGTAGAACTAAATCCTATGCTGGAAAAGTCTGGAAAAAAACCAAATCCACAATTCAATTCTTTAGGATTTGCGCCACTAAGCCTGGAACAGTTTGAATCCCTACATTCGCTTAAATAATGGGAATGTCGAGAGCACCGCGTTACTTTAAAGATTGACTACTGAATCATAGCTAAATCTAGCTATCATCATCCTCGTCTTCCGCAGGGGCTCTATTCTTCCCCTTTCCCTTACCTCTACCGCGACTCTTACTCCTGCCTTTGCCTTTGCCTTTGCCTTTGCCTTTGCCCCAATCTCTTTTATCCTTTCCCTTCCCTTTAACTCTTCGCTGTTTGTCTCGACCTTTTCCCTTCTTAAAATCCCTTCTTGATTCAATCCATTCCCGACGCCATTCTCGCTTCTTTTCTGGGCTCCAAGATTCATACCCTTCCGGTTTTTCCTTTCCGTAAGCGTGCCGTTTACCCTTGCCCTTTTCCGGATCATTTATTTTCTTGAGCCTACCCTGCTTAAGATAAGAACGAAGCCTGTTCTGCTTGAGAAACGAGCGTCCCTCTGGATTCCTGGCCAACCATTCCCGAAATTTCGTGGAACGTTCGGTGCTGGATAAAGCCTTCCATGGCTTGGAATCCGCTCTATACTGTTCATATAAAGCTGGCTTTCTTTTCTTAAGATTCTCCAACTCATCCTTCTGAAATGAATCCAATTCCTGCTCATCACCAGAGGTTGTTCCAACACTTCTCGATGGCTGGTCAGGTCCACCGGAATCTTCTACGGAACCGGGAACTTCCTTTTTAGGAACAGACTTTGTAGTTTTTTTACTACTCAGGACTTCCTCCACCTTAGACTTGCTCGCACGGTACCATTCCTCAAATTTATCAACCCATCCGCCCGCTACGGAACTCGAGCAAAGAATCCAAAACACCGCAAAAACTCTCATAAGGGAAAAGGGATACATCAGCAACTCCTGGTTACATCTGTCGGTTAAGGGAAATGAAGGGTCCAATCATTTTCGCAGTATAATGTGTATAGCCCAAATGTTTCCACTCACCCATTTTGGGCTAAGATACGTAGGACAAAATAAGGGAGGAGAATCTCTTGTCAGAATATCTTAAGCCTGCCATCGCTCTAGACGATAGCGTGATCAGTTCCCGCTACAGGAGGTTGAGCTACAATCTCATTCTCGCTTTCCTCTCCTTCGCCTGTATAGCAACCCCACAGGCAAAAACCTATGAAGTCTTAGCGACAACCTTTGGCCCTCCCGGGGATGGTAGAAATCTGCGTATGGCTAGCCAGGAGAAAATGCGCCGGAACACAGTAGCGGCTGCGCTGCCCCACCGGAGTGCCCTGGGGAAAACAATCTGGATCAGGAGGAAGAGTTCCCTCAGGTGGATACGGGTAAAGGTGAAGGATGTAGGACCCTGGAACACGAATGACCCCTACTGGAGAGATAAGGGCCGACCGAGAGCTCAAAGCCAGTACCGCCAGAAAGTCCGCCAATACCATCGCAAGGGAAGGCTTGTAACGAATCCTGCCGGAATTGATCTCACCTGGACGGTCTGGCAGTTGTTGGGCGTTCCTAAATCCAGGGCCAAAAATTACAGCGAAATGGTGCAATTTAGATTCGAGCCTCCAGACTCCTCTATCGCATCCAATCTTCTGGCCGGTACCGGAAACGCCACCTCCGGAGCAATCAAAGCAGGAGGATCAGCGCTGGGAAGAGCGGCTGGACTCATTGGAGGCACACCCGCGAAGCAAGTCACCCGTATCGGGGCGAACATCGCGGCAAGCACTGTAAAGCGAGGCTTCCGAGCACTCTCAACCGTGGCCAGATTCCTCAAAAGAAAGACTAGAAGAAAATAGCCCAAAGATTAAGGGTAAACCATGATTCACCCTCCATTTCTCATCTGTCATGGAGTAGAAATAAATTCGATAACCCTCCATTCCTCTTCGATTCCTAGAACAACCTGCCTCTTGTAATTGATCCACCTATTCATTTGTTTTGAGTTCAAAAAGAGATAGACTACGGCGATGAATTTGGACTGAGGAGAAATGATGTGTGATCAAGCCGTTGTTGCGGATAAAAAACCTGTAATTGTAGAGCTTACCGAGGGTGAAACCTACTATTACTGCACCTGTGGGCGTTCGGCCGGTCAGCCCCTTTGTGATGGTTCCCACAGCTCTACTTCCTTTCGGCCCGAGGCATTTTGCGCTAAGAAGAGTGGAAAATCTGCGTTATGTGCCTGCAAGAAAACCGAAAATGCTCCTTATTGCGACGGGTCCCACAGCAAACTGTAATTGGGAAAGAAATTTAACGACACTCCAGAAGATCCTCTACAAGATCCACTGACAGTGAATCCAGGGTGTTCTAACTTACCACTCACTCGCCGCGGTTGGAGCTTTGGTTAAGCCCTTATGAATTAACGCTTCTGCGATGACTTGTGTCCGACCTTCAGGTAATTACTGATGGAAGTATCAAAGTACTTGGTTCCCCATAGCTTTCGTCTTTGAAGAAGGAGCTTTTCTATCTCCTTGATGGTTTCTTCTCGGGTTTTCTTGGACTGCAGATATTTCAGCAGACTGCGGCCTACTCTATGACCTACATGATTTCCACGCATTTCTGCCAGGGAATGAGCCCACGGTTTTCTTTGATCCTTACCCAATCTTCCACGAATATATTGTCGCAGGTCATACCCATCTGCCAATGGTACCACCAGGTAGCCTGTCCCCATAATCGCCGAGGCGGAACCTGCTCCAATGTGTCGGAACACATCCACTTTCTGACCACCACGGATCAATTTAAAATCCATTGCCTTCCAGGCGTCTTGGTCCTTTTGAAAATCATTTGTGACGGTGGTGCTTTCCGTACGTTCCTTACCGAATAGAACCACCTTTTCCACAAATTTCTGATTGGGTCTTCCAAAGGTATCCAACAAATAGTTTGCCAGCAAAATCCTCTGTTCCCTTGTTTCCTTTGCCTCTCCTCGAGCACGGTCAACCAGTTGCACCAGTCGCTGGATATAGGTTTGAACGGCTTCTTCAGGATTTTCCCGGACCCATGCAGATACTGAGGTTTGAGGTTCGACCCGTGCATTGGATTGGACTTGTTGGGCAGGGGTGAAGGTAGTTAACTCCACTGTAGACTCAGTGGAATGTACTTCTTGAAGCCCTTCGAAATCAGCGGACTGAAGCGGATTGTAGAACCCAATTATGATCAAGAAAAAAAGATAGGACACTTCTTAGTTGTTTACGAAGAGACGCTGGATAAGTTTCTTCCTTGCCAATCCACAGCGCTTGATCTTCAGCAGAGCTAAATTGGGCTAAGAATTTGGGACCGGTGCTTTTTCAGAACTTTCACTCAAAGGTGAAGTGCTTGAATTTTTTTTCATTTAGTCCAGATCTTGTCTGGAAGTCTTTGGAAGAGTCATAGGGTTTTTGAGATCGCTGGGTACAAATTCGTTCGACCTCACTTTCATTGAGGAATTCAATCTCCCTTAATACATTGGGCTGGACAGTGTTTAGATCAAAAGACAGAGGGATCTTCCGTGCGCCAAAAACCACCGGCATGGTGACGTATAAATCAGCTACCAGTGTGCGAACAATTGGGGAGTCCCATTTCAATAGAGAGTTTGGATCTTTTTGAAATCCCAGCCACAAATCTTGTTGAGACTCTCGCACTTTCTTTTCCAAAGGAGAAAGGACAGCGAAGTTAATTTCCACAGATGCCTGGTGTAGCGCTTTCCATGTTTGTGCATATTGGTTATCGCCGAAAGCACCATGAGAGAGCTGAAATAGGAGCTTTAACACCTTCTCACTCAAATTGGAGTCTAATGTTGCCAGGGAGATTACAAAATGTAAAAGATAGGGAGCGTCCTTTTTAAGTTTCGTTTGAAAGGTACTCTGAAGGGCTTTCATCAGTGGTTGGAGAGAGACTGCCAACTCCTCCATTTTGGATTTCTTGTCCTGTTCGTACAGCATCGAGATCAGACGGAAAAAGAAAGTGGCATGGAAACCTTCAGAGATTAACAGCTGAGCGGTCGACCTGGGAGCTGAGCGATCACGATCGGGTGAGAGTTGGATATTCAGATAGCCTCTCATTCCCCTGGGAACCTGGAAAGAAAAATGGTTATCCCGCACCATGCTGTAGCGGTTCCAGTTCTGCGAATAACTCCAAAAATCCCTGAGATTTTGAAAGAAGCCGCTTTCAAAAAGATTCTTATCCCCGATCGGGAAAGTGTGATTCCGATAGTATGCATTTTGATCGTGATTTTTACCGTAGTGGGCTGCGAAGGTTTCCAAAGCAATGGAAAAGCCTTCATTGAAAGCAGTCCATCGATCGGACAGGGCCGCAGTACTATGAGGAATGGAAGCAATAGGACTTCCCTCGGGGAGGTTCTTCCCCAGAACTCCTAGAAGCACATGCCCCGTTTCGTGTAGGAAAGTGGTCTGAAATCTGTGGGGTTGGAATCCCAACATGATGAAGGGAGTATCCGTCATCATACGGATTTTCCCCCCAGAGAGAAGTCGAAATCCAGAACTGGCATGGTTTCCACCCTCCTGTATAGCTATATAGTAGGGTGAATCAGGAGATAGCCCTCCTTGTTTAGCCCCCGAGAATTCCAATGCGCTACGGTACAAAGAGATAGCGGTTCTGGCTCTCTCATTATCAAGATACCCACGGATGGTAGCGAGTTTGCTGGAATCCTTGATTTCCTCATATAAGGGAGGCTCCTTGGGGATCTTTTCCTGGATTTTACGCAGGAGCACCAACCCTGAACCTGCGTTTACTTCCGCCTCAGAGAGTGAAAAAGATAAGAGCAGGAAGCCAAATAGAAATAACCTTTTCTGCATAGTTTTCTCCTGCAGCGAAACTTAGCAGTAAAATTGAACCAATCCAAAGGTTTTTTACTAGATTTGAAAAATCTATGCATCTAAATAGAATGGCTCTGAGCCGATGTACCCGGTCCTATTTCTCCCTGACCAAAATTCGGTGACTAGGCGAAAAGTCCATCGATAAACGCTGTGGTGATGTCGCTATCTGGATTTGTCTTAAAGTTTGTGAGATTTGGAAAGATTTCACTAATGTCAGAATTTGAGACCCCAAACCAACTGGCAATTGCAGCATTTACCTGTTCCTGCGCAATCTGTGGAATAATCCTACCTTTGTTGTAATAGTCATCCTGGGAGTCCACCCAAAGATCAGGGATTCTCCCGACCAGCGGCCCGCTGCTGAGGTTCGGCCCCATCACAAATTGATGCCCGCCCCAGCCATGGTCGGTTCCATCTCCATTATTACTCAGAGTTCGGCCAAAATCAGACTGGGTATAAGTCACCACGTTATCACTCAAAGATAAGTCCCCCAGGGCCTTATAAAACTGATCTAAACCAAGACTTAACTCCCTGAGTAAGCCTGGGTGATTTCTCTCTTGCTGGCTATGCGTATCAAAGCCCCCCAATTGGGCATAAAATATCTGGCGGGAATATCCCTTCTCACTTCCCATCTTAATGAGCCTGGCGATACCTTCCAACTGAGAAATAAGTCTTCCAAATGAATTTGAGACATTGATTCCCAAGATAAACTCGGGGTCCTCTTCCTTTGCGATTGAGAATATGGGATTGCCGTAAAGATCAATGCTTGTGTAGGTAGGTTCAGATGCAGCCCAGTCCAGTTCCATTTGACCAAGAATGTCCAGGGACTTGGTCGAAAAGTGCTGATAGGCACGCTTAAGATAACTCGCTGGATTGTATGGATCAAAACTCCTGAAATCCAGCGGATCAGGATTGGAGCCGGTCCCCTCTGAGAGCAGGTTTTGACCGCCCATGTACTTAAAAAGCGCTCTTCGATTATAGACAACCTTATCTGAACCTCTTGGGTTCCCTGCCAGTGCATCCTGGGAAAGGCGCATATTCTGAAACATCTCCGGCCCGTTTGGCCGCATCACAAAAGGAGATGTCAGACTGCCAATCATGAGCTTACTATTTCCATTCACGGAGATGTTTACACCTAGTGGAAAATCAAAATTGAATCCTCCAAGCCACTTGTCAGCCAATCGCCCTGCCCAGCCTATGTCATTGT
Organism: uncultured bacterium; assembly: GCA_964539825.1. Taxonomy (GTDB): domain Bacteria; phylum Muiribacteriota; class UBA6191; order UBA6191; family UBA6191; genus CAZIKF01. The sequence goes on from CAZIKF010000054.1 coordinate 15,037, forward strand.
CAACATCGGATCTTCCCATGTAAAGCTGCCTCTGCTGGTGATTATGAGCAAAGAGCATCAAGGGTAAAGAAACAGCCTTGTCTATGACCCTCTGTTTGTCAGTAGGTTCATTAAGCGTGCCCACATTGGCAATGACCTTTGCTCTCCCATCCTTGATGAGATGGGCCAGCTCAGGCATCAGAGCATTAACAGCCAGGTCCGGACCAACTCTATACAACCCTCGATAATAGGCATCTTCCGTATTTACAATCGAAACCGCTGTCTTATTGGCAGATGCAAGCGCGTCAGGCAATCCCAAAGGAATATTGGGAATACTCATGGTGCCTCTTGCGTTTCGATATCCTGTGTAACCCTGGTTGTCTGTGGGAATGACCATGTTAAAGGAGTCGTTACCACCGTGTAGCATAATACAAACGATGGCCTTATATCCGTCAGCCGGGACGCCGCTAGCGCTTGAATTAGCACTTAATATTGTATTCCCAAAGGTTGAACTTAGACCGAACGAAGCTGCAAGCTGGAGAAATTCTCTTCGTGAACTCATGCTTAACCCCCTAATTCTGAATCATAAAGTCCGGAGACATAATGACGAACGCGATAGATTCTTGAATTAACTTTATTGCTGTGTAGATTCGTTTCCAGTCATCAGTGCTCCCCAGCGAGTCCACCTCTGAATGGTAGGTCCGTCCCTTTAGCATATACTCCATCAAAGCCAGTTTCATGTGCACAGGCATGGATTTGCCTATGAGTCTGCTTTCATACCAGGATATTAGAGCTTCAGCCCCCCTCATTCTTGCAGTTTTCCCGTTTGAATCTACATCCTCCAAATTCATGCTGCTGAAGTCCAGGTTGCTGTCATTCTCCATGGCTTCTTCCATACGCTTTAGCGGTTCGGTGAAGTCAATCATCATGTTACCAGTAGCCCAATAACTGAGCGTACTATTGAAGTTGTAGGAGGTAATATTCGCTGCTGAGTTTTGTTCTTCGACTTCTATAGCTACCTTTTCCCTGCCAAATGCCATATGAAGCAGCAGCCGCATGTATGTGACGAAGTACTGATCTGTTTGAATCTCCAATTCAGGAGTGACCAGCTTGTTTGATGCCAGAAGTTCGTTAGCAGCGATGTAGTTAGGGCTGAAAAAATTGAAAACACTCGGGGATCTCATAGGGGCATACCCTATCAGGGCCTCCGGTACGATATACCAATAGACGTCGGCAATCATCTCCCCGTCCTTGCTCTTCCAGCCTGAGCCTGGATCGTTAACCCCCCAGGGTCTTACATTTAGGGCACGCAGCATTTGCGTGAAGGCAAGCATAGGCTCCTTTATTTTTCCGCCCGTTTCAGTGCCCTGCGAGTAGGCTTCGGGATCCAGTAAAATGGCCTTGATCACAGCACCAAGATTACCCCTGGCTCCGTTATCATCATTGGCAAATACAGATGCTACTCTTTTGACATATGCTTGACTCGGATTCGATGTCACAAAGTGTTGTATCAGGTGCTTACTCACGTGAAAGGGTACATTGGTGTGATAAAAAATCACACTCATTGCCTCATCCAGACCACTGTTGGTCGTAGTTCCGCTGCCATCTAAAATATCATCAGGGGCGCTAAGATCCACTTGCTGTCCCAGCAAAGTAATCCGACCATCTTCATCTGAGACATCATCCCCATCTGAATCGTATAAGGGATCCAGCTCATCTTCATGATATTGAGAATGGAAGGTCATTAGCTTGGTGAAATCACCTCTCCGATCCGAAACCCTTTTGAATATATTTTGAACGGTTGTGCCTTTTTCAGCCTGGGTGATATTCCACCCTGTCATCACCTTGGCAAGTTCTTCGATATCATCCTGGGTATAGACCGGCTTAAAACCGGTACCCTGGGGAATAGGTCTACCCTCTGAATCCAGAGCATAGAGCCCGAGGGTGAATAACTGGAGAAGCTCCCTTGCGAAGTTTTCATCCGGCCGAGTTGATTTTAATTTACTCGCCTTTTGATTTGCCACATGGGTTAAATAAACTCCCATTGCCGGGCTCCTGGAAATTTCTCTCAAAAGATCCTGGTAGTTGCCGAAAGCATTCTTCGCTAAAAGATCATAAAAATGGGCAATGGCTTCACCACGCCTTTCCAAGAGATTTTCCACCGGCGAAACTACAATGAGTTGGCTTAAGGCGTAGGCCATTCTTTGTCTGAGTTGATCGCTGCCCGACCTGGGTTGATCTGGGTTATTTCCCAAAGCGTTGTCCCACCAGGCAGACATCTGGTAGCGATGGATGTCAACATCAGCATCAACTTCGTTAAAGATTCCCTCGGGGGCCATATCACCTTTTTCCAATTTGCCCGCAATGGCTATGGTTCGCTCAAGATGCGAAAGCCAGTCATCATCATTGCTTGTATATGCTGACTCTGCGCTCAATTGCCCCTCAATCCATGCAGCAGCTCCTTCTGAAGTCTCTACTTCGGCAAGAAGAGCCACTGTTGGACCAAAACTTGCCATAGTTAGAAGTTTGAATTGATTCGCCTGACTCAGACCTAAAGCTGGATTTGTATCATCCACATCTATCGAGACCGCGATCCCATCACCGTCCTCGTCTGCTAAGCCATTGGAGCCTGATCCTCCACTAGAGCCTGTTTGGGCATTCTCAACCATGATCGCAAAGGCGGCACTGTCGCTAAGAGCCGTGGAATTATCAACCGCCGTCAATGTGAAATTATGAATTCCTTCTATCAGATCAGCCTGGACAATTCTTGATGTACCTGAAGTCGCAGAAACCCCGAACACACTTGTGCTGCCAAACACTCCAAATTCATTGGTGCTATACAAATAAGTCCAAATAAATGACAGTGAGTTACCGCTGGGACTTAAACTTCCTGAGGCATCTAGAGTTATCTCCTTAGATAATTGCCCATCTGAAAGAGTAAATTTTGGGTAGGCGCCAGGATTCGCAAGGGGTGCTAATTGGTTACTCTTTGTTAATGTCAAAGTAACACTTGCTGGTGAACTGCTAATATTTCTGATTTGGTCCGTGACAACAACATTAAAGCTGAGCGCGGATGCACTGGAGGTCACCGGCACTACAATTTCGGATTCACCGTTGGCGAGTTCCCTGAAAATTAAATTTGGACCACTGCCAGACAACCAATTATGCGTGAATACATATTCAACCGGATGGTCTCCGCTCAGACCCGTGAGTTCTGTGTTTAATCGAACCGTCAAAAATTCATCTACGAATTGGCCCTGGAAAGAATCCTGGTTCACTACCTGCAAGCCTCTTGAAATACTCTCTATACTGGCAATTTGAAGAGTTGATCCAAAGTTGGTGTTCTGGCTATCAAGCACTTCAAACGGGATAGCAATCCACTTATTCAAGGCGGGCGCCGCGCTGCTGTGGGCACTTATTTGCAGACTGTATTGACCCGGTTGGGGCAGAGTTCCATTGATACTAAATTCATTTCTAGTTGTAAGGGCTGTGCTGCCCTGTAGTGAAAGAGATTCAACCAGGGTCTCCAATACACCGTTATTCAAATGAAAAATTCCTGCTGTCAGCTCCACCTGTTCGCTACTCGAGTTGGGATTTGCGGCAACACCAAATAGTTGAAATGATCCGGTTGATTCAAAAACACTCACCCCGCTACTGGTATCGTAAAATGGATTCTCACGGAAGCTTGTGTTTGAACGCTCTTGCTTGAAAAATGCGAATAGATTGATTGGCCTCGTGCTCTGTTCCCTGGCCCTGATTTGGACCGGGATAGAATCAGTGTCCACAAGCCCATTCTGATCTGTTACTGTAAGGCTGATCCGTGTTTTTGCATCTACAGCCTGGTCTGCCGCCTGCACATTTAATACAGGGGAACTCAGGCTACTGTCGAGAACGGAAACTTTACTTGAGTCAACAATCCATTGGTAGGTCAGGGGGCCGCCTGCCCTGCCGTACGAAAGGTGTGAGTTGATAGCAATACTCTGTTTATCAATACTATCGCGCAAGAACAGTTTCTGCAGATTGATCAGGGCCACCGGCGGCAATTGAGCAGGAACTACAGGAATCACTAGTTTTCTCTTATTACTGAGTCCAGCACTATCACTGGCAACCAGCTTCATGCGAAAGCTCGTCACCTGGTTCACATCAGGTATTTGAATAACGACCCGGGAGGTGCTTAAAGAAGATTCACCGCTCAACAATTGAATCCCAGACAGATTGACCCATTGGAATGTCAGTGTCGATGTACCTGCAGACGAAGATGGCGAAGCATCTAGTTCAATGATATCTCCAGGTGCATAGACAGCCTTCCTTGGATAGAGTTCTGTGATGATTTGCGGCGGCCGGTTTTTTGGAAGAACTACCAGGTTTATCGAATCCCTTGCACTGCCGGCGGAGTCGGCAACTTCCAGGGTAAAAGTCAGAACCGTCTTCCAGGGAAAATCCGAAGGATTGAGAGTTAACTGAGCTCTTGGTTCAGTTTTCGAACTATTTTGGAAGTCTAAAGGCCCACTCCAGTTAAATTGAGGGGTGCTTGTGCTGTATGAATAGGAACTTGCACCATCCAACTCGATATCCACGTTGGAATCTCCCAGTTGAATAACTCTGTCTGGTCCAGCTAACGCAACAGGACGACTGCCTGAAGTTACCTGAATCTCAAGTTCATCCTGGCTGGCCAGCAGTCCCTCTTTGACGGTCAATGTAACCATATAACTCCCAGGCTCGCTGATAATGAACCTGGGTTCTCTTGCGGTATGGTTGTTACCCTCATCACTGGCAAAATATGAAATTGGTTCCCATGAGTAGGTAAGATTTGGATTCTCGTAATCTTCCGGGCTATAGCTAAAGTTGTCGAGTTTTATACCACCTGACTCCAATATTTTCCGACGATTTAAAACAACTGAAGAACCCGCATCCGCAGTGGGCGGCTGCACCCCCTTCGCTACGATCCTTATGGACCTTGTAGCATAGTTACTGCCACTCATGCTCACCTTGATAACTCCGTCAAAAACACCGGGTTCATTAAATGTAAACGTAGAAGAGGCCTGGTCAGGTGAGTTAATACTTACTGAAGGCACCCCTCCAAAACTCCAATTGAAGCTAAGTCCCTCTCTGAGACCTGTGTTTGGATCAAAGGAATCTTCCGCTGATAATCGAAGACTTTTCCCCACTCTTACTTGCAGAATTTCAGGTGCAATGACGACTGGCGGTAGTTCAGATCGGAAAACATAATCAACGAACGCCGACCCATGACGAGAATCAGAAGTGGTAACAATGACCTTGAATCGTCGAGTTTGAGTGCCGCTAAGGCCTGTCACGGTATGACTGGCTATAGCTGATGTTAGACCCGCCAAAATTGATTCACTATTTCCGACAATCTCAAACCATTCAAAGTTTAGAGATGAACTCTGTGGATCGAAACTATCACTTGCGTTGAGCAATACCTCTGCACGGCTGCCTTCATACTCAATTACCCTGGGCCCACCGGCACTCACAAAAATACGGGTTCTGAGTCCAAAGTCCTTACTAAGCGTTTCATCCATGAGAATGCTGTCTAAGTCCCTGGAATTTAATGCGCGAGCAGCCAGAGCGAGTATCTCAGAAGCATCCGAACTGTCTACAGCATTCTTGGATAGCAACCTGACCATTGACCCTACATTCCTGGCCTTACCCAATCCCTTTTGCACAATGCTGGAAAAGTCTATGCGTATTTCACTATCAGACTCGATTTCTGATTTCAAGGAACTGATTCTTGAAAATAGTTCTTCCGCTGCATAGGTGCTCTCAGCGCTTGATTCGATTGCTCCGGAAAGAATTTCCGAAACCGTCTCGGTATCGGGTGCATTCTCCACCAATGTATCAATCAGGTTCCCAGAATTTTGTATCTTGGAAATTGTCAGGTCCAGCTCATTTAAAGCCAGGTTCTGCCCTCCCTGGGTCTTTCTAAGAACCGCATTAGCCTTGCCAAAAATCCTACCCAGGCTTCTGGCGGCCTCCTTATTTGAGGCCAGATCCCTTACCATTTCTTGCGGATATGAAACGGCCTTGGAGAAAATTTCTAATCCCATTGCAAGATCAGTTTGGGACTTAATTGCATCCAGATTGGCTGTAAAAGTAGTAACGACTTCCTGAAATCTTGATAGCGCCAGAGCACCGATGCCTTCACTCCCGCTTGTTGCGCTCGCAAGGGATAGTGAATCCGTAACAACATCCACCACATCCAAGAAAGTGTTGCTGTCTTCCGCTACAGTGAATGCCTGGCTGGCGATTTCCAGCATGCTATCCTGCTGACTCTTCTCTAACAGGCCCTTTTTTAATGCCTTTTTTCTTTGTGCTAACAACTCGGAAGAGCTTGCGGTGACTTTCTTTAACTGCTCCAAATTGCTGCGAAAATCAGATAATTCAGAATCAATTGAGGTTCCTGCCAGAATTCGCTTCAACTCTTCTGATTTAAAATAGGCTCTATTCGTCTCAAACACGGACGCAGGATCATTGATTTCCCTGATCTTGTTAGAGATCAATTGCAAGGGAGAACTGGCGGAAGTTGTTGCAGACTGGGCCAATTGGGAAAAATTCTGAACATCAATCTCGCCCTTTTGAATGATGGTAAAAACCTCTGAGCTGAGACTTAGTAGATTGGGGTCAGATTCACCAAGTTGAATACTCTCCGCAGATACTCCAAGCTTCCTGGCTACCTCCAAACCGAGCAGGGCTACAGACAGAGTAGAAGTTTCGCTGACCATACTGTCGATAGATTCAGCACTGTTCCTGGCAACTGTATCTCTCAAGGCTTCGGGAATCAGAGACTTAAATTCCTGACCAGAATTCAGTTCTACGGCAACAACAACATTCTCTGATTGGATCGGATTTGTCCGTAAATACTGCTTCTCTTCAGAAGAAAATCTGACCTCATATGTAACTGGTAAGAGAATGTCCTGGGAATCAAAGAGACATCGCACCGGCGCAGAAAGCGCTAGATTTAGTTGTTTGCCAGCGAGAGAAAATGCCTTTGCATATCCAATAACCTCTCCTTCGTCACTGGCATTGGAACATGCAACTTTACTGGAAGTAGCAGAAGACTTAGCTGAAATGGTCGCAAATTTTTCTGGAGATACTCTCAAAAAGTTAGCAGAAGGTGCTTGCTGCGTCGGGGGAACCAGGGTGGTAGCACCACCGATTACAAGTTGTGGATCGCCACTGGCACTGGCGGGTGAAATCGTTAGAACAGATTGTTCATTGACTTCGCTTTGGTCAGTAGAAACAACAAAAAACCAAAAAGCCAACCCAGGATCAAAACTAACTAGTAAGCCTGATGCCTGAGTGGGATTCAGGCTTCGCCAACGACGATCGAAACCCCAAACCTTTTGTATGTTGGCAACTTCATGAGCAGGATCAATATTTGATTGCTGAAATACATCATTCACTGCATCGAGCGAACTCGACTGATTGAAAGACACCAACGCCCATCCCGTTCGATCTATTGCCAGGGGACGGCTGTAAAGAGAATTCTCATAGCTCAGGCTGCCTCCATCTGAGCCCATAACAAACCAATATCCATGATTTGGCTTAAAGACTGTAAAACCCTGTTCAGCAGAGCCCGGTTTATAGGCTGACCACTGCCCATCAAAAGTCCAGATTTTCTTCACTTGCCCAGAGACGTTGGACGTCAAAAACGAACCAACCTCAGAGTCACTGGAAAGGGGAATTGATACCAGGTTCCAGCCAGCGGGAAGACTTCTTTGAACCCTGACAGCAAAGCTACATTGTTGGAAGATAAGGAATACAACAAATAGAATCGGAAAATGTTTACTCATAAGTGCTTAAAATCGCTCCAAGGCAAATCGTCTTAATGACGGAAATCTGGACATACCTTCAAAGCTGTCTGCAAAAGTTCAGTCAGCACTCGCCCAAATCAACTCTCTCCGGGTAAATCTTTGCTCTTCTGAGCAATCTCAAAATTTCAGCGCCCCACCTAAGTATAATTGATATTGTGCAAAGGAGGTATCCCTTACAATTATTCTTGTAAGAAGAATAGTCTCCCAGTGAAATTGGACCTATAGGGGCATCACTGAACTGCGCCCAAAAAGTGACTCAATAGATGTGTACAGAAATGTCGGGAATTCTAAAATTTTTGGACACTCGTTAAATACCCAGCCACTATTAATCTTGAGCCAGGAATCTCTGGCATAGACTTAGTCAATTGCCTCCTTCTCACAGAGCTTTAGACGGGTTTTGATACCGTCTGTAATTGCCGCAAACAAGTTTTGAGGGAATCCAGAAGGTAAACTTGCGCCTACAGTTTCTATCGCCAGGGGGCAAGATTCTACCAATTCTTCCAAAATTTCCTGAAACATCCTCTTTGGAAAGCCTGTTTCAGCTGCTGTTTGTTTGAAGTGATAAGGTCGAATGGTGTGTAGTCGATAGTGGTTGCTGGTTCCAATCGACATAGCCATTTTGGTTTGATTTCGAGGAATTTCTCGAGCATTTAGATAACTCTGCACAGACATAACATCGTACAGAGGTGTGAGAGCAAAACCACCACCCGGGGTGAGAAAAATGCTGAAATTCTTACCATGTCCATCGATTGCAGCAAGTAGCCAGAGCACAACTTGCGACTTCAAAAAGAGCCTTCTTTCCTCCATTGGCTTGTCAGCAGACTTTAAGAGTTCCATGATCTGGACGATGGAGGGTCCCCCATTGGACTGGTACTTCCTTAGCGAAGGGACTCCAAGCGCCTGGCAGCAGTCTTCCTGAGCCAATCTCAACAGGCGGTGATCAGAGGTCCAATGCCGATCAAATCGCTTGACCACCAGGACGTGCTGATCCACGAAGTTTTGAATTTTTGTTTCAGCGGCTTCAATCCCCAGTTCACCAACCAAGGTCATACAAAGATGTTCGTTTTCCACACTATCTGAAAGATCCAAGCCATCTGGCAATTTGCCTATGGCGGGCTTAAGAATATGGGTGGTGGCAGTTGAGCTTTTTGGAATATGCCACTTTTCATCCCAGTTAAGTAGGGCTGACTTAGCCTGAGCCCCAGCGATTGAGATTCTGAACTCACCATCTTCAGAAAGTCCGAGCGGATCAGTGTATAGATTCCGTATTTTCTCGGCGATTTGCTCATCTGTAATCAATTCCCCATTTACAGCCCCGGGAGGGCCAGGGTGGTCTTCACCGGACATGAATTGAAGAGCACCCACACAGTCCCTGCCTATCTCCTGGAGCAAATGATATGGATGATCGGAAAGAGCGCTAACACTACGCGCTATCCTCTGCCTGGTTCCCGGATCATCCGGTAATAGATTCTCGAATACGGCAAAAACCTCAGGTGAACTCATTGACTCTGGCGTCAGCGGTAGTGATAAAGAAACCGGAAAACAATGTACCCATTCAAGCCACTCGACTGCATATTGAAACCGCATTCTTGCCATGTTGAGAAGTTCCAGAGTACCTACCAATCTGCTATTCAAGTAAACCCTCAGAGGTAGGTTTGCAAATTTTCTGGCCATTAGAAAATCTCTTCTATACTTTCCTTGGAATGGACTGTGCGCTCTTTAACGCTCAATTCCAGGTTTAAGGCGGATAAAATGTCAAAGAGGGTTTGCAGACGAGTACCAGGATTGCCATTTTCCAGGGCCGAAATGGTCGCCTGCCTAAGAGAGACAAGTTCACCCAGCTCTTTTTGAGTTAGCGCTTGTTTATGACGAAGGCGTGAGAGCTCCTTTCCCAACTGGGTGGAATTTCTAATTACTTGTTTCATGACCTTCGCTCCAAATCTATTCCCAATACTTTATAGCGTATCTCAAGTCTATTATACTTTATAGAGTATATGACGGCAATATACCTTAAGACGTAAATGAAGTCCGAAGGAAAAGTCGCGTGTTCAAGCAACCGAATGACTCTGAAATCAAGGCATGAAAAATCGGGATTGGATCGGGGCAAAATCCCATCATTAAATCAATTTTGAGATTTCGGATTGTGGTCCGGAATGACGAAACCCCGCTATAGGAGCGGGGTTTCTAGAGTAGGCCGTATAGGTCTCGAACCTATGACACCTTGATTAA
>CAZIKF010000055.1:0-1534 GCA_964539825.1 uncultured bacterium
TTTATCAGCGCGAACAGAGGCTGACAAACAGGCTGCACAAACTTCTGGACGCCAATTATGAATTGGCCCAATTTCTGAAATATCTTATTGAAATCATTGAGGAAACCCTGCTGTCCAGGATCGTGGTTTTTCTGGTTTATGACGAAGTCTCGGGCCAATATTCGTTGGAGGCGGGAAATCCCGAAGGATGTGAATTCTGGGCTAATCAGGAAGATTTTTTTAAGGGGCTTGCGACACAGACTGAGTCCCAGGGAGTTTTTTCCAAGACCTATTCAGGAAAGCATTTTCGGGGAGAGAAGTTCGGACTGGATCGATTGGAGACCGCCCTGGTGGTTCCTATGAAATTCTATGAGCGCAACCTGGGCGCATTCATTCTTCTCAATAAGAAGGAGCAGCAGAATTTTACCGACCTGGACGTGAAAATGATGCAGATTCTGGTTCGGAATTCCAAGGGGGTAATCTGTCGGGAAAAGGAAAAAGATTCCATTGTAAATCTCTTCAAGAAATTCGTTTCAGACAAAATTGTTAGAGAAATACTGGAGAATCCTACGGAGAGCCTGCTGCGTGAAGAGAGAAAGTTTCTTACGGTTCTCTTCATTGACTTGAATCACTTTACAGCTCTTTCGGAGAGAATCTCTCCCTCCCAGGTCATTGTGCAGCTTAATCAATTTCTGGCTGCCATGACGGAACTGGTATTTCAATACGGGGGAACCCTGGATAAGTATATGGGCGATGAGATTATGGCCCTCTTTGGTTCACCGATCGCTATGGAACAGCATGCTCACCGTGCGGTGGAATGTGCCCTGGCAATGCAAGAGAGCATGAAGGAACTCTGTAAAAAGTGGAAGGAAGCGGGGCAGGAGGCATTAACTGCCAGTATTGGGATTTGTACTGGTAATGCTGTTGTGGGGACGATTGGGTGCGATCAATATGTGGATTACACGGCAATTGGAGATACGGTCAATATTGCTTCTCGAATAACCCAGGCGGCCCCAGAGGCAACCATCCTGATTGGCAAGACTACCCTCGATCTGATGGGTGGGTTGGCAATGGTTGGGGAATTGGAGCAGCTCCGGCTTCGCGGAAGAGATACCACAGTGAGTGTCTATGAACTTAAGAGACTCAAGGATGAGCAGGAACTAAAATTGGCTCTTGAGGAATGTGATGATGCGAAAAGAATCCTGATTCTGCACTCGATGGCAAAATTTCTCAGCTATCAACAGAGTGATCTGGTCAGAACTTATGCGCGTGAAGGTTCAAGGGGAGTGAGAATCCAGGCCCTGGAGACTCTAATCACTTTGAATCGGCAAGGGGATGTAGCATTACTTCTTGAACTTGCCACTAAAGAGGAAGACCCGGCATTTCGATCCCAGATTTTGGATGCGGTTTCAAAGATTTCCGGTGAGGCTGTAATAGCGCTTCTGCGCGACTATCTACAGGACCTGGAGCCGATAGCGCAGGTTCGAATTATTGATTCTCTGGGTTATGAAGACGGAGCGGAAAACAAGAGGCTTTTACTTCCCCTGCTTAGTGA
>CAZIKF010000055.1:1634-24790 GCA_964539825.1 uncultured bacterium
TTAGCACACCTGATCACCGACGAGCCTTCTTTGCAAGAATGGCGAGTCTATGTGGATGCTCGTAAAGACTTACCGACTGAGGAAGGAGTCTGTGCCTATCGAAGAGTGCTCAATTCGATGAACCCCTATGTAGTTTATGCCGGCCTGGTTTCGATGAATCGAAAAGATGTTTGCGGGCTTGAGCAAGATCTATTGGAGCAGGTTGGATCAGGATGCACACTATCCCAGATCGAAGCCATTGATTGTCTAAGCGACTGTCCTAACTCTAAGGTCATGCCTGCTTACCTGAATCTTCTCGAGTTGTCCGAGGGAACGGAGATTCATGTGATGGCCAGGGTGCTTCGGGAGATTGGCCGAAGGGGGCTAACACAATTTGTAGAAATTCTTCATAAGTTTTTAAAAAATGAAGATCCAGAACTTCAAGTAGAAAGCGCCAAGGCGCTGGCGGAATTATCCCGTCCCTCATCGGTGGACAGACTCCTGCAAACCTATTATGAAGTGGACCATGCCAATCTCAAAGCAACTATCATACGTGCCCTGGGTTCCTTTTCTTCCCAGCGCATTATTCCAGTTTTTCTGGAGGGGCTGCGTTCCCCCATTGCCAGGATTCGAGCCAATGCAGTTGATTCCCTGGTTCATCAGAATTATGTGGAAGCTGTACCGATGATCCGTCCTCTTTTACAAGACGAAAATAACCGGGTTCGTGCCAATGCCGCTTTGGCCCTCTATCGCTTCGGTCAGCAGGATATATATTCCTTTCTGGACCAGATGCTCTCCTCAGATGACAAGTGGATGAGACTCTCGGCAATCTGGACTCTCGGCGAGATTGGAGGGGCACATAGTCACGAAATCATCATGAAACACTTGAACGATAGTGACTATGATGTAAAACTAAGGGCCATTCTTTCTTTAAACAAATTAGATCAAAAAATGCTGAATTTGTTCATAGAAATGATGGAAGCCAGTTAGAATGCGCCCACATAAAGGAGAAAAACCATGTCTAAGATCGACGCTGATCGCCTCAAATCTCTCACTTCCGCAATAGAACAGGTCACTCGACAGTACGGGAAGGGCGCGATTATGCGTCTTGGATCTTCTAAATTGGTAGAGGAAGTGGAAATCATTCCCAGTGGGTCCATTGAGCTTGATGAAGCCCTGGGAATAGGCGGACTTCCCCGCGGAAGAATTGTAGAGATCTATGGAAACGAGGCATCGGGTAAAACCACCCTTGCCCTACATGCGGTGGCAAATGCTCAAAAACAGGGCGGGCTCGCTGCTTTCATCGACGCGGAGCATGCGCTTGATCCTATTTACGCGCGAACCATCGGTGTAGATATTGATAACTTGTTTGTTGCTCAGCCAACCTGTGGAGAAGAAGCTCTAGAAATCATGGATACCCTGATTCGGTCGGGTAGTCTCGATATCATCGTGGTAGACTCCGTGGCTGCCCTGGTTCCGCGGGCGGAAATTGAAGGAGAGATGGGGGATTCTCATGTGGGTTTACAGGCCAGGCTCCTTTCCCAGGCGATGAGAAAACTCACCGCTTCACTCTCGCGATCCAATACTTGCGCCGTTTTTATCAACCAGATTCGGCATAAGATCGGCGGTTACGGGAATCCAGAAACAACTACTGGTGGAAACGCCTTAAAATTCTATTCATCAGTTCGCCTCGAGGTGCGCCGCACAGAGAGTATTCTCAAAGGAACTGAGCCTATAGGGACTATGAATAAAGTAAAAGTGGCCAAAAATAAACTGGCGGCACCCTTTCGCGTTGCGGAATTCGAAATCGCATATGGGGAGGGGATTTCCTATGAGGCCTCACTTTTGCGCGCTGGTGTGGAGCACGGAATTCTTCAAAAAGCGGGTACCTGGTTTTCCTATGGTGATACCCGCCTGGGACAGGGAAAAGAAAACGCCAAGATTTTCTTGAAGGAAAATCCTGAAGTCCATGCCAGACTTGATGGGGAAGTGCGTTCTAAAATGGCTAAGCACCGTGAGGACAGCATGGACAAATTGGCTGGTTCCAGGGGATTGGCAAAGGGCAAAGAAAACGATAAGGAAAAGGAAGCAACGGCCAAGGCATAGGGCCGTTTCAGGTGAGTCATGAGCTCTTCGGTGGATCCGAAGAATAATTATAATCGCTTCAAGGAAGCCTTTCTGGATATTGTGTTTTCCAGAGACTTCCTGATTTCCTTTGTCCTGGTGGTGGGTTCCATTGGGTTTTTATGCCTTTTTTGGAAGATCGTAGCGCCATTTTTTATTGCCTTTATCCTGGCCTATCTTCTCCACCCTATGGTGCTCTGGTGGCTACGTAAGGTTCCCCGGCTTGGAAGGGCGGGCTCGGTAGGGATGGTTCTGTTTATGATTGCGGCAGTCATCCTTCTGGCCGTGATTCCCTTTACGCTCCAGCTAGGCAGCAATGTTCATTCGATGGCCGAGGAAATTTCACGCATTGATTATGTACCCATCATTAAGAAGGTCAGTTCTGAGGTGAAGGATCTTAAGAACATGACCATACCTGAATACATTAAACAACCTGTGGATCAGGCCGTGGATTATGTTTTTGAAAATGTAGATCAATACCAGGAGAAGATTGGCACTACACTCAAAAGTATCAATTCCTTTATAGGAAGAGGTCTTAAAACGATCGCCGGGTTTTTGCTGCGTTCTTCTGAAACAGCCTTCAAGAAAACCATGGACATCTTTTTAATTCTCATCTTATTGGTTTATTTTCTATTTGATTTCCCCAAGGTTTATCCCATCTTTGAAAAAGTAGTCCCACCGGGTTATAGAGCCTGGGTTGGTAGGTTCATGGTGTCAACCGATGAAACTCTTTGGAGTTTTATTCGAGGCCAGGGAATTGTAGCTCTTATCTTTGGAACCTTGATGAGCCTGGGTCTTTGGGCGCTTGGAGTGAAGTTCTGGTTTGTGATAGGACCCCTGAGCGGGATTGCTAATCTAGTCCCTTTTTTAGGATTGATCTTCGGTCTTGGTCCTGCCCTTGTGCTAGGGATCTACCAGGGAGCAATTCTTGGCGGGGTGACTGGTTCTTTGTTCATGGTAATGAAGGTTGTGATCTTATTCGTAGTAGTCCAATTCATCGATGGTAATATTGTCCAGCCCAGGATTGTGGGAGAGAGTGTTGGGCTTCATCCGGTAATTATACTTCTGGCTCTATTCTTGGGGGCAGCGTTGATGGGATTCTATGGATTGGTTTTTGCCGTTCCAGTCGCTGCCGTACTAAAGGTCCTGGTGATTGAGATTTATCACGGTCTTTACGAGGATCGGTCCCTATTACTTGAAGAGGGAATAAGGGAGGGAGAATGATAGAAGGAGCTGAGCGAACAGAAGCTCTTAAGCAAATCAGGGAACAGGTCTCTAGTGAAGAGATTCTTGAAGAAATTCTGAAAGGGTTAGAGGAGAAGCAAATCAAGGAACCCTGCTGCATTCGCATTGATGAAGTATCTTCCATAGCCGATTATATGCTCTTTACAACCATCACTTCTTCCACCCATATGAAGGTGGTAGCTAGTGAGATTCAAAAACTGTGCAAAAAGGCTGGATTTCAACAGTTGAATGCCGGAGAAAAGGCCGATGCAGACTGGACACTTTTGGATTTTGGCAGCGTGATTCTTCACCTCCTCTCAAAGACTGCTCGAGACCATTACAAGCTCGAAAAGATGTGGGCCCAGGGAGAAACCATTTCCTTGAACCATAGATTTCCTGAAGAATCCTCTTAACTTCCTGTGCGCTTTGTTCTATTGACCCAGGGCATCGATGGCTCTCTGCGGGTTCGAGAAGAAGATATTCATCACTTGAAGGTTCTGCGCCTGGGTCCTGAATTTGAGCTCCCAGGGCTGTTAGGAACTCAAAAATTCAAGGTTCTCTTTCGCCTCGGAAAGAAGGGGTATGAGCCGGTCGAGTACATTCATAATGGTGTGGTTAACGCTGGCCCCCAATGCCTTTTTATGCCTCTTTTACAAAATTCACGCATTGAGTGGTGCCTGGAAAAAACCACTGAACTTGGAGTGGCTCATATTCGCTTTTACTATTCTGATCGTTCAGGAGATCTTAATACCGATCCCAAGAGGGTTAGCTCCCGAATGGAGAGGTTTCGTACCAAGATTCTGGCAGCCTGTCAGCAAAGCGCTAACATGGCCATTCCCATCCTCTACGAGCCCCAATCCCTGTCCCAGGCACTGGAAGACTTCCTACTGAAGAATCCTGGCTCAAGGATCCTTGGACTGGGAATGGAAGGAGAGGAAGTCTTGAGAGTACCTGAGGATGTGCGAGGATGTGAAGGTTTTTTGATAGGGCCGGAAGGGGATTTCTCAGAAATGGAATACGAGAGTCTAAAAAATTTTCCTATTGCCCTCAAGCGTCTACCCGGAAACCTCATCCTACGCTCAGAAACTGCCGCCATAGCACTTCTTTCCCTGAATTTGGGAGTAAATTGCTGTTTGGTATAGGCACTTTCTGGTGCATAGCTTGTTCCCTCTTATTAGGCGTGTCAGAATCGTGAATCTTACCTATAGTGGCTCTATGCATCCAAAAGACTCCATTTTCCAATTCCCACCCGAGACGCTCACAAATCTTCTTTGTGAAGAGTTTGGGCAAAAGACTTATGTCGCTAAACAGGTTCTTGACTGGGTTTATGACAAGGGAGTCTATGAGTTCGAGAAGATGTCTAATCTTTCCAAAAGTATTCGGACGACCCTGGCCTCCCGCTTTGATTGCAGCCTGCCGGAAATTACGCAGGAACTGCGTTCTCCCAGGGGTGAGACTCTGAAATTGCGCCTTAAATTGAGAGATGGAAGAGAAGTGGAAAGCGTTTTTATGAAGGAGCGCAAAAAGGCCACAATCTGCCTCTCCAGTCAGGTTGGCTGTGTCCAGGGCTGCTCCTTTTGCGCCACTGGAAAGATGGGGATCATTCGAAACCTTAGTGCCGCAGAAATGATTGCGCAGGTACTGGTTTTCAAGCGAAGGCTGGCCAGTTCATTTCCAGAATCCGTTCGATTGGTGTTTATGGGAATGGGAGAGCCCTTTCATAATCTCAATCAGTTATTCAGGGCTTTAGACACCTTGACTCATTCACAGGGACTGGGAATTGGTGCCCGCAAGATCACCGTTTCAACTTCAGGTGTAGTGAAAGGGATTTTCCGTTTGATGGAAAAGAAGCCCCAGGTACAGTTGGCTATTTCACTGCATACAGTGGATCAATCCTTACGAAATCTCTGGATTCCCAATCAAAAAGAAACAGTGGGTCAGATCTTGGGAGCTGCAAAGGAATTTACGGAGAAAACCGGCCGTAAGATCACCTTTGAGCTAGTTTTGTTTGGCGGAGATCATCTCAAGACAGCTCAGATTAATCGTTTAGGCAAGGCGCTTAAGGATATCCGATGCAATATAAACGCCATTCCTTATAATCCCATTGAAGGAGCTCCGCAGGATTTTGTTCGACCCACCTTTGAAGAGATCGAAAAGTTCCGTAAAATCCTGTCTCATTGGAATCAGGAGGTCACCGTTCGGATTTCAAAGGGAAGAGATATACAGGCGGCATGTGGACAGTTGATTGTGACAAGAGCAGCCTAGAACGTTACGTTCAGGCCCATCCGGTTTTACACTGGGATCGCTACCTTTCTCAAAGCGCCCCACAGGGTGTCTGTTTCCATGGTCCTGAAGAAGGAAACCTGCTTCACTTTTGCCTGGTGCTAGCCCAGAAAATCCTTTGTGAGGGAGGAGACGCCTGTGGAAACTGTTCCGGCTGCAAGTCGTTTCGCACTGTGGACAGAACTCGTTTTTTCCCACTGTTTCCACAGTCTCAGATCATCACAATGGGCTCTGTGCAGGAGCTTATTCACAGTCAGAACAGTATGCTGGATAAATCTCAGAAGCAGGTCTTTTTTATCATTTTTCCAGATCAGTTTAATAAAGAATCCGCCAATGCGATACTCAAGTGTCTAGAAGAGCCTCAGCCAGGAAGGGTATTCATTCTGGTGAATCCGTATTCAAGGGTTTTACTTCCCACTATTTCCTCGCGGGTTTCCCATGTTTATCTTCCAGCCTCCCAATCGTCCAGAATTGGCCTCGATCAGCGCGCCAGAGCATTATCCAGGCTCAGTGACTTTGATTTACTGATTCAGGAGGAAGAAATCGCCCCTTATGTAACGGAGCCTGAAGGGCTTAGTCAGTTCTATGACGACTGGACACGTGAAACACGAGAAGGAGAGTTTAGTGTAGAGAGGCTCCTATTTGAGCAGCTCAGATGCGGTGTGCACCGTTCACGGCGCAAAATAGCCGTGCGTTCATTTGTAGATGAATTGGGAGTTGAAGAGCATATCTTTCTTGAGACTGAACTCGATCGCCTAACAAAGTCCTTTAAAAAAATGGAGGCTTTGATAAGGTCGCGAATCTTGATTTTAAAAGACCAACGGCGGGAAGAAATCGGGGATGGGTATGAACACTGGCTATTGAAAGATTTTAGCAATTCACAGAAGGAACCGCGGATTGATCAGTTTGTTCGCGGCTTCATTACTCGTGAAATTGAACGAATTCTAAGAGAAGTCTGTATGCTTTTTGATGATCGGTTTTTATCCGAGGAAGGGGGAATTTTGGAACTTGAGCGTCAAATCCGTCGCAATTTCTCTCCCCTTTACACCCCTCATGGGCTCTTTGATCTCCAGTCTGAACTCAGTTATTTGTTTCAGATGCTGCGGGCCAATGTTGGCTGGAAGCAGCTCTTAGAACAGTGTGGTTTTCTTTTGCTGAGATTTCGAGAAGGCAAAGACCCGGTTGAGAAAATCCTCTGAATTACATCTATACTAAAAACAAACGGTACTCCTGTTTGTGGATTCCTGACCAAAACAAACCCAGCGCAGATGAGTAGGAGAATCAATAGATTTGGTTTAAACGAGAATCTGGACAAATCAATTGTGTTTGGTCATACAAGCCTGATAAATAGCAAGAATTGGATCACTTAAACTCGTCATTTACTTTAAACATGGTATATATGGGGAAGGGTGTCTTTTCAAAGAGAGCTAGAAGATAAAAGAAGGGCAATGGAAGGGTCGAAGGTGTGGCATGAGTAAAGAGCTCAGGGAAGAAAAGAAGATAGGCTTGGTAGCGGGATACGGCGATATGCCCGTAGAGATCATTAAATCCGCTCAACGGGAAGGCTATGAAATCGTATGCATCGCACTACGAGGAATGGCTCACGATCACCTCGACTCATTGACATCTCATTCCCTGTATGTGGACCTCGGTGAGATTGAGAAAACGATAGAATTTCTCAAATCCCATGATGTATCCGAGGTGTTCTTCGCGGGTAAGGTGGAAAAGACCCGTCTCTTCTCACCAGACTTTAAAATGGATCAAAGCGCTATGAACCTGCTGAAGAGTCTTCCCAAGGGTAATGATGACACCATTCTGCTGGGTCTTGCTGAGTTGTTTGCCCAAACTGGGCTGAAGGTATTGGATTCTACACGCTTCTTAAAGACGATTCTCCCGAAGAAAGGCATCCTCACCGATCACGACATTCCCAGGAATGTGGAAGAGGACATCAAATACGGCTATGACGTGGCCAAGGCAATTGCAAAATTGGATATAGGTCAGACGATTGTTGTGAAAAATAAGACGGTGCTGGCAGTAGAGGCGATTGAAGGTACAGATCAGGCGGTCTTACGAGGTGGCGAGTTTGGCAAAGGAGGGGCGGTAGCTATCAAAGTGGCGAAGCCTCAGCAGGATTTAAGGTTTGACGTTCCTACAATCGGAATTGGGACAATCCTATCCTGTGTGGAAGCCGGTGTTTGTGCTTTAGCATTCGACTCTGGGACCACAATTCTACTCAATTCAAAAGAAGTTCTAAAGATGGCCCGGGCAAAGGGTATTCACCTCATTTCGCTCTAAAATCTCAGAAAGGCTTTTTAAGGGATGGGAACCGACAGGCGACATAAGGTATTGATCTTGGCGGGAGAAGAGTCAGGAGATCTACACGGCTCCTATCTTGTTCGCGCATTTAATGCCCTGAAAACTCCTCCTGAAGTTTATGCCTTTGGAGGTAAGCATCTTCAAAGTGAAGGCGCTGACCTTGTTGAAAACACCCTGGAAACATCAGTTGTGGGTATTTCTGAAGTCCTTTTTGCGCTCCCCTCACTCTTTAAGAGGGCAAGAAAGATCAAGGATTTTATCAAAACCCATGATCTGGATCTGGTGATTCTGATTGACTATCCTGGATTTCATCTTTGGATTCTGCCTGAAATTTCTCGGCTGGTTCCCACCGTATATTACATTCCACCCAAAGTATGGGTTTGGAAAGAGAGTCGTGCCCGCAAGATTTTGGAATTTTGCCATAGAGTCTATACAATCTTCCCCTTTGAGCAGCGCTTCTTTCCCGAAAAGTCCCGCTATTTCGGTCATCCGCTCCTGGATATTGTTAAACCCAAACTGAACAGAGAGGAATTTTTACTCTCACAGGGGCTTGATCCCGCTAAACGCTATGTTGGCCTGGTTCCCGGTTCTCGTTCTCAAGAGATTAAGAAAATGCTCCCGCTTTTTCTAGAAGTATCCCGAAAGCTCTCCAGAGAAGAAAATCTGGGATTCTTGCTGCCGCACGCCCCTTCTCTAGACCTTCAGGAATACCAAAATATAGATCCAGATCTGGAGTCGGTTGTGAGGATATGTGAAGGAGAGACTTATTCACTGCTGGGTTCTTGTGATTTCATTCTGGCGACTTCGGGAACCGTGACGCTGGAGGCGGCAATCCTGGGGACGCCGATGCTGATTTGTAATCGTGGAAGCGCCCTTACATACCTGGCTTTCCAGGCCCTTTCAAAGGTCAGGCACCTGGGACTGCCAAATATTCTAAAACAGGAGGAAATCTGTCCGGAGTATCTCCAGAATGACGCTAACCTGGAAAACCTTTTCAATGCTGCGAAGTCTTATCTACAGGATGCTTCAAAATTGGAAGAACAGAAGAAACATCTTTTTGAGGTCAGGGAACTTTTAGGGGAACCCGGAGTTCTGGCAAAAATTTCCCAAGACATGCAGGAGACCTATCTAAGATGAAAGATTTGAAAAGATTGCTCCTCCTGGGAAAACGCCATTGGTACCTGGTAGTTTTCAGTCTATTTGCATCCGCACTGGTTGCCTGGGCAACGATGTACAACGCTGAAATCTTGAGAAAACTTCTTGATGAAGTTCTTGTGGTACCCAGTGGTAAAAATGAGGCTGAGCACCTTAGCTCCCAATTAGCTAGCCTCAACTGGATTATTGTTCTTGCAGTCCTGGTGACTTTTGCCAAGGGGGCGGGCACTTTCCTGCAGACCTACTCCATGTCCTATGTCTGTCAAAATATGATCTTTCGTTTGAAGGTTGAGTTCTTTTCCAAGTTACAAAGGTTGCCCCTGGCTTACTTTGCCACTAAGAGAACAGGCGATTTAATCAGTCGTCTCAACGGTGACATGCTGGTTATCGAGCAGATGCTTCAGACATTGATTAGGATCATGGTGGACCCCTTCGTGATTTTTGCCCTCGTGGGCTACATGTTCTACACCGACTGGCGTCTGGCCTTCTGTATTTTCATAATTGTTCCCATTCTGGGTGTTCTGGTGCGGTTTCTATCTAAGAAATTGAGACGTGCAGGAAAGCTTCTTCAGGATAAGGTAGGCGACATTTCGGCACTGATTCAAGAAACGGTTTCAGGCATTAAAATTATTAAGGCCTTTCGTATGGAAAGGGCTAAGGACATACATTTTGAAAAGGAGTGTAAGGATAATTTCAGATTTTCCATGAAAAGTGTGAAGTACAACGCGCTTAACTCACCCGTCGTAGAACTAGCCGACGCGTTTGGTATCGCGATTATGATTTACTTTGGCTCTCGGGCTGTCATTGATGGCCGTTTGACCCCGGGAGAATTGATTGGTTTTCTTACCAGTCTGGGACTTCTTTTCCATCCTTTAAAAAAACTCACCAATGGGAACGCTGTGATCCAGCAATCCACAGGTGCGGTAGGCAGAGTTTTTGAAGTATTGGACCAGGAACCAGAAACAGATTCCGGTAGCCTGTCCGTATCTGCAAAAGTGCAGGCGCACATTGAGATTCAAGATCTGGGATTTCAATTCAGATCAGACAAATGGGTACTTGATGGGATTAACCTTTCCGTGCAAGAAGGGCAGGTCATTGCGCTGGTGGGTCCTTCTGGCGGAGGGAAGAGCAGCCTTGTCAATCTACTACCCAGATTTTATACCTACCAGAGAGGGAGAATTTTACTCGATGGAGAGGAGATCACCAGGTTTAAACTTGACGAATATCGGGATCTGTTTGGCATTGTTCCCCAGGAAGTTCTTTTGTTCCGCGGTACCATTGAAGAAAATGTCAGGCTCGCAAAACCCGATGCCAGTTTTGAAAAGATTCAAGAGGCATGTCTCGCGGCAAATGCTCATGACTTTATTATGAGTTTGGAACATGGCTATCAAACCCATATAGCGGAGATGGGAGTGGGGCTCTCGGGAGGACAGCGACAGAGAATCGCCATTGCCCGTGCCGTTTTGAAAAACCCCAAAATTTTAATTCTTGATGAAGCCACCTCTGCACTTGATTCAGAATCAGAGAAGGTAGTGCAGGATGCCCTTGAAAATGTTATGAAGGATCGAACTACCTTTGTCATTGCGCATCGGATTTCAACAGTTACCAGCGCGCATAGAATTGTAGTTGTCAACGAAGGGCGAATCGAGGCTATGGGCTCCCATCTGGAGTTACTAAAACAATCGGCTATTTATCCCCGTTTATGTAAAGCGACGGCATCGGAGGTTTCGAATTAGGTATGAGTGAATCCAAGCGAGTTTTCGTGTCTGCAGGAGAACATTCCGGAAACGTGTATGTTGCCTCTGTGATTAAGGATTTACTGGGAAGATACCCGGAGTTGGAGTTTGAAGGAGTCGGGGGAACTGAATTAGGGGACTGTGGAGTAAAGATTCTTCATAATTCAGATCAGTGGGGTTCCATTGGATTAGTAGAAGCCCTCAAACGCTGGAAACTGGTTCTTGTTAACCACGCTCTTTGTACCTACCTTGAGGAGGAAAGACCTGATTTGGTGCTGCTCGCGGATTATCCTGGTTTTAATATGCCGCTGGCAAGAAAAGCTCGGTCGCTTGGAATTCCTTCGGTATATCTCTTTCCACCCCGTAAGTTTTCTAGAGATTCAAATTCTGTGAAGGATGCGGCTTCAAACATAACCAGGGTTGCTGCTGAGTTTGAGCCCACTTTTGAAACATATAGACAGGCAGGTGCCAGGGTGGATTTCGTAGGGCACCCCATGCTCGATATTTTACCCCAATTGAGTCGCGAAGATTTGCGTGCAAAGTACTCAATTCAAAGCAATGAGAGAGTGATTCTGCTCATGCCTGGTTCCCGGGTGCAGGAATTGGTATTGTTGTTGCCGCTCTTCAGGGATTTATCCATCAGGCTTTTTAACAAAGTCCCATCCATTCGCTTCCATCTATTGGGTGCCCAGAATCTCAGATCCAATTCCAAGATGAATAGTGAGTTAGAGCGATTTGAACACGAACAGCGTGAACTGGGAGTGCCGGTCTCCCTTTTCTGGGAGAATCGATTTGAACACATGTGTATCTCAGATTTTGCGGTAGCCACCTCCGGAACAGCTACATTGGAATTGGCCTGTTACAAGGTACCAATGGCAATTTGCTATAAGGTTACTCCTCTCACAGCTTTCCTGGCTAAATTGTTCAGTCGAATCCCCCGTTTTATTGGTCTGCCCAATTTGCTTGCCAATGATTCCATCGTTCCCGAATTTGTTCAGCAGCACGCTAGCGTTGATGAAATGGCACCCTTTATCGAAGAGTGTTTACTGTCAGCTGAGAAATTGGAGAGCATCAGGTCCAAACTGGGAGTGACGATATCAAAGCTTGGAGGTACCGGGGCCATTCAGAGAGTAAACCGCTTGATTCTCGAAGAACTAGGAATCTTTGAAAGTTCTGAAAAAGGTCCGGCTCCCCTCTCCAATGACGTTGGTGAGAAACATCAAAAGGAATCGGCACTGACCTGACTAATGCGGATTCAATCCATTTTTCTCACTTGTTTATACGTTTTTCTTGTCGTTTTTTTCTGGCTGATTCCCCGTAGAATTCTTCTGTGGCTTTGTTCCATGGCCGCGGGCTGTCTCCAGTATTTTCCGCTGCATCCCATTGATCGAAATCTCAATGTTTTAAATCGCTATCGCGAATTAAAAGGAGACTCACTTCTGCCCCTACGTAAGTTAAAGCGGCGTAACCTCTACTACACCATGAAGAATGTTGTTGATTTCTTTAAATTTCTGATTTTAAAAAGAAAGGGTTGGGAGGAGAAAATCAGAGTGGAGGGACTAGAGAATCTTAAAAGCGTCTATGACCAGGGTAAAGGTGTGATTGGGGTCTGCGGGCATCTTGGGAATTGGGAAATAGGCGGATTAGTTCTACAAAAACACCAAATCAAAGTTTCTTCCTTAATCTTTGAACAGCTAGACCCACTCCTTGATTTGTTTCTGAACAAGGCAAGGGAGGATTCCGGGGTTCAGTTACTTCATCAAAGAAGGGGTCTACGACAAGCAATACGCAATCTGGAGGCCGGTGGATTGGTCTGTGTGCATACGGATCAAGATGGTACCCGGCATGGTAACTTTTTGAATTTTTTTGGATTACATTGCAGCTTTCCGCGCGTGATTGAAATGTTTCTGAATCATTCAGAACCCGCCATCGTACCGATGTGTTTATTTCACGATCCTGACAGCGACGGTTATTGTTTGAAGTTTTTTGAACCCTGGGAAATTGACTATGCTCAAGTTCGCTCAGATGTGACCCCAGTGTTTGAGAAGATACGGGATTTCCTTCAAGATGAGATTTTGGAGAATCCAGACCAGTGGCTGTTACTCTATGATCGATTCAAACTTAGACATATTCCTCTTTTGAGAAAACAGGGAGTTTTAGAGAGGGTACAAAAGGAATTCGAGGAAGCATGGAAAGGCCGCGAATAGCAGTTACATTAGGTGACCCTTGTGGGGTAGGTCCGGAAATTACCTGGAATGCCTTCAACCAGGTTTATGAGAAGCTGGATTATGATCTGGAAATTCTTGGTGATATCCGTATCTATGATTCCCTGGGTATCTCAGTCTCAGATGAATTCAGAAGTTGTTTTACTTCTAGCTTCAATGAGAATTCACTCTCGAAAATCCAATCGGTAGGAAAGGAATGTGAGCGCGGTGGGGAGCACGCCTATACATACTTGATGGCATCCGTGAGTTCAGTGCTCAATGGCTCTGTCAGGGGGCTGATCAATGGGCCGCTATCGAAGAGTTCGGTCGCCAAAGTTTCACCAGGATTTTTGGGACATACTCAGTTCTACGAGGAGCATCTTCTAGCAGCGGATTCAACAGAAGCGATGATGTGTTTCTGGGGGAACCGATTTTCTCTGCTGCTTTTGAGTCATCATGTACCCCTTGCGCAGGTTTCTGAGATGTTGTTGAGTAGAGATCAGGGAGCCATTGTCTTGAAGTGTATGAAGAGCTTTCAAGATCTTTTGGGAGAATTAAGAATTGGTGTTTGTGGCTTCAATCCCCATGCAGGAGAACAGGGTCTGATGGATCATGGTGAAGATCGGCATCTAGGCCGCCTGGTAAGGGATCTCAAAATCTCAGGTTACAACGTACAAGGCCCCCTGCCCGCAGACACACTTTTTTGTCCGGGAATTCTGGATGCATTCAACATGATTGTTTCTTCCCACCACGACCAGGGATTAGTTCCTTTCAAGATGGCCCATTTTCCAGGAGGAGTGGGATTTACTCTTGGATTGAGCGTTCCGCGATTTACGGTAGATCATGGCACAGCATTTGACCTGGCAGGCACTGGTAAGGCCTCCTGCCACTCCATGAAAGATGCTTTTTTGCTCATGAATAGAGCCTTGAAGCTGGATCAAAGGGGAGAGCTTGTTCAAATAGCGGAGCAGATGTGAATTATTCTGTTTCATCGATTTTGTATCTATTCTCCAGTTTTGGGATCCTGGCTCTTAGTTATGGAATCTCTCTACTAAAAGCCCCCGGGACCCAGTTTCCCCTCTTTTTCGCCCTCTATGCTTCCGGCATGCTTTGCTGTGTTTTGGCATGGTGTTTCAGACCGCGGCAGCTCAGTGCCAGGAGCTTTGCCTTCATCGCGATCATCGCAATTTGCTCTCGAAGTACCCTACTGGAAATGGAGATGAGCGATGATGTGTATCGCTATGCCTGGGAAGGTTATGTTCTAAAGCAGGGACTTAATCCCTACCAAACCACACCGGAGGACCCGCGGCTTCAATCCCTGAAAGATTCGGGATTGCGCTCACCAAATCATCCCAACATGGGGGCAATCTATCCTCCCCTGGCACTTTTTTTCCACCAATTGGTGGTAGAGGTTTTTGAGAGAAGCCAGTACACCGATCTTCGATCGGAATTGGAAATGGGGAAGGGTGAAGGGGGGAAAGTTGCTGAGTTAAGAATACCTCCGTCATCCTCGGGCTTGACCCGGGAATCCATTAATACTCACGTCATCAAGGACCTTTATCTCTACTTTAAGTTTGCGTATTTGCTTTTTGACTTGCTCACCATTTTTTTGCTAATCCTGCTTTTGAAAAGACGCAGACAGGACCCGGGTCACGTACTGCTCTATGCCTACAATCCAGTAATTTTATACGCGTTTGCCGGGCAGGCTCATCTCGACTCACTGATGATCTTCACACTCGTTCTTGCGTTGTATTTCTTTGAAACCAAAAGATACTGTTGGATGTGGATTTCCCTTGGCTTATCCATTGCGTCAAAGGGGCCTGCCATTCTGGCAATCGGGGCTCTGTTGAATAGATCTACTCTTCGATACTCCTTTGTGCTTCCTCTACTTCTGCTTCTACTGTACTTTCCATTTCTAGATGCTCCTGGGAGTTTGTTTAGTTCCTTGTCATCCTTCGCCTGGAGGATGGACTACAATGGCTCCATCTTTCCCCTTCTAAAAATGCTTACTGGCTTGAGTAATCCGGCTGCCTCAGCAGTTCTTATGTTCCTGGGTGCTGGGATTTTAGTCTGGGTTTACCTATGTATAGGAGATCCTCCAAGATGTATTTTTATAGTGTTTACAGTCTTTCTTCTTTTAGCTCCCACGGTACATTTCTGGTACCTGAGCTGGATCATTCCCTTCTTGTGTTTCCATAGAAGTGGGCCGGTGATGCTTTGGTGTGGATTATCGGGCCTATGGTTTGCAGTGCTTGAAGGAATTCATTATAGAAACACCTTTGAACATTATCCGCGTATGGTGGTGCTGCAGTACCTGCCGGTATATCTCTATTTTCTGATGAATTGGTTTGGAGTAGGACGCAGGAAAGAGAGAATTACAGATACAGAAGTTGCTGCTGAAGAGATAGCAGCCCGGAATCGGGAGGGAGATGGTTTCCAGACCGATCTAAAATCTTTTCCCACCCTCAGCATAATAATCCCGGTATTGAATGAAGAAGTGAACCTTGAAATACTCTTGAAGCAGATAAAAAATCTGAAGCACCAGCCCTTAGAGATTATTGTTGTTGATGGAGGGTCTTCAGACCACAGCGTACAGGTTGCCAGGAATGCTGAGGTAACCGTATTCACAGGGCTGCGAGGAAGAGGGAGGCAGATCGTACAAGGGGTCCAGCGCAGCAAGGGTGAAGGAGTGTTGGTGCTGCATGCGGACTGTAGAATTGAAGTGGATGTTGTGCGGGGTGTGTGTGAGGCACTCAAGGAGACGGAAGTCCTTGGAGGATGTATTGGTAATCGCTATGACGAGCCTAAAGGGGGTCAATGGATCATTTATATTCTGAATGTATTTCGAGCCCGTGTACTGGGGATGTCCTTTGGGGATCAGGGTCAGTTTTTTCGCTCTGAAATGATAAAGACAAAGAGATGGAACCTGGAGATGCCTTTAATGGAAGATGTTGAGCTCTCCCTTTGTTTCTGGGAAACACCGGGGACGGTTGCTTACCTTGGGGGAGGAGTTGTGAGTTCAGTACGTCGCTGGAAAGGTTCCAATCGTTTATACAACGCAATGGAAATTATTGGTTTCGTTTTTCTCTACTGCTTCCTACGTAGAATAAAAGGACGAGTGGAGACGGAAAGCCTCTATCGGAAATACTATCGTATTTGAAGAGAGAAGAGAGAAGAGAGAAGAGAGAAGAGAGAAGGAGTCCTTCCTTTCGGGACCTCGATTATCAATCTGAGCACGTGGTTTGATAATCACTTCTGATCTCATTCCTCTGCGCGGATATTTCAAGTTTACCCAGAAATTATTAGCAGCTGCCTTCCTTTCTTCCGAAACACAAGGAGTCATGAGTCCTTTTCGTCACGTTTTCTGCGCATTCATCCTTCTTTTCGGAAGCGCTGCACTACCGGCCTCAATGTCAGAGTTAACGACTCCCCAACGCCTACTCAATTGGGTAAAGGAGCCCATGGTTCAAAAGGGACTGGGAAAGGCTCGAAATTTGATCTTAGACGGGCAGGGGCTCGAGAAGGCACTAGAGTTATTTGAACTTCCCCTGAAATCTGAGTTATACCAGGCACTCTTTCAAGAGCCACTTGACGGTGCGGTTGCCAGATTTCTAGAGTTAGTTGAAAAACAGGAGATTGAAAAAGCTTCCAGGCTCTATGATTCTGTCCTGATTCCAGCCTACCACTACCGATTTTTTCTGCATTCTGTTTTACAAGGTACTCCTCTCAAGGAAGCGGTTTCTCATTTCCGAGATTTGGATCCTTTGCTCAAAGATGCCCTCACTGATGAGTCAGATAAGAAACAAATCTGTCACTATGCCCGAGTTCGTATGGGTATACGCAGGGACTCCACGGCGTTTTTTAGACTCAAAGGTGTCCATTATGCTTTTTCCAGGTCCTACGAAATGGTTAGCTCTGGCCTGCCTTTACAACGTGCATTGGAGCCTTTGAGGCATCCAGAAGGATCCTTTCGCCGAGCTGTCTTATCCACAGAAATCAATCGAGTTCGCGTAAAGAGATACCTGGGTTACTGCAAAGAAGGAGATTCTGAGGCAGAGCGGGGAGAGTGGACAACCCTGGTGCTTTTATGGGCTTCTGAGGAAGTAAAGGCCGGGGAGGAGCTGGCAAAGATATTTGCCCAGGTTGGATCCTTTTCTCCTGATCATGGAGTAGGATTCCTGCTGGGTCATTCAAATCAACCCCAGAGGGTTTCTGCACTGTATAGAGCCCTGGCTCTTAACAAGTTCAGAGTTGCTCCCCAATTTTTTAATATGGAGTTAGTCCTGAACTGGGCTCGTAAAGGTGCATCTCTGTTGAGATCCGGGATTCCAGCTAAAAAGGTGGCAAACGAAGTATTTGGATTGGATTCAAGATTCCCTATCTACAGGGTGCTGACTCAAGATGCCTATCATGAGGAACTGATAAAATTTTATGAGGATATCGCAGATGGGCGAGGGTTCTACGAGAGTTTTGAAGAACTTGCAGCGCTGTGTGAGTATAGGGTTCCTGAATTGCTGAAGGAAGATAAACCCAGGACACCTCAAGAGCTAGCCGAATTTAGATCAAAATATCGCAAAGAGTCGGTTCTCAAGATGCTTCCGAGAAAAAAAGGTCCTGAGATCCCTCAAACGACTCAAACTTATTTACCCAGTGATCCCTCCAAAGACAAACTCAATCTGGTGGGGGCTGAAGGAGTGGTTTTTTCAAATCCAGGCAGGTTCCTTGAGTTGAAGATTCCCGGTGTAGAGAGGAAACTAAGGAAACGGAAGATTCTTGCAAAAGTGAAGACCAAAAGTAAGTCCAAACCTAAAGGCAGGGATTCCGTAACACTAGGTCCGGTAGGTCCCTTTCCGCTCGACCATCCCCTGATCCAAAAACAAAAGCCGCGTAGAAAAGAGAAGAATTTCCTGAGCTTGTTGAAAAGGGCTCTACGTAAATTCAGGTAATCGTAGCCAGGAGCCTTTCGGAGTAAAAGGCAATTCTCCGACAGGCTCCTGGACTCTTATGCGGAAGTCCAGCGCTGGCAGTCTAGCTCGTAGTGCAAAAGCTCTTCCGGGTCGAAGAAATTACCGATTTCAACGCTAGCGCTTTCGGGACCATCTGATCCATGAACCAAGTTTTTTCCCGTGTAGAGAGCGAAATCTCCTCGGATAGTTCCCGGGGCGGCTTCTTCAGCCTTGGTGGCTCCCATGAGAGTACGCGCCAGTAGGATGGCGTTATCACCCTGCCAAACCATGGCAACGATTGGAGAAGAGGTAATGAAATCCACCAGTTCACCGAAAAAAGGTCTTTGACGGTGCTCGCCATAGTGCTTTTCAGCCAGTTCGCGACTCACCTGCATTAGTTTCAACCCAGCTAGTAAGAGTCCCTTTGATTCAAAACGCGTAATAATTTCACCAACCAACTTGCGTTGAACCCCATCTGGTTTGACCATAACAAACGTGCGTTCCCTGCTCATCTTCCTGCTCCTTGTGCGCTGGTGCCCTAGAACCCGGTATTTACAAAGACATTTGACCGTAGAATTGGGCAGTTTTATACCGCGAAGTAAGTGGTTTACCCACTTGTAGGTTCATACTCAAGAAGGCTCATCTGGGATGAGCTCAGGAATCGTAAGATTCCGTTTTGTCCGGGTACCCGGACAAAATACTTCATTTTGAGTATATACTCTCAGAACACTTCGAAAGTCAATGAATGCTCAGCAATCCGACCAGGAATACACTAGACTGGGTACCTTGCGCAGATCATGGGGAAGGGAATCACTGAAAAGGAGTTTTATGATCACCGTATCTCTTAAGGAAATCGTCCAGCATCTTGACTCTCACCTTGAGCCGGAGCCAATCGATGATGTGGCAGTAAATGGATTACAGGTTCCCGGTAGCGACAGTGTCCATCGTATTGCGGTTTCTCCTGACGCAACCTTTGAGGTATTTGAGGAAGTCGTGCGCCGCGACTGTAATTTCCTATTCGTACACCACGGAATTTTTTGGACTTATAATCGAGAAGATCGCATAACAGAGCTAAAAAAGAAAAGACTCAAGCTCCTTTTCGATTACGGAATATCTCTTTATGCCTCCCATTGCCCCTTAGACATTCATCCGCAGCATGGAAATAACCAAACTCTCTTTAACCTCTTAGAATTACAGGATCAAAAACCCATGGGCCAATACAACGGAAGGAACCTGGGTCTTATGGGTACAGCCCCTGATGGAGAAATCGACCTGGGACTTCTTGTACAAAAACTGGAAGCAGGACTTCAGGATCAAGTAAGGGTTTATGGATTCCATCCGGACCCGGTGCGAAAGATTGCGATTATCACGGGTCAAGGACAGTTTGGGCTAAAGGAAGCCCATAGTGCAGGATTTGATACCTTTATTACCGGTGAGATGAACCACTACATGTATCACGACGCCAAGGAGAATGGGACCAATGTGATTCTGGCCGGTCACTACCGTTCTGAAACCCTGGGTCCCAAGGCCATCGGACAACATCTTCATGAAACCTTCGGTTTACCCTACGAGTTCCTAGATTTTCCCACCGGCTTGTGAGCCGATGACGAAGGTTTAGGCCCCCGCTTGAGCGCCCAGGAGCAGCGCCAGAGCATGGTTCCCTCGTTGAAGGTAGAACAACTACCTCCGCCTCACGAACCATACCCTGCCGCTACTCCTGAACACTCAATCGAGCACCACACCTTCGCCATCGACTCAAGAATTTAATCTATAAATCTATGCAAAGATTTGAAAGTTTGAGGGAGTCCCTCTAGGTGTTAGTTTCGTTAATGAAGAGGTTTCCATTTGTTATAAAAACCGTTGAGCCGAGGTGGGGATATTTTGGGATTCCTGGGTGAGCGAAAAGTCCTCTGCTCGTGCAGACGACGAAGTACGTGGCATCGTCACGTTCGAGGAGGATAAGTGAAGCAGGGGGCTTTGCAGCCGTCCAGGAACCCCAAAATATCCCCACCTCGGCTCAACTAGACCTCGTTGGATAGGGGGAGCTTGTCGCCTTCGCTGAACTCTTTGGTGGTTTTTGGAAAGAACCTGGTTACTTTGAGCTGGGGGAGGCGGTTTTGCCCTACAACTTCCGACGAGACCAGTTTTTGATCTTCGAAGGTATGAAAGAGTGTGACCCCGTTGGGTATTCCGTAATGGTGATAGCGGGGAAAGTTGATGGCCGCGGACCTGAGGTGGTCTGCGGTGGCATGGATAGCCTCTCCATAGTGAGGAAGCATGGCGATATGGGGTAAAAAACCCATTGAGCTCATTTTGGAGACATGGAAAACATCCATGCTCAGGGGATGATCCATGGGATCGACTTCATCCTCGGAATCCAGCAGCTCCGCCAATTCTGAACTCCCAAGGGTGGGTTCATGGATCATTTGTTGTTTGAATTCATCCACCTCTTTTTGGTCCAGGTGTTGGGAAATTGCTTTCCAATGCATGAGTACTTCTCGAAAAAATACAACGTGAATGTATTGAGCGCAGACAGCTATGGACCCTGCTGAATATCCAAGAATGGATTTGCCACGCTTAAAAAATTCGCGAAAAGTAGTATCCAGGCGATTCTTGAAAATGAACTCCAGGTAGGGTTCACAGACTCCCGACCCAAGAACAAATATGTCACAATCAAGGATTTGCTTCTTCAGGGCTTCCAGGTCTTTTGCCTCGTGAAACTCCATGAGTTGAATCTTCTCTGACGTGAGAGGTTGGACGAGATCCTGGAACAGTGTCCAGTCATTAGCGGCGCCATGAAAAAGATGATGGAAAGGAGCAAACCCTATTTTGGGATTTTTGATTCCGATTCTTTTAAAGACCTCTCGCTCGGTTTTCTCGGTCCCGAGTTCGCCGGGTTTCCCTGAGCCAAATTGAACGATGTAATTCGTCATAGGTTTCTTGACGTTTTTTCCTGGTGACATGGTTACTCCCGGGTCTGAAAGGCGGCGCATTATAACAGATGGATTTCGGAAACGCTTTTTAAGGAATCCCGGGGCATTCATTTAGCGTTATTGTTGATCACCGAATATCTGTGAATGGGTTCATGTCCTACAATCAGCGACGATTTCTTAGCTCTAGTTCCAAACCCTGCTAACGGTATATAATTCCCAATGTATCGGGAAAGGAGAGCATTATGAAGACAAAAGCGGCGGTTGCGTGGGAAGCTGGAAAACCCCTTGAGCTGGAAGAGATTGACATCGGGGGTCCTGAACTAGGTGAGGTACTAATTCGCGTGGTTGCAACAGGAGTTTGTCACACCGATGCGTTCACTCTTTCCGGTGCTGATCCCGAAGGAATATTCCCTTCAGTTCTGGGTCACGAGGGTGGTGCGATTGTCGAGGAAGTAGGGCGGGGTGTAACCACTCTGAAACCAGGTGATCACGTGATTCCCCTCTATGTCCCAGAATGTATGGCATGTAATTTCTGCCTGTCTGGTAAGACTAATCTTTGCCAGGCTATTCGAGTAACCCAGGGAAAAGGTCTCATGCCTGATGGAACATCCCGGTTTTCTAAGAATGGGAAAATGATCCATCACTATATGGGGACCTCCACTTTTTCCGAGTACACCGTACTACCGGAGATTTCACTGGTGAAGATCAGGAAGGAAGCCCCTTTGGAAAAGGCCTGTTTACTGGGCTGCGGGATTACGACCGGCGTGGGAGCAGTGCTCAATACAGCCAAAGTGGAAGCCGGCTCCACCGTCGCGGTATTTGGATTGGGCGGAGTTGGACTTAGCGCAATTCAAGGGGCGGTACTGGCAAAGGCCGAGCGGATTATCGCGGTGGATATCAACGAATCCAAGTTTGAGTTTGCCACACAGTTAGGTGCCACTGACTGTCTCAATCCCAAGAATTATGATAAGCCCATTCAGGAAGTGATTGTGGAGCTGACATCTGGTGGAGTGGATTATTCCTTTGAATGTGTTGGCAATGTCTCCCTGATGCGCTCAGCTTTGGAGTGTTGTCACAAGGGTTGGGGGGAATCGATAATCATTGGAGTTGCGGGAGCGGGTGAGGAAATATCTACTCGGCCATTTCAGCTTGTCACCGGCAGGGTTTGGAGGGGCTCAGCCTTTGGGGGAGTCAAGGGTCGATCCCAGCTTCCCGGCTACGTAGACCTCTATTTAAATAGAGAGCTCAAGGTAGATGAATTTGTGACCCATGATCTTTCCTTTGCTGAGATCAATCACGCGTTTGATCTGATGCATGAAGGCAAAAGTATTCGTTCAGTGGTTCATTTTGGCAAGTAAGCCGTTTCGGACTGGAGTCAATATGAATTCTACAAAACTGGAAAAACAATCTTCCAATAAATGCTTTGGAGGTCAGCAAGACGTCTATCTTCACAGGTCCCTTGTATGTGGGGTCCCGATGAAGTTTTCGGTATTTCTTCCCTGGGATGCAGCATCGCGTAACCTTCCCGTTTTGTTCTGGCTGTCCGGATTGACCTGCACCCATGAAAACTTCGTCATCAAATCAGGATTCCAGCGCCTCGCTGCTGAGAGCGAAATAATCGTAGTATGTCCCGATACTTCCCCAAGGGGAGCGGAA
This sequence comes from uncultured bacterium, assembly GCA_964539825.1. Taxonomy (GTDB): domain Bacteria; phylum Muiribacteriota; class UBA6191; order UBA6191; family UBA6191; genus CAZIKF01. The sequence goes on from CAZIKF010000055.1 coordinate 24,191, forward strand.
GTCCCCGGAGAAGAAGATTCATGGGATTTTGGAACAGGGGCTGGATTTTATGTCGATGCCCTGCAATCTCCCTTTGATCAAAACTATAAGATGTATTCCTACATAGTTGATGAACTATTCAACACCGTACATGAAAATTTCTCGACTGACCGCGGTAAAGTAGGGATTTTTGGGCACTCCATGGGTGGGCACGGAGCTCTTGTACTTGGTTTAAGAAACCCGCAGAAGTTTCACTCCATTTCAGCCTTTTCCCCTATTTGCGCCCCTACGAGCTGCCCCTGGGGGATCAAGGCATTTGAGGGTTACCTGGGCTCTGACAAGAGTCTATGGCTGGATTATGACTCGACCCAGATAATTCAAAATGGAATTCATCCAACACCCCTTCTTATTGACCAGGGACTTGAGGATGAGTTTTTAGAAGAGCAGCTTGGATTGAATCAACTCGAGGAAGTATGTAGAGTGAGGGATATGCCTCTCACCCTTAGACGACATCCTGGCTATGATCATAGTTATTACTTCATCGCTACCTTTCTTCAGGACCACTTTGCCTGGCACGAGAAGCAGTGGAAAGAAAGCGAGGCTTAGGAGAAGTGGAGCTTG
>CAZIKF010000056.1:0-22122 GCA_964539825.1 uncultured bacterium
TTATGGGTAACTGGGCGATGACTGTACTTAATTGGCTTCCGGACAGCAGGCCTATTTCTCTAAAACCTAAGAATGAGCATGCTAAGAAAACAAGGAAGGAGGAAGTGAAGGGGAATAAAAATGCGATCAAATGACTCTTGATCGAGCCTATTTTAATCCCTATATCTTGCCAGTCTCCGGATACGGTTCTTATGATCAAACTAGAAATTGCCGGCAGCCACATCAAGCCTATCAAAATGGAGATACCAAACCTCTGAACTCCGCCGTTAAAAATTACATAAAATTCAAGAGTATAAGAAAGTAGAAAAGTTAAGCTCAGGAAGTAGGTCAGTTTTTTTGAGTCACTCATCTTGTAGCGGCTATCTACTTTGGGATTGATTTTATAGGGTATCTTACTTTAGGCGCTTACTTTTTTCGATGCCCAGAATCCCAGCAAGTACTCGGACCAAAGAAGCCGTGCAAGGAAGCACATCTCAACGGACTTATGGTAGGTTGGTGCGTTATGAATTCTCTTGATTTTCTCCCTCGGGCTCTGGAACTTCATAGGCATGGAAAACTTGATGAAGCCCGCATTCTTTATGAAAAAGTCCTCTGTGAATATCCTTCTCATCCAGATACGCTCAACTTGCTGGGGTGTCTTCTTTGTCAATCAGGGGATATGAAGCAGGGAGAAGTCCATCTTCTCAAGGCTCTACAGGTTAATCCCTCATCGGCCTCAATCTGGTATAACCTGGCCAATGCCCAACGAGAACTGGATCGCATTGATGATTCTATTCAGTCCCTTCGAAAAACCATTCATTTGGATCCTTCCCATTCAGAGGCCTGGGATCATCTCTGTGCTCTCGAACTGCGTCGAGGTTTTCCAGATGAGGCAGAAGAAGCCGGGCGAGAAGCCACAAAACTTGGGCCTCATAATCCCTCTTGTTGGAATAACCTGGGGAATGTCCTCCACGAAAAAGGTGAAATGAGAGAAGCAATATCCTGCTTCTGCCAGGCCCTGGAGAGAAATCCCAAATTCACCGGAGCCCTTAACAACCTGGGTGTTTGTTATTTGGAGTCGGGCAAATTAAATGAAGCTTATGGTTTGCTTCAGAAATCAATCGCCCTGGATCCCTCAAATGCTGAATCCTACAGCAACCTGGGTAGCGTGGTTCGGCTTCTTGGTGATGGTCCTGGCTCCCTCGACCACCTGGAGAAAGCTCTTTCCCTGGATCCATCCAATCTCACCATTTGCAACAACCTGGCTCTGTCCCTAAAGGCAGTAGAGAGAATCCCTGAAGCTATCGAGGTTCTATCCCATTTGCTGAGTCTAAGCCCAGACTATCCTGAAGCAAGGATGAACTTAGCGGCCATGTTGGTAGATATGGGACGGCAATCTGAAGCTATAAGTCACTATGATTCCATCAGTCAAGATTACCCCGAACTCTGCGAAGCTTATCGCTTGCGGGGATTATTGACGAAATGGTCCCCGGAAAATGATGGTCTTCAGAGGATGCTTGAACTCCTAAAAAGCACTTCGCTACCGGCTTTACAAAGACTTCATCTGCATTTTGCCCTGGGGAAGGCATATGATGATTTAGGGGAGATAGAAAATTCTTTTTATCATTATGAAGAGGCAAATAAATGGGTCAGGGATTCAAACGATTATGATCCCAAGGAGGAAGAAGCATCCTTTAAGAGAATCGAAGAGTCTTTCGATAAATCCTTTTTCGATAGAGTGAAGGCACCGGGTTGCCAGTCCGAACTTCCTATTTTTATCCTGGGCATGCCCCGTTCAGGAACCAGTCTCATCGAGCAGATTCTTTCCTCTCACCGGGAAGTCTTTGGAGGAGGGGAGCGAACAGATCTCTCCTTCGTACTCTTTGGTCCAAACTCCCCGCTAAGCTTTGCGACTGAGATTGGTGTTGATACCACAGGAGAGAGTCGGTTTGAGATGTTGGGACAAGAGTACTATGAACGGGTACTTCCCTATGCTCAGGGACTCTCCCACATCACTGATAAGATGCCCCAGAACTTTCGACATATTGGCTTGATCCATCTCATTCTTCCCAGGGCTCCCATCATTCACTGTGTACGGGAGCCTATGGATACCTGTTTCTCCTGCTTCACCAATTACTTTTCGGAGTCTCATCGCTATACCTATGATCAAAGGGAGCTGGGAGAATATTACCGACTATATGAAAACATCATGACCCATTGGGATACTGTTCTACCCGGCCGCATTTTGAAGGTAAGTTACGAGGCATTATTGGAGAATCCCGAAAGAGAAACTCGTCGTATCCTTGAATATTGCTCCCTGTCCTGGGACGATCAATGTATGAAATTTTATGAAACTGACCGCGCGGTAACTTCAATGAGCTCGACCCAGGTTCGCCAGCCCCTTTATAAAGCGGCCCTGCGAAAGTGGAAACCCTTTGAGAAATACTTTCAGCCCTTAAGGGATACTCTGGCAGGGAATTAATGAGTCTCAGCCCGGATGAACTACGTAGATACCACCGCCACCTGGTTTTGCCAGAGGTCGGTGAAAAGGGTCAATCCAGGCTTTGTAATAGCGCGGTTCTAGTTGTTGGAGCCGGTGGACTTGGAGCTCCCGCGCTTTCCTATCTTAGCGCTGCCGGTGTGGGAAGAATAGGAATCTACGATGGTGACAGGGTGGATGAATCCAACCTGCAGAGACAGGTGCTTTTTACCGTAGAGGATGTGGGAGGACCCAAGGCTGAAATCGCGGCATCCAGGCTGGAACTTCTTAATCCCTTTCTTAAGTTTGAGGCTCATAATGAAAATGTTTGTGCGCAGCAGGCACTTGAAATCATATCGGGCTATGATCTAGTTCTTGACTGTACCGATAATTTTCCTACCAGATACATTCTTAATGATGCTTGTGTACTGGGCTCACGTCCCCTGATTTCCGCGGCAATTTATAGGTTTGAAGGACAATTTTCCGTTTTTTGCGCACCTGAAGGACCTTGCTATCGATGCTTGTATCCCAAGCCTCCGCCTGCTGGATTGGTTCCAGACTGTTCAGCCGGAGGGGTTTTAGGGGTGTTACCAGGAGTACTTGGTTCCTTGCAGGCAACTGAAGCGATTAAGATCCTCTTAAATATCGGTAAGCCTGCGATCGGTCGCCTGATCCTATATGATGCCCTGGCAACACGGTTTCGAGAGATGAATATAGCTAAAAATCCGGAATGTCTGATTTGTTCTGAAAATCCACAAATAGATAGAGTAGTAGCAGAAGAAATGAGGTGTAGTATGACTATGGGACCCGAGGTTGCGGAGATCTCAGTAGAAGAACTGAGTGAATATAGGAAAGAAGGCAGAGATTTTCTGCTAGTGGATGTCCGTGAGCCCTTTGAGCTGGACATTGCCAGGTTAGATCCGGTGATTGAGATTCCCCTTGGTGAACTTGAATCTCGATTTGAAGAATTGGATGATCAGGCAGAGGTGGTCGTCATGTGCAGATCCGGTAAGCGAAGTGCCACAGCCTGTGAGTTTTTGATGAAAAAGGGATTTGTAAAGGTTTCAAATCTGGCCGGAGGTATACTTGAATGGTCGGCCAGGATTGACCCCTCAATTCAGCGATATTAGGAAATCTGGAGGATTTGACCCAGTGCTAGATTATTCCAGCCTACCAAAGTTTGAACTACATGTTCATATGGAAGGATGTATTCAAAAGGATGATCTCTTTGCCCTGCAGCTTCTCAGGAATCCTACCCTGAGTAGGGAGGAATTTGAGGGTCGCTTCAAGTTTGAGCATTTTGGTCAGTTTATATCCTTGTGGTGTGAACACCAGGGACTTCTATTTCAGCAGAAATGTCCCCTGGAAATTCTTCCTGGAATTGTTCAGTCCATAGGAAGATTTTTTCGAGATCAGAAAATTCTTTATGTTGAGGCCCATATTTCGCCCATTGACAGTCTGTTTATGCGTCATGGTAAATCCGGGATACTCGATAACGCTCCTTTCTATGAAGAGGTCTTACTAGGCTGGGACCAGTCGGTAGAAGAGCTAAAGAATGATGAATCCATGCCTGTAATTCGCTTGATCGTTGACCTGGTTCGGAATTATCCGCAGGAGGTTTTTGATTGGCAAGTAAAGAGTCTTGAGAAGATTTTTTACAGGCTAAGAAACGTGATAGGTGTTGGGCTAGGCGGGGGTGGTGATCGACGCAGACTGACTGTGTTTCGAGAGGGCTTTGCAAGACTTAAGGCCTGTGGATTTCAGGTTTTTGCCCATGCTGGAGAACTGCCTCCGGCTCATCAGGCATGTCTTGAAGTTAGAGATGCGGTGGAGATCGGTGCTCAGCGCATCGGACATGGAATTCACTGCTCTGATGATCGTGAGCTTCTAGAGATTCTCTGCGACCGGGGAATTCCTTTGGAAATTTGCCCGACTTCCAATCTAATGACCCGATCAGTAGCTCAACTCGAAGACCATCCCCTGATGCAATTTTTTCAAGCGGAGGTCCCTTTTACGATCAATAGTGATGATCCCGTATATTTTTCAACTGACCTGAATAGAGAATATGAACTGACCCAACAAACCTTTGAACTCAGCGATGTTGATATGGTTCAAATTTTACTGAATTCCTTTCAGCACAGTTTTGCCTCCGATGAATTGAAATCTTTTGCAAAGGAAGAATTATCACGCTGCTTATAGGAGTAAAGAGAAGATGAATATAACCACAATTAACGGGGTTGAAATCCATCTGGCATCTCAGGTGGAGGTAGCTATGAGCTGGGTAGGTCAGGAAGAGGTTGTTCAGCAGCTTCAAGCTGCCTGGACTGTAACTGCTCCTGGAGATTTACCCATGAATCCCCGTCTTATAGGTAAACCTGGTGTGGGAAAGACAACACTTGCCTATACGGTCGCTCAAAGTATGAACAGACCTGTTTGGCTCTTTCAGGCCACCATGGACACCCGTCCTGAAGACTTATTGATTTCTCCTGTAATTGCGGAAGGTCAAAAAATAAAGTACGTGGCCTCTTCACTAGTCACCGCTGTGATTCAGGGAGGAGTTTGTATACTAGATGAGGGTAATCGGATGAGTGAAAAGTCCTGGGCTTCTCTGGCCCCCCTGCTCGATCATCGTCGTTATGTGGAATCAATAGTAGCGGGTGTGACCATCCAGGCTCATCCAAATTTTTGCTTTTGCACCACAATGAATGAGGATTCCTCAACCTACGAAATTCCTGAATATATTCTTTCTAGAATTCAGCCGGGTATCTTTATCGACTTTCCTTCAGAAGATGAGGAATATTCGATTCTCAAAGAAAATGTACCCTTTGTAGAGGATGCACTACTGCGCTATGTAGTGGAATTTTTACAAAAATCCCATGCCCGGAATTTGATGTTTACAATCCGTGATGGGATCAATGTAGCCAGGTACGCATTTAAGCTAACCACCCACAAAGAAATGGATTTGCATGACTCTTTTCTCAAGAGCATCGAGATGATACTTGGCAAGGATGACACTGAAGACCTGGTTTGACCAGTACCTGTTATGATTCGCTTTGAATCAGTTTTAGGGATTCCTATTTGTCACTATCGGATGGAGTTTGCCCTATGGGTGCACGATGTGATTCGATCCCAAAAATTTGACGCTCTTGCGGTTGAACTGCCCTCTAGCGTACGCAAGGGATTTATTACAGCGGTTTCTCGACTTCCCTATCTCTCAGTGCTTATCTATAAGGATCAGAAGGGGAGTCCAATCTATTTACCGGTGGAACCTTGCGATCCACTTGTAGAGGCCGTTCGCTCTGCCCTGGACCTTGATATAGATATCCATTTTGTAGATCTGGATGTGGATGAGTATCCCACCTCTCGGGACCTGATACCTGATCCCTATGCCCTTGCGAATGTTAAGTTGGAAGATTATTACAAGGCATGGTTAAAGGAGTTTGGAAGGCATCAGGGTATCAATGAGATTGACCATCGCCGTGAGCGATATATGGCTTATAAGCTTCAGGAGATTTTACCCAAATCTCCTGAAATCCTCTATGTTTGCGGAATGACGCACCTACATAGAGTGATGAAGCATCTGGAGTCTGAGCAAGTTCTCCCCCTGGGTTATTACCGCCGTCAAAACGCCCAGGTGTTTAACGTCTCCGAGGAATCCTCAAGAACTTGCCTGGGAGAGTTTGGAGCCCTTTCGGCAGCCTATGAGGTGTGGAGACAGGGGGATTCTAATAAACCTACCCAAAACTCCATCAGGTGCATGGAGAAACAAGTTCATAAAGGGGATAGGGTGATGAGGGTGATTTCGGGAGGAAAGGAGGGCAAAATAGAGGATGGAGGAGAGATCCTACGTCAAAGGGTTTTAAATTCAATCACTCGAAACCGTGAATCCTGGAAGACAAAAGGATCCAGGCGATGGGTTGATCGAAAGCTAATCTTCCAGCTTCTATTTGAAGAGGCCGCCCAGGAATATCACAAAAAACTCGATCTTGAGGTCAAGAACTGGCATGAGAAGGCCATCGGTGATTTTCTTCGAAAGCGCTGTTTTCTCGAAGAGAAACTACTTCCTGAATTCTTTGAATTGGTGAATGCCTCAAAGGGCGTTGTGGATGATGATTTTGCCTATGAGTTATGGGAGTTCGGGAGTACTTATCCGTACCAGGAGGAAAAACCCGGCCTGATGACAGTGGATCTGACCCCCGATGAGGTATGGCTGGGTTCGGAGAGAATCAGGTTTAGAAAGAGGATTCCTTCTCGAAAGCGAGGTAAGTTTGGAATTCCCCAAAGACTCCGCCCTAAAGAGAAGCGCCCTGGAGAGTGGAGTAAGGATTTTGAAAAGGATGGATTATGTTCCTTTCCGGTAGAAGATATTGCAATCGAAAATTTTGCGGACACTCTTAAGAAAAAAGGCGCCTCAGTTCTTTCTGCGGAATGTACAAGAACTGAACCATTCACCGCTTCTCTGTTAGATGGAATTGATTACCGCGAAACGGTGAGAAATGTTGGTTCCGGACGAATTTATGTCAAGGAGTTACGACGCTTCGAGAATCAGATGGGTTCCGTGGTTCTTATCTTTGATGAAGACCGCAAGAATGAAAAGTATAACTATCGGTTGACCTGGCTAGGTGAGCATGATCAGGAGTCTGATCTTGCATTTTATGCTACCGACTATCAAGACCAAATGGTGGGTCCAGGAATTGGAAGAGCTTATTATGGTGGATTAATGATGAGTTTTCCTCCCCAGCGGCTCTATGATGTGTGGAGCGATTCTGATTACCTGTTTGTACCCTATAAACACGAAGTTCTGCTAGCTGCGGCAATTGAGTATTCAGTAAATAGAAATATTGTTTACGTGGGACCTAAACCGCCGCGGTCGCTTTTCAAATTACTTGCTGAGCGCATGGGAAAAAGGATTATCTATGTCCCACTAGGCTCCTTTTCACCTGCGACACTACATAGAATTCGACGATTCCATGTATTAGCCGGTCATGACAAGAGAGAAATCATTCGCGAATATATTTAGGGTTTTCCATGTCTTTAAATCAATTTTCTCCTCTGATTCCCTTTCAGGGACATCCAGATCCAAGGCTTAGGAAAGTAGCCTATTGTGATTTGTTGGAGTCTACCCATCCAAAGGCCCTGGAGGAGTTATTGGAAGCCCTCAAAAAGGAGCAATCCCTTGTAGTCCGATCAGGAATCGAACGTCGACTAAATATGAAAGTACGGGGAATGCGGCCCAATCAGCCTGATCCAATGCTTGAGGTATTTGATAAGCTGGGATCGAAAACATCACAGGACCATCTCATCGAAGTATTTCGTGCCGCCCTTGAAAAGGGTGCCTGGCAGTGTCTGCCAAAGATGCGCGAGTTCTTGAAGGGCGTAGCTGACCCTCATCTCAAGGCTTGCTATCTTCGCCTTGCAGGAAGCCTCCACTTTGAGCAAGTTGAAGAGATTTCCAGCTTTCTAAACGACCCTGATCCACGCATTGTAATTTTGACATCTGAAATTCTCAATTCCCTGGGTAGCTCTAAAACCATAGCACGTCTCATACCGCTGAGTAATCACAAGGAACCAGAGGTACGCAGGAGGGTTCTAAGTCTTTTGATGGGACATGGTACTACCGCGCTAGGATGGATTTTAAGAGAGACGCTTCTAGCGATTCCATCCTGGAAGGTGCATGTTGGATCTGTAGCCGTTGCCAGTGCTTGCGCATTACGAAATAGGGACGGGGGTCGAATTCTGGGGTTTCTACTACAAGATCAGGAGCCAAGAGTCCGAGACCTGGCTTGTGAAGGCTTTAAGACTGTTTTTGAGCAGGTTCCCAGCCGTATGAAAACTAACCTTCAAAGAATTCTCAAAGATCTTAATCAGGTTGATTCAGAATGGTATAGAGCCCTCTCCTCCGCGAATCAAATCTCGATCCAGGAAGAGGTTGAACCGGAGGTAGTTCATGCGAAGGGGTGCTATTTAGACCCTGAAAAGGATCCTGAGACACTTGTCTCGGAGATTCGTGCCTTTAGTTTTGGCATTGAATCCAACGAGCGCAAGCTTAGAAGCCTGATGAATTATCTCTATCATCCGCATCCAAGGGTAAGAGAGACTTCGCTGGAATGGCTTGGTTCTGGTATTCCACAGCCTTTACTTCCAATTCTGGTGCCTGTATTGAGCGATTCCGATGCTGCAGTTCGCGCAAGTACTGCCCTGATACTGATGAGTAGGGAAGATGCGGCAGGCCTTTTTGATGAAGAGATTTGGGAATGCCTGGAGGACCTGGTTCAGGGCAGTGAGGAAGAAAGTCACCTGGCTATTCCCATACTCGAAAAAATGGATTCACAAAGAGCAAAGGTCCTTCTTAAAAAGCTAATCAGGACGGGCGATGGGAGCGTTGCTGTGGAGGCCCAGCAGACAATAGAGTCTGCCCTTACCCCTGAGGAGGTCGACTCAAGTGAGGCTTTTGTGTCGGAAGGCGAGGCGCAAAGAAGTAAGAATCTGCTCTTCTCAAACCCAGTGAAGTATCTCGATCAATTAGCTCAGTTTCTGGAGTCCGGTACTGGTGAGGAGAAGATATCCAGTCTGAAACGTCTTTTAAATTATGAGGTCGTACCCGATCCGGCGGAAACGCTCATCCTGATTCGTAATTCGTTGAGGGTGGAGGAAGATGCCAAGACTCTTGAGTATATGATCGACGCTGTTGGGGTGCTCTCTTTCGGTGATGAATGGGAGACTCTGGAATCATTCCTCGAGGGTGAAAATTCAAGTCTAAGCCGTTCGGCGGCAAGGGCACTTTCAAAACTTGGGGACCCGCGTGTTCTGCCCCATCTGAGTGCAATTCAGGAAAGGGAAAATCTCCTTGAAACAGACTGGGTGATCCTGGAAGAATCACTGGTGCTATTGACCAAAAAGCGGCCTGATATGGCTCTGTCTCTAATTGAGCGTATGATTGAGGAGGATTCCCACCAATGGAATCGAGTAATGAAAGCCCTTGAGGAGTGGGAATGTCCGCCAACCGACCTGAATCGAATCTTGATTTCCGCCCTGGACAAGAAGTGGGAGGGGAAAATCGTCAATTTCATCTTTTCATTTCTCTCCGAGAATGGAGGGCGATGGGATGTGGTTTCCCTGAGAAAGATTCGAAAAAAAGTTTCAGACAAGAACCTTAGAAAGCGGATTAAAGATCTTGAAACTTCACTGAACATGGGATTCAAACCCGTGACTTCTCCGGGGAGTACTTCATCAGGTGCAATGCCACGAAGCAAGTTAGTTCACCTTTGGTGGCTGCTTCCCGTATCCACAGTGGGCTTGATTTTGCTGGGCGTGGGTTCCTTCGAGAATTTCCAAAAGCTCCTTCCTCGCAGCGGTTACCGGGGAATTGAGGAATCAAGATTGCCTTCCCTTGAGGAACTAAACTTTTTTGATCCAGGTGGTCTCAAGGGGCGAATAATCCTTGTAGATGGTCTTTTTAGGCCAGTTTTGGGGAAGTTGGATTGGAGTGTTGGATTGATATCAAAGCGACTCGTATACCTGAGAGGTAAATCATCCCCACGCCAAAGTTCCAGGAGTAGGTTTAAAGTTAGGATTTTGGAGATCGGTCCCCTGGGAACTCTTTATGTTCAAAGACTGCGTAAGAGAAAGATCCCGCAATCGTAGTTTGGCGCTAAGAAAAGCTCTCAGATCCGGTACCCTCTTGGCCTCGATAGAAACTCCAAAATGCCATCTTCGGAAAGAAGCCAGAGTTGTCCCCCTGGATCCAGGATTGTAACCTGGGAGCGGTGGAGGGTTAACAGTCCCCTGGAAATCGAGGATTGTTTAGAGAATGGAGTGAAGTTTTGATTGGAATCAGAACGAAACAAAGTGCCGGATTTCTCATCTAACAGTATTAAGTCAGTTCCTCTCTCAATGACGGCAAATGGCTTGACTCGGTCCTTGATCTCATATCGCATTTTGTTAGAGCCGTCACCCGCAATAGCAAAAAACTGATCTACGCAGTTTTCCTGTGCATCTGCCAGGCAGGCTTTGAATCCATAAAGAACTCTCCTTGAGCTGAATAAAAAGGCCTCAGAAGCCCATGATTCACCTACCTTAATTGGATTCCATTGTTCGCCATCAACACTATTCCAGGCAGCTGTCAGAATTCCTTCCTGCCTCATCAAAATCCACAATGACTTTTCATCAGTGATGAATTGAAGATCTTGATGGATTTCAAGAGTTTTGATCGGAAGGGTTGAACCTTTAGGACTCCATTGGAATCCATCTTCGCTATCCCAGCTAGAGATTATTTTTCCACTTCGACTCCAGGCTCGGAGTTTATCGGTTTCAAAAATTGGGTCTATGAGCACCGTAGTTCCCAGGACCTCCTCCACCTGGCCTCGTAAACCTGGTTGGGGACGCCAGGTCGCCGTTGAATCAAAGTTATAGCAGGTGCCGCTTTTAGTAAGCGCAATAAGCCTCCCTTGAAGGGAAACGAGAGCGACCGGATCTTTTAGTTCAGGAGGGGCTCTACCCACTCTTAAGAAGTGGGGAAGGTGATTAAGAAAACTCTGAATTAACTTTTCCTGGGAATACGGGGAGGAGGAATTCAAGGTCCAGTTGGATCCAAAGAGACTATGCTCATGACCTTCTGGTATCTGGTTTCCCTCTTCGAGCACCAGGCGCTCAGCGGTTGTTCTAACATCGCTATCTCTGAGCGTCATGGAGGTGAGTTTCAGTAGAAAATGACTATGATGAGCCAGCTCTTGTGATTCTGAGGAACTCCTTAAATACTCTAGAGCCCTGTTCAGCATAGTCCTTTTTAGCAGAGTCTGAAATTGTTTTGGATCTATCTCCTCGAGTAAGACGGGAATTTCAATTTTGACAGCCTGCTCGCCTAGCTCCATCAGTTCCACATCCGAAACCTTCAAACTTTTAAAAATTTTGGATCCATGTAGAAAAGTGATGAGTTCAGCCCTTGAAATTTCCCGCATCCGCCTGACCAGTACCAACAGAAGTTCTCCCATATGAAAGAACCAACGCCTCTTCATATGGGCGAATTCTTCGCTATCTGATTCTTTGGCTGTGCTTAGTGATGAAACTGCTGAAATCAGTGTGGAGGCTTCCAGCAGCTTTTTGTGGGTAAAAAATCTGAGTGGAGAACAGAGGTCAAGTTTACGCAGAGCTTTCTCTGCGTTCAGAATGACCTGAATATCCATTTCCTCTAGCTTTGGAGCGTAGGAATCCTCCTTCTCAATTGGTCCAGAGGGAAGGTTGGACAGACCCAGGGTGACCAGCGGATTTGGAGGGAGAAAGGGGCGAGCGCGATCCAGGCGGGTATTCAGGGTCCAGGTTTGAAATTTATGTTTATTCCTTGTAGATACTACTGATAGTTCAAAATTCGGATCCTCATTCGAAGCCTGCTTTACCTTGAGGGGAGTGACTGAATAGCGTCCATTCTCGGTATCAATACTGAGGGTTGGAATTTCCAACAATGAACTTAATTCCCCGGGAAGTCTTGAATCTCTTTCGAGCAACTGTGCTGAAAATTGAGCAACACTAAGAATCTGTACCAGGTCAGTACCGTTACGGGGCTGCTCTTGGTCCTTGAATAGTGTCTTCATGTGAAGTGTGGCGCAAAAGAGAAGCAGGAGAACTGAAAGTCCGGTAATGAAAAGAAAACCGAAATCCTTCATAGTCCCACTACCCATTTATAGTCTTGTGAAAATATGGAAAAAACTCCTGATCGGTCCAGAATCCGAGATTTACCCTGGTAGCTAATTTCCACCTTAACCTGGCCGATATGCTGATCACCTTCGTGTCTTTGGCTCTGCACTTGAAAACTGGTGACGGGAAGGGTGGTCAGGGAAGTACAGTTAAGACCTTTGAGAAATTTCTGATCTGAGTATTCCTTTTCACTCTCTAAATGAGTGGTATTCAGACACAAGCTGGACTTTTTCGTGGAGTCTAGCCTGAGAATATTCAAATGCCCAGATTGAGATCGAAGGACTAAGATATCAGACCAGCTGCTTTCCGTAGCCTCCTTTTCAGTGTATGGATAAAGAACCTCCTGAGCTTGTGAAATTCGCCAGCTCAAATTCCAAAGTAAAGCTCCTTCCTCGGATGCGTAGGGATGCTCAATCGGTGTTGTTAGAGATTCCCAGGATGAAAAAAGCAGCAGAGAGGAACCCAGCGTCAGGACGGAGCAGATTAGAAGGAGTGACGCTGTTGTGCTTTGTCTTGAATTCATTACCACGCGTGTCCTTGTGTGGATGAAGGTAAGAATGAGCTAAGTTTGGTCCTGGTATTTTTTCCAAGGCTGAGACTGTACAAACTGACATCGAGACGGATGGGACTTGGAGTCAGGAGCGGGGGAAGGGGAAGTGAGGGATCTGGGGCGTTAAGTGGATTCCATTTAATGGTCAGAAGGTCATCTGTACCCAATTGCTCCTGCAGCCGAGATCCAAGGTCCCGCAAGATTGAGTTCTTACCACTCGGTTTGAATTCGTCTGACTTCTTCCTTGATATTTGAAGTTCGCCCGTCAAAGGAAGGTCCAAGGTCTTCAAAGCCTTTATAGCCTGGGCTGAGATTCCCTGGAGCTTCCAGTCCCTGTCCAGCTTCCATTCAAGGATTCTCGATTCCTTTTTCTGGTCCAGGGTGACCTTTATCCTTGTCCAAAGACTGGAACAGAAGAGAAGAATGGAAAGAACGAATGCGATTCTTGAAATCATCTCAGCGACCAGTCATTTCTATGGCCAGGATCATCCATAATGAGCAAAGATAGTCTATCAGGAAAGCAAACAGTATACCCGTTTGCAGGGTCTTGACCAAAATCAGTTCATTTAGAGAAAATTTAGATTAATCCCTTCGTTTTTCAATCAACACGCGAAATTGGTAATCTTCTGAGAATTGCCTGAGTACCATCCTTAGGTGTACACTTCTTGGCAGATGCGGCTTCTCCTTTTCTTCCTCATTTTTTCATTCGTGGAAAGCGCAAGTATAAGGGCCATTAAGAAACTATATCTGGCCCGAAACTACCGGGGAATTCTGAAAGAATATAGTAAGGATCCGGGTTCCTTTTCCACTCCTGCGCAACTTGAAATTCTGGCCCTCACCCATAAATCCCTGGGTAATTTCGGGAAGGTTATCAGGGTTTGCGCCCAGGTCATGGAGGAAAGCAGCAGTGAGAATTGTTCCAAGCTCCTTTTTCAAATGAAGAAGTCCAAGCCAAATCTCTATCAGCGCGAACTTGGCTGGTATTACATGGAACGCGGCGAGACTCAATCAGCTTTTGTAAAGTTCTATTCTCTGATTCGAAAGAATCCCGATGATCAGGATGTTCGCAGGGGGTTACTGCGTATTTTTCAAACTTCTAGAGCCTATGATCATATGCTCGAACAGCTATGGCAAATGACGCCGACAGAGGAAACTCGTAGTCTGCAGCAATGGCTGAAGCTCGTTCGCATTAAGTTTCGGAAACGACTTCTTAAACAAGATCTGGAACTGATTGAGGGAGATCTGTATTCGTACTATACCCTCCTTTTTCTGAGTCAAAAGACCCATCCGAATTACTATGAACCTCTCCTCTCCCTATATAAAGAGCGATCTGAAACTGAAGGCACAGAAGAGGATCAAGTTCGCTATGCCAATCTATTATTCATCGGAGGAAAACTAAAGGAGACCAGGGAAATCGCTGACCGATTGGAAGGAAAATTACAGCATCCCGTCTCAATTCTAAGCCTGGAAGCACTTCTTAAGAGGCTTCCACCCAAACCGAAGCCGCCTGAAAAAATTCAAAGTTTGGAACAGGCGTCTACAGAAGGATCCCGGGAAAATGTCATTCTCGCGCCTGAAATACCTGCTTCTCATGTTGTTGAAGAAACTGAGCCAGATTTGCTGCAGCCCTTTGACTTTAGTGAATTGAAGTTCGCGACCCTGGAAGATCTAAAGCCCTTTGAGGATCTGCATATGGACTTCAAAAAGAGATTGGCTCGTACTAAAAATGAAGGTGAGCGCCGCTGGGTTTTTGAACAGGTTCGCGAGAAGTTGATGGAAATGGATAGCTCCCATCTGGACCCGACCAAACATCCTGTGGAAAAATATTTTCACTCAGAAGATGGGAAGCGATTCGGTGAGAAACTTGAAAAACTGAGACAGGAAGCCCTCAAAACGGATCGTAAGAACTCCAGGGTTTACGAAGGGGAACTCGAAAAGATTCGTTCTGAAATTAGTTCAGCTCCAGGGAAAGAGGACCGTCAAAGGATTTTAAAGCAGTTTTATTATCGCTGGAAAACTACTTCAGAAAATCAATTCCTGGACCCACGGGTGAGAGGGGCCTGGGAATACTATCTGGAATCTCCAGAGGGAACTCGCTTGCTTGAATACGTGCAAGATGAAGTGGATAAGCTCGGACTGAAGCAAAATCAGACACCCTTCACCCGGGTATGGCAGTATTAAGAGGGTCGGAAGCAGGAGGAGCGGCTCCCTCGAACCTTCATTCTATGGCTTCGTAGCCAGGGGGGTAGCGATTGCTGGCGAAGATTTCGTCAGCCGGTACCGGGACAGTGTTAGGTTCTTTAAGGAAATTGAGGCACTTTTGGATCTCATTATCAGCTACACTTCCTATGGGAGGGCTCAGTTTTCCTGTATCACAGTAGGTGGTCGGTACATCGGGCGGAAGCATGTGCTTCCATCGCATACTGCTTGGATTTCCGCTAGCCAGATCTTGAAGCAGGGCTAACTTGGTCATAAGCTTTTTTCCTGCGGGGTCGTTCGCGGTGTAATACCGAAAGGATCCTCCCGAAGTAGAATCGGCCAATTCCATTGCCTCATAGCGATCCGATACGATAGTCACCATGGAAGTGAACATGCAGTTAGCCCGTTGAGGTGTAGATGGTTGAGTTAGACAGGTAGATTCAGTATCTTCCACTTTGCTGGTGAAGTAGAGGTGCTCATCAAAAGTGGAATAGTACGCGTCGGAATAACGTTTATCATCTTTGGCAAGACTGGTTTCCAGTTTCAAGGATAGGGAACCTAATTTCCTCCCAATCTCAGTGCGGTTCATAAATAAGTTGAATTCCCCTGGTCTTGGAGGGGTCTGGTCGAGCCCAAGCTCAGTGAAAAGAGGATCCGCCTTAGCGGCTGTGATTTTTACCAGTGCTGGATGAACATTCCAGCTCTGAGCCTGGGATCCCTGACCCACGGTGATGGATTCGCTAGCGGCACCATCACGCAGCATATACATTAAATCCTGGGGTTGAGCATCTCGAAAGTCTATAGGGGATACAGAGGCATCATAGGGGATAGCCGACCCAATCTCCTGAAAAAGAGTTTCAAGAGTTGTTACGAGAGGACCATACTTATCGCAATAGCCTTTTACCAGGGGATCCGCATCGCATTCAATGATGGATTCATCTCCCGCGGCTAGATTGAAGATGTCACCTACTGGCATTTCATAATCAGTTTTCATGTAAAACTGGAACCGACGTGCATCGCTAAATTCTGTTTCCAATTCTGCTTTAGGTAGTGCTCTGTCTCCATAGGATCCCGAGTCCTTGGGATCATTTCGGTTCGCATTGATCGGGATTGAGCCCCCTAAGGCTTCCTCTACAAAGCTGCGCTCTGAGGGTCCGGTGGGAAAATGCATCGCGAATGGAAATTGCTTTCGAGGGTCTCCTTCAGGGGGGAGTGCCAGGTATTGAGGTCCTACCACACTGCCCCAACCGCTGGATTTAGTACCCACTGGAGCATTTTGATAATAGGTGGCGAGCTCCTCACTGACCTCCAGACCCCTGAGAACTACCGGAGCTGAATGAACAGTAAACATATCCTCCGGGGACAAACTAAGCGACGCAGGCACCGGGGGGATCAGCGAACGATTCAGCGTGTTCCATACGCGGGTGGTTACATCATTTCCATGAGTTAACTTATGACGGTCAAAGTGGTAGAAACGCCAAAGAGCCACCCGGTTGAAGAGTTGGTTCAAACCGTTCTGCGGCAGCAGCATTTTTCCACCCGGAGACGGCAGGAGATAACGTCCTTTAGCCCAGATAAGATCTCCATTTCCGCGCTGTAGTTTGTCGGTGAGGGTAGGGTCAATTCTGAGATAGGGCGAAAATCCAAGTTTGATGTATTCAAGGCTGTCCAGGTCCAGTTCATGAACCCTTGATAGGAATGGTCCTAGATTTTTAGACTTGGGAATGAGTAGAAAGAAGCAGTAGGTATCGTCAGAGATCGGGTTGAGTGTTCCAGATTCATTGATGAAAACTTCGTGATCATCGGGTGTGGAAGCATCCATCTCCATATTGGTAGCCGGGTGCTGGTATGGCGTTTCACACTGGCTTTGATCCGTCTTGTAGATCAATCCGGCAGTGAGTTTCAAGGCATAGAAACTAAAGATCTCACCGCTTGGATCTGTGGTGATATCCTCCGTCTGCAAAGACCGGTCCCGCATGGGATTTTGCTTATTGCGAATACCCCAATCATTACTTAAGGCGTCATCACCATAGGTGCGGAACATCGTGTTTCCAGACATTCCAGCGGCGATTTTCTCTTCAAAATAGGTCTCAAGGGGAACATCAGTTCGTTCGGTTGGGGAGCCGCCGCTGTCAGGGTACTCAGTCTGGTCTTCTTGCAAGAAGAGATCTTCGATTTCCCGATAGCGTGCCTGTCCTTCGGTGGGAACCATGAGGCTGTAGAGCGGAGAGGGGCTGTGATAGTCTCTGATGTCGGTGAGTTCAAACATCTGCCAGGTTACGTAGAGCGCATCGCAACTGAAGATGGCTGAGCCCTGGAGCAGAAGCATGATTCCTATAACAAAACGCAATGCGATGATTTACCTCAACTTTCTTCCACCACTAGATCTATCTTGGATATCCAGACCTCCGAGGGGATTCATGTTTAGCCGAAAACGCATGACTCGGCGGTTCAATTCCATGTCCTCAGCAACTACTTGAATGATGTAATCAGTACTTTTCTGAAAGGCGTGAACCACAGGGAAGTTATAAACAAGTCTACCGTTCTTCAGGCGGCTTTCCTGAGGTACTGAGGCAACCCGCAGATCAATTCCCTTTTTTTCCATGAAGAACTCGTCCCCGGAAGAGTCGTAGGAATTGTAATCCGGGGAAGGAGCATCATCAAAGGAGGGGTCGAAATTACCGCTCTCTGTTATTCGTACGATGACACGATTCAGAGGATAATAGAGGATTGCCTGAGTTTTGTCGGCTGAAAGATCGTAGCCATCATTCTGATCCTTGAACCAAAAGGGAAGATTGTCTTCCACGAAAATCGTAAATCTATATCGGGTACGCTTCTGTCCGTTGATCTCCTCAAGCACCTCAAAAAAGGAACGGCTGTCCTTATCCTGATAATCTTCCCCGTCCACTCCCCACAGCAGGTCATTGTTAACCCAGTCTCCGTAGCATCTACCGCCCCCGGTGCAAGCACCGGAACCTGGGTCTAAATCAGCTACACTCGTTGAGAAGGCTACTCTTTGAATGAGTCTAAAATAATCTCCACCACGAAGGGCAGGGACATCCGAGTCTATGACTCCATCCCATTTGGCGTGTGATCCGGCAAGGAGGTCATTAGGAAGTCCAATTACATCGGTAGTAGATGTGTCGACCTTGAAAATTCTTACCCAGATGTTAGGGCGGTTGAAATCACGAACGAGGTGAAAACCGCTGCCGGAATGGTCTGTTTGCAGCCAACCCTCAGTTTTGTAAAAATCATACTTTTCATGTCCTCCACCCCGAATATTCATCATCGGAATGGCATAGGAAATTTCGGTTAGAAGGAGAAAACTTAGGAGAAAAAGGACTAATTGCTTCATGAACTTTCAGATTCATCGGTCCATCCAGCTGACTTGAACCTCTCTCTTAAGAATAAGAAATTACTCTACTGCTAACAAGATGTAAATTTCGTCAAGGGTATCTATTTTCTTGAAAAGATCAGATCGAATTCTCCAGAACTTGGATAAAAGTCGAAGACATCGAGAAACCTTGCACGTCTTGATTCCCATTCGTAGGATTTAAATCGTGAGTACAATCTTCCTATCTTTTCAGAAATACAAGGGACTACATCTGGTCTCTTTCCTGATTATTTTATTAGCGGCAAACGCTTCTCAAATTGATCTGATCTCCTACTTTCAGCGGCACGGGAGTCTAACGTCTGTCTCGATGGACCTTGAGCTTAGAAGTTTTTGGAAGCGACCAAGAATTGCACAAATCCTGGCCAATTATAGAGTGGAGCAGAAACGGATTCTTGAGGAAGACCTGCAAAGAGCTAATACCAGAGCCCTGGATATCAGCCTTTCCCTTGTGACTCTTCGCAGGCAATCCCTTCAGCAAATCGCAGGGCAGTTTTTTACTCATTTTGAACGAATCCAGGCCGCAAAAGCATCAACTCTGTGGGCGGAGTTATGGAGAGATATACGATCCTTAAAATCTGGCTCTTCCTCTACCTTTATCTATGCCTTGCCTTTAACCAGGGAGAGATGGGTACCAGCGGATCCCTATGCCGATCCCACTCTGCAGAGAGAGGAGTCGGAATTCCTGGATCTTTTGGGAATGTTGCCGCCTGGTTCAGAATTGACACCCGCTCATGTGGAGATGTACCTGAGATGCCACCGTGTAATTCTTCCATCTCTACCGGAATCTAGACAGGCCAAAAAACTATTCTCGACCAACCCGCTCCCAGCAAAAGGGAGGTTGAAGGATTCAGATTCAAGTCGATCTATCCCTGGTGTCCATGGTGTTGTTAAACCTTCTCCAAAACTGGGGAAAATACAAAAGGATCTGTTATTTTTACTGCATCCCCGAATGCGAAATTATAGTTGGATTCAGGGATCTTTTTTCAAGAAAGACACGCCTGTTCATGTAGGAAATCAAATTTTAAGGGAGGTTCGTAAGAGGTTCCTCTCACAAGTGGCAACTTTAAGGATGGAAAGGTCATTGGATTCTTTGCTGGAACTGAAAAGACCAGGCCTCGACAGCAGGGATCTGACTGCTAAAAAACTAAACCGGGTTGAAGAAGAGATCTTCAATGTCCTTGAAATCATTAGAGAGGAAAAGGGTCTTAAGCGATTTTACTATGAAAACCTGATTCTGAAATCCGATCTGAATGAACTTCCTTTCATGCTCAGAATCTTAAGTCCCCAATTGCAGGACTTTACCCTGGAGGCACTCCAGCTTCTCTATCGTAATCACGGATATTCTGATGGTGAGTCAGGTAAACTCATAGATATTCTGGAAGGCATTTTACTCAAGGATCTTCCGGGGGTTGGCAAAGAGCCGATTGACCTTATAATGCCCCGGTCCAGGTGAGGTCTTATTCTGATGAAACCCTCTTTTTTATTTCTTGTTTTGATGGCATTGGGTACAGCGATTTTCGCTGGCTTCAGTGATGAGCCCGTACACCTTTATGAACCTGTTGAGTCGGGTCCGATCCTGACCCAGGAAATGCTGGGTCAGGGGGAATTTTTTTTCAGTACACAGCTCTTTCGGACCGGCGGAATTCGAACCCTCTTTGAACTCCCTGAAGATCCTTTCTTAGCACAGCAATGGTATTTCCATAATTTTGGTCAGCCAGACTCAAAAGGAGAAAAAGGCAAAGAGGGAGCGGACATAAAACTTTTTCCAGCGCTTGAGTTATTTCGGCCAGCTCGCAAGGTTGTTCTGGCCATGATCGATTCAGGTCTAGATCTTAAGCACGAAGACATTAATCCAGAGATCCTATGGGTGAACAGGGGCGAATCTGGTCTCGATGACAGCGGAGATCAGAAATCAACCAATGGAATTGACGATGATGGGAATGGGTATGTAGATGACCTGCACGGCTGGAACCTGGTAAAAGATAATCCCGACATTCAGGATCGTCACTATCACGGTACGCATGTCAATTCGATTCTGAGTGCGGTGAGCTCAAATCGAGTAGGAATTACTGGTGGATTTCAACCGCTGAAGATCATGCTGATAAAGATCTTTGGCCTGGGGAGTACGGCCAATCGAGATAAAATCGCTGAGGGAATACGGTATGCATGCGAAAACGGTGCAAAAGTCATTAACGCCTCATGGGGAAGCCGCTACCGCAATGATCAGATCGAAGGTGCGATCAGGTTTTGTCACGATAAAGGAGTTCTCTTTGTGGGGGCTGCGGGTAATTCGAGACGGAATCTTGATGAGGATCCAGATTTTCCATCGGCATATGATTTACCTAATCAGGTGGTTGTATCGGCTACCGACAACCAGGATCGACCCTCTCCCTTCGCGAATTTCGGATCTATGATAGATATTGCAGCGCCGGGCTCTCTTATCCTATCTCTTTTACCTAAAGACAAATACAGGGCATTTTCAGGTACTTCACAGGCATCTCCCATGGTAGCCGGAGCGGCGGCTCTTCTATTTGCGCAGGAGCCCTCTCTAACCCATCTGCAGGTGAAGGAGCGGCTACTGAAAAGCGCGGATCAATCCGTAGCATTAAAGCGCTGGGTCAGCTCGGCCGGGAGACTCAATGTATATAATTTGCTGTCAGGTAAGACCGGAAGGCGTAATCCAACTTATCCGGCAATAGATTGGCATACCCTAAATTACACGCTTGAAAGTCCACACCCTTACGGATATGACATGAATGAGAAGTATGAGATCTCGGTACCCGGAGCAGCCCTGATTCGTGTCCACTTTCAACGATTTGAATTTGCTAAATACAACGATACCCTCTCAGTTCAAACCGCTGAGGGAGAAGTCATAGAGTATCTAAACTCTCCCCTTGAGTCCTTTTGGAGCGAGCCTATCGCTGGTGAGAAAGTTCTCTTGAACCTTGTCAGTAATGACAAGGTGAACCAGTGGGGATTTCTCATAGATAAAATTCAATACGTAAAAACTAAAGATTTTTCTAAGTTTTAACTGAAATCTTACCGATAGTAGACATAGGGGAGAGGTGTCTTCGAAATTCCCGAATTCTTACTAGTTTCAGGAATTCGACACCGTTGATACCCCTATCGAAGGATTGGCGATGTTTAGGAACACGGATGTTCATTATTCAACAGGGAAGTTGAGCTTAACGGTTGGCAATCCTTCAAAAACAAGTGAGAACCTAGATCTTTTCGACAATGACTTTAGCGTTGATGAAACTGACCCGCTATCAATCGCAATTGGCGATCAGGCGGGCCATGGTCAGCTCTGCGTTCCAAGAAGCCTTAAGAAGACTTCGGGTGAGAATTTTTGGCCCCTTTGTAAAAGGAGGACCAAGGACTCCCTCGCGCAGGGTAGTGACTCGACGGAAGACTCCAACTGCAGACTGCAGCCCAAACAGGCTGTTCCGGAGAGCTTCTGAGGGCACTAGCTGAGCATCAGCTGCTATAGGGGGATTAGGACTGATCTAACTAATGCGGGTTGGGAAAACCGATACCTGGTACTTGTTAAAAAACGAGTTGTACCAGGGCTTGATGACTCCGACCGCAGCCAGAGCCTGGCTCTCGACCCGCATTTGTTTTTGAGGGTAGGACCGGAACTTAGGTGGGTGCTTAAGGGCACATGAGCAGCACCTGACCGCGGTTCCCTCGTTGAAGGTGACGATGCCACCTCCGCCTCACGAACCACAATCATGTACTACTCCTGAGCCCTTAATCACCCACCACGCACCGGCCCTCCCCTCAATTCTTTTTTGAATTTTTCTTCTTTACTCTGTGGTTGCTTTGCTCCCA
>CAZIKF010000056.1:22222-22287 GCA_964539825.1 uncultured bacterium
CTTCGTGTTTTTCTTTACTCTGTGGTTGCTTTGCTCCCACTTCGTGTTTTTCTTTACTCTGTGGT
>CAZIKF010000057.1:0-22215 GCA_964539825.1 uncultured bacterium
AAAGAAAAACACGAAGTGGGAGCAAAGCAACCACAGAGTAAAGAAAAACACGAAGTGGGAGCAAAGCAACCACAGAGTAAAGAAGAAAAATTCAAAAAAGAATTGAGGGGAGGGCCGGTGCGTGGTGGGTGATTAAGGGCTCAGGAGTAGTACATGATTGTGGTTCGTGAGGCGGAGGTGGCATCGTCACCTTCAACGAGGGAACCGCGGTCAGGTGCTGCTCATGTGCCCTTAAGCACCCACCTAAGTTCCGGTCCTACCCTCAAAAACAAATGCGGGTCGAGAGCCAGGCTCTGGCTGCGGTCGGAGTCATCAAGCCCTGGTACAACTCGTTTTTTAACAAGTACCAGGTATCGGTTTTCCCAACCCGCATTAGTTAGATCAGTCCTAATCCCCCTATAGCAGCTGATGCTCAGCTAGTGCCCTCAGAAGCTCTCCGGAACAGCCTGTTTGGGCTGCAGTCTGCAGTTGGAGTCTTCCGTCGAGTCACTACCCTGCGCGAGGGAGTCCTTGGTCCTCCTTTTACAAAGGGGCCAAAAATTCTCACCCGAAGTCTTCTTAAGGCTTCTTGGAACGCAGAGCTGACCATGGCCCGCCTGATCGCCAATTGCGATTGATAGCGGGTCAGTTTCATCAACGCTAAAGTCATTGTCGAAAAGATCTAGGTTCTCACTTGTTTTTGAAGGATTGCCAACCGTTAAGCTCAACTTCCCTGTTGAATAATGAACATCCGTGTTCCTAAACATCGCCAATCCTTCGATAGGGGTATCAACGGTGTCGAATTCCTGAAACTAGTAAGAATTCGGGAATTTCGAAGACACCTCTCCCCTATGTCTACTATCGGTAAGATTTCAGTTAAAACTTAGAAAAATCTTTAGTTTTTACGTATTGAATTTTATCTATGAGAAATCCCCACTGGTTCACCTTGTCATTACTGACAAGGTTCAAGAGAACTTTCTCACCAGCGATAGGCTCGCTCCAAAAGGACTCAAGGGGAGAGTTTAGATACTCTATGACTTCTCCCTCAGCGGTTTGAACTGAGAGGGTATCGTTGTATTTAGCAAATTCAAATCGTTGAAAGTGGACACGAATCAGGGCTGCTCCGGGTACCGAGATCTCATACTTCTCATTCATGTCATATCCGTAAGGGTGTGGACTTTCAAGCGTGTAATTTAGGGTATGCCAATCTATTGCCGGATAAGTTGGATTACGCCTTCCGGTCTTACCTGACAGCAAATTATATACATTGAGTCTCCCGGCCGAGCTGACCCAGCGCTTTAATGCTACGGATTGATCCGCGCTTTTCAGTAGCCGCTCCTTCACCTGCAGATGGGTTAGAGAGGGCTCCTGCGCAAATAGAAGAGCCGCCGCTCCGGCTACCATGGGAGATGCCTGTGAAGTACCTGAAAATGCCCTGTATTTGTCTTTAGGTAAAAGAGATAGGATAAGAGAGCCCGGCGCTGCAATATCTATCATAGATCCGAAATTCGCGAAGGGAGAGGGTCGATCCTGGTTGTCGGTAGCCGATACAACCACCTGATTAGGTAAATCATATGCCGATGGAAAATCTGGATCCTCATCAAGATTCCGTCTCGAATTACCCGCAGCCCCCACAAAGAGAACTCCTTTATCGTGACAAAACCTGATCGCACCTTCGATCTGATCATTGCGGTAGCGGCTTCCCCATGAGGCGTTAATGACTTTTGCACCGTTTTCGCATGCATACCGTATTCCCTCAGCGATTTTATCTCGATTGGCCGTACTCCCCAGGCCAAAGATCTTTATCAGCATGATCTTCAGCGGTTGAAATCCACCAGTAATTCCTACTCGATTTGAGCTCACCGCACTCAGAATCGAATTGACATGCGTACCGTGATAGTGACGATCCTGAATGTCGGGATTATCTTTTACCAGGTTCCAGCCGTGCAGGTCATCTACATACCCATTCCCATCATCGTCAATTCCATTGGTTGATTTCTGATCTCCGCTGTCATCGAGACCAGATTCGCCCCTGTTCACCCATAGGATCTCTGGATTAATGTCTTCGTGCTTAAGATCTAGACCTGAATCGATCATGGCCAGAACAACCTTGCGAGCTGGCCGAAATAACTCAAGCGCTGGAAAAAGTTTTATGTCCGCTCCCTCTTTGCCTTTTTCTCCTTTTGAGTCTGGCTGACCAAAATTATGGAAATACCATTGCTGTGCTAAGAAAGGATCTTCAGGGAGTTCAAAGAGGGTTCGAATTCCGCCGGTCCGAAAGAGCTGTGTACTGAAAAAAAATTCCCCCTGACCCAGCATTTCCTGGGTCAGGATCGGACCCGACTCAACAGGTTCATAAAGGTGTACGGGCTCATCACTGAAGCCAGCGAAAATCGCTGTACCCAATGCCATCAAAACAAGAAATAAAAAAGAGGGTTTCATCAGAATAAGACCTCACCTGGACCGGGGCATTATAAGGTCAATCGGCTCTTTGCCAACCCCCGGAAGATCCTTGAGTAAAATGCCTTCCAGAATATCTATGAGTTTACCTGACTCACCATCAGAATATCCGTGATTACGATAGAGAAGCTGGAGTGCCTCCAGGGTAAAGTCCTGCAATTGGGGACTTAAGATTCTGAGCATGAAAGGAAGTTCATTCAGATCGGATTTCAGAATCAGGTTTTCATAGTAAAATCGCTTAAGACCCTTTTCCTCTCTAATGATTTCAAGGACATTGAAGATCTCTTCTTCAACCCGGTTTAGTTTTTTAGCAGTCAGATCCCTGCTGTCGAGGCCTGGTCTTTTCAGTTCCAGCAAAGAATCCAATGACCTTTCCATCCTTAAAGTTGCCACTTGTGAGAGGAACCTCTTACGAACCTCCCTTAAAATTTGATTTCCTACATGAACAGGCGTGTCTTTCTTGAAAAAAGATCCCTGAATCCAACTATAATTTCGCATTCGGGGATGCAGTAAAAATAACAGATCCTTTTGTATTTTCCCCAGTTTTGGAGAAGGTTTAACAACACCATGGACACCAGGGATAGATCGACTTGAATCTGAATCCTTCAACCTCCCTTTTGCTGGGAGCGGGTTGGTCGAGAATAGTTTTTTGGCCTGTCTAGATTCCGGTAGAGATGGAAGAATTACACGGTGGCATCTCAGGTACATCTCCACATGAGCGGGTGTCAATTCTGAACCAGGCGGCAACATTCCCAAAAGATCCAGGAATTCCGACTCCTCTCTCTGCAGAGTGGGATCGGCATAGGGATCCGCTGGTACCCATCTCTCCCTGGTTAAAGGCAAGGCATAGATAAAGGTAGAGGAAGAGCCAGATTTTAAGGATCGTATATCTCTCCATAACTCCGCCCACAGAGTTGATGCTTTTGCGGCCTGGATTCGTTCAAAATGAGTAAAAAACTGCCCTGCGATTTGCTGAAGGGATTGCCTGCGAAGAGTCACAAGGGAAAGGCTGATATCCAGGGCTCTGGTATTAGCTCTTTGCAGGTCTTCCTCAAGAATCCGTTTCTGCTCCACTCTATAATTGGCCAGGATTTGTGCAATTCTTGGTCGCTTCCAAAAACTTCTAAGCTCAAGGTCCATCGAGACAGACGTTAGACTCCCGTGCCGCTGAAAGTAGGAGATCAGATCAATTTGAGAAGCGTTTGCCGCTAATAAAATAATCAGGAAAGAGACCAGATGTAGTCCCTTGTATTTCTGAAAAGATAGGAAGATTGTACTCACGATTTAAATCCTACGAATGGGAATCAAGACGTGCAAGGTTTCTCGATGTCTTCGACTTTTATCCAAGTTCTGGAGAATTCGATCTGATCTTTTCAAGAAAATAGATACCCTTGACGAAATTTACATCTTGTTAGCAGTAGAGTAATTTCTTATTCTTAAGAGAGAGGTTCAAGTCAGCTGGATGGACCGATGAATCTGAAAGTTCATGAAGCAATTAGTCCTTTTTCTCCTAAGTTTTCTCCTTCTAACCGAAATTTCCTATGCCATTCCGATGATGAATATTCGGGGTGGAGGACATGAAAAGTATGATTTTTACAAAACTGAGGGTTGGCTGCAAACAGACCATTCCGGCAGCGGTTTTCACCTCGTTCGTGATTTCAACCGCCCTAACATCTGGGTAAGAATTTTCAAGGTCGACACATCTACTACCGATGTAATTGGACTTCCTAATGACCTCCTTGCCGGATCACACGCCAAATGGGATGGAGTCATAGACTCGGATGTCCCTGCCCTTCGTGGTGGAGATTATTTTAGACTCATTCAAAGAGTAGCCTTCTCAACGAGTGTAGCTGATTTAGACCCAGGTTCCGGTGCTTGCACCGGGGGCGGTAGATGCTACGGAGACTGGGTTAACAATGACCTGCTGTGGGGAGTGGACGGGGAAGATTATCAGGATAAGGACAGCCGTTCCTTTTTTGAGGTGCTTGAGGAGATCAACGGACAGAAGCGTACCCGATATAGATTTACGATTTTCGTGGAAGACAATCTTCCCTTTTGGTTCAAGGATCAGAATGATGGCTACGATCTTTCAGCCGACAAAACTCAGGCAATCCTCTATTATCCTCTGAATCGTGTCATCGTACGAATAACAGAGAGCGGTAATTTCGACCCCTCCTTTGATGATGCTCCTTCCCCGGATTACAATTCCTACGACTCTTCCGGGGACGAGTTCTTCATGGAAAAAAAGGGAATTGATCTGCGGGTTGCCTCAGTACCTCAGGAAAGCCGCCTGAAGAACGGTAGACTTGTTTATAACTTCCCTGTGGTTCACGCCTTTCAGAAAAGTACTGATTACATCATTCAAGTAGTTGCTGAGGACATGGAATTGAACCGCCGAGTCATGCGTTTTCGGCTAAACATGAATCCCCTCGGAGGTCTGGATATCCAAGATAGATCTAGTGGTGGAAGAAAGTTGAGGTAAATCATCGCATTGCGTTTTGTTATAGGAATCATGCTTCTGCTCCAGGGCTCAGCCATCTTCAGTTGCGATGCGCTCTACGTAACCTGGCAGATGTTTGAACTCACCGACATCAGAGACTATCACAGCCCCTCTCCGCTCTACAGCCTCATGGTTCCCACCGAAGGACAGGCACGCTATCGGGAAATCGAAGATCTCTTCTTGCAAGAAGACCAGACTGAGTACCCTGACAGCGGCGGCTCCCCAACCGAACGAACTGATGTTCCCCTTGAGACCTATTTTGAAGAGAAAATCGCCGCTGGAATGTCTGGAAACACGATGTTCCGCACCTATGGTGATGACGCCTTAAGTAATGATTGGGGTATTCGCAATAAGCAAAATCCCATGCGGGACCGGTCTTTGCAGACGGAGGATATCACCACAGATCCAAGCGGTGAGATCTTTAGTTTCTATGCCTTGAAACTCACTGCCGGATTGATCTACAAGACGGATCAAAGCCAGTGTGAAACGCCATACCAGCACCCGGCTACCAATATGGAGATGGATGCTTCCACACCCGATGATCACGAAGTTTTCATCAATGAATCTGGAACACTCAACCCGATCTCTGACGATACCTACTGCTTCTTTCTACTCATTCCCAAGTCTAAAAATCTAGGACCATTCCTATCAAGGGTTCATGAACTGGACCTGGACAGCCTTGAATACATCAAACTTGGATTTTCGCCCTATCTCAGAATTGACCCTACCCTCACCGACAAACTACAGCGCGGAAATGGAGATCTTATCTGGGCTAAAGGACGTTATCTCCTGCCGTCTCCGGGTGGAAAAATGCTGCTGCCGCAGAACGGTTTGAACCAACTCTTCAACCGGGTGGCTCTTTGGCGTTTCTACCACTTTGACCGTCATAAGTTAACTCATGGAAATGATGTAACCACCCGCGTATGGAACACGCTGAATCGTTCGCTGATCCCCCCGGTGCCTGCGTCGCTTAGTTTGTCCCCGGAGGATATGTTTACTGTTCATTCAGCTCCGGTAGTTCTCAGGGGTCTGGAGGTCAGTGAGGAGCTCGCCACCTATTATCAAAATGCTCCAGTGGGTACTAAATCCAGCGGTTGGGGCAGTGTGGTAGGACCTCAATACCTGGCACTCCCCCCTGAAGGAGACCCTCGAAAGCAATTTCCATTCGCGATGCATTTTCCCACCGGACCCTCAGAGCGCAGCTTTGTAGAGGAAGCCTTAGGGGGCTCAATCCCGATCAATGCGAACCGAAATGATCCCAAGGACTCGGGATCCTATGGAGACAGAGCACTACCTAAAGCAGAATTGGAAACAGAATTTAGCGATGCACGTCGGTTCCAGTTTTACATGAAAACTGATTATGAAATGCCAGTAGGTGACATCTTCAATCTAGCCGCGGGAGATGAATCCATCATTGAATGCGATGCGGATCCCCTGGTAAAAGGCTATTGCGATAAGTATGGTCCTCTCGTAACAACTCTTGAAACTCTTTTTCAGGAGATTGGGTCGGCTATCCCCTATGATGCCTCTGTATCCCCTATAGACTTTCGAGATGCTCAACCCCAGGATTTAATGTATATGCTGCGTGATGGTGCCGCTAGCGAATCCATCACCGTGGGTCAGGGATCCCAGGCTCAGAGCTGGAATGTTCATCCAGCACTGGTAAAAATCACAGCCGCTAAGGCGGATCCTCTTTTCACTGAGCTTGGGCTCGACCAGACCCCTCCAAGACCAGGGGAATTCAACTTATTTATGAACCGCACTGAGATTGGGAGGAAATTAGGTTCCCTATCCTTGAAACTGGAAACCAGTCTTGCCAAAGATGATAAACGTTATTCCGACGCGTACTATTCCACTTTTGATGAGCACCTCTACTTCACCAGCAAAGTGGAAGATACTGAATCTACCTGTCTAACTCAACCATCTACACCTCAACGGGCTAACTGCATGTTCACTTCCATGGTGACTATCGTATCGGATCGCTATGAGGCAATGGAATTGGCCGATTCTACTTCGGGAGGATCCTTTCGGTATTACACCGCGAACGACCCCGCAGGAAAAAAGCTTATGACCAAGTTAGCCCTGCTTCAAGATCTGGCTAGCGGAAATCCAAGCAGTATGCGATGGAAGCACATGCTTCCGCCCGATGTACCGACCACCTACTGTGATACAGGAAAACTGAGCCCTCCCATAGGAAGTGTAGCTGATAATGAGATCCAAAAGTGCCTCAATTTCCTTAAAGAACCTAACACTGTCCCGGTACCGGCTGACGAAATCTTCGCCAGCAATCGCTACCCCCCTGGCTACGAAGCCATAGAATGAAGGTTCGAGGGAGCCGCTCCTCCTGCTTCCGACCCTCTTAATACTGCCATACCCGGGTGAAGGGTGTCTGATTTTGCTTCAGTCCGAGCTTATCCACTTCATCTTGCACGTATTCAAGCAAGCGAGTTCCCTCTGGAGATTCCAGATAGTATTCCCAGGCCCCTCTCACCCGTGGGTCCAGGAATTGATTTTCTGAAGTAGTTTTCCAGCGATAATAAAACTGCTTTAAAATCCTTTGACGGTCCTCTTTCCCTGGAGCTGAACTAATTTCAGAACGAATCTTTTCGAGTTCCCCTTCGTAAACCCTGGAGTTCTTACGATCCGTTTTGAGGGCTTCCTGTCTCAGTTTTTCAAGTTTCTCACCGAATCGCTTCCCATCTTCTGAGTGAAAATATTTTTCCACAGGATGTTTGGTCGGGTCCAGATGGGAGCTATCCATTTCCATCAACTTCTCGCGAACCTGTTCAAAAACCCAGCGGCGCTCACCTTCATTTTTAGTACGAGCCAATCTCTTTTTGAAGTCCATATGCAGATCCTCAAAGGGCTTTAGATCTTCCAGGGTCGCGAACTTCAATTCACTAAAGTCAAAGGGCTGCAGCAAATCTGGCTCAGTTTCTTCAACAACATGAGAAGCAGGTATTTCAGGCGCGAGAATGACATTTTCCCGGGATCCTTCTGTAGACGCCTGTTCCAAACTTTGAATTTTTTCAGGCGGCTTCGGTTTGGGTGGAAGCCTCTTAAGAAGTGCTTCCAGGCTTAGAATTGAGACGGGATGCTGTAATTTTCCTTCCAATCGGTCAGCGATTTCCCTGGTCTCCTTTAGTTTTCCTCCGATGAATAATAGATTGGCATAGCGAACTTGATCCTCTTCTGTGCCTTCAGTTTCAGATCGCTCTTTATATAGGGAGAGGAGAGGTTCATAGTAATTCGGATGGGTCTTTTGACTCAGAAAAAGGAGGGTATAGTACGAATACAGATCTCCCTCAATCAGTTCCAGATCTTGTTTAAGAAGTCGTTTCCGAAACTTAATGCGAACGAGCTTCAGCCATTGCTGCAGACTACGAGTTTCCTCTGTCGGCGTCATTTGCCATAGCTGTTCGAGCATATGATCATAGGCTCTAGAAGTTTGAAAAATACGCAGTAACCCCCTGCGAACATCCTGATCATCGGGATTCTTTCGAATCAGAGAATAGAACTTTACAAAAGCTGATTGAGTCTCGCCGCGTTCCATGTAATACCAGCCAAGTTCGCGCTGATAGAGATTTGGCTTGGACTTCTTCATTTGAAAAAGGAGCTTGGAACAATTCTCACTGCTGCTTTCCTCCATGACCTGGGCGCAAACCCTGATAACCTTCCCGAAATTACCCAGGGATTTATGGGTGAGGGCCAGAATTTCAAGTTGCGCAGGAGTGGAAAAGGAACCCGGATCCTTACTATATTCTTTCAGAATTCCCCGGTAGTTTCGGGCCAGATATAGTTTCTTAATGGCCCTTATACTTGCGCTTTCCACGAATGAAAAAATGAGGAAGAAAAGGAGAAGCCGCATCTGCCAAGAAGTGTACACCTAAGGATGGTACTCAGGCAATTCTCAGAAGATTACCAATTTCGCGTGTTGATTGAAAAACGAAGGGATTAATCTAAATTTTCTCTAAATGAACTGATTTTGGTCAAGACCCTGCAAACGGGTATACTGTTTGCTTTCCTGATAGACTATCTTTGCTCATTATGGATGATCCTGGCCATAGAAATGACTGGTCGCTGAGATGATTTCAAGAATCGCATTCGTTCTTTCCATTCTTCTCTTCTGTTCCAGTCTTTGGACAAGGATAAAGGTCACCCTGGACCAGAAAAAGGAATCGAGAATCCTTGAATGGAAGCTGGACAGGGACTGGAAGCTCCAGGGAATCTCAGCCCAGGCTATAAAGGCTTTGAAGACCTTGGACCTTCCTTTGACGGGCGAACTTCAAATATCAAGGAAGAAGTCAGACGAATTCAAACCGAGTGGTAA
This sequence comes from uncultured bacterium, assembly GCA_964539825.1. Lineage (GTDB taxonomy): Bacteria > Muiribacteriota > UBA6191 > UBA6191 > UBA6191 > CAZIKF01. The sequence goes on from CAZIKF010000057.1 coordinate 9,270, forward strand.
GAACTCAATCTTGCGGGACCTTGGATCTCGGCTGCAGGAGCAATTGGGTACAGATGACCTTCTGACCATTAAATGGAATCCACTTAACGCCCCAGATCCCTCACTTCCCCTTCCCCCGCTCCTGACTCCAAGTCCCATCCGTCTCGATGTCAGTTTGTACAGTCTCAGCCTTGGAAAAAATACCAGGACCAAACTTAGCTCATTCTTACCTTCATCCACACAAGGACACGCGTGGTAATGAATTCAAGACAAAGCACAACAGCGTCACTCCTTCTAATCTGCTCCGTCCTGACGCTGGGTTCCTCTCTGCTGCTTTTTTCATCCTGGGAATCTCTAACAACACCGATTGAGCATCCCTACGCATCCGAGGAAGGAGCTTTACTTTGGAATTTGAGCTGGCGAATTTCACAAGCTCAGGAGGTTCTTTATCCATACACTGAAAAGGAGGCTACGGAAAGCAGCTGGTCTGATATCTTAGTCCTTCGATCTCAATCTGGGCATTTGAATATTCTCAGGCTAGACTCCACGAAAAAGTCCAGCTTGTGTCTGAATACCACTCATTTAGAGAGTGAAAAGGAATACTCAGATCAGAAATTTCTCAAAGGTCTTAACTGTACTTCCCTGACCACCCTTCCCGTCACCAGTTTTCAAGTGCAGAGCCAAAGACACGAAGGTGATCAGCATATCGGCCAGGTTAAGGTGGAAATTAGCTACCAGGGTAAATCTCGGATTCTGGACCGATCAGGAGTTTTTTCCATATTTTCACAAGACTATAAATGGGTAGTGGGACTATGAAGGATTTCGGTTTTCTTTTCATTACCGGACTTTCAGTTCTCCTGCTTCTCTTTTGCGCCACACTTCACATGAAGACACTATTCAAGGACCAAGAGCAGCCCCGTAACGGTACTGACCTGGTACAGATTCTTAGTGTTGCTCAATTTTCAGCACAGTTGCTCGAAAGAGATTCAAGACTTCCCGGGGAATTAAGTTCATTGTTGGAAATTCCAACCCTCAGTATTGATACCGAGAATGGACGCTATTCAGTCACTCCCCTCAAGGTAAAGCAGGCTTCGAATGAGGATCCGAATTTTGAACTATCAGTAGTATCTACAAGGAATAAACATAAATTTCAAACCTGGACCCTGAATACCCGCCTGGATCGCGCTCGCCCCTTTCTCCCTCCAAATCCGCTGGTCACCCTGGGTCTGTCCAACCTTCCCTCTGGACCAATTGAGAAGGAGGATTCCTACGCTCCAAAGCTAGAGGAAATGGATATTCAGGTCATTCTGAACGCAGAGAAAGCTCTGCGTAAACTTGACCTCTGTTCTCCACTCAGATTTTTTACCCACAAAAAGCTGCTGGAAGCCTCCACACTGATTTCAGCAGTTTCATCACTAAGCACAGCCAAAGAATCAGATAGCGAAGAATTCGCCCATATGAAGAGGCGTTGGTTCTTTCATATGGGAGAACTTCTGTTGGTACTGGTCAGGCGGATGCGGGAAATTTCAAGGGCTGAACTCATCACTTTTCTACATGGATCCAAAATTTTTAAAAGTTTGAAGGTTTCGGATGTGGAACTGATGGAGCTAGGCGAGCAGGCTGTCAAAATTGAAATTCCCGTCTTACTCGAGGAGATAGATCCAAAACAATTTCAGACTCTGCTAAAAAGGACTATGCTGAACAGGGCTCTAGAGTATTTAAGGAGTTCCTCAGAATCACAAGAGCTGGCTCATCATAGTCATTTTCTACTGAAACTCACCTCCATGACGCTCAGAGATAGCGATGTTAGAACAACCGCTGAGCGCCTGGTGCTCGAAGAGGGAAACCAGATACCAGAAGGTCATGAGCATAGTCTCTTTGGATCCAACTGGACCTTGAATTCCTCCTCCCCGTATTCCCAGGAAAAGTTAATTCAGAGTTTTCTTAATCACCTTCCCCACTTCTTAAGAGTGGGTAGAGCCCCTCCTGAACTAAAAGATCCGGTCGCTCTCGTTTCCCTTCAAGGGAGGCTTATTGCGCTTACTAAAAGCGGCACCTGCTATAACTTTGATTCAACGGCGACCTGGCGTCCCCAACCAGGTTTACGAGGCCAGGTGGAGGAGGTCCTGGGAACTACGGTGCTCATAGACCCAATTTTTGAAACCGATAAACTCCGAGCCTGGAGTCGAAGTGGAAAAATAATCTCTAGCTGGGATAGCGAAGATGGATTCCAATGGAGTCCTAAAGGTTCAACCCTTCCGATCAAAACTCTTGAAATCCATCAAGATCTTCAATTCATCACTGATGAAAAGTCATTGTGGATTTTGATGAGGCAGGAAGGAATTCTGACAGCTGCCTGGAATAGTGTTGATGGCGAACAATGGAATCCAATTAAGGTAGGTGAATCATGGGCTTCTGAGGCCTTTTTATTCAGCTCAAGGAGAGTTCTTTATGGATTCAAAGCCTGCCTGGCAGATGCACAGGAAAACTGCGTAGATCAGTTTTTTGCTATTGCGGGTGACGGCTCTAACAAAATGCGATATGAGATCAAGGACCGAGTCAAGCCATTTGCCGTCATTGAGAGAGGAACTGACTTAATACTGTTAGATGAGAAATCCGGCACTTTGTTTCGTTCTGATTCCAATCAAAACTTCACTCCATTCTCTAAACAATCCTCGATTTCCAGGGGACTGTTAACCCTCCACCGCTCCCAGGTTACAATCCTGGATCCAGGGGGACAACTCTGGCTTCTTTCCGAAGATGGCATTTTGGAGTTTCTATCGAGGCCAAGAGGGTACCGGATCTGAGAGCTTTTCTTAGCGCCAAACTACGATTGCGGGATCTTTCTCTTACGCAGTCTTTGAACATAAAGAGTTCCCAGGGGACCGATCTCCAAAATCCTAACTTTAAACCTACTCCTGGAACTTTGGCGTGGGGATGATTTACCTCTCAGGTATACGAGTCGCTTTGATATCAATCCAACACTCCAATCCAACTTCCCCAAAACTGGCCTAAAAAGACCATCTACAAGGATTATTCGCCCCTTGAGACCACCTGGATCAAAAAAGTTTAGTTCCTCAAGGGAAGGCAATCTTGATTCCTCAATTCCCCGGTAACCGCTGCGAGGAAGGAGCTTTTGGAAATTCTCGAAGGAACCCACGCCCAGCAAAATCAAGCCCACTGTGGATACGGGAAGCAGCCACCAAAGGTGAACTAACTTGCTTCGTGGCATTGCACCTGATGAAGTACTCCCCGGAGAAGTCACGGGTTTGAATCCCATGTTCAGTGAAGTTTCAAGATCTTTAATCCGCTTTCTAAGGTTCTTGTCTGAAACTTTTTTTCGAATCTTTCTCAGGGAAACCACATCCCATCGCCCTCCATTCTCGGAGAGAAATGAAAAGATGAAATTGACGATTTTCCCCTCCCACTTCTTGTCCAGGGCGGAAATCAAGATTCGATTCAGGTCGGTTGGCGGACATTCCCACTCCTCAAGGGCTTTCATTACTCGATTCCATTGGTGGGAATCCTCCTCAATCATACGCTCAATTAGAGACAGAGCCATATCAGGCCGCTTTTTGGTCAATAGCACCAGTGATTCTTCCAGGATCACCCAGTCTGTTTCAAGGAGATTTTCCCTTTCCTGAATTGCACTCAGATGGGGCAGAACACGCGGGTCCCCAAGTTTTGAAAGTGCCCTTGCCGCCGAACGGCTTAGACTTGAATTTTCACCCTCGAGGAATGATTCCAGAGTCTCCCATTCATCACCGAAAGAGAGCACCCCAACAGCGTCGATCATATACTCAAGAGTCTTGGCATCTTCCTCCACCCTCAACGAATTACGAATCAGGATGAGCGTTTCCGCCGGATCGGGTACGACCTCATAATTTAAAAGACGTTTCAGACTGGATATCTTCTCCTCACCAGTACCGGACTCCAGAAACTGAGCTAATTGATCGAGATACTTCACTGGGTTTGAGAAGAGCAGATTCTTACTTCTTTGCGCCTCGCCTTCCGACACAAAAGCCTCACTTGAGTCGACCTCCTCAGGGGTAAGGGCAGACTCTATTGTCTGCTGGGCCTCCACAGCAACGCTCCCATCGCCCGTCCTGATTAGCTTTTTAAGAAGGACCTTTGCTCTTTGTGAATCCATTTTTTCGAGTATGGGAATAGCCAGGTGACTTTCTTCCTCACTGCCCTGAACCAGGTCCTCCAGGCATTCCCAAATCTCTTCATCAAAAAGGCCTGCCGCATCTTCCCTACTCATCAGTATCAGGGCAGTACTTGCGCGAACTGCAGCATCGGAATCGCTCAATACAGGCACCAGAATTGGAAGTAAAGGCTGTGGAATACCAGAACCAAGCCATTCCAGCGAAGTCTCTCTTACCCTTGGATGCGGATGATAGAGATAATTCATCAGGCTTCTAAGCTTGCGCTCGTTGGATTCAATGCCAAAACTAAAGGCACGAATCTCCGAGACAAGTGTCTCAGGATCCTTTTCAGGGTCTAAATAGCACCCCTTCGCATGAACTACCTCCGGTTCAACCTCTTCCTGGATCGAGATTTGATTCGCGGAGGAGAGGGCTCTATACCATTCTGAATCAACCTGATTAAGATCTTTGAGAATTCTTTGAAGGTTAGTTTTCATACGGCTGGGAACCTGCTCAAAAACAGTCTTAAAGCCTTCACAAGCCAGGTCTCGGACTCTTGGCTCCTGATCTTGTAGTAGAAACCCCAGAATTCGACCCCCGTCCCTATTTCGTAATGCGCAAGCACTGGCAACGGCTACAGATCCAACATGCACCTTCCAGGATGGAATCGCTAGAAGCGTCTCTCTTAAAATCCATCCTAGCGCGGTAGTACCATGTCCCATCAAAAGACTTAGAACCCTCCTGCGTACCTCTGGTTCCTTGTGATTACTCAGCGGTATGAGACGTGCTATGGTTTTAGAGCTACCCAGGGAATTGAGAATTTCAGATGTCAAAATTACAATGCGTGGATCAGGGTCGTTTAGAAAGCTGGAAATCTCTTCAACTTGCTCAAAGTGGAGGCTTCCTGCAAGGCGAAGATAGCAAGCCTTGAGATGAGGGTCAGCTACGCCCTTCAAGAACTCGCGCATCTTTGGCAGACACTGCCAGGCACCCTTTTCAAGGGCGGCACGAAATACTTCGATGAGATGGTCCTGTGATGTTTTCGATCCCAGCTTATCAAATACCTCAAGCATTGGATCAGGCTGATTGGGCCGCATTCCCCGTACTTTCATATTTAGTCGACGTTCGATTCCTGATCGGACTACAAGGGATTGCTCCTTTTTGAGGGCTTCCAATAACTCCTCCAGGGCCTTTGGATGGGTAGACTCCAACAAATCACAATAGGCTACTTTCCTAAGCCTTGGATCTGGATGTCCCTGAAAGGGAATCAGAGGAGAAAATTGATTTAAAGACATGGAAAACCCTAAATATATTCGCGAATGATTTCTCTCTTGTCATGACCGGCTAATACATGGAATCGTCGAATTCTATGTAGTGTCGCAGGTGAAAAGGAGCCTAGTGGGACATAGATAATCCTTTTTCCCATGCGCTCAGCAAGTAATTTGAAAAGCGACCGCGGCGGTTTAGGTCCCACGTAAACAATATTTCTATTTACTGAATACTCAATTGCCGCAGCTAGCAGAACTTCGTGTTTATAGGGTACAAACAGGTAATCAGAATCGCTCCACACATCATAGAGCCGCTGGGGAGGAAAACTCATCATTAATCCACCATAATAAGCTCTTCCAATTCCTGGACCCACCATTTGGTCTTGATAGTCGGTAGCATAAAATGCAAGATCAGACTCCTGATCATGCTCACCTAGCCAGGTCAACCGATAGTTATACTTTTCATTCTTGCGGTCTTCATCAAAGATAAGAACCACGGAACCCATCTGATTCTCGAAGCGTCGTAACTCCTTGACATAAATTCGTCCGGAACCAACATTTCTCACCGTTTCGCGGTAATCAATTCCATCTAACAGAGAAGCGGTGAATGGTTCAGTTCTTGTACATTCCGCAGAAAGAACTGAGGCGCCTTTTTTCTTAAGAGTGTCCGCAAAATTTTCGATTGCAATATCTTCTACCGGAAAGGAACATAATCCATCCTTTTCAAAATCCTTACTCCACTCTCCAGGGCGCTTCTCTTTAGGGCGGAGTCTTTGGGGAATTCCAAACTTACCTCGCTTTCGAGAAGGAATCCTCTTTCTAAACCTGATTCTCTCCGAACCCAGCCATACCTCATCGGGGGTCAGATCCACTGTCATCAGGCCGGGTTTTTCCTCCTGGTACGGATAAGTACTCCCGAACTCCCATAACTCATAGGCAAAATCATCATCCACAACGCCCTTTGAGGCATTCACCAATTCAAAGAATTCAGGAAGTAGTTTCTCTTCGAGAAAACAGCGCTTTCGAAGAAAATCACCGATGGCCTTCTCATGCCAGTTCTTGACCTCAAGATCGAGTTTTTTGTGATATTCCTGGGCGGCCTCTTCAAATAGAAGCTGGAAGATTAGCTTTCGATCAACCCATCGCCTGGATCCTTTTGTCTTCCAGGATTCACGGTTTCGAGTGATTGAATTTAAAACCCTTTGACGTAGGATCTCTCCTCCATCCTCTATTTTGCCCTCCTTTCCTCCCGAAATCACCCTCATCACCCTATCCCCTTTATGAACTTGTTTCTCCATGCACCTGATGGAGTTTTGGGTAGGTTTATTAGAATCCCCCTGTCTCCACACCTCATAGGCTGCCGAAAGGGCTCCAAACTCTCCCAGGCAAGTTCTTGAGGATTCCTCGGAGACGTTAAACACCTGGGCGTTTTGACGGCGGTAATAACCCAGGGGGAGAACTTGCTCAGACTCCAGATGCTTCATCACTCTATGTAGGTGCGTCATTCCGCAAACATAGAGGATTTCAGGAGATTTGGGTAAAATCTCCTGAAGCTTATAAGCCATATATCGCTCACGGCGATGGTCAATCTCATTGATACCCTGATGCCTTCCAAACTCCTTTAACCATGCCTTGTAATAATCTTCCAACTTAACATTCGCAAGGGCATAGGGATCAGGTATCAGGTCCCGAGAGGTGGGATACTCATCCACATCCAGATCTACAAAATGGATATCTATATCAAGGTCCAGGGCAGAGCGAACGGCCTCTACAAGTGGATCGCAAGGTTCCACCGGTAAATAGATTGGACTCCCCTTCTGATCCTTATAGATAAGCACTGAGAGATAGGGAAGTCGAGAAACCGCTGTAATAAATCCCTTGCGTACGCTAGAGGGCAGTTCAACCGCAAGAGCGTCAAATTTTTGGGATCGAATCACATCGTGCACCCATAGGGCAAACTCCATCCGATAGTGACAAATAGGAATCCCTAAAACTGATTCAAAGCGAATCATAACAGGTACTGGTCAAACCAGGTCTTCAGTGTCATCCTTGCCAAGTATCATCTCGATGCTCTTGAGAAAAGAGTCATGCAAATCCATTTCTTTGTGGGTGGTTAGCTTAAATGCGTACCTGGCTACATTGATCCCATCACGGATTGTAAACATCAAATTCCGGGCATGGGATTTTTGTAAAAATTCCACTACATAGCGCAGTAGTGCATCCTCTACAAAGGGTACATTTTCTTTGAGAATCGAATATTCCTCATCTTCTGAAGGAAAGTCGATAAAGATACCCGGCTGAATTCTAGAAAGAATATATTCAGGAATTTCGTAGGTTGAGGAATCCTCATTCATTGTGGTGCAAAAGCAAAAATTTGGATGAGCCTGGATGGTCACACCCGCTACTATTGATTCCACATAACGACGATGATCGAGCAGGGGGGCCAGAGAAGCCCAGGACTTTTCACTCATCCGATTACCCTCATCTAGTATACAAACTCCTCCCTGAATCACAGCGGTGACTAGTGAAGAGGCCACGTACTTTATTTTTTGACCTTCCGCAATTACAGGAGAAATCAATAAGTCTTCAGGACGGGTGTCCATGGTGGCCTGAAAGAGCCAAACAGGTCTGTTCATACTTTGAGCGACCGTATAGGCAAGTGTTGTCTTTCCCACACCAGGTTTACCTATAAGACGGGGATTCATGGGTAAATCTCCAGGAGCAGTTACAGTCCAGGCAGCTTGAAGCTGCTGAACAACCTCTTCCTGACCTACCCAGCTCATAGCTACCTCCACCTGAGATGCCAGATGGATTTCAACCCCGTTAATTGTGGTTATATTCATCTTCTCTTTACTCCTATAAGCAGCGTGATAATTCTTCCTTTGCAAAAGATTTCAATTCATCGGAGGCAAAACTGTGCTGAAAGGAATTCAGTAAAATTTGAACCATATCAACATCGCTGAGTTCAAAGGTTTGTTGGGTCAGTTCATATTCTCTATTCAGGTCAGTTGAAAAATATACGGGATCATCACTATTGATCGTAAAAGGGACCTCCGCTTGAAAAAATTGCATCAGGGGATGGTCTTCGAGTTGAGCTACTGATCGGGTCATTAGATTGGAAGTCGGGCAAATTTCCAAAGGAATTCCCCGGTCGCAGAGAATCTCTAGAAGCTCACGATCATCAGAGCAGTGAATTCCATGTCCGATGCGCTGAGCACCGATCTCCACCGCATCTCTAACTTCAAGACATGCCTGATGAGCCGGAGGCAGTTCTCCAGCATGGGCAAAAACCTGAAATCCACAGGCCTTAAGTCTTGCAAAGCCCTCTCGAAACACAGTCAGTCTGCGTCGATCACCACCCCCGCCTAGCCCAACACCTATCACGTTTCTTAGCCTGTAAAAAATCTTCTCAAGACTCTTTACTTGCCAATCAAAAACCTCCTGCGGATAATTCCGAACCAGGTCAACGATCAAGCGAATTACAGGCATGGATTCATCATTCTTTAGCTCTTCTACCGACTGGTCCCAGCCTAGTAAGACCTCTTCATAGAAAGGAGCGTTATCGAGTATCCCGGATTTACCATGACGCATAAACAGACTGTCAATGGGCGAAATATGGGCCTCAACATAAAGAATTTTCTGATCTCGAAAAAATCTTCCTATGGACTGAACAATTCCAGGAAGAATTTCCAGGGGACATTTCTGCTGAAATAGAAGTCCCTGGTGTTCACACCACAAGGATATAAACTGACCAAAATGCTCAAACTTGAAGCGACCCTCAAATTCCTCCCTACTCAGGGTAGGATTCCTGAGAAGCTGCAGGGCAAAGAGATCATCCTTTTGAATACATCCTTCCATATGAACATGTAGTTCAAACTTTGGTAGGCTGGAATAATCTAGCACTGGGTCAAATCCTCCAGATTTCCTAATATCGCTGAATTGAGGGGTCAATCCTGGCCGACCATTCAAGTATACCTCCGGCCAGATTTGAAACCTTTACAAATCCCTTTTTCATCAAAAACTCACAGGCTGTGGCACTTCGCTTACCGGATCTGCACATGACGACCACCTCTGCCTGATCATCCAATTCTTCAAATCGAGATTCAAGTTCACCAAGGGGAATCTCAATCACCGGATCTAACCTGGCAATGTCCAGCTCAAAGGGCTCACGGACATCCACTAGCAGAAAATCTCTGCCTTCTTTCCTATATTCACTCAGTTCTTCTACTGAGATCTCCGCAACCTCGGGTCCCATAGTCATACTACACCTCATTTCTTCTGCTACTACTCTATCTATTTGTGGATTTTCAGAACAAATCAGACATTCCGGATTTTTAGCTATATTCATCTCTCGAAACCGTGTTGCCAGGGCATCATATAGGATCAGGCGACCGATCGCAGGCTTACCGATATTTAAGAGGATCTTAATCGCTTCAGTTGCCTGCAAGGAACCAAGTACTCCTGGTAACACCCCTAAAACCCCTCCGGCTGAACAGTCTGGAACCAATCCAGCAGGCGGAGGCTTGGGATACAAGCATCGATAGCAAGGTCCTTCAGGTGCGCAAAAAACGGAAAATTGTCCTTCAAACCTATAAATTGCCGCGGAAATCAGGGGACGTGAGCCCAGTACACAAGCATCATTAAGAATGTATCTGGTAGGAAAATTATCGGTACAGTCAAGAACTAGATCATAGCCCGATATGATTTCAAGTGCCTGCTGCGCACAAACATTTTCATTATGAGCCTCAAACTTAAGAAAGGGATTAAGAAGTTCCAGCCTGGATGCCGCGATTTCAGCCTTGGGTCCTCCCACATCCTCTACGGTAAAAAGCACCTGTCTCTGCAGGTTGGATTCATCCACCCTGTCACCATCGTAGATTCCTATTCTTCCCACACCGGCAGCGCTAAGATAGGAAAGCGCGGGAGCTCCAAGTCCACCGGCTCCAACAACTAGAACCGCGCTATTACAAAGCCTGGATTGACCCTTTTCACCGACCTCTGGCAAAACCAGGTGGCGGTGGTATCTACGTAGTTCATCCGGGCTGAGACTCATTAATTCCCTGCCAGAGTATCCCTTAAGGGCTGAAAGTATTTCTCAAAGGGTTTCCACTTTCGCAGGGCCGCTTTATAAAGGGGCTGGCGAACCTGGGTCGAGCTCATTGAAGTTACCGCGCGGTCAGTTTCATAAAATTTCATACATTGATCGTCCCAGGACAGGGAGCAATATTCAAGGATACGACGAGTTTCTCTTTCGGGATTCTCCAATAATGCCTCGTAACTTACCTTCAAAATGCGGCCGGGTAGAACAGTATCCCAATGGGTCATGATGTTTTCATATAGTCGGTAATATTCTCCCAGCTCCCTTTGATCATAGGTATAGCGATGAGACTCCGAAAAGTAATTGGTGAAGCAGGAGAAACAGGTATCCATAGGCTCCCGTACACAGTGAATGATGGGAGCCCTGGGAAGAATGAGATGGATCAAGCCAATATGTCGAAAGTTCTGGGGCATCTTATCAGTGATGTGGGAGAGTCCCTGAGCATAGGGAAGTACCCGTTCATAGTACTCTTGTCCCAACATCTCAAACCGACTCTCTCCTGTGGTATCAACACCAATCTCAGTCGCAAAGCTTAGCGGGGAGTTTGGACCAAAGAGTACGAAGGAGAGATCTGTTCGCTCCCCTCCTCCAAAGACTTCCCGGTGAGAGGAAAGAATCTGCTCGATGAGACTGGTTCCTGAACGGGGCATGCCCAGGATAAAAATAGGAAGTTCGGACTGGCAACCCGGTGCCTTCACTCTATCGAAAAAGGATTTATCGAAAGACTCTTCGATTCTCTTAAAGGATGCTTCTTCCTCCTTGGGATCATAATCGTTTGAATCCCTGACCCATTTATTTGCCTCTTCATAATGATAAAAAGAATTTTCTATCTCCCCTAAATCATCATATGCCTTCCCCAGGGCAAAATGCAGATGAAGTCTTTGTAAAGCCGGTAGCGAAGTGCTTTTTAGGAGTTCAAGCATCCTCTGAAGACCATCATTTTCCGGGGACCATTTCGTCAATAATCCCCGCAAGCGATAAGCTTCGCAGAGTTCGGGGTAATCTTGACTGATGGAATCATAGTGACTTATAGCTTCAGATTGCCGTCCCATATCTACCAACATGGCCGCTAAGTTCATCCTTGCTTCAGGATAGTCTGGGCTTAGACTCAGCAAATGGGATAGAACCTCGATAGCTTCAGGGATTCTCTCTACTGCCTTTAGGGACAGAGCCAGGTTGTTGCAAATGGTGAGATTGGATGGATCCAGGGAAAGAGCTTTCTCCAGGTGGTCGAGGGAGCCAGGACCATCACCAAGAAGCCGAACCACGCTACCCAGGTTGCTGTAGGATTCAGCATTTGAGGGATCCAGGGCGATTGATTTCTGAAGCAAACCATAAGCTTCATTTAATTTGCCCGACTCCAAATAACAAACACCCAGGTTGTTAAGGGCTCCGGTGAATTTGGGATTTCTCTCCAGGGCCTGGCAGAAGCAGGATATTGCTTCTCTCATTTCACCTTTTTCGTGGAGGACATTCCCCAGGTTATTCCAACAAGAGGGATTATGAGGCCCAAGTTTTGTGGCTTCTCGCCCGGCTTCTTCTGCCTCATCTGGAAAACCTCGACGCAGTTCGAGAGCACAGAGATGATCCCAGGCCTCTGAATGGGAAGGATCCAAATGAATGGTTTTTCGAAGGGACTGAATAGAATCATCAATGCGATCCAGTTCTCGTTGGGCATTGGCCAGGTTATACCAGATTGAGGCCGATGAGGGATTAACCTGTAGAGCCTTGAGAAGATGGACTTCTCCCTGCTTCATATCCCCTGATTGACAAAGAAGACACCCCAGCAAGTTGAGCGTATCTGGATGAGAAGGATATTCACAGAGGACTTTTTCATAAAGAATGCGGGCTTCATCAAGTTTTCCATGCCTATGAAGTTCCAGAGCCCGAGGGAGAAAATCAAGAGAATTCATAACGCACCAACCTACCATAAGTCCGTTGAGATGTGCTTCCTTGCACGGCTTCTTTGGTCCGAGTACTTGCTGGGATTCTGGGCATCGAAAAAAGTAAGCGCCTAAAGTAAGATACCCTATAAAATCAATCCCAAAGTAGATAGCCGCTACAAGATGAGTGACTCAAAAAAACTGACCTACTTCCTGAGCTTAACTTTTCTACTTTCTTATACTCTTGAATTTTATGTAATTTTTAACGGCGGAGTTCAGAGGTTTGGTATCTCCATTTTGATAGGCTTGATGTGGCTGCCGGCAATTTCTAGTTTGATCATAAGAACCGTATCCGGAGACTGGCAAGATATAGGGATTAAAATAGGCTCGATCAAGAGTCATTTGATCGCATTTTTATTCCCCTTCACTTCCTCCTTCCTTGTTTTCTTAGCATGCTCATTCTTAGGTTTTAGAGAAATAGGCCTGCTGTCCGGAAGCCAATTAAGTACAGTCATCGGAGATATTGTCAAATCTTGTGTCCTGGCTCAGAGCTAACCTTTCCATTTTTTC
>CAZIKF010000058.1:0-22067 GCA_964539825.1 uncultured bacterium
ATTCCTTTGTTGGGGGTGGCGGCAACAACCAGGCTTTTGCTCCTTACTCCACAATCTCCGGAGGCGATACCAACCAGACGCAGAACCTCAATGCTTTCATAGGGGGAGGTTTACAAAACATCGCAGGAGGTCTGAATTCCCTGGTAGTGGCGGGTCAGGAGAACCGGGCTACCGCACAGTATTCCAGCGTGGTAGGTGGATTGCTTAACACTGGTACAGGTGATTATTCCTTCGTCGGCGGCGGACAGAAAAACCAGGCTAGTTCCACTAGCACCTTCATCGGAGGCGGGGAGTTTAACGGTGCTTCCGGGCAGTATTCCAGTGTGGTTGGCGGTCAGAATAACACGGCCCAGGCTGATTATTCTGTTGTGGGCGGTGGTTCCAGTAATTCCGTGGGCGGTACTTATTCCGTCATACCAGGAGGCCAGCAGTTGACTTTGAATGCTGATAATTCCTTTGGCTTTAATGGAAGCGGCAGTGCTGTTGCTGTTCCCAGCGGTTCCAGTATGGCTCTGTTTATGGTGGATAACTTTGGCGTCAATGCCCCCTCGACTGACGCGACTTTTGAAATTAGTTCCACACAAGAAGCGGATGCACTCATTATTAGAGATGGGGGAGGCAGTATTGAAATGGTGGTTGATGCCGGGGGACGAGTTGGTATCGGCACGGGTTCACCTCATGAAGGCTTACATGTTATCGGTTCAGGTGAATTTACGGAGGGACTGAATGTCGGATTTGACACTGGAAATCCCGCTGCGGATCAACTCGCCATTGGGGACGCGAATTTTTATATGGATGGCTCCGATCCCAGTATCCCCATCATCAACTGGGATACCAATGTCTGGCAGAATTACAACCGTGGGGCAAACATCTATACCTGGTACTCTACTTCGGAAATCATGCGACTGAGTTCCACCGCAGATCTATCCATCGGGACTCTGACCCAGGTCGACGGTCTGTTGACGTGGGGTGAGTTAATCTCGATCCAGAACACAGGGGAAGCTCGTTATCACCTCTACAACCAGGGTGGGCAGGCAGAATGGAAAATGGGGCAGAAATCGGGAGTTGACCATGATTACAAAATCTCGAAGGTTGTTTCTGGAAATGAGTTTGATTACTTTATGATTGATTATGCTTCAGGATTTGTAGGCGTCGGTACAACTACTCCAACAACCATGATGGAGGTAAGTGGAGGAGCCCAGTTTGATGATGTAGTTGTTGTTAATCACAATAATACTACAGGGGGTGGTTTGCAGATTTCTGATGACGGTGTTTTTTATGACAATAATGATGGTTATATCCATCTTGGTAATAAAAATGGTACAGGTGGTAATGGCTTGTCGATCGATGGAAAACTAGGAGTCGGCACCGCAAGCCCAGCCTCCAAACTAGATGTTAACGGGCAGATTTTAGCGACCAGTATAGATAGTTCCGGACCAGTTACAGCTACAGCCTTTTATGGAGATGGATCTCAGTTGATAGGCATCGTTTCAGATAACAGTTCCGAAGTGGTGACTGTCTCCGATATTGAGTTTTCTGATGGGACTACTCTCGGTGGAGATTTGGTGGCTTTTGCGGCCGAAAAAAATGGCGTTAATCAGACGCTTTCAAATAACTCTCTTGACCTTGTTACCTTTACTGCAGAGGTTTATGATTATGGTAGTGACTATGATACGTCCAATAGTAAATTTACGGCTCCAATAAAAGGAATTTACCTTATCAACGTCATGGTAATGTGGTCTCCTACGGTAGATAATACGAATTTGCAGCTATTTCTTAAAAAGAACGGTAGTACAACTGTAGCCAGACATATCGTAACTGCTACTTCTACCCCAGAAGAAAGTAATATCATATCAGTGTTTCTATTGTTAAATGCGACTGATTACCTACAAGTTGAAGCAATTCATAGTGCTGGAACAGACATCGCGATAAAGCACCCGACATTTGACACGTATTTCCAGGGAATGCTAATGCGTAAGGTCCCATAGAATGCCATTTCCCATTTCAATCATTGATTAATTTTTCCCCTTGCCACTGGGAACAAATTGATTACAATTAGCTCCACTCTCAATTGTTTGTATTTTTTAAACATGCTGCGTCTTCTATTTTGCTTAGTTTTGATTTCTTCCCCGATCTTCGCGGCCTCAGGTAGATCCTCCCTTTTTAATAAACTGCATGGAATCCTCTTCGAGGAGATCGGTTCTGAATCAGGGATTCTATACCATCTGGATTTTACCGATCAGGCAGGGGCTTCCTCTCCACTGGATTGGTTCAAGAAGAAGGGATTTGCTGAGAAGTTCGCGAGCAAACTCAACCTCGGGTTTCGAGATGATGGAATCATGTTTGAAGCAACGAAGAGCAGGACGGCTGTGTTTCTCAAGCAGCAGTCTATTCCAGGAGCAAAAAAAATGCGGATTGTCTGGAAGGTCCTTCATTATCCGAGTGGTGCTAATTGGGAGACAGGAAAATCTAATTCGGCTATCTCGGTAAATGTTGCCTTCGGAGAGGAGAAATTCCCAAGCGGTCATTTCTTTCTCCCTGCCGCTCCCTACTTTTTCTCACTATTCCCTGGAAAAAACGAGCCTGCAGGGAAGTCTTACCAACATAAGTACTATCGAAACACTAGCCGACACATCTGCGTGTCCTCGGGCACTCCTGTAGGGGAGTGGATTACCACCGAATTTGAGCTGCCCCAGAGTTTTCAAAACACCTTTGGAGTGGAAATGCCCACTGTTTCAGGCTTTGGTATAGCAGTTCACACCAACGCAGCCTCAAAGGCCCTGATTCAGTCGATTGAATTCCTGAATTAAGCCCATTCCAGTTGTGAAATTCGTCAAGAGCCCGATTCTTGACAGGGTGTGGTAAGACCGTACACTTAACTTAAGGTAGAATGTCCTGATTTATGGCAAAAAGTCATCCTGCGGCTTGACCGGAGGATCAAGGGATTAAGCCACGATTGTAAAGATATGCATTAGCTCAAAATGGATTCCCGCGTCAAGCGCGAGAATGACGGGGTGTTGAGGAGAGTTTTCTGATTCGAATTCTTTTTTGGATGCTGACTTTGACGGTGTTTTTACCAACACTGGATGCCAAACGCTGTCCCCGTATGGTCTTTTCCATGCAGGATGGGCTAAAAAATCTCAGCTCTGAGGCTCAGTATAATCCCAAACTCAAAAAACTATTGTCGGGAAAATGGGGATCCGCGCTGGGCTTTTACAAGCAAAACCACCAGTATAAGATTCCAACTACACTTAGCTCCGAACTGGGAAGAATTGGGATTCGAGTAGATTCAAAGAAGACTGAAGCTCAGATTCTCTCAGGTTTTGATACTGAAGGCTGCCTTCCTCAAAAAACAGCACCTAAGATTGAGGGACTTGGTGTGAATGGGAGTAAAGCTGGACCTGGATCCAGTACGAATAGGCCTGATACTCCTGGTTCAGGTACTACAGTTTTAAGGGCTACCACTCCACCTGGAAGCGGTACTGAGTCGCAGGGAAATAAGTTACCTTCAAAAACTACCTTTTTACCCACCAATCCAGCTTTATCCAGACTTCTGGGTATTGTAGGAGGTAGCTCGACTCTTGATCCCAGTAAAACAGGAGGAACTTCTACCAATCCAAACCGACCCTCGATTGGAATTGGAAACCTGGGGAATCTCAACGATCTTTTTGAAGGAAAACCAAAACCCTCAACACCAAATCCCGATCCTACCAACCCTCCCGTAATCGTAACTCCAGATCCCACACCTCCAAAGCCGACAAAACCAGAGCCTGAGAAGCCAAAGCCCGTGAAGCCCAAACCTGAGGAACCCAAACCTGAGGAACCCAAGCCTGATCCGGGATCGGGACTTTCAGAGGAACGTCTCAAAGGAAAGGCCGCTATCTTTTCACTCGATATTGATGGGCCCGAAGACATCAATAGGAGCACTGCTGAAATCATCCTCAGGGGAATCGGTCTCATGGGTGCCAAGAGTGTTCATAAACTTAGCTACCAGGAAGCTCTTGAGGCTTTGCACCGCGGGAAAACCTACCAGAGAAAGCCGGGTGTCACTCTCGACTCGGTGACCAAGATCAAGTACGGACCGGAAAAGAGTATGCGTCAGATGATTTTTGAGGAACTTCAGAAGCTCAAGGAGGCCATTCGCAAGTATCCCGACCAGCCATTGATAAGTAAGAAAGATGATCCGGCTATGTTTAAGGAGTGGGTTGAAAACTCAAGTAAATCTCTCACCAATTTACAGCCGCCGGGGGATCGCCGCCGTTTGATGCTGTCCTTGATGTCCCGTGAGAGCGGCCAGACTCACTGGCGGGATTTTGTCCCCATAACAAGTGTAGCAGCAGCAGTAGGCTTTGGTCAGTTTCTCCCTCGAACCGCCGAGGGCTATAAAATTAATCCTTATGATCCGGAGCAAAACATAAAGGGCATCGCTATGATGCTCAATGGACATCTGAAAACCAAGAGCCTGAAAGATGCTCTTATATTCTATAACGCGGGGGCAACAAAACCTCCCCCACAGTCCGCTATTAACTACGCTAACGCTATCATCAAGAATATGAAGAATTATTGATTACTAGAAGAGAGAAGAGAGAAGAGAGAAGAGAGAAGAGAGAAGAGAGAAGAGATGATGAGTAAGTATTTTCGTGCGATTAGAGTAAATTCTGTTTTCCTTTTATTGGGTGTTCTGGTTCTGCCTGCTTTTAGTGAAGAAGCTCTTCCTTTCTTTGAGTTGGAGAAGGTGGGCCTTCAAGCATCTCATGAGCGTCGCCATGAGAGTTTACACCAGGTAAAAGGTGCCCTCTATTTTACGCGGGAAGGCAGGGAGCCGGTCTTAATTGGGAAAAGGAAGGGCTTTGAATTTGAAGATTCTCAAAGTTTTGAAACCAGGGAAGGTTCGCTTGTTCTTGTGAAATGGCGATCTCCTGGCCGAGGTCGTTATTTGCAGCTAGATTTGTTTCTGGTAAGGGAGACCAAACCAACTCTTCGTAGGATCTCGGTTCCAAAACTTCCTAAAGAACTATATGCGGGAGAAGCGAATTTAAGTAAAGACGGTGAGGACCTGGTGCTAGAAGTACGCGATGCCATCACCGGACATTTTTATAGCGCACCTTATATCTACAAAATTTTCAAATATTCCTATGCCGATGGAAATTTTAAGCAGCAGGCTGCCAAATACTCCCGCCCTGAGGATGCCACTCAATATATAAATCTAGGATTGAATTTCCTCAACAAAAAGGAGTATGAACGATCCATTCACTTCTACATTGAAGGTTTGAAACTCCAGGCTCTAAGCAAAGGTTACATTGATGAGCCGATCCTGGCTGATGTCCATCTCAACCTGGCAAAGGCCTATGTTGGAATCGGCGAGGTTGGTAAGGCAAAGGGGGTACTCAATGTATTGATTGAATCCTACCCCACTACGAGCCAGGCTAAACGAGCGAAGAGAATCATTAAAAAACTACCCTCCAAAGAATAATCCCCTGATCCAACATGAGTGCCATCGAGCAATCACGTTTTTTGAGGGAGCTTCACTGGTGTCTTTTTTCCCCAGATATTTTTTCAGGTAAAGCCTTACCCATGCTCGATGCAACCTGGATACAGCAAGGGTTTGAAGAAGTGAAGGAGGAGGCCTTGACCGGGAATGACCTTCCTGAGTTTTCCAGTCGGCTGGGTGTGTACTTTGAGGATATCCTGGAGGTCTTCCTCAGCAATCATCCCGAGGTTACGAACTTGAAGAGGGGAATGCAGATCAGGAATGGGCAAAGAACTATTGGCGAGGCTGACTTCTTATTCTTTGAAGAGGGCCAGTCACGTTGGATTCACCTTGAGGTAGCCGTAAAGTTCTATCTTTGCAATCCATCGAATTCCACGATTTTTCCGGGGCTGTCTCAATTTCTAGGTCCTGGTGCAAAGGACAGATTGGAAAGGAAATATAAACACCTGCTCCATCACCAGCTAAAACTCCTGACTCAGGCTCGGGATTCTGATCCGAAGCTGGCCTATCTACGGCCCCTGGAGTCGAAGGCTCTGGTGAAGGGGATTTTGTTTTATCCTCTGGGTAAACCGGGGGCGGTCTGCCAGGATCACCTCCCGGAGGAATTATCATCGGATCATTGCCGAGGTTGGTGGGCACGAAACTCTCAAATCAATCAAAACTCAGTCAGTGCTTCAAGATTTCTTGAATTGAATCGATCTCACTGGCTCGGTTTGGCAAATCCAGGTGAAGATACTGATTTGCTGGATCGTAGAGAGTTTCTAGAACGTTGCGAAGAGCATTTTAAACGCCTTCAAAACCCCTTGATGTTTGCCTGTCTTGAAAAATCTAATGGGGTTTGGCTGGAGAGTCAGAGAGCCATGATCGTTTCAGAGACCTGGCCACAGTTAGAGTAAGGCAGCTAAGTGGTATCCTGGGATCATCCTTTTGCTGTTCATTAAGAAAAGTAACCCATGAAAATTCTTGTCACAGGATTTGAGCCCTTTCAAGGAGTTCCAGAGAACCCTAGCGGTGTTCTCATGAGTGAGGTTGAGCAGTGGCATCCCCATGATACGGACCCTGCCGGGTATTCACTCAAAAGCGCTGTACTTCCTACCGAGTACGAAGGATGTGAAACCAGGATGAAAGCGCTCTTAGAAGAGTTTCCTGCTGATGTGGTTTTAGGTACAGGTGTTCACAAAGAGAGAGAATTGGTACACCTCGAGTCCACAGCTGTAAACCTGGATGATTCAAAAAGAGCGGATAATGCCGGAGTTTCCCGCCATGGAACTAAAATTATAAAAGGTGGAGAAGGGTTTCTGAAGGGGAACCTGGAATGGGAATATCTGATATCAGACCTGGGAAAGGCGGGAATTCAGGCTGTCATGAGCCACGACGCGGGTTTCTTCGTCTGTAATCACTATTATTATTGGCTTTGTCACCGCCGTTGCCTGGTAGATTTCCCCCATAGTGTGGGATTTGTTCATCTACCGGTCCAAGATTCTAAAGAAGACCTGCAGAGAGTACTTCAGATTGGTAGAACCACTCTGAGAGTTGTACTTGAAGGTATTCTATCAAGGTTCGTAGACAGGATCTAAAAGGCTCCGGAGACTTTGAATCCGAGAGAAGAATAGCCTTTTTGATTGGCTCTCTTCATGAAGAGTTCCAGGTTGCTGTCCCCTAACTGGTGACGAATTCCTCCATTGATGGACCACTTGTTTCCAGGAGAAAGATAGTTTTCGAATTTGGTCTCACCAATTAGGTGGGTATCTTTCGCCAATGCAGTATCCACTCCTCCGATGAATGAAAACCAGGAGTTACCACTGGCGAATTTTTGATCGGAAGAATTTCTTTTTACGGTGATATGGGACTCAGTTCGATGAGTAATATCGCTCGTCACTGTTAAATAGATCGATTTAAAGCCTTCGAAATCCTGATCCAAGATGAGGTTTCTGGCTACAGAGTCAATATTGCTATTGATGAATCCCAGGGCCCAATCCTTTCCAAGCCATTCCTGGTGAGCTTTGATGCCATATGTGAATTCGGGAAGACCATTTTCGGCGGAATCGAATTTTGTACCGAGATTACTGACCAGGCTGCGATCCATGTGCATTATTTTACCGTGAATCTCGAAATAGTCAGAGAGGCCATAGTTCATTAAAAAGAAGACGTCAGTTCCCTCAAAGCTATTCACATTTCGAAAGATGCGACTGCTCTTCACTTCCGAGAGCCTGTGCAAATAGCCTACGTTGAACATTCCCCTCGGGAGTCCCCTGCCGGAGATAGAATCCACCAGTCCAGTGGGTCCTAACATGGAAGGTAAGTACATGTGAGCTGGAAATCTTGGTTTAACCTTATGATATCGCCTGGGGCTGGCCATCAAGGGTAGTTCGGCTGTTTTTATCAGATCATCCGAAAACATAGAGACATCCATATGAGGAGAGATACGCATCTTTTCTCTACTTGAGCTGTTAGCTTCAATGTTGACTTCGGGACCCATGACATCGAAAAAGTCATCCTGGTCTAGGATGGGTTTGTCATAGAGGGGTTCAAAAAGATCTTCCCCTGCAACGCTGATTTCTGCTGCATGAAGAGGAACAAGAGCCATGCAGAGTGATATGAGAATCCATAATAAAACGGGTTGGCGATGTGAAGAGACTTGCTTCATGATTCGATAGTTCAAGGAACCTGGTTTTTTTTGTTACACTTATATGGCTCTTCGACCTGCCATTTGAAGGGATTTATGGAATCCTCAATGAAAGTCATGGTCCTGGTTTTGACCGGGGTCGTTTTAATCTTATATTGCTACGGATTGAAAAATCGTAGTCAGTTCCACAAACTCCTTCTACAGGGGTCTATGAATGTGGATGGAGAGTCGGTGCATATCTCAGAAATCCTGGGACAGGCTCGTTTTTTAATCTTTTTTGTTTTTTGTGTGAACCTCGGAATCTGGCTCCTTTGCTTTGTCTATCTTTCTCATTGGTTAGGTGCGGTCGGATGTACGTGTTCTTTTGTGGACTTCATCATGAATTATGAAGTCCTCTCCAAACTTGGTAAGAGTCCCTACGAAGAGGCGTCGGCTTCCAGGGTAATGATAGGATTTTACCTGGTGTCTATACTTTATCTTTGTTGTCTGTGCACTTTAATCTTTTTAGTTGCTACCCAGTAGAGTTCCTATGTTCATAGACGAGACCAGGGTTTTCATAAAAGGGGGAGATGGGGGGAAAGGGTGCCATAGTTTTGCCAAGACGACGAACAAAGCATTTCGCGGACCTGATGGAGGAAGTGGCGGCACCGGGGGAAATGT
Organism: uncultured bacterium; assembly: GCA_964539825.1. Lineage (GTDB taxonomy): Bacteria > Muiribacteriota > UBA6191 > UBA6191 > UBA6191 > CAZIKF01. The sequence goes on from CAZIKF010000058.1 coordinate 8,778, forward strand.
TCTCTTCTTTGTGGACCCGGGTTTAAATAGTCTGACCTATTATCGCCACCGTCGACATCATAAAGCAGATCCCGGGAATCCAGGCAAAAAGCGAGCCGATGGTAAGAATAGCAAAGACCTTCTCTTAAGAGTTCCCATTGGTACCTGTATCTATTCGGAGGCGGGGGACCTGCTTGCGGATCTAAATACCTCCTCCCAGAGTGTCGTGATTGCCAGGGGGGGGAGAGGCGGGCGAGGAAACAGGGATCTGATTACGAGGGGGAATCCGGTACCCCGTTATGCTGAAATTGGGGAGCCTGGTGAAGAATTATGGGTCCGCATCGAACTCAAACTCAGTGCTGATGCTGGCATTATCGGCTTTCCCAACGCGGGGAAGTCCACCCTGATTTCCAAGTTGTCTAATGCTACCCCCAAAATAGCGAATTACCCATTTACTACTCTAGAGCCAAGTCTTGGAATGGTTCCAGTAGATGAACATGAATCGGTTTTATTGGCTGACATACCCGGAATCATTGAGGGTGCCCATGAAGGACATGGCCTCGGACACAGGTTTCTTCGTCACGTAGAGAGAACTGGCTTCTTGATTCACCTCATCGATCTCTTTCCTTATGATCGAACCAATCCCTATGAGAGTTACCAAACGGTAAATCAAGAATTGAAATCTTATTCGAAAACTTTGGCGGCAAAACCCCAGTTTGTTGTTTTGAATAAGGTCGATTTACCGGAAGCAAGGGAAGCAAGGCAAAAGTTTTTAGAGCAGTTTAAGACCTCTGGTGAATCCCGTGAAATCATGACTATTTCCGCACTGAGCGGAGAGGGGCTGACAGAGTTTGTGAGGCGTCTTGGAGCCCTGGCTAAGGAGTTTCCTTCGGGTAGAGGTCAGGAAGGTGAAAATTACCTTCAAACCCGCGAAAAGATCCCACTGAGCGTTACCAAAGAGGTGGACATGTTCGTAATCAGGGGTTCTGAGATTGAGCGCATCTATTCCATGACCGATTTCGAAAATGAGGAAGCCTCGAGGAGATTTCAAAAACTCCTGGAAAAAAGAGGAATCATTGACCAACTCTTTGAGTTAGATGTGAAAGAAGGGGATACCATTCGCATCGGAAAGGAAGAATTCGTCTTCCATGAAGACGAATTCACACCATTTCTAAAGAGCCGCGAAGAAGATTAATTTCGCGGACTGAAGCTCAGCCTACAAAGAGCGGCGCGCAAACAAGCGAGACGATCGAAACAAGCTTAATAAAGATATTGATGGATGGACCCGAGGTGTCCTTGAAGGGGTCTCCAACAGTATCACCAGTCACTGCGGCCTTATGACAATCAGAGCCCTTACCCAGTACGGTTCCATCAGCATCCTTTAGTTCGCCTGATTCAATATACTTTTTGGCATTATCCCAGGCACCCCCGGCATTTGCCATCATAATGGCAAGCAGGACACCCGAGACGAGAGTTCCTGCGAGCATGCCCCCAAGAGCTTCGGTACCGACAAATTTTCCCACAATTACTGGAGTACATACAGCAACGATACCAGGCATCATCATCTCACGCAGAGAGGAAGTTGTTGATATGGTCACGCAGCGTTCGTAATCAGGCTTTGAGGTTCCCGCCATGATACCCGGGTCTTCCCTGAACTGACGGCGAACTTCTTCGATCATATCCTGGGCTGACCTGCCCACAGCGTTCATGGTCTGGGCCGAAAAGAAAAATGGTAGAACTCCACCTATGAAGAGTCCAATCACTACCGTGGGATTAATAATATTGATCGCCGTAAGATTGGTAGCGGCTGCATAGGCAGCAAAAAGTGAGAGGGCCGTCAGTGCGGCGGAGCCGATAGCAAAGCCCTTACCTATGGCAGCGGTGGTATTCCCAACAGCATCCAGCTTATCGGTAATTCCACGAACCTCAGGTGGGAGTTCAGCCATTTCAGCGATTCCACCAGCGTTGTCGGCTATGGGGCCATAGGCATCTATAGCTACAGTAATGGCCGTTGTCGCTAACATTCCGACTGCTGACATAGCAATTCCGTACATACCCGCGAAATGATGGGCGATTCCAATGGCGGAACAAATAAGGACGATAGGAATCACAGTAGATTGCATTCCCACGGCAATTCCGCTAATGATCACAGTAGCAGGGCCGGTTACAGAAGACCTGGCAATGTCATGTACGGGCTTACCGTCGGTACCCGTGTAGTATTCGGTGACCTTTCCTATCAGATACCCGGCTACAAGCCCGCCAATCAGAGCCCAGGCAATCCCTATGGCTGAATATCCATCCTGAAAGAACGGGAGAGATTCGGATTTGACCACTAGAAGTTTACTGGCTGCAACAACTCCTATAATCGTTAAAATCGAAGCAACTTTAATTCCAAAATCCAGGGCGGCGTGAATTTTCTTTTCATCATTTGTAGAAACAAACTGCATTCCCACTATGGAGGCTATAATTCCAACCGTTACGACTACCAGCGGCAGGACCACACCCTGAATCCCGAGGTTTACGTAGCCAAGCGTGCAGGATGCTATGATCGCACCGACATAAGACTCAAAGAGGTCAGCGCCCATTCCAGCCACGTCACCCACATTGTCCCCTACATTATCAGCAATCACTGCGGGATTTCTGGGATCATCCTCAGGGATGCCAGCCTCAACTTTACCGACAAGATCCGCTCCAACATCAGCAGCTTTGGTGAAAATACCACCACCGACCCTGGCGAAGAGAGCGATTGAAGAAGCACCCAGGCCAAAGCCTGAAATAGCTGATAGTACTGCCCTGGTCATATCTCCATTGGAAAGAGCCAGGAGACTGGGATCAACCACTTTGTGCAGCACCAGCATCAAGATGGAGAATCCGATAAGTCCAAGTCCGCTCACACAAAGTCCCATTACCGAGCCGCCGTTAAAAGCGATTTTCAGTGCGGCGGAAAGACCCGATTCTTTTGCGGCGCTGGCAGTACGAGAATTGGACGCGGTAGCTGTTTCCATGCCAAATTTTCCAGCCAGCATGGAGCAAACCGCACCCGTCAGAAAAGCTGTTGCTGTTGCCCACGAAATGGCGAAACCAAGTAAGACTGCAAGTACGACCACGAAAATGGCCAGAATCTTGTATTCCGCTTGAATGAAAGCGCGGGCACCATCACGAATGAAACCAGCGATTTCAACCATTCGCTCTGTTCCTTCGCTGTTCTTTTTGATACTTCCCGTGAGCAAAAATGCCCAGGCAAGGCCGACGATGCCTGCAGCCATTGCAATGAATATGTAGGTGTTAATTGATTCCATGTTCCCTAGGCCTTTCGTTGTCTAATCCATCCAGATAAAATGGGAGGGAATAATACCAGATGCACCGAAACTGGGCAAAGGAAAACTGAAAGGAATTGGAAGAGCCAATGTGTAGACTCCCTGGAGATAATCTTGACCATCATTCTACGGGCCTCTATACCCTTTGTTTCATTCACCAGGGGAATCAGATTCTGCTGCTCAAAAGGGAAAATGAGCCAAATTCTGGGTTCTATAACGGAATTGGTGGCAAAATATCGAGAGGGGAATCTGTTGAAGATGGCTTGCTTCGAGAAGTGGCTGAAGAAACAGGGTTTCGGCTGCTTAACTTTGAGTTAAAAGGGATTCTGCGATTTATTGAAGGGAGAGAGGGGAAGGATTATCTTGTATTCACTTATTTTTCCTCTAAATTCGAGGGAGAAATGCTCAAGTACTGCCCTGAGGGTTTTCTGGAGTGGGTGGACTCCAGTCAGCTAGACCAGGTTCCCCTGGTTTCCAATATTCCAGTCTTTCTGCCCATACTGGAAAAATCGAACTACCCCCGGCTGATTACTTTTCAGTACAGTGAGTCAGGAAAAGACTTTCGTTGTACCTATGTAGAAGAGGGGCGAAAAGTGGAGCAGGTTTACGAGGAGTCTGTCGGAGAATTGAGTTTGTAACGAGAGCGAGCGAAAAATTCAGGATCAAGGCGGAGGCAATAAAATCGCCGAAGGTGTGCTTGAAGCACATTGAGAGCGATTTTCTTGGTGACAACGCCGAGCCTGCTTTTTGCAGCCGGTCGCAGTAAAAGGCAATTCTCCGACAGGCTCCTAGTCTTGATCAGGAGGGTGAGGTTCCGTTTTAACGGAAGGAATCTCTTCAGAACTCTCACTGGCTGAATTGCCCTTGTTTGAGTATTTTTCACGAGACAGTCGCTGCTTCAGCGATCTGGAAAATTTCTGGGAGTGCATCAACTCCAACATTTTCACCCTGACCTCAGCCACAGTAGCTGGTTTGGCCAGGAAACCATCAGCTCCGCTCTGAAAGGAGGAAGTAACCGCCATATGGGTTTCATGAGCGGTAAGTACCAGAATGGGTACATAGTCATAGCTCATATTTCGTCTGATAGTTTTGATGAGTTCACTACCGCTGATTTCAGGAAGTTCGAAATCAATAATGATTCCATCGACTTTTTGCTTTTTCATGATTTCAATGGCTTCTGAAGGCTTGGCGGTCGTAATAACCTCGAAGTCTTTTCGCAGACTTCTTTGAAACATATTGAGTATGTTCTCCTCATCATCGACAATGAGTACTCTGGGTAATGATTCTGATTCGCTCATCCGCGCTCCATTTTATTGGCTCATCCTGACCAGTTTACCCTTTTTCTCCAAACGATCCAACCCTTGCCAAAGCGCTGATTCCAGCGAATTCACTCGGATCAACCTTAGACTCTTCCGATAGGGAAAAGGGAGCAGCTATGTACTGATGAAGTCCCCAGTTCCTTAGTGGAGTCAATCATGAAAGTCTTATCCCTATGTTTTTTTCTTATCAATATACTCTGTCCAATCCTCTTTGCCGGTACCCGTGAAGAAGTGGCTTCACGCTCTGGTTTATGGATGAGGTGGCTCAGAGAAAAACCAGGACAATGGCCGATGACAAGATATTACCAGAAGCGGCCAGAGTTACTTGATCGCTGGGCAGACTCCAAACCTTCTTCCCGTACCCGGATAGGTGAACGGAAGATGGAAGGGTATTCGGAGCGCTTTCCCATGGTGGATTCCAAAGGTCCGAATCCTGAAGTTTGGAGGAGGGAAGTTGATGGAGGAGTTCCAAATTACTCATTTTCACGGGATAGACGCTATCGAAAGTCAAATTTACCGGGCTATAGGCATGCACCTGATTACGTATATTATTATAATTGCTATGTGAGTCCCTGGACAGATCGATATCCTCCAAGGGTGCTCTTTCGAAGAAGGCAATCAGATGTGCGCTACGAAGAAGTCAGATCCGATATGGCAGGAAGATTCTCCAATACCTGGAAATCGCACTGAGTCACGGGATGGGACAGAGAATCTGTGCCCGGTTTCCGTAGGTACGCGACCCTACCAGGAATGGGGGCCAGGCTTGAAGAAGAAACTGAAGTCAGATCAGATTGCCGAGGACAAGAAATCTTCCCGATGATTTTCCAGGAATTTCCAAAATAGCTGTCTTCCCCTGGGAGAGCCAAAATTGGACTGTTCAAGAAATTTAGCGACGACTACGAATTCACGGTTAAATTGAGGAGTTTCCAGAAAGTGAATTCCTGCCCGGTCTTCCCGGCTAAGCGTCTTTGTAGCCAGAATGGCCAGACAATCGGAAGTTTTCAGCAGATTGGATACCAATTTCCCATGATTCATCGTGGCTCGAACCTTCAAATTAAGATTGCTGGCCTCAAATTGCTCCTTGATAGGCTCCACATAAAAACTCGGAATTAGGAATTGATACCGAGCGATATCTGAAAGAGAAAACTTTTTGGCAGACACAAGTGGATGCCCGGATGCACAACACAGTCGGATCTTGTCTTCAAAGAGATATTTTGAATTTGATTCTAGGAAGTAGGAAGCTCTCTCAAGTGGATCGTAGTTAATTACAAAAACCACATCAAAGGAATGTTTTTCAAATCCCTCACGAATCTCTTCTCCATCGGCGAATTTCAACTCTACTGATATCTCAGATTCTTCTCTCATAAATTGCTCTACCAGGGGTAGGAGGGCTTGTTCGTAGTGTTTATTAATTCCGATTCGTAGAGCGCCGACTCTTTCCTTCATTTCAAGGAATGACTTTCGGATTGCCTGGGATTGTTTCTGGTATCGTTCCGCGAATTTAAAAAGACTTTGTCCGTACTCGGTTAGCTGAGAGGAGTTTTTCGTGCGAACCAATAGAGGTACTTGAAGTTCTTCCTCTAGAATTCGAACCGATCTAGATACAGCAGGCTGAGTTACATCGCAGTATCTAGCGGCCTTCCTGATGGACTGAAAGCGGGCGGCATAGTAGAAGTGTTTTAGATAAATGGAATAGATCATTTGTTTACCTCTTGAAGACGGATTAACTCTAGTTGGGCAAGGGCATGAAAGAGCGCATGCTCCACCCTTAGCAGAGACGATGAAACTTTTACGGGCTGAAAACCTTGAGAATCCAAGGTTAGGACTTCTGCTTCAGTCCAACCTCGCTCTGGTCCGATACAAAGGGTCACATTCTCACGAGCAGGGAAGTCCTGATCTGAGATTAGCTGACAACCTCCAGGGTCTAATAGCAGCTTTTTTTGACCATCTTCCTCAAAACTGAGGTTCTTGAGATGATAGTGTCTATGAAGGGAGGGAATACGATAATAGGAATTTGATTGAGCTAACCCTAGTTTGAAATACTTTTCAAATCCCTTTTGCCTGAACAAGCGAGAATCCCAATAAGACTTCTCACTGAGGTGGGCCTGTACGATGTGAAATGATCTGATACCCATACAGGTACCATGTTCAAAAATCTTTTGTAGTGTTGGCGGTCTGCACAGTCCTACATAGAGTGTACACCAGGGAGAAAGACCGCTATTAATTTTCTCAATCTCTAAGACACATTCTGATTCCTGGAGGTCTAGAATAGTAGCGGTTCCCACTCCTACATCCACAATACATACCCGTATTCTGGCTCCCGTCTTTAGTTTTAGGACTTTCTTTAAATGGTCCAATCTATCTGGATCAACCAGTTTCACCTTCTTAGAGTCAAAAATTTCCTCGGGATAGATTAGAAGTTGGTTCATTTTTCTTCCGGGTAAAAGTCCAAGAGATCATTTTTGTGAGAATATACCGGGAAAATAGAGAATAGTGAATTTGCATTGTCGAATACTGATAAGATATACAAGTAAAGTTATGTCTTCAGAACCGGAAACAAAAATTGAAGAAATCCAGGCAAACTTCAATGCCTTCTATACCGATCCAGGTAACTATGAGGCATTTTATACCTGGAGATCGGACCTGGAGCTTTACCTTAAGCGAGATCCTGGCTATATCCAGGAGAACGAAGACTTCTATTCGAAATTCTTCCCCGCGGTCCAGTCCCAGCTAGATCTGGTTCCCACCCGTTGGAACGCGGAGACGGTCTCTTTGAGGATGCGCCTGAGTTGGCTCCTGGAGGATATAAAATCCCTGAGTACGCCCTCCTTATCAAAATTTACCCAGGCACCGCAGCAGGTAGATTCGATCGCTGAGCAAAAGGTATATGAAGTTGAAGAAGGCTATCTTAAGAGTCCCCAGGTAGCGTTATCCAGTCACTGGGGAGTGCGGCCTACAGGAATCAAAGAATTTATCCAAGACAAAAATCTCACCGCGCGTACTCGATTTCGCAAATGTGAAACTTCTCAGGATTATGAAAATCTCTCCGGGGTACTTCTGGAAGAGTTTTTCGATACGGTAGAGCGGCACGATCCTGATGAAATTCTTGTTTTTTTGAAAGAATCCGGTCCGATTTTCCAGTCCCTGATGATGAAGGTCGAAAACATAGACTTGTTCATAGCACTGTTAGACATCTTTCCCTATTTTCTCTTTCATGGACACCGGGCTCCGTATGATAACCGTTACATTGATTGTGCAAGACTTCTCACGGAGACCCTGCATGAACTTCTTTCAAACCCCAAGATCAACTTTAAAGGACGGGACAGTGAGTATCTCGATGATTCTTTCCACTACCTCTTCCACTCCCTGTTTTATTTCTTGGAACAAGGACGCCTGCTTGCCTTTGAAGATTGCTTTCGAATCACCCTGGGCCTTCTTGAAAATAGCGAAAGACTGCATCTCAGGTACTATTATCTGCCCTTGATCCCGGAACTCTATTATTGGATTCCTGAAGCCTACATGGATAAGCTTCACGGTTTTGTCCTGAAGGAAATCCATACTCGAATCAGAAAGATGCCCGATTCCCCTCTACGCCAGTTACTTTACCTGGTCAATGTGGAGTCTACGGGGCATTTTGATGAAAGAATTGTGATTTCGGAGTTTCTTAAAGAAGTTTATAAGGATCGTAAGATTGCCGAATCAGAACGAAGAATCATCCGTGATCTGCTTACCCAGCTAAAGTTTCCTGCTTTGGAATACCGAAAAATTTTACGTGAAGTATTCAGGGAATTGCGAAGAAACAAATTTCAAGAATCAGGAGAACTGGATAGACGAAGCCTGATTGAAAAATTGATTCGTATTGCTAGTGTAGATGGAAAGCTTTCTGATCATCATAATCCGCTCCTCTTAACCGCGGCAAAGTGTTTATCAATTTCACCAACTCAATTCAAGAGTATTCACGAATCAGTCAAAAACGCACAGTTGACAGATTCCGTTGTTGCCGAGAAGGGATTGAGACGTCTGGGTTGGGGTAATGTCTCCTTGACTCTTTTGAAGAGCTTAGAGTGGTACAAATGGAAGCAGATGAAGCTCGAAGATTTCCAGAGATTGTTTTCACACCATATGAAGAATCGCCCATATCACCCTGAGAGTAACCATTTTTATCTTGAAGGTGATCCCGAAAAGGCTTTTCAACCGCTGACCGGCGAAGTCAAGATTACGGCGTTTGAAAAGTCTGCTATCAACTCTGAGGAAATTGCCATACTTGTCTATTCCACCAGGGACATGCTCAGAAAGTGGTTTGAGATCGCTAACCAGATTGAGTATCTGATCTTCGACTACACACTGAGGACCTTTTCTCTTGATTTATACCTCATGAACATGAATGGCCGCATACTTGTGACAAGCGATCTTCCGATTCAAAATCCAGATACCTTGAGGGAAGTACTCAAGCAGCGAGAAGGCCGCTGTAGGCTCTTTATTGTCGAAGAAGGATCAAGAAAAATTGTCCACTGGCAGCATTCAACAAGCTATCTCATTGAAAAGAAGAAGGTGGAGCCTCTGCTAGATGCTCTACAAACCAGAAATTTTACTTCCATCAAGGTGATTAGCCAAATCGGGCAGAAAAAAGATCCGAGCGAGATTCTTTATTATCACGCAATGATTGAAAATGTTCTGTTTCTTGCTTCCAATCAGGATGATTGCCAGGAAATGATTAGCCTTTGTCACGAACTGCTAAAGTCGAAATTTAAAGATGACTTCAAACTTCTCTATTATCTAGGCTACCTCTATTTTGAAGTAGGTCAAATGGAAAAGGGTTATAAGTGGCTTGAAGCCAGCATTAGTAAGAAACCTGATTATAGAGAGGCTTTACTTCTTTATTGTGAGAAGAAATCGAGTGATGATGTATTGAATCCCCAATGTCTTGGATACATGAAATATCTAGATCTTTCCTATCCTGGCGATGAAAGACTGAATCAACTCTTTCGCAGGATTGAGAATAAGCATTCTATTCCGATAAAAAGTCTCCTCTCTCGTTCCCGAATCATGATTCACTCTAATACACCCTCTATGAGTTAAAAAGATTATGACCACTACAGATGAGAAACAACCCTCAACAAAAGAAGCCCGCATCAAGAACCTGAGAAAGAAGGCGGAAGAATTACAGGAATCCTGTAGTTCTTTTGAGCGTAGAAAACAACCCTTTTATATTTTGCTCATCATTCTGTTTCTTTTAGCAACCTCTCTGCGGGAATCCGCTCTTGCAATGGGTATGTTAGCTCTCGCCGCACTGGCATTATGGAGCTATAAAGAACCTGAACAGATCGAGCTATCCAGAAAATTGGCAGAGGTCAAAGAAAAAATTTATCTAGCGGAAGAGGAATCCTGAAATATTTCAGGAAACTTTCCGTTCTCCGTGAACAACGGTTACGGTAGTATCTATCCCGCCTCGGGTTGAGAATGCTGCACTAAGACTTAAATAGCGAGGATTCAATTTTTCAATGAGGTGGTCAGAAATCTGGTTTGTTACGGCCTCGTGAAATGCACCCTGATCCCGAAATCCCCATAAATAGAGCTTCAAACTCTTTAACTCCACACAATGTTCATCAGGAATGTATTCAAGTTCGATGTGGGCAAAGTCTGGTTGACCCGTGAGCGGGCAAAGGCAGGTAAATTCAGGGCACTTTATCCGAATTGAGTAGGATCGCTCTGGATTTGGATTGGGAAAGGTATCGATTTCTTTGAGGGGAATCGTAGACATTTCGGACAAGTTATTTGAACTGGCGCTGGAAATCAAGATAAGATTATTATTATAGCGTACACCGTACTACCAGACTTTCGAAGCCAGGATGCAGCAATGACACAGTCACAGAAGCGCAATGCCGTCTACATTATGGGAGGTGGCGGTACCAGTGTGGTCAGCGCAAGTGCTTTCGGACTTGTACATCAGACCTATACGAAATACAGAAAGAAGATTAATACTTTCTATGCGGCTGTGGGGGGGATGCGAGGGGCTATCCTTGAAGACCTCACAGACCTTTTCCAATATGCTATGGAAGAAGGATCTGAACAGGCTATTTCACGGCTGAGGCGGTTAAAATTTCCAGCTTCTCCGGTATTTGGGACCTCGAGATACAAGCCTGATACTGAAGATTGTCACCGACTCCTGGATATTTTTATGGCCCATCAGATTCACTATGTTTTTCTAAATGGTGGAAACGATACCATGGAAAAGGCTTTGATTCTTGAAGAGTTCGCCAGAGAGCAGGATTGGGAGCTGCATGTGATCGGAATCCCAAAGACGGTGGATAATGATCTGTTGATCACTCATCGTTGTCCTGGGTACGCTTCCTTTGCCAAGCAGGTTGCTATGCAGACCATGAGTTTACAAGGTGATTTGGATAGCTTTGGATACAGTAAATATTCCACCAGGCATGAAAAAGTTAAGGAAAGCGCTGTCGCGCAGGTTGTAGTATTCATGGGTAGGGATTCTGGTTGGGGAGCCGCCGCCAGTCTCCTGTCAAAAATTGATGATTCCTATGGACCCCATGTTCTACTTACCAAAGAGGGCGGCTTTGAAATGGGCAGGTTTCTAGATCGATGCCAGAACTCGTGGGATCGCTATGGAAACCTTTTAGTAGTTGCCTCAGAGGGTGCTTTTGATGGAGAGCAGTACCTGGGGAATCATCTTGAGGTAATGGCCTATCGCCATCAGCTCCTCTTTCGGGTCTTTCAAGATCCGCATAAGAATAAGAGTGTGACGGATAGTAGGCTGGCTCTTTTCCTAAAACTCTTACTTGAGAATCGCCTCAAGATTCCAACGAATATTTATAACGGCTTCAAGTGTAGGGAGGAAGGACCAGGATATCTACAAAGAAACCATCTGGAGCTATTTTCAAATGTGGATTTTGAGGATGCGATTGCCTGTGGCGTTAAAGCCGCTGATCTCGCCTTTGGAGGATTTGAACCAGGGGGGGGAGTGATGGTTACCTTGACACATCGTCCTGGTGAGACCAGTTCGACCCCATTGGAAAGAGTAGCGGATTCAAGTAAGGGAAGTCGAGCAATGACGAAGTCAATCACTACTCTTGATACTGCGGAGCAACCTGTTCTTTCCACTGATGGAATGATGATTAACCGCGATTCCTATTTGAAATACATCGAGGATTTTGTGGATCTGAATGGTCCCAATCGTCATGAAGTCCTAAAGCGCGAGGGCTTTAGCCTGCCCCTGGAGAGAATTGAATGGCGAATGCTTCCCAAAAAACTTCCTCCATACAAGAAGAAATCTTGAGGCTCTCTGGTGAAGTAGGTTAGCTCATATCCCTGGGCTGCCGAGTAGCCTCCAGGACTGATTGCCAGAATAGAGAGTCCGGATGGATCTTCTTTCTGGCGGCAACAGTATAATCCATGGGTACGTGGGTAAAAATCCTACTCCAGTATCCAGTAAGCATTCTGGTTTTACCTGCCATGGCTGCATGGACTGCCGACTGACCGAGCCTCAAGCAGAATACTCCATCTTCTGCACTAGCTGGCAGTGAGCGAATTAGATAGGACGGGTCTACATACCGGGTTGTAGGTTCGTGGGGGTGATCCTGGAAGTTTCGCTGAATTTCATCCACCAGAAAGGTGCCGATATCCGAGTACTTCTTGTTTCCAGAAGCATCGGTTTTACCGGTTGCCGGTAGATGTTTTTGACCTGCACCTTCAGCAACTGCTATCAAACAATGACCCTTTGAGGTTAGCCGGTGCTCGATGCAGGCAAAAAGCCCCTGTTTGCCTTCCAGTTCAAAATCAATTTCCGGCACAAGGCAGATGTTTACATCCATTGAGGCAAGGGCGGCCTGCGCCGCTATATATCCCGAGTCTCGCCCCATGAGTTTCACAATTCCAATTCCGTTGCGAAGCGAAAGAGTCTCAGTATGAACTCTTTGGATTGCCTCCCTCGCGGCCTCTACAGCGGTGCCAAATCCAAATGTTTTTTCCAGAAAATTTAAGTCGTTATCGATGGTTTTGGGGATGCCAATCAAAGATATTTTGAGATCTCTCTTTGTGATCTCATCACAAAGAGCCATAGCGCCTTTCTGCGTGCCGTCTCCTCCTATCGTGAAGAGAATGTCTATCTCGTGCTCAACCAGAAAATCCACCATCTCTCTTATATTTTGAGGACCACGAGAAGTTCCAAGGATAGTTCCGCCCTGGTTTTGGATTTTAGAAATGGTATAGGAATTGAGAACTTTCAGATTGTGGTTATAGCGTTGAACCAGTCCACGGTATCCATAGGGGATTCCCAGAACGTTTTCCACTCCGTATAGGTTTAGAGTGAAGGTAATTGCGCGTATCACGTTATTGAGTCCCGGACAGAGACCGCCGCAGGTGACGATGGCGGCAGTGGTTTCCTTGGGATTAAAAAAAATTTTTCGTCGGGGTCCTGCGAATTCAAAAGCAGGTAAGGGATCCCCAAACCTGGAACGATAATCCTCCATATCCTGCAAGCTGTGATAGTAGGAAAGGCTGGATCCATTGTGGACGAATTGCTTCCCTAGCTGAACTAATGGGCTGTCGAGAAGAGGCTCTCCAAGCTCTGTAATACCAAAATCCAGCCTCTTTTCCTTGCTGAGTTGTTTAACGACCAGAGAATCGATGTCAGAATTTCCCATAGTATCCTCGCTCCT
>CAZIKF010000059.1:0-22025 GCA_964539825.1 uncultured bacterium
GGGGAACACCTTAAAGCGGCCTAAGAATGGTCTTGCTATTTCGACAAGCTTACAGTTAGAGTCATAAGCGACTGGAATCAGCAGACCAGGGGTGACTGATGTCATTGATTATTTGTTCGAAATGCGCCTACCGAATTACCGGTGAACACACTCACTGTCCCGAATGTCATCGACAATTAGATGGCACCGAGGAGAGAACCGACGAGAAGCATCCAGACCAAGAGCCGCCTTCTTCTGGAGCACTTAAATGCCCCCACTGCGGATCCGAGGATATCCATCCCGCCAAAGGGCTCGAAGGATTCAAAGAGTATTTTACCGTGGGCACCTTTTTTCTTATGTGCCTGGCTGGTATGTGGCTGATCCCCTTCCTTATCATGATCCCGGTAACCTTGTACTATCTCTACATAAAATCATGTCCCCACTGTCAAAATTGTGACCGAAGACTCCACCGGCTTTTGGGACATCTATCAGACCGGAATTGACCTTAGAGAGTAACTTGATCAATGTTGCGTGAGATAATTTTTATAATTTGCTACCTCTTCATCATTCAAGCTTCCCTGGCAGAGGAATCTCGTAGTTTTTTTGAAAATCTACAGAATGCTCCAAAACCCTTTGCTCTCCAAATAGAAGATGAAGAGGGTCAGGTGAATCACTCCAAAAAGCACGAAGATCTTGAGCGACTTCGTAAAGTCTTACTCAGAACTCAGTTGGCATCTCTGGCCTACGTTGATGATGAGGTCATCAGGAAACACTTTCCGGATGTCTCCATTCATATAACCAGGAAAAGCAAGATCAAGTTCTTTGTCATGATCGATCTGGTGAATGCTCAACGTCTTATAGCTATTCGAGGTAACGCAAATGATTCCAACTGGATGATCAGCCTTCAAGTAGAGTTAGCCCGTGGATTCCTTGGAGATATTGCTATCCATAGCGGTTTTCTCGACGGAGCTCTGGAAGTTTTCGAAGATGGTGGTTTTGAGAAGGTCATGAAAGAGAAAGCTATAAGACAATCCCAGGATGTATCCATACCACTTAAGAATGTGCTCGTAGGTCATTCCATGGGAGGAGCCATTGCCATCCTTCTGGCCAAGAAGATGGAAATGGCAGGACATGAGATTGATGAGGTCGTTACTTTTGCACAGCCCATGGTCACCGATGAGGCTGGTGCAAAGGAGCTTTCCTCCCTGCCGATTATACGAATCACGAACGTGCAAGATCTGGTGACCTACCTACCCACCGTAGAATTGGGATACCGTCACATAGGTGAGAAGCTTGAACTAGGTAAAGAGGGCTATCGTTTTCTATCCAATTCCGATGAGGATAATGTTCCCTGGGTACCACCTGAAGAAAGAGAAATAGTTTGGGACCAGGTGAGAGAGAATCCCGCGAAACTTTCCTTCACGATCAACCCGGGCGATGGAGGGATATCCTGTAGGAGTACAGTCCCTGTCGGCGATCTGGTAGACATAGTCATCGCGCACAGTTTATTGAGCTATATAAGTATCCTTCACAAACACATCAATGGACTGCGTCAGGACCTTGGCCTCAATCCAGAAGGTGACTTCCACAAGAAGCATCCTATCCCAAAGTTTCAGTAACCGGGATATCATCCTAAGCCCCAGTACTCGATTATGCTTGAATTGTTCAAACAACTGGCGATCCCTCTTAAGAATTTATATACTCAAAATGAAGTGTTTTGCCCGGGTTCTTGGGCAAAACTCAATCCAACGACTTCTTAGCTCATCACAGATGAACCTTCTTGAGTATGAACCTACAAGTGGGTAAACCACTTGCTTCAAGGTATAGAATAGAACCCTCATGCGCGCTCTGACTTTTGGAATTCTCATTGGTGTTGCCATCAGTCTCCTTTTTCGCTGGCAGAGTGATGGACTTTCTTCGGCGGACCTTTCTCCCAGGCTTTTGGAGATTCCCAAGGAGGGTCCCCGCGCCTTTCAAGAGCATTCGGTATGGGACTCAGGAAAAGCGGAGTTTTGTGTATACCGATCCACCTATGTAAAGTACGGGATCAAGCGAAGTTTTGAAACGGATGTGATTCTCATACGAGAATTCTTCAATCCACAACTTGTAGTCAAGGTTGATGACTCGAAATCAGCGGGGGCCATTCCTGTGTTTAAGATGAATCGAATCCGCACGATTCCTACTGGAATTTACGATTATAGGCAGAGTCTCTCTGCCTTCGTACACCGAGCCCAACCCGCTAAATTATTGAAACTGGCCTTCAGTTCGTCCGATGGGTGCGGAATGTCCTACAGTGAGTTAAAGAAATCTGCCTCTGGAATGATAGGTGAGTTTCATACTTACTGGGAAAAGGGACTCTCTGGGAAAATCAATTTCGAAGAAGAAGGAGTTCTGGTTCATGATCAACTCCCCCTCTATCTCAGATCCCTGGAACTTTCCAAATATAAGGGAGAAAATCTTCGTCTGGCAGGTTCCGTTTTCACCTCCTATCTTCGCAAACTTCCTATCATGGACGTGAAGGTTGAGAATCTTGGGATTGAGCCTGTTGCTCTTGGCTCGCGGGTTTTTGAGGCACATCATATTCGTCTTCAATTTGGAGAACTTTTGGAGGATCTCTGGTTCGCGGCACAACCCACCCAGCCCCTTTTGGTCTGGAAGCATCATGATGGTGCTATGGATACTCTAAAGTCCCTCAGGTATCTCTATTATTGGCAGCATGTCAGTCCCGGGGACAGGGAGAGATTTCTCTGAACTCCTCCTCAGAAGACGCCTCATCGAGACTCACCTTTTCGCAGAAAAAGAGTCTTCAGATTGGACTTGCCCTGGTATTGGGAATCATAGGCTACCTGGGATCATCTCCCTATCTAAATACTCAACAATCCATTCTTACCGCAACCCTGGTCTTTTTAGTTGTGCTCTGGACGAACGAAGGGCTACCCCTCGGGGTGGTTTCTCTGCTTCCCGTAATTCTTTTTCCAACCCTGGGTATTATTGGTACGAAAGAAACTTGCTCGGCCTATTCCAAGCCCATCCTCTTTTTGTTTCTGGGTGGATTTTACATGGGATTAGCCATTGAGAAAATTGATCTTCACAAGGCTCTCATTGATCGGATGTTTCGAGTTTTTCCCTACACTCCGCGGGGAATCATTGCCTCTCTGGCAATCACATCCGCCCTGTTGAGCTGTCTCTTATCTAATACAACCACCACCTTGCTTTTGATGCCGCTCGCTCTTCATGCCACCCAGGTTGAGGGACTTCGCCGGGCTTGTGTTCTGGCGGTTGCCTATGGAGCAACCATAGGAGGAATTATTACCCCTGTGGGAACACCTCCAAACCTGATCTTGCTGGGATTTCTGGAGTCCAGCGGAATTGAAGGAATCTCATTTGCCAAATGGATGATGGCAACTACTCCACTAGCCTTCATAATGCTCCTCTTTTTGACTTTTTGGTTAAGTCGTGGATGTCTCCATTTGAAAGTCCAAAGAGATTTTAGTCGGGCTGTTGAGCCCTTGACCCACCCTCAGAAAAAACTCTTTATACTGCTTGCCCTGGCCGCGACTTTGCTGCTGGCTAACTCTCCCATTGAGCCCTACTACCCTGGATTGGGACTAAACGAAAAGCTTCTTCTGCTTTCCTTTGGCTTGATTCTTTTTGCTCCCGGTTTGAATTTTTTACAATGGTCCGATACCCGTCGCACACCCTACGAGATCCTGTTTCTCTTTGGTGCCGGTTTTGCGATAGCAAATGCGATTGGAATGACCGGATTGGACTCCAGAATTGCTGGAGCTCTTTCCTCGATTCCGCTTGTATCCCTGGTTGGATGGATTCTTGTTATAGCGACCTTTGTAACCTTTTCCACCGAGTTGACCAGTAACATGGCTTTGACGACCGTAGCCCTGCCAATCTTGTTGCAGCTATGTCAAAATGTGGGGCTTCCCGTCCCATTGGTTCTGATGGTTACGGCGATTTGCGCAAGTTATGCCTTCATGCTTCCTATCGCTACAGCCCCCAATGCCATCGCCATGGCCAGCGGCTATCTGAAGGTTAGTCATATGGCCAGGGCAGGTTTGGTCCTGAACATTGTGGGTATATTGCTCACCACGCTAATCGCTACAACCTATTGGAAATCCTTTTTTGGATTTTAGTAGTCACTCAGCGCAAGGCGCTTGAGTTCGGACTCCAGAGACTTCCTTGCGTCTACCCAAAGTGATTTAAAGTGGTCTAACTCCTCATCCGCCCTTTGAAACTGGTCTTCCTTGCCTAGTTTTTCCAACCGAGTAGCACAGTCAATCATATCGTGGGCGTTGAAATAAGCGAACACTCCCTTGAGGGCGTGTGCTCTTCCGGATAAGGAAGTCCCATCCTTTTCCTCCAGGGCCTTCTCCATTCCCTCTATCTTCTCTCCGGTTTCCTGACATGTCCTTTTAATCACAAAAGAGACGAGCGAAGGATCACCGCCATAGTGGGTATGCAGGAATTCCAGATCCACGCCTGGGGTTTCTTCTTCAAGGCTCTCGTCCTCAGTGGAAAGTGGCTTAGTTTCTGATTTGGATTCCTCGACATCAAGATACTGGGACAGGATTTTTAACAATCCGCGGGGATGGATAGGCTTTGGCATATAATCATCCATGCCGGCCTCCTGACAGCGCAGTTCGACCCCTTCTGACCGATCAGCGCTAACCGCGATAATCGGGATATGGGAGTCATGGGATTCCAGTTTTCGGATTTCTTTAGCTGCTTCAAAACCAGACATGACCGGCATCATTAAATCCATCAAAATGAGATCATAAGATTCTTTTTGAAACCGTTCTAATCCAAGGGCTCCATTTTCTTCCACGGTCACGGAATAGCCGTAATTAGCCAGGATTCTGCTGATTAATCGCTGGTTGAGCAAATTGTCTTCCACAACTAGAATCTTTGTTGGACCTTCATCCGTGCTGGCGGGCTCTTGGCAGGGATGTTCCACCAGACCCGATAAGATGTCCAGTAAGGCCTTCTCGGTTATGGGTTTTCCCAGGTAGGCGTCCATACCCGCCTCGAGACAGTTTTTTCGATCATTTTCTGTGACTCCTGCGGTCATCCCGGCTACAGGTAAATGCTCAGAGGTGGATTTCTCGCTCTCTCGAATAGCTTTGCAGGTGCTTAAACCATCTCGTACGGGCATCTGTACATCCATAAAAACTACATCAAATTTTGATTGAGAAAGTTTTTCAAGGGCGATGTCCCCGTCCTCAGCTACGATGACCTCATATCCGTTTTTTTGGAGCATCTCCTGGATGACGATGCGATTAATCTCATGGTCATCCACCACCAGTACTCGAATCCCCGTTGGCATGGCAACCGTATCCGCGGATTCGGAAAAAACTTCCTCCTCCTTTTCCTGGATTTTACCCGCGGGGGACGTATCAACCAGGGCGTGGAGCAAGTCTTTGGGATAAATGGGTTCTTTGAGGATATGAATCAGAGCATGGAATCCATAAAATCGAATTCCTTGAAAGGCTTCGGGGATCATAATCAGGATTTTTGACTTTTGATCGATGAAATAATCCTGGAGCCATGCTTCGAGCACTTCTTCATCGAAGTGTTCGACGGGAAGGCCCACCATCACGTAATCAAAGGCTTCTCCATCTTTGCTCGAGGATAAAAATTCCTCAGCGGTACGAACCCTGTCCACTGAAAGACAGCGAAGTCCCAGTCCATTTAAATATTGCCCAATGATCCGTTGGGAGGGTTTATAAGGTTCGAGAAGAAGAACGCTCTTTCCCTTTAGATCACTAAGGTGTTCTTCAACATCGAGGGAGTCTGTAGAGTCTGGCAGATCAAAGGGAAGCTGGAAGTGGAATTCCGATCCCTTCCCTACTTCACTTTCCACCGAGATGTTTCCTCCCATCAGTTGTACCAGTTGCATACAGATATTCGTACCCAGTCCAGTACCGCCGTACATTCGGCTAGTCTCAACCTGTACCTGTGAAAAGGACTCAAAAATGGTGCCTATCTTTTCCTGTGGAATCCCAATTCCCGTATCGGAAACTGTAAATCCGAGGAGGATCTTCCCCTCATTTTGTTCCAGAATCTTAACCTTAATCAAAACATGACCCTGGTGGGTAAACTTGATGGCATTGCTGACCATATTTAAAAGGATTTGGGAGAATCTATGGGGATCGCCGATGATTTGAATGGGTAATTCCCAGGGTAGATCCACAAGGAACTCGAGGCCTTTCTGGTGTGCCCTGGTGCAAAGCGGAAAGGTCAAGGATTTGATGGTTGTGATGGGATCAAAGCTGGTGTTTTCAAGATTCAGCTTACCAGCTTCAATTTTAGAGAGATCGAGTACGTCATTAAGCACAGCAAGTAAATGGAGTGCCGAAGAGCGAATCACGCTTAAGTTTTCCCTGAGTTCTTCGCTCACATTCATACCCAGTAATAGCTCGGTCATGCCCAGAATTCCGTTGATCGGAG
Source organism: uncultured bacterium (assembly GCA_964539825.1). Classification (GTDB taxonomy): domain Bacteria; phylum Muiribacteriota; class UBA6191; order UBA6191; family UBA6191; genus CAZIKF01. Next base: position 6,439 of record CAZIKF010000059.1, read on the forward strand.
TTCGAATTTCATGACTGACCCTGGCAATGAATTCCCCTTTGAATAACTCGGATTCAAGGGCGCGTTCTTTGGCTTCCTGGAGCTCAATATTCTTTTCTTCCATCCCCTCCAGGGCTGAAACCAGATCCTTGGTTCGATCCCGAATTTTTTCTTCCAGGGATTGAGCATGTCTTTCCAGTTCCAGCCTCAAAAACTTACTTTCGGTGATATTTGTAATAGTCAGCAGAACCCTGCGTTCGCTCGGTTCGGTGGGATCTCCAAAGGGAGAAAGTACCAGCTGAAAGTGGACCTTGGTACCAGCCTCATTATCGATGCTGATTTCCAGGTCTTTGCCCTGACCGCTCTCTAAGACCTCCTGGAGATCAGAACTGATCTCATCTGTGAAACTCTCCACATTGAATCCCTGCTCAGATGCCATCTGTGAATAAAACTTATTGGAATAGACAACCTTCTGCCTACCATCCAAAAGAACAATGTAGGTATGGATATTTTCAAGAATACTCTTAATGTAATCTCGAGCACGAGAGACCTTGCCATGCTGCTCCTCGATCTCCCGAGCCATTTGAGCCATGACAGATCCTAACTCTCCGAATTCATCTCCGGTTCGGATCGGGTTTTGTGCGCCGAATTTCCCCGCGGCTACATCAAGAGCCAGACGTCTGAGCGCATCCAGGGAACGAATGAGTCGAACCTGCATCAGGACAGCGGCTAAAAGGTTGAACCCCGCTCCAAAACAAAGAAAGATCCCAATAAGGGTTCGGTCTCCATTTAGCAGAAGCCATATTCCCAGTCCAAGGGGGACAAGGGAACCAAATAATAGAGCTGTGTGAATGAGATATCGAAGATTGTGAGACATGGTTGGGGAGATATCAAAACATTGAATCTATTCGCGTGTAAAGGAAGGGCTAAAGACCAGGTTTAGATTTGAAAAGATCAAACCATCCCCCGGGGGTACTGTAACAGAGATCTCCATCTCACAAACCTCTAAGGTTTTATGGTGACCGAATAATTCCTCAAATGAGTTTGAAATCAGGGTGCCTACGAGCCCGATAGGAAGAGTTACTTCCCTTGGTTCTGTTTCATTGGATACCACGCATAAAACACATTCTCCCTTTAAGAACCGTGCGTAGGCAAAGATTCCTGCCTCCATTAAAAGGGGTAGGTATCCTCCATATCCAAGGACTTCGGACTGCTTTCTGAATCGTGCCAATACACTATAGAGGTGGAATCCCCGACTGCTCTCATTCGATTCATTCCAGGGCAAGGGAAAACGGCAGCCCTCGTTGGTGCGGATATGCCCTGAAATTTCCTGTTCATCCCCGTAGAAAATAGAGGGGACCCCAGGATAGGTCATGAGAAGGATGGCACACAGGCGGTGTTGCGAGAACTGAAATGGCTGGAGATGAAAAAATCGGTGAATATCATGTGAGTTGAGCAAATTGAACTGCAGATTTTGAATCTGAAAGGGCAGTTTTGCACGGGACTGGCGCAACGACCTCTCCAGGGTCGCCGCACCAGTGACTTTCCCCCTTTTCTTCCCCAAAGCGCTCTTTAAGAACCAATCTTTTTCTCCTAAAAATGCCCGCACGGGTCTTAGGAAGCCAAAGTAGTTCATACATGCGTCCCACATATCTCCCTGGAGAAACTCTTCCGGGTCTTCCCAGAATTCAGCCATGAGGTAGAAATTCGCTCCCAGCGCCTTCAACTCTGTGCGGATCTCCCCCCAGACTTCACGGTACATTTCCTGATTCCCTTCTCTAGCCATGCAGTGACCCACATCAAACCGCCACCCATCAATTTCATATGGCTTTTTCAGCCACTTTTTCAGGATGGAGTCCTCTTTGCGATAAATTCTGTCGCGAAGTGAAGAGGACAGGTAGTTCAAAGTTAGTAGTTCATCCACCCCGGCCCATTGATGAAACTGAGAGCCGGATCTTATAAAAAACTCTGCTTCCATACAGGCTGGATCATGATAGGCCCCCACTTTCTTCCCATAACGCTCCTCGCGGTTAAACCAGATGTGTGAGCTACCCACATGATTCACTGAAATGTCCAGGATCACTCGAAAATCATGGAGTTTGCAGGTGGACATTAATTTCTCAAGATCTTGGTTTCCCCCGAAATGGGGATCTACGTTTTCAAAGTCCTGACAGTCATACTTATGATGACTAGGAGCGTGGAAAATGGGATTGAGGTATAGCGCATCGACTCCCAGGGACTTCAGATAGGAGAGCTTCTGTTCAATGCCGCATAGATCACCACCATAAAAATCCAGGCACCTACCTTCCTGGTACTCCAGAGGCTTTGAATCCCAGTCCCTGCGTATGACCTGGTGTCCATGGAACGAATATTGGCCGGTCCTGGGAGTGAGTTCGGGATTGCCGTTACAGAAGCGATCCGGAAAAATTTGATAAAAAGTTCTTCCATAGACCCAATCTGGGCAATCAAAATTCGCAAGTAGTCGAAATTCGTGCTCTGCCGAGGGAATATAATCAAAAAGTCCAGCCTGGTTATAGATCCAGAAATTGCCGTCCTGTAGCAGGACAAAACAGTATCTCAGGACCCTGCCTTCAAGTTTTTTTTTCACTCGATAGGTTCGAAATCTAGCGCATGAAGAATCGAGTTTCATAGGCTTTAGGAACGGAGTTCCCTTCTGAGAACCCCAGAAGTGAACTGAATCTACAGGGGATTCAACTGGAATGCGTACCTTAAAGGTGACTCTATCCTGGAGAGCAGGCTGAGTGTGTGACAAAAAGTCAGAACTTCCGTCAGAGTAGACACCCTCTTTCCAACTCCAATTCTTTTTCATGAGACTGCGAAACCTTCCGTTAGCAGAACAGAGTTCAGAGTCTCACGAGGGAGTTGGATGAATTTCATAAACCTGTTCCTCATCACCAATTGGGTTCAGATCATAGGAGAATTTAAACAGGGATTCCAATTCTTTCGTGATTAGAACTCCCCCCTGCTTTCCAGGAATGTAATTCCTTCGAATTTCAGTCAACTCCTGGATGAATTCTCCTACGAGGTCTATATGAGAGAAATTCATCCCGTGGAAAAACTGTAGATCAGCAGGGCCTTCTGTGAGAATGGGCCGGATGATCCAGTCCTGTGGTCCTCCTTTTTCAAGACTATAACGTAGAAGTCTCAATCCGACCTCCAGGGCGTATTGCCCAGCCTGGTTCTGATTTTCTTCAGGAAAGAGGATCCAGTTAGAGCTGAGTCCTCTTTGAATCCTAAGACCTCCAAATTTCATAACCAATTCAGTTAACTGGGAATTGAGGGTCAGTAGTGAACTCATGGAGTGCAAAGCTGCGGACTCATTTTGAACCCGAAGCTCCATTCGAATCTCCATTATGGGCACCTTTAGGTGCCGGGAGAATTCAGCACTTGAATCTTCCTTTTCGTTTACAAGTTTCAAGAGCACTGGATAGGTTGGAACGGGAAGTGCCCTGCCAGGGAGCGAACCCACAAAGACTTCCAGGGTCCTGAGCATTCTACTGCCCTCAGTCTGACCTGAAGGATTGATCTCAGGCACCTTTTGGCCTCGAATAAGCCTTTGAAGGGAAGCGGTAGCAATCCCCAGGGGACGAAACAAGGTCCTGCTTATGAGGAATAGTAAAAATCCCGAGAGGAGAAGATAGAGACTGGCCTGCCAGGGATTGAGTCCTCCTTTTGATTCCCCCGGTAGATTCTTTTGCCAGGCTAAGAGTATTTGAATCTGGGATGAGATTTCTGAGGGACTGGCTTCAGTCTGCCAATCCATTGATGCCGAAGGGTGAAAGTCTTTATTGGAAAGCCAGCGAGTCTCCGCACGGATGAGATCCTTGAAGATTCCCCTGGGAACTTTCTCCCAGTTATGGGAAAAAAGGGTTGTGGAACTTTGTGTATCAAAGATCAGCATTCCCGCTTTACTCCTGGTTGAGAGGAGAGTTTCCGCAGCCTCACCAGCCTCGATTTCGGATAGGATAGGACCGAGAAACCTCTTCGGAATACATACTCCGAGCAACAAGTCTGTCTGTTGGTATTTGATCTTCTTGATGAACAGGTTCAGAGGACCAGCAACGGTCATAAATTCCTTGATGGAAATCCTCAACTTGTCGGGCTCGCCCTTGAGGATACGAGACGCGTTTCGCCGTAGAGATCCTCCTGAGACCAGCGAGCGCAAAGTCCAGGGAAGTTTGGCAGGAGATAAGTTTAGCCCTACGCTGGCAATGTCCTGTGAGGTCCAGCCTGCATGAACATCACGCATGAGGGCAGCGAAAATCTGAGATTCCAGAGAACCCAGTCCTTCATAGAATTCTTCAACTACGGACTCACGGTTCAGTAAAATCAAACCAGCCTTAGTTCTAAAGGGAAATTCAGGTTTCCTGGCCTCCTGTACCCACTCAATTGTCTGCTCTTCGATTCTCTTTCTTAGTTCTTGTAAAAAATCCTGAGATTCTTCGATGATTTGATCCTTTTGAAGATTTCTCTCTACAAGTTCATTCTGACTGCTGCTCAATTCTCCAATGCTCACATAGGTGCGGCATAGGAATATGCTTGCCACAAGAAATAGCAAAGAGATACCCAGGTAGCGTGCCTCGATTCGAAACTTGAAGAGAGCGGCCCCCCCTGAAAGGTAGAGAATGATGAGAAACCCGGTGAAGATGAGGTGCAGCCAGGAAAGTTCGCCCAGATAAGTTCGAAGCTCCCCTGCTGTTGCCTGGTAGTGAAGTCCGTAGAGCCGATCTGAGAATTTCGATTCCTTCGAATTCCAGACGAAGCTGTCGTTTTTCCCCGGGATGCATCCCTCAAGAGTACCAGCCAGCCTGGATAGGATGGCTTTCTTTAATTCCTTTTTGCTCAACTCATTGAGATTCACAAGCAGGAGAAGCTTCCGATCTCCATAACTTTGAAAGTACTTAAGAAAGCTGATTCCAGAGTTGGAAAGAATCTCAACATTTCCACGGGTTCTCAGAAATTCCTCTCTATCGAGGGGATAGGAATACAAAGGAGTGGAAAACTTATGGAAATAGAGATCTCCGTGACGAACACCCAGGGAAAACATTCGAATCCAGTTCTTACCCAATTCACCGGTAAACTCATATCCCCTATAGGAGAGCTTTCGATGTCCCCGAACCAATAGTAGCGAAGATGAATTCTCGAAGGGCAAGGGTGATTTGGAAATTTGCTCTGCCCAGCCAGGCAGCGCGAGCATGGTTTCAGCCTCTTCAAGAAATGGAGAAAGGCTTTGCTGGATGATCCTGAGTCTTGATTGGGAAGTGTTTTCAGTGCCCAGGGAATCCACGCGGGCCAGATAATGATCCCGTTTCGTACAGAGCGCTTCAAATTCATAGAGTGCTGCGGATTCTTCACCCCACGAAAAAAGCGCGAAACTAAGCAGCAGTCCCCCGGTATAAACCAAAACCAGGAACAGAAAAAGGAAGATCTGAAGCTTTCTAAAACTCATAAATTCTCTTCTGCTGTTTTCAGTCCGTCATCAAGCCACAGATCCCTGGTATTACGATCCTTCCCTACCCATAGCGGATCGGGAATATCGACTCCAAAGGGTGTAAGGCTCATCATGCTCTGAGACGAGGATGGTTCTTGAACCGAGCATATGATTTGACTGGGACAAAGGTAGACCGAGCCCTTCACTCCTGCTCCTTTCAGATGATCACAAAGTTCCCTCCCCAATTTGACTACAGCCTGGTTGGACCTGGAAGCCAGGTAGAATTGAAAGGATCCAGAATCCATCCTGCAGGGAATGGCACCCCCGGATTCAAGAATTAACCCCAGGTCCAGGAGGAGTTTTGAAGTCAGGCTTTTTGGATGACTAAAGTGGATCCAGCCGCTTGCTCCAGCCTTTGAAGTAAAGGAAACCTCCCCTGTTAGATTCTTCAACTCCAGGACCGCCTCCAGAGTTTGAACCTTTTCCATTCCAGAGATGGTCTTGAGTAAAAGCTCAGTGCTGAGTTCCTTTTGAAGGCCGGGCGAAACCGATACTACCCCGGTCCCTGAAAATCCTTGGTAGAGGAGTTCGTAGAGTCGGGAAGTCCTGCGGGTCAAGAGTGTGGCAAAAAGCTGGGCGATCCATGGCAGCAGCCCCAGAAGAAGGAAGGACAAAGTCTCCTGACGATCTTGCTGTTCTCGAATTTTGCTCCCATTCGCATGCAAAACCAGGTAGTAATCCTTCTCACTTTTGAGAGGACGGGAGAGAGTGAAGATATTTTCAGCTCCTGTGTTTTCCACCCTACCCGGAAATTTTCTCTGCTCAATTCTCGCGCTAATATTCTCAAGTACCGTACTGAGATCACCCAGATTCAGGAGATTCTTACGAAGGTGTTTAAGAAATGAAAGTTGGCTCATAGAACCAAAAACTAGCCACACTTTATTCTCTGAATCATGAAAGTGACTCCAGAAAAATCTATCCTTAGCTTCCCATTCTTGAAAAGCTAAAAGTGAGTGCAATTGGTGAGGTCGATCGAAGAAGTTTCTCAGGATTCTGCGATGAGAAGGTGAAGCACTAAGCGCGGAATGTACAAAGTCTGTTGATACCGGAGATTTCTTTACATCATCCATGGAGATTCTGGAAAGAGCCAGAGAATGAGCGATTCCCAGGACCCAGTCAGGTACCGGCTTGCTCCAGTTGGAGGAGTAAATTTTCCGCTCTCCATCATAAGCCAGGATAGCGATGTCATGAGGAGTTGAAAATCGGTCTAGAATCGATTGAAGTTCACCATTGATATTCCGATCATCAAGAGATTTCTTAAACCTGGCGTAGAGGTCTTCAAGCAGATTGGGGAAATCCTCATCTAATCTCTGGAAGCGTTCTTCAAGAATCTCTGAAACCTGGACCAGTTCGGATTGAATTCGGATCTCAATTCCAGATGACTCTCCAGGTAAACGCGGGATTGACTCCCTGGAAAAAAGGATCAGACCAGCCAACAGGATAAGAATGAGAACAATCCAAATCCTGGATGAAAGTGCTGAGCGGAATTTCCAGGTGTTTGACGTGAGCAGTAGCAGCCATGAACTCAGGACAAGAAGCCAGGGTATTGTCAAGGAACTCACGACGCTTGGTTTACTTCCCTACCCAGGACCAGGGATACCTATGGATACGCGATTATATACTGCCCCATCCTACAATGACCAATCGCAGTCCAACGATCGTCAATAGAGCCTGGTATAGAAGTAAGAAAACTCGTTCAGAAACATACTTGGATAGGATTTGCTTACCAAACCAGGTTCCCACGATAACCGCTGTACCCATGCAGACCAAGAGCCAGGTATAGTCTTGGAATTGAAAGGAAAGCACCAGGCCAAATAAAGGAATTTTCAAAACATGTACCAGGGCCTGACATGTGGCTTTCGTAGCTATAATCTGGTCTTTTCTCAAATCTTTGTTTAGAAAAAAGGGCGCGATGATGGGGCCGGTAGCACCTACCACCAGGGAGATTGAACCGGCCAGAGCACCGGCCAGGTAGAAGGAACGGGTGATACGGCTCAAAGATGAGATTTTCCTGATGGGCACATAGAGTGAAAAGAGTATGAAAACTCCAAAGAGAAATCGCATAGAGGCGGGATCTAAGATCTTAACGAGGGAGATTCCAGCCAGAGAACACGGCAGCGCGGTTGCTGCGAACCTGCCAACATGTGGCCAGAAGATTGATTTTCTGAAGAGAAAGAGACGGGTGGAATTGCTCAAAAGCTGAATGATGCCATGGAGCGGTACAACAGTTTTTACGGGTAGGAGTATTACCATTACGGCCAGTAAAGTGATACCGCCTCCCATACCAAGAATCGCAGAGACCATTGCAGTGAGCAAGGCTGCAAGGGAATTGAGAATGAGTATGGTTGATTCTTCCATGAACTGGTTCTGAGTGAGAATCTACTCTTCACTCTTTCCGGGAAAAAGGATGTCTTTGTCCTCTGGATTTCCCCCGATGCGGATCAAATGGGCTTCTTTCTCAACACCAAGAGCCTCCTCATCCTTACCCATCTTACGCAACAGTCCCGCGATTTTGAAAAGGGTTATGGCCACTTCTGCATGAGCCGCTCCAAAATGTCTTCGCTGGATCTTCAAAGCCATCCGGTAGCCTTCCAGTGCTCGCTGGTTTTCACCCTGCATTTGAGCAAGGAATATCAAGTTACCAACCCTGGCCAGAACTTCAGGATGGTCCTCTCCTCTTTTTTCAACCAGCGAATCGAGACTCTTATGAACCACTTCAAGCGCACGGGAAATTTTTCCCATTTCGTAGTATAGGCCAGTGAGTTGTTCCAGGGCTTTGGTTACATCAGGATGTCCTATTCCCTGTGACTCCATTCGAATTTCAAGAATCCGGTTCAAAAGACTAACCGCTTCCGCACCGCGGTCCTGGGCGCGAAAGAGAGCCGCCAGGGGTTCTAAGACCTTCACAATGGACTGGCTATCTTTGCCATGCAAAACCTCAAGGGTGTCCAAACACGATTTTAAAAGTGACTCAGCTTTAAAGTAGCGTGCCTTTTTCATAAACATGAGAGCCTGATCAATTTGCAGCCTGACATACATGGGGTGGGAGATGTCGAGGTGTTTTTTTGCGATTTCAAAAGCCTTTTTCCACAGCTTTTCCGCCTCCTCCAACTGTTTAAAACTAGATTGTATTTTTGAAAGAGAAGAGAGCGGGTGGATCAGACGTGGATGCAGCTTTCCATAAAGGCGGGCAATCATCTTTACTGCCCATTTCAATTCTGTCCTGGCTCCCTGTCTATCCCCAATTAACTCCAATAACATACCTTTTAAAAGCCTGGCTTCCACCACGCGAGAATGGTTCGCGGAAAACCATTTTTGGTTGATACGAATAGCTTCTTCAACCAGTGGGAGAGGCGAGGAGAGATTTCCAGACAGAACCAGGACCACGGCCATGGATTCCAGAGCATAAGCCCAGCGTGGGTCTTGACGGTCTACCCTGTTCTCTAACAGGCGAACACAGCGGTCTAACAATTCACGAGCTCTTCCAATCCATCCGGCTTCTATAGCAATGGAGCCCAGGTCATAGGAAAGCCGAGCCTCTAAGGCAAATAGCTGATCCTGATCGCCGTAAAGCTCAAGAGCCCGGGTCCCTAACTCAGAAGCACCTTCATAATTTCCGGATTCGCGTTCTAATTGAGCCAGAGTATGAAAGATTCGTCCTTCCAATTTTACCGATGGTTCTTTCAAAGACTCATGCATCTCCAATGCCTCAGTGAGATGGGTTCTTGCTGAAACTGGTGCTGCTGAAGCAAGTTCGATTCGAGCCAGCAGTTCTAAATCCTGTATTTTTCCCACGGACACGGCAGTGGAATCATCAGTTCTCAGTGCTAATCCGAGGCGAACCATTTTCTCAGCCTCTCTAAACCGGTCCTGGCTGAAGAGGGTGGCCGAGAATTCATGTAAAGCGCGAAGGGTTCTCTGGTCCTTTTCCCCAAAAGCTTCGCGGGTCAGGGTGAGGATACGGTCAGCGAGGGTTTGCGCATCCTTAAGGTAGCCCTCCTCCCTGAGAGTCGAAACTGAAGACAACTGCTTTTCCCAATTAATGGGACTGGTTTCCTCACAATTCTGAACCGGTAGAAAGATGGAGTAGAAAAAAAGGAATGAAAAAATCGTGTATGCAAATCTCATGACGTGGATTTAAAACTGTGCTGCCTTTCCATTTTCCTGGATTCCGGTCTCGAAAGAAAGGATACAGATAAGAGATACGACGATTTCTTCCCTTTCCAACCCAAATCCGTTCTCTTCTAAACGAAATGGATTGGAATCAGGGAGATCCTCTACCTCATTCTCTTGAAAACGAGGAGTCCATTTAGAAGATAGGACAGCGGCACCAGACTAAGAATCAATACCGCATAGGTCCCAACGAGAGGTTCATGCAGTACACTGTACGTAATCTGGGGAAACGCAAACGGTCCAATGGAGGTCAGTAGCAGTGGGCCGATGAGTCCAATCCCCTGGGGTAGGGAGTAAAACAATGAAGCACTTCCAACTACTCCGAGGATTGTACAAAGAAGCAATCCGCCGCCGATTAGGGTCTCCCTTCCCGATACCACACCCTGTCCGCCCGGAATCAGGAGTGCTATGAGGTTTCGGGTTAAAAAACTACTCAATGACTCCTTATGGGGTGACAAGAAATCCTCATCAGACCAGTCAACTTCCTGCTCAACACGCTGAGCTCTTTCATAGGGATGATTCACTTTTTTTACCTTCCGAATGATCAGTGTCATGAGCAGCCACAACGGTAGTGACAGGGGGACCAGTATCAGGGTCCAGGTTTCCAGGGCACTGCGCTTAGACCGGGGATGGCCAGCATATATATCCGTGAACATGAACCTGGCGGCCTCCAGCATTTGAGGCAGCACCTCCCAGGTGAACATATCGATCCGTTGAAAGTGCCGGGTATAGGTTTCAGGGCCGGGAGGGTAAGGGATGGGTTCCTTATGCCATTGCTGTAACTCCTGAAATACAGGTCGTTTCAGAACTTCAGCCGTACCCTGCTGCGCGAATAACTCTCGGCCTCTGTTCCCTTGATCTGCCCCAATTAAGGCCAGGCTATGGTTGTAGGCAAACTCTTCGGGAAGATCATCTTTTTCCTTTGCGAGGGCTTCTTCAAAGTAGTCCACGGCTTTGGAGTGCTTACCAGTAACAAGCTTCTGGAACCCAGATAGATAGAAGGACAGAGGACGTCTTCCTTCTAAGCGGCAGTGTTGAAGATAGTTCTCTACTCGTTGAAGATTCCAATGTCCCTCGCTGAAGTCTTCGGGAACCGCCGCGTTAAGCCCCGATGTGGAGATCATATGGGTATTGAAGAAGAGTGCTTGCCCCAGGAGCAAGACTCCAAAGACCAATACGAGGTATTCTCTTGAGTTAGCAAAGTAAAAGGTATTGTAGACAAGTTTTAAGATCACTTTTTGAAGCCTGTTTTTATTCTTCAACACCTTCCCCAGGACCAGGTTCTGAACGCGAAAATATCGAAGTTTCAGGCACAGTACGTAGACGACTATAAACAGGGCTGAGGCGATGATCATCAGAATCTGCAGGTCCCATAGGTTGCGTAGAATTCCGTTCACGAAGAAGAAATTGGGATGGAAGTATCCATCTCGCGCACGCTGCTCGAACTTCTTTGCCTCCTTCCTTCGATTTTTAGATTTAAGATAGCGAGAAGCCTTGCGGTTCAAGACTTCGAATCCTTCGGTATTGGGAGCCATTTGATTTGCGACTTCCAACAGCTCAAAGGTGCGTTGAACATCGCTCTTTTCCAGTGCGCCCAACAGGTAGAGCAGTGGAGATTCAATAAGAGACGCATAGAGATCTTTGCGAATTCCAAGTTTTTGTTGTGACTCTATGGCTCTTTGATAAAAGAGATCAGCACTCTTTTTGGAATTGTCCTCAATTCCAGCGCCCAAAGCCACCAGGATATGGGGTGCGAACCTCTCGTTGAACTCAAGTTGAGCCAAGAGCGCCCTGGTCAGCTTAAGTCTCTTGTCCTCTTCTTCGAGAACTAACTTTGCAAATCCTCGGTACAGTTCGTATTTCCAGGTTCCGCCTCGCAAAATTTCCAAAATCTGTATGTTGTTCTGAGGGCCTCTGTTTGAAGGATGTGAAGTCTTCTTCCCGACGGGTTCCTCCTCAAAAAACAACTTTGCTTCCCCTTCAAACCACCCCAGGTTCTGCTCCGCCTCCTTCCTCGCCGACTCCATCCACAAATTAGCTTCCATCAAGATGGAATCCTCTTCTTCAACCATCGTAAAAACGGACTGTATAGCGATTAAACTCAGTACCAGAGCGCAAATTCTTTGGCTCAATCGTTTCATATTGTCTCCCTCATTTGAATCTCTAAGTTTCTAGATCATTCCCGCAAGACTTCCGTCAAGATTTGAGAATCTTGCCAGTCCGGCAGATACTTCATTTGCCAATAGGAATATCCATACGGCATATGCTGCCAGGGAAGCGACGAGTCCCATTTCCCAGTCAAGAGTGAAATCTTCCTTCAAGTGCCTCAACCAGGATTTTTTTGGTAGTGTCTCATTCAATCCATGCCAGAGCTCAGCTGTTCGTGGATCAGGCTCCATTCCAAGAAGTTTATGGTTAAGCTGTTGGCAAAAGTGTCGGTAACCCTCTTCTTTCTCGAGGGTTTTTAGTTGGTCAGTATCGATGGGGTTCAAACTCTCCTCACCCCATATTGACATGGTTTCCATCTTCTCTAATTTCACCATTTCAAATACCTCCTGAGCTGACAGCGGGCACGATATAGCCGGCCCCTGATTTCGGTACTGCTCAACCCGAATACTTTTCCCAATCGCGAATAGTCAGAATCTTTATGGGCGGCCATTAAGACCAGGGCTTTCTGTGCTGGTTTCAGTTTCTGCAGAGCTTCCTCAACCTCACCAAGAAGCTCTCTTTTCTCAGCATCACTCTCGAGGTCTTCAGAAGAGGCAAGTTGAGGCAGCTCTTCATAGCTCAGTTTTTCAGCTTTGATAAGGTCCAAACACCGATTCACCGTGATACGGCGAATCCAGGTAGAAAGGCGGCTATCTCCTTTGAAACGAGACAGGCATTGGAAAACCCTGCTAAAGACATCCTGGGCAACATCTCTGGCATCATCTTCGTTTTTAAGCATTCTTGAGGCCACACTCATCACCAATCCATAATTCGAATCGAAAATTTCCCGGCAGGCTCCCTCGTCACCTGCAAGGCATCGTTGAACTAACTCTAATTGCTTCTCAAGTTCTGCATCATTCATAGTGCGTTTCGTGCTCTATCTTCCAAAGACGACAAAATCTTGAGGCGCTCACGAATTTTTTCCCACAAAATTTCAAAAGGAGGGAATTTCGGGGATAGGCCGCGTCTTCATATCAGGGAGTGAGAAATGAGGGGTGAGCCTGGAATATTCTTCCCTACCAGCTTTCTCTTCTTGGGTTGTTTAAGCTCAGGCGTTGATCCCCTGACTTGGCTGATTTGCCTGGAACGGTTAGAATAAAAGTTGTTGCTCTTGATTGGGAGTTGTTATGGATGAAGCCTTTTTTCGTGAGATTTCCTCACAAATTGCTAAGGATGTTGAGGCTAAGGTTAAAGATTCGATGGGATCTATGGGGCCGGGTTGCGCGGATGGCTCCACAGAGTCCAAGGGTGACTCCTCATGCTCAGGAATGATGGGTCCGCAGATGGGCCAGGAGATGTTTGACCAAATCTCCAAAGAAGTTTCCTCAAAGATTTCTCAGTCGATAGCGGGTGCTGTTACCTCCCAGATGGGGGCTTTTAACCCATCTACACAGACACAGGCCGAAGAGAAGAAACCCGAGGTAAAAAAGGAGAACGAAGAAGGACAGGAGAAAATCTTCGATGAGTTCTCTATGGCTTTGGATCGATTAATCTCCAGCCTTGAGGGTAGTGTTTGCACAGTATTGGATCTAAGTGAAGACGGGACCCTGGGTGCAGATGCCGTAAAGAAAAAGCTCTCTCAAGTTCGAAATCAGTTTCGAGCTGACCTTGATGAATTGATGAAAAAGAGAGACTGGAAAATCGATTTCCTAAAATCCTAAATCTTGGTGAAGCTATCCCTATTCTTCCGATCTCAAATTGATTGAATAATGGGAACCCAGAATTCTTCTTTGGCGTTTGGATCAACGGGGCTATAGCCCTCGGGTAGTACTTCAAAATGTTCGCGATTATCTAGTTCAAATCCTGATTCAGGTAACCACTCACCAAAGATAAATTGAAAAGTCTTGGAGAATGCGCTAGCTGGACCTTCATGAACAAACACAGCGTACTTTCCGCCTTGCAAGGTATATGATTTCATACCTGGGGGAATCGATGAGAAAGACGAGACCTCAACGGTTGCCCATTTTTCAAAAATAGCCTCTGGCGAGAACATATCTTTTGCAGCCTTATCATAGACTTGCATTGAAATATAATCGGAGGTCTTCCGATGGATGACCTCAGCTCTTCTAGGCATGAAAAGTTTCCAAAGTTCCGTCGTTCTGTTGCAGGAATAGGACATTTTCATTGGTATACCCACGAGCTTCTTAGTCGGGAGTAATTCGACTCTGTTATCCATCTCAACTTCCTGACGGCTTAGGTTACGATCACTTCCTGCAATATTCTCAATCCAACTGCAAGATGCAAATACACCAGTTCAGTATCCGAAAAATTAAGGAGACGGTCCATTCATTTCGTGAATTCAGAAATTCAAGTTATCAGGTAGCTTCCCTTCAATCATAGCTCCCTGCCAGGCCCCTTCCAATGTGTCGCACTACACACGCCAAACCCAGCCGAAGACCCTTAAATATAAAACTTATACAGAAACTTCAGACCAGAGACCAGGGCAGGTGTACCGACAGGACATCTGACGGAAAGCGCTGCAAACAAACCAGATGGCTCCACTTCCACCACATCTTGCCAAATGGCCATTATCATTGAAAAATTTCAAGCTAATCAATAGTTCGGCCCCGGCATTGTGTCCAAAATTCAGGCTTTCTACAGTTCACGTATTGCACTAATATATAGTTCAAGTGTACTATATATTAGTGCATACGATCTTATTTATAGTACATGTGGTGGTTCAATAATGTTGGAAGCAATATTCGGTTCAAAAAGTGCAGAACAAGTTTTAACTTACATCAGCGCACGTGACAAAGGTTATGTTAGAGAGATTTCAAAGTTTTATGCTACAAGTTCAGACCCGATTTTAAAGCAACTCAAAAAATTTGAAGATGTTGGAGTCCTGGTTAGTTTTGAAGAAGGTAGAACCAGAATTTATGAATTTAATTTTCGCTACCCATTCTTAAAGGAACTTAAGGCACTCTTGGAAAAATCAATCTCATTCTATTCCCCTGAAGAGCAAAACAGACTCCTGTATAACAGGCGAAGACCTCGAAAAAAAGGTAAACCTTTATGAAGCCAATCGCTGAGATGAGTCGCATTGAACTTGGTAGCTTAATTTGTTCCAAGTTAATGGAAAAAGGACTCGAAGTAGTATTGTCAGGAGGTTCCTGTGTTGCAATCTATAGCAACGAAAAGTATGTCTCACAGGACTTGGACCTGGTCAATCGATATGAGAGTAACAGAAAATCAATCGAAGGAGTAATGACTTCACTCGGATTTCAGAAACAATCGACCCTTGCTCGATTATATTTTCATCAAGACACAGAGTTTTATGTGGAGTTTCCAACAGGACCATTAGCAATTGGAGAAGAAAGAATTAACAAGATTCACAACATCAAGACTGATGTTGGTGTCTTGAATATTTTGACTCCGACGGATTGTATCAAGGACAGACTCGTCTACTACTTTCATAATAATGAAAAACAAGGACTAAAACTGGCATCTCTTGTTGCTACAAGTGGGCATGAAATTGATTTTGATGACCTAAGACGATGGGCTAAAGATGAAAATTGTGCTGAAAAATTCCAAGATTTTTTGAAAGAAATTGAGAAATTTAAAGATTAAATTAGAGATCGACTTAAAAAAAAGATCCCCATAAAGAAGGGTCGAACAAGTCGTTGAAGTGTAGCCAAACCCGCGCGTTTTTGCGATATTCTAAGTCTGCGATGCGTTACGTACAGAACCAGTAGCTTGCGAGTTAGTAGTCTTTTAG
>CAZIKF010000060.1:0-20221 GCA_964539825.1 uncultured bacterium
GGAAGGCAGCGTTGAATGTATTCAGAAGAAGTGGGACCGTGGTCCAATGACTGGTTTACCGTTTCGTAAGGTCTCCAAGGTCTGCATTAAGCTAGATTCCGTCGTTCCATTGAAGCGAACGAAGCTGGAAAATGACGTGACAATCATTGACGAAAACACCACCTTCCATGGAAAAGGCTACCGCTTAGATCCGATTCCCACGGCTGAGATTTCACCTGAACTTCTTACAATCACTCAGAGACTTAAGAATGAGAAAGAGGCTGTGGAGTTTCCGTGGTGGAGTTCTATCGCTGCCAAGGAGTTTCTTGTGAAAAGCAGGCGGCTTCTGAATAGTTTGAAGGAAACTAGAATCAGGGCTGTCTATACTATTTACCCGTCGGGTGAAAATGCGTCGGCCAAGGATGAGCGAATGCGTCCGGTGGAGATGCATCACGGGGGCACAGTTCACAAGGATCTTGCCTATCGGGAACTATGGAGTCAAGAAGCCAAGAAAACCGATGAGAATGTAGAAAAACAACAAACTGAAGCCTCTGTAGATTATTCCTCGTTGAATTATTGAGGGCATCGCTAAAACGAAGCTGACCTGAGATCAAAACCACCCTCCGCCCACGGTATAAAAAGAGTCTGCGATCCACGATGTCATGCAGTAAAACTTAAGTGGTCTGGTCCCTTTCTCTACAAACTTACCTGGTCTGACCCCTTAAGACCTTTAGCAATAAAACTAACGGCTAATGCCGGTAAGACACACAATGTTAACAAACAGTCAGAGAAAACACCTCCCAGAACCACAGTAGCAAGAGGACGCTGTACTTCTGCGCCTATACCGGTATTGAAAGCCATTGGTACAAAGCCAAATGCGGCCACCAGGGCTGTCATCAGCACAGGTCTTAATCGCAGTAAAGCACCTTGAAATACTGACTCCTCGACCGAGCTTCCTTCTTCCATTTTCTGTCGAATGGTCGCCATCATCACCAGTCCATTTAACATGGCAACTCCGCAGACTGCGACAAATCCAACAGCGGCAGAGATGGTGAAAGGCATGTCCCTGATCCAAAGCATCGCGATACCACCAATGGCAGCAAAGGGTGCTCCCGTAAAAATGATGAAGCTGTCTGTGAGTTTACCGGTACTCATCAGGAGCAAACAAAGGATTAAGAATAGTGCCGCCGGGACTATAATCATCAGGCGATTTCTTGCTCTTTGAAGATTCTCGAACTGCCCCCCGTACTCAATATGATAACCTGGGGGCAGCTCTTTTTGAGCCTGGATTCGACGCTTCACTTCCTGAACAAAGCCTCCCAGATCTTGATTTCGAACATTGCATTGAACGGAGATTCTGCGCTTCTGCCATTCCCGGGTAATCGTCGACGGACCCTCTGTTTGCTCAATGGTGACTAAATCTTCAAGCCGAATCAACTTTCCCGATCCGGTGGTAACTAAAAGCGAACCGATCGCTTCTGGATTTTTACGAAATTTATCTTCAAGCCGTACAATGAGATCAAATCGGAGTTGTCCTTCACGAATCTCACCTACTTCAATAACTCCAATCCCTTGCACGAATTTCAGAACATCTCGAGTACTCAATCCATGCCTTGCAAGCGCATCCTGTCGAACTTTGAAACGCAAGATTCCCTGCCCGCTAATTTGTTCTACATAAATATCACTGCTACCAGGAATTTTTTCTAAAAGCTCTCCGATTTCAGAAGCAACTTCTTTCAATTTTTCAAAAGAGTCACCATATATTTTTACACCGAGATCTGCACGAATCCCTGCTGTCATCTCATTGACACGCATCTCTATGGGTTGAGTGAAAACCATTCGCATAGCGGGTAAACTTTCCAATTCCCGCCTGATTTTCTCGACTAGCTTTCCCTGTGTTTGAGCTTGTTTCCAGCTCTTTCGCGGCTTCAAAGTAATATATACGTCACTTAATTCCAGACCCATTGGATCCGTGGCGATTTGAGCTGTTCCCGTTCTGGTCCAGACCGTCTGGATCTCATCTGGAAAGGAGCGAAGAAGGTGCTTTTCAATTTGATTTCCGTAGCGTATGGATTCATCGAGAGAAATACCGGCAAGACGAATCGTGTTAATGACTACCGAACCCTCATCAAGTCGGGGAATGAACTCGGTTCCAAGTTTTGAAGCCAATAGGATGCCCATAATCACCAGGGCAAGTCCCGCTGCGATGAAATATCCCTTGAATCTGATGGAGAATGACAACACCGGCTTATAGATAGCCTTTGCCCATCGCATGAGACGTGTCTGCTGATGAGTCAATTTAGTTGGTAGAAAAAGGCTGGCCAACACCGGAGTCAGGGTCAAAGACAAGACCAGGGAGCCCGCCAGGGCAAAAATCATGGTCAGTGCCATGGGGATAAAAAGCTTACCCTCAATCCCCTCCAGGGCGAGGATCGGAATGAAGACCACCAGTATGATCAGTTCGCCATACATGGTTGGTTTTCTGACTTCTAAAGTGGCTTGTTCCACAATTTTTACGGGACATTGACGTTGATCATTTTCAGCAAGCTTTCGCATGCTGTTTTCTACGACTATGACGGAGCTATCCACGATGAGACCGAAATCAATGGCACCCAGGCTCATCAGGCTCCCGGCAATGCCAAATTGAACCATTTCAATAAAGGCAAACAGCATGGACAAAGGAATAGCGAGAGCTACAATCAATCCTGCGCGTAAACTGCCCATAAACCAGAACAAAGTAGCAATCACCAATAAAGCACCCACAAGGAGATTCTCTTTGACGGTATGAATTACTGCGTCAATGAGGTCCGTTCGTTTGTATAGGATTCTGATCTTTACCCCGCCGGGTAGATCTCCTTGAATTGCCTCAATTTTCTGAACCAGTCTTTTGGTAATCTCAAAGCTGTTTTCTCCCTGCAGCATGAAGCCAAGGCCAAGTACCGATTCTCCTTTACCTTTTGCGGTCATGGCCCCACGCCTGATTTCGTGACCAATTATGACTCTGGCCAGATCCTTGATGTAAATGGGAACTCCCTCTCGATGAGAGACCATAATTTGTTCGATTTCTTTCAAGGATGTGACAATCCCCACTCCGTGTACCAAATGGTACTCGCCGCCCTGGCTTACATTGCCGCCTCCCACATTGAGATTATTTTCCCTCAGGGCTTTGACTATGTCAGCCAATCCTAATCTGTACTTCATCAATCCATTCAGGTCTACAACCACCTGGTACTGTTTTTTCTTACCGCCCCAGGTATTAATCTCCGCTACTCCTGGAACGGAAGCCAACCTGGGCTTTATGATCCAGTTCTGGATTGTGGTTAGTTCCTGCAATGAATGCCGATCGCTCTCAAGATGGTAATGGAGGACCTCGCCAAGTCCCGTTGATATGGGGCCTAAGGAGGGGGTTGCCAACCCCTCTGGAAGTGCTACTTCCTGCAACTTTTCAGAAGTCAGTTGACGTGCCAGGTAAATATCAAACTTGTCTTCGAAAGTGAGTATGACCTGACAGAATCCAAATTTTGAAATGGAGCGAATATTCACCAGACCCGGAAGGCCACTCATCTTCCTCTCAATCGGGAAGGTTACCTGCTGTTCAATTTCAACTGGATTTAACGAAGGAGCAACGGCATTTACCTGAACCTGAATGGGAGTGACATCTGGAAATGCATCCAGATTCAGATTTTTTAGGGACAGGATTCCAGCGGTAGCCAGAACCAAAGTGACCAGGATGACAAGAAATCGATTTTGTAATGACCAGGATATGATGCGGTTCAGCATGAAGCTTATCCTCCTGGTTTCACTTCACAGCATCCCGCACCGATATCACCTTTCATTAGTTCTGTCTTTAACAGAAACGAGCCTGTGGTTACGATTTCCCGATCCATGGAGATTGGAGTTTTAAGAGAGTAATATCCTGGCATTCGCTCACTTGGTCGGACTTCGACCTTGCGTGTTTCAAACCGTGTTTTAGATTCCTTTAAAAAGAGAACATTACAGCAGCCATCCCAATGCACAGCATCCCGCGGTACCATAACACTCTCGCTGTCCAGTTTATGGTGGACTTTGGCCTGGCCAAACATTCCAGCCTTCAGCAAGCCTTTGTCATTAGTAAGAACAACCCTGGCTTTTAGAGTTCGTGTATGGTCATCAATCTCATTGGCAAGCCAGCTGATTTTGCCTTGAAAAGTCATGGGAGACAGTTCGGGGATGATGATTTCAACCTGATCACCATAGCTAATCTGTCGTACCTGGGATGAAGCAACATCAAGCCTGGCCCACATTAGCTTTGTGTTAGCTATCATGAATAGCGCATGTTTCTGATCCACGGTCTCTCCAAAAACTGCGTGCCGCTGAATTACAATACCCTGGAATGGTGCCGTGACTTCTAGAACGGACTGGATGGTATCTTCACTGGTAAGCGACTCGATTCTTTTTTTCGAAAGTCCCAAAATTCTGAGTTGTTGGTTCCCTTTATCGACAGCGACTCGATTTTCAATCATTTTAGTCTCCGCCTCGAGGACGGATCTTGCTGAGGTTGCGCCGCTCTTCTGAAGCTCTTGCTCCATTGAGAAGTTACGCCTCCATAATTGATATAGGGCCTTTGCCTGTAGATATTCAGACTTTGCCTGGGCAAATGCATCGGAGTGAATTCTTGCCATGATAGTACCTTTTTGTACCGTGTCGCCAAGATCCTTCTGTACTTTGACAACCGTACCGCCCACCCTCGGTGTTATGTGGGCCAGATGATTTTGATCAAACTCTATCTCCACGTTACACAAGCTGTATTCAGCACCGGCGGAAGGCCTGGGTTTAGCGAATCCCAGCTCAACCGCACTGGCTGTCTTGGGATCGCGCAGCGCGATCATCAGCCCATCATTACTACAATCCGGATTTGAAGCCCTGCCGCTCTTGTAACCGGATCTTTGAAACAATTTCAAACGACCTCCTTGAATTTCAACGCCTTGAGCGGTTGTCTCTTCTTTGCATAGCTTGCATTGGGATTCGGGTAGATTGTGCTCAGCGCACCAGTCCCCCTCAACTTGAAACGCCTTAATAAGTGAAGGATTACAGCGTGTGCAAAAGGCTTCCGGAACACCGTGACCGTGGCAAAACCCTAAAGATTCAATCAAACTCGTATCACAAAAGGCACATTGACCTGGGGACAACTGGTGTTGGCATAGCTGGTTTTGGGAGATCCTGAGGTTGGTCTTTTCTGCGGTGTAAAAATAGACAATACCTATGCCAAGCGAGAGGCAGAGGAACAACCAAACAACGTTTAAAAGCCATTTCATTTAGGCTTTTCTCCTTCAGGAAGATCACCAGCCATACATTTGGCACACTGCGATTCAGGTAGTCCATGCCCGGCGCACCAATCATTCTCAGCCTTGAAGCCTGGAATTAGATTTACATTACACCTGCTGCAAAGCGCCTCCGGCACCTTGTGCTCGGGACACATTCCTAGCTTGCTTATCAGGCTAGAATCACACCAGGGACATTCTGCTTCTGCAACACTGTGCCTGGTACAAAATTCTTCACCGTGAACATGGCCCTGTTGATTCATGAAGTAAATCGTTCCCAATGCGCCCAGGGCAACAAAACCAATGCTGATGAAAATTTGCTTTACCATGACTGTACTCCTTACTGGTTCAATTTGCTCAAATTTTGATTGTGAAGAAAGGTCCACTCCATGGAACTGATATTCACTTCATAAAACACAAGCTTTCCGCGTTTGCTGGATTTGAGTAATCCGAGGTTCTTCAAGGATTTTAGATGCTGAGAGATGGTGGAAACCGGCTCCGTGAGGATGTTCGCCAAGTCACAAACACAACACTGCTCAAACTTAAGAACCTCCAGGATCGCAAGGCGAACCGGATGTCCTAAAACTTTGTGAATCGCAGCGAGGGACTCAAGTTCATCGCGCTGCGGCAAGGATGATTGGATGGAATGAATCTTATCTTGATTAAAACAGACCACATCGCAGGTAATATTTTCTGACCCGGTCATAAAACAATTCCTTATTTCCAAAAAAGTGGAAATAACTTAAACAAAAGCAATGAGAATGTAAAGAAAGGGTCAGCGTGAAAGTCGATTCTAAACACCCTTTTCTCAACTGGAGAGGATTTTAAAAATGTATTATGAACTAAATCCAGGTTGAGGCAAAGCTGGCTTGACCCAACTAAATCGATCTCTGAGAAATCCTGGGAAATGAGTGAACAGGTAAACATGTATGGCTGAACGGTTTTTATATAGCTACTTATTTTGGCTGATGGTAATTTCCCTATTCGTGCTTATGTTGGAGCGGCTCGTTCCCTGGCGCGAGCAAAAGCTGTTTCGTAAGTATCTGATCCGCGATGTATTTTTTCTTATTTTTAATGGGGAAATCTTCGGATCGTGTCTGGCTGTATTGCTATATCAAGTCGCAGGAGGTCTAAGTTTTTCCTTTGCGAGGATTGAGATTTTTCACCCCCTGCAATCTCTTTCCTTCCCCGTACAGGTATTGGTCTTTCTGGTTTGTAAGGATTTCATTGAGTATTGGATTCATCGACTCCTGCACCGCTACCCTCTGCTCTGGTATTTCCACGGTACCCATCATACGGTGAGTATTATGGATTTCTGGTGTAATTTCCGTTTTCATTGGATGGAAATCGTAGTTTATAAAACCCTGGGATACGCTGTGCCCCTGTTGCTAGGCGTCCCATGGAAGGTGGTCCTGATCAGTGCGCTAATTGCTACCCTCATCGGTCACCTGAATCACTCCAACCTGGCCTTTTCCTATGGTCCGCTACGCTATGTTTTGAATCATCCTAAAATGCACATCTGGCATCACGAGGTTGAGCCCGACCAGGGAGGAGTAAAAAACTTTGGTGTGGTCTTCAGCGCCTGGGATTTTCTCTTCAAAACCGCCTATATCAACGATGAGAAACAACCAAAAATCGGGCTAGCCCCTCCTGATGATCTCCTGGAGAATAAGGCAATGGATAGCCTTTCCTGGTCCCTGAGTGCTATTTGCGTCTTGTACTATTGCCTCTTTCTGGTTTGAGTCACGCCTTATGTTCAAAAAAAACTAAAACTCGACTATCCCCATATTTTCTAAAGACCTATGACTAGGTAGAATTCAAAACATATTTTCAAGCGTACAACACTGAATACGGTGGGCTTATGTCCGTCGAAACTCTGTATTGGGTGATCGCAAATCCATTGAATCAGAAGCATACCGGGGCATGCTGGGGACATACCCTGCTCAAAGCAATCGCTTCAATTTGCTGTAGCTACCTTTTGTGCGTAGAGTCAGCGTTACTGGTACATCAGTTCGATTCCTCCAAAACCACCCATGATTGCCGTCGAAGGCGGCTTCGATAACCCCTTCATCTTCAGGGACACCGCGACCTTTTTCATAGCTGATAGAGGCACCTTTTCCATCGCCATGTTTGTCGTAATTCAAAAGACCCCCATTTGCGGACCAATAAAACTGAGCCGTGGCTGCGGCTTTCATGACTAGTTTGTATTCAATACCCTGGCCAGGCACAAGAACCACAGATACTTCATCTTTCCAAACCCTGGTCTGTTGAACTGGGCCAGGTGGATTAAACTTTTTTAACGCAAACTCCTGTGCCGGGGCTTTTTCAAGGGAGACTGCAAATGGGTTCGTGACAGCCGTGCTACCCCTTTTATTTTCCCTCTCTAACTGTATCTTGATTTTACCCATCTGAGTTAAGCCCAGAACTCGTCCAATGCCGGTTGGGTCAATGCCATACTCGGACGGAAGAACAGTTACAACAAGGACAACGCTGGCAACGATCAACGCGATCATGGTTGAGGTAAAAAGCTGGCCAGACGTAGGCAGTTCGTTTTCAGATGGCACATTTGCGTTATACATACTCGACTCTATCCCTTCATTAAACGTAAAAGAATCCCGTTAACTGGTAACCAATCAACACGAATCCCGCTGTCATGATGGCCACATTGGCGACATGGGCATGTCTTTGAAAATTTCCACTTCTACGCCAATATCCCATAAGAATTAGGATCGCTACCAGGGCAAGAAGCTGACCAACTTCCACTCCGACATTGAAAGCCAGAAGATTTTGCAGCAAACCATCGGGTGCGAGTTCGTACTCCAAAACCTTGGTAGCCAGGCCCAGGCCGTGAAATAGACCAAAAATAAGCGTGGCAAGTTTTGTATTGGGTTGAAATCCGAACCACCTTTGATAAGCCCCCAGGTTGTCCAGGGCCTTATACACTACTGATAGTCCGATGATGGCGTCGATCAGGTAGGAACTTACATTCCAACCAAAATAAACACCAAGCAGCATGGTCGTAGAGTGGCCAATTGCAAATAGACTCACATAGATCGCAATATGCTTTAGGCGATACAGGAAAAAAATGACACCCAGGAGAAAAAGCAGATGATCATATCCAGTCACCATATGTTTAGCGCCAAGATAGATAAAGGGAATCAAATGGGTACCGGTAATCTCCTGAATATATCCCTTATCTCCAGCCGCAACCCCATGAGCAAAGGTCTCACCAGCAAATGCCAACAACAATAGAAAAGCTAACAGGAGCCGAATCAGGCAAGTACGATTTTTCATGGAAAATTCCTACCATTTTCCCCAGAAGATCAGCAAGGAATTTTCCCATTCGACATTTTCGGGAACAGACTACTTTTTCTTTAAATGTAAGCCAATGATCTAAATTTTGGTGGTTCAGCCATAGTGTTACTTTGCTTACACAGGCTCAACAGGATATTGTTTAGCTTATGACCATTGCTTTATGGATTCACTCTAAAGATGAAGTAGAGAGCCTGATTGAATGGGGGGATTTCTTTTCTTCTCAACTAGACACTCCCCTTCAGGTATTTCATTCAGGTCCCCGGCAGGTATCCGAAGAAATTAAGTCCTTAAGTTGGGAAGAGCGAGCCGAAGATAGTTTTTTATCCAAAGTTCCTTCACAGGTAGCCTGTAATCAGCTTAATGGATCATCCCAATTCAAATTGCTCCTTCAATTCTGCAAGGATAACTCCTGTAAGCTTTTGATTTGCGGCATTCGCGGCAGAGAAGAAATCAGCTCGCTTATCGGGGAGGATGTGAAGGGAGACTGGACAGAGGCTCTCATCTGCCCAAGCATAACTTTGCGCGGAAATCTTCCGGATTATAGCAGTACTTTCCGCCTGGCATTGAGTGTACAAGAACAAGCCCAATCCTTGGAGCTTCTGCAATTTGTACGACACTGGATGGAAAAGAACAAGGATTTGAATGTTGAAATCTTCCATGTTGTCTCCAATGAGTGTGAAGAAGCCATGGGTCTTGGGCAAAAACTCATTGATATTCTAATTGAAAAGGCAAAGTTCACCCCCGACACTGTCCAACCTGGCCATAAGATCCTGGTTAGCGAGGATATCGCCCAGGAAATCAGCAGCCTCTGCAAAATAGATTACGACCTTGTTTTAGTCGCTTCCGCCAGCGCAAACTGGATTCATCGCGTACTTTTTAACTCCTTAAGAGAAGAGGAGTTTTATGATCGAAGTAATGCCGCCATTGGGATTTTTTCCAAATCCGGAGAACGCATTCGAAATCTCAACAAATCACTCGTAGAGAGATTTCGAGACCTTTTACCCGGCCTCGAGAGACAAGATCGACTGAGTCTTTTTGAGGAGTTAGAGCAAAAGAGCAGTACGAGCATAGATTTCTATACGCTCATCACACTATCCTCACTAATTGCCAGTTTAGGCTTACTGCAAAACTCTCCTGCGATCATCATTGGAGCCATGCTGGTTGCTCCCTTGATGACGCCTATGCTCGGCGCTGGGCTAGGGTTGGTTCAGGGGAATGTTCTCCTGGTAAAAAACGCCGTAGTTACCATTGGAAATGGTTTCTTGATGGCTATGCTTCTGGGGATTCTTGTCGGAATCATCGTCCCCGGTAGTCACCTACCACCGGAGGTTATCTCAAGAACTTCGCCTAATGTTCTTGACCTTATGGTTGCCCTGATTTCCGGAATTGCCGCCGCCTATAGTACCGCACGACCAGGTCTGATGGGAGCTTTGCCCGGGGTTGCCATTGCCGCTGCCCTTGTCCCGCCTCTGGCGAGCGCTGGAATTTGTCTTGCCCGTTCTGAAACCGCCCTGGGAGTTGGAGCCGCTTCTTTGTTCGGTATCAACTTGATAGCTATCATTCTGGCATCTGCCGCGACTCTATATTGTCTGGGGGTGAAGCCTCCTGATCTCAAAAAGCCACTGCGACTATGGGCAAGGCGTGCTGTAGAAGTTCTCCTAATTGTCGCTCTGGTAATCAGCTTCCCTCTAACCATTCGTCTTTTCCAACAAATCAACCCGGCAAGTACCAGTCAAATTCATGAACTTCATGCAATTTGGCCGCAGACCTCAACCCTAAAAACCATAGAAATTCCCAGGGACACTCCAGACCAAATCATTTTAAATATAGACACGAGCCAACCGCTAACAAGCGAGCAAATAAAAGAGCTGCACACACTTCTAGTTAAATACTACAAAAGAACCCTAAAATTAGAAGTCCGCCAGACCATAGTCGCCCACATCGAAAACTCCTGGTGATTATTGGAAAATAGAAAATTGCACAGTCCGTTCTTATTGAAAGGTCTCAGCAGCCTGTCCCCAAATTCTTTCTAAATTCTTTTTCATTTAATTCTAAAGATGAAGGACTCTCCTTCAGGAACTAACCCGGTGAAATCAAATTGTTTTACTTCTCCCGTATTCTTTACGTGGCGTTCAACCCCCCTGCCCCCTTCGTCCCTCCAATACACGATTTCCCGAGTGTTCAGGTTGAGTTGATTATCGAGGCTCTGAGTCTTGATGGAGAACACCCCGGACGCTTCTTCCCTGACCTCCACCGCAGATCTGAGATCCTGCCTCACCCAGCCTTCGAGGGATGTTAATTTCTGGTAGTATTGCTGCTCTAAATCTTCAGTATTAGCGCTGCGGGAGAAATGAATATAGAGAGTGTAAATCAAAGAGATCGCCAGAGCCGCTAATGCTGAAACGACGACCACTTCAATAAGGGTATAACCTGAGTTTTTTCTCATTCTTCACTTTCCACGACTGTGCTAAGCCGATAAACCAGTTCTTTATCACTGACTGAACTGATCCACTTCACATCTACAAAAATTTGATGAAAGTCTGCTCCTAACAGCGCATCCTCAACTTTTGAAATAGTCAGATACCTCCGAAAGCCTGAAGGACTCTTTGAGATCCCCAGGGTTTCAAGATCAAGAGACCCCGGTAATTGATCATCACTCCTCTCATCGAGGATGGGAAGAGCAGAAGCGTCCAGGGACTTGAGCCCACTCATCAGGTTATTGGCCAAACGTACTACCCTGTTGAGATTCTTACCTGAAGCGCTCATCCGGTGAGACATGGAAAAAATAGAAAAAACCGGTATAAAACAGATGGTGATAACAGTGACTGCAATGAGGATTTCAAGCATCGTAACCCCGCTGTAACTATCGATTCTTCTCATGTTTACGTCATTGATTTGATGCCTGATCCAGGAATTCACAGTATACTCCTGCGAATGACAAGCCGGCAAAACGGATTTGTACTCCCATTGAGCCTCTTACTGGCTGTATTAGCTGCGGCACTGGCCTTTTCCCTGTTCCAGGTTTCCCGTCAGCATGTGCGTTTGGCAAGTTTCTACTCTGATAAGGAACGAGCCTATCACCTTGCAGTAGGCGGTCTCAGAATCGGCCGGGAATTTTTACAGACCGGACTGAATTTTATCAACACAGCGGACCCTGCCACATTCCCCAAAGAAGAAAAGGCACCCGATGGATTCAAAGCGTTTGTGAAGTGGTTTATAGAGCACCAGAGACTCTCATCTGGACCTTCTGAAACTTTCTCCTTCACTACTCCCTCCCTTCAAAGCCTTGCAAAGTCTCAGCCCGGCTCCAACTTAGAGATCTCTCTTTCAAGAGGCTCGCAGCAACCAATTTATACGAACTCCCCCGCTGGTTTTCAGGCTAATGATCAAGAAACAAATTCCCAAATCATTTTGACATGTGAAGCGAAACTGAATTCAACCGGAGTCAAAATTCAGAGTTTCTCATGGCTGAAATGGGTAAGTGTCCTGCCCCCCGTATTAGGAAAATTTGTATTCTTTCTACGTCAGCCGGACAGCCTGAATCTCAATTCTATCAAGGATTCCAATGAGTCCCTCATCTCCTCGCCAATAAACATTCATTCCTCACTTCCCACCGATCCTGGAGAAAGGCTAGAACCATCACGGTTGAAAGAAGATATCGATAGGAGGGGGTGGATTTATCTTGGATCTTCGGGGGAATATCACCTGGGGCTCTCCTCTTCCGGAGGGAATCAAGAGTTCTCCGAACCTCTGGATTCCAGGTTCTTTGGTTATGCCGTTGAGCCAGAGAGTTTCCTGGGGAAAAACGGCAGATGGGAATATCACAGTTGGAAGAGCCGCCTTTTTAAAGAGGCAAATGAAGAGCCTTATCAGCTCTTAAAACTGGTGGATGAGAACTCCTATGCCTACAGCTGTGTTCTAAATTTGTTCGGGCCATCGAACCACCCTTCTCCCACCCTGGTCATTGGGAATGTACTTCGTCGAATCCTTTTGATCCAGGGAATTTTCTATCTTGACGAAGACGAGACTTACCCACTCCCCTACCTGGATGCGGATGCATTTAATAACTTCCATGACTATGTCTGGCCTGGAAATGTCATCGATTTGACCGCCCGGGAGGTTATCCATGATCATTTCCTTGGATTGGCTAAGCTGCAGGGAGGAACCGGCTATGATTTTTATAAGGCGCGAATGAGCAGGGTAGACGCCCACCCCTATAATGAAGCTAATCTGGAATTTTTGAAGTTTCCCGAAGAACTTGAGAAAACTGCCTTTCCCAAATTCGAGATCTCAGATCCTAGATCACCTCCCTCTCTGGAGAGGATTGAAGTCAACGGAGTAGCGGCACCCTTTCACCAACCCCTGGTTTCGGGTGTGGTTACCATTAAAAATGATAACGGAGAGGTACTCTTTAAATCAGCAGACTTAAATGCCATCGAAGATTTGGAGTTTCTTAAAGACAAAGCAAAGCTCTACGCAAACCAGGATTCTCTCTTTAGTTCCGTGCAAATTTCGCCATCACGGATATCTTTGGGAGGAGTGGTTTACATAGATGGCAGTCTCCTTTTAGAGAAACCAATTGAGATAGCAGCAGGGGGAGGAGGGATTCTTCTGGTGGAAAAGGATATTAAAATCCAGGGTAAAATTTCATCGTCAGGGGGCGAAACCCTCACCCTCGTGTCACTTCAGGGTAATATCGAGCTTCAAACCGCACAGCCTGTGCAGGCAGGATTGATTGCGCTCAAAGGAGGGATTTCTTTACCCTATAAGTTAGACATGGAGGGTATTTTAGCTGCAAAGAAGCTCTCTATTCAGGCTGGATCCGGGGCTGTTAAGAGGGAAATCAAATACAACTCGACCTTTGATTCAACGGACACTGAGATCTACAAACGCTCCTTTAAAGCCTCTGTCACAGACCATTGGAAGTTTTATGTATCTGGATTATGATGGTTCTTCATGATGAGTCGATTTTCTTTCCTTTCTGCCCTATTTGTATTTCTTGCTCTCACCCTGGCCACCTCAACACCTGAGTCCTTTTTCATTTTGGAGACCGGAACCGACCAATCTCCACTCTCTGAGAAAATTACCCCACTTAACGCCGACTTTATCCATAGCGAAGTTCCTCTCTTCGAGTCAGTGAGTACGGCAAATCCTCTTCCGCAGATCATAGCTAACCCCAACTTACCCCTGCCCAGTCAAGGCACTGAACTCCCGGATCATTTAACCGCTCAAGCCTCGCGCATCCTGACACAACCGGCCACCCTGGTTCCCCTTTCAAGCCCCGGGATTCAAACTACAGCGGAGGTAGAGGCAGTGAGCAGGTTGAAGGTTTTATGGGGTCAATACATGAAAACCGAGAATAAGGACAACCCTACCTATCAAACCTACATGAACTGGGCCGCGGAATTAGGAGCTAACACCGCCTGTCTTGAGCGCTATATGGGCTGTACAACCTGGTGTGAGCAACAAGGCCAAACCAACTCACAATTCATCAATTGCGATCCGAATCGAAATGGAAAGCAGTTTATTCCCGGTGATCCCAACGAATGCCCAAGGCCCCTGCATGATCCCCCTACAGATCCGACCCAGCCATGGCCCGGCGGTTTTGGCTGTCCTTAATGAAGGGTTTGAACCAGCCTTATTTGTTTGGGTTAGCTCCTGAGAAAGCTGGTTTAGAAGGCTGGCCTTTTGGTATACCGGTAACCTGAAATCTCCCGTTACAAGATCTAACCCAGATCGCATGTCCGTCATGCACCCCAAAAGTGCTACCTTCGGTGCATATGTATTTGTCGCCGAGCTGTTCTACAAGACTATGAGATAACAGCTTAGAGAAAAGTTCCCCGCCGCAAATCCTTTTCTTTTTGAAAAGTCCAAGAACCCTTTTACTCTTGCAGGTGATCACCAGGGTCTGTGCTCCACTGGCTGCAGCACCCGGTCCCGCTGCACCAGGACCTCCAGCCCCTGGTCCCCCAACCCCTGGTACTCCAGCACCTGGTCTTCCCCCGCCAGGGACTCCTGCTGTTGCGCCCGAGCCTCCTGGATTAAAACCTCCTGGACTGGTTGGAGCTATTTGTGAAGGCGGTAGGGACTGCGAGTTCCCACCCCCCGGGGGCCATTTTAACCCCACAATATTGGATCGTTCATGACTACCCTTGTGCCCGTGCCTGGCGATTCCGGAAACCATGAAGTAATAGACTTCACCGGGTACCGGCGACCAGGTGTTTAGAGGGGGTCGTTTGATATGGTCTCCATTGACGGAGTATTTGTGCTTGCGGGTCGCACCAGGGCGAATCCATTCAAAAGTAGCCGCGTACCAGGTACCGTTTTGATTGACGAAGACCCAGGGGTTGGCATCTACGGTTTTTGGATCCTTTTTACCCGGTTCGAGATCGATGGTTTTCCACTTTCCGTTTTTATCATAGTTGAGGTCAATAAATGGACCGTGAACCCTTACATTGAGATTGGAGGTAACAGGCCAGTGCCCGACAGCGGGATGAAGCCACTTAACCTGACTAAGACTGAAAGGCAGCCCTTCCTCACCATTACCCCCGCCTCCTGGATTTCCCACGGCAGGGCCTCCTGTTCCTCCACCGCCTGGATTAGCTCCAACGGAACCGCCTGGGCTGCCTGATCCGGTAGAACCGGATGGTGGGTTGACCGAAACTCCACTTCCCCCTCCACCAAGTCCAGGCCATTTAATTTGGACGAGATTTGTACGTTCGCTAACATTTTTCTCTCGACCACGGGCCAGACCCGACATCATGACGTAGAACACTTCTCCAATTTGAGGTTTCCAGGTAGTCAGGGGCGGTTGTTTTCCCGGTGTCATTTCATGCATTGGTTTGCATTTTTTATTGGGACCCCACCATTCCCAGGTTCGTCCATACCAGCCGTTGTTGTGGAAGGCAAAAATCCAGCCGTTAGCATTCACGGGAATTTTCTTTTTACCGCTGTGATGAGGAATTTCCACGGACGGCCAGGAACTGCGGTCAACATTCATACATATGTTTCCCCCCCTCATTTCGACGGTGAGGTTTTTGGTAACTGGCCAATGGTCAACTCTTTTGTGGAGCCAGGTCACCTTGTCAAATGAGAATGGAACCCGGGCTGTAAGACTGGAAGCGCTCAGAAGGAGGAATAGGAAGGAGTGGAAAATCGATCTCATTGGAAAAACCTCTCAATATGATAAGACAAGTCGAAATATAGCATATTCAATCCAATGCATGTCCTGAACTTGAGCATGAAGGGTGGACTGTCCCTAAATTTTAC
The DNA here is from genome assembly GCA_964539825.1 of uncultured bacterium. GTDB lineage: Bacteria > Muiribacteriota > UBA6191 > UBA6191 > UBA6191 > CAZIKF01. Next base: position 15,864 of record CAZIKF010000060.1, read on the forward strand.
TCCAAGATCTTTCTACGGACCCAACCCAGCCCTGGCCGGGCGGATTCGGCTGTCCTTGATTGAGCAGTCTTACCAGGCCTATTTGTTCGGATTAGGCCCTGCCTGGGACTGCGCTTGAGATTTTGGTATGCCGCTAACTTCAAAGCGGCCTTTACACCCTTTAGCCCAGATGGCGTATAATTTGGTAGTCTGTCCCCTCAATTTAATAATTTGGTAGTCTGTCCCCTCAATTTAAGACCCATGAGGACTCCGTGATAAAGTTGGTAGTGAAAGGAGTAATTCTTTTCTAGGAGCTCTTCCAGACAAGTCTGGTGATAATTAATTTTTTTGAGAAGTTCTTCAGTAAGCTTTTCTCGGGCATCTGCAAGGTAGGCCAACAGGACACGGGTCTCCTGGGAGATATCCTCGAGTCGGACTTTGGCAATCCTTTCAAAGAGGGTGAAAGTCTTGAGAGCGAATCTCATCAGATGAAAACTTGCCGGGATGACTCTTCTCATACTCTGACTTCAAGCCCCGTATTTTCTTGTCCACGGCTTGGAAGGTTAAGGCATAGTCTCTAAGTAGGAAGAGCCTATCTGGGTCATTTGACAGCGTGTTTATGAGTCGAACCAGTTCTTCATGAAGGCGCTGAAGGTGTGGGTCAATTTCCAAGCCATACTGTTTCTGGGCTGGTTTGAATGGTTCAGTGAGTTGCAGCACTTTCTCCACGGGAATATCTCGGATGCTCGATTGCGCTGTGGCATTAGCCTCAAGGAGTTTCTCCAAATGCGGCCGATCGTGGATTTTCTTTTCAAAGTCCTGGGTAATACGACTAAGATTGGACGCTAGCGACCGTATTCGATAGAGTGGGTGATTATTCACAGGATCTGGCTCTGACTTAATGTCCATCTTCTCCTGTGCAATTAGAAGATCGGCGTCACTCGAATTGATGAACATGGTGATCCCAACCACCACAATCACCCCCATCCTAACGAACATTGGGTCCATAATTAATCACCAATCCTGGAGTGCACAGTTTCAGACGAGGTAAGTGGGGGGTAGGGCTTAGCATTGGCCAGACATCGTTCTCTACGCGGGTCTCTATATATCTGGTGATGGACATAAATGTAGTGTCCTTGGCACGGTAGACCTAGATTCCGGTACATTTTTATTTTCCGACACCTGGAGTACTTGACCAGAAAAGGGAGCATTTTATTTTCATTGGTGGGTATTTCCAATTGTCGCTGATCAACAACCTCCAACCGATGCTACAAAACCGCTACAGAAATTGAATCCGACCCATTCAAATCACCGCCTTCCCCAGGCAGTAACTTTACTGGCCTCTCCCCCAAAATTCCTGTCCATTTGTAGATTATTTACACTGATAAGAGTATAAAAAGTAGTGTGTTCCGAAGGTTTTTTTAACCAAGGAGATCGGGAAATGAAAGTCGCAGTTTTTTCCACCAGGCATACTGATAAAGCTTTTTTACAAAAACAAAATGAGGCTTTTCAATTTGAAATCCACTTCTTCGAATCTGGCCTGCAAGAGCAGACCGCATCATTAGCCGATGGGTTTGATGCAGTTTGTGCCTTTGTTAATGATGACTTAGGTCGTGATGTGTTACTCAAGCTAAAAGAACTGGGGGTGAAAATCATTGCGTTACGATGCGCAGGTTTCAATCAGGTGGATTTGGAAACAGCAAAAGAGCTGAATATCCCAGTCGTACGAGTACCAGCCTATTCGCCTTATGCAGTCGCTGAACATACTCTGGCACTACTCTTGTGTTTAAACCGAAAAATTCATAGAGCTTATAATCGGGTAAGAGAAGGTAATTTCAACCTGGAAGGGCTCCTGGGATTTGATTTACATGATAAAACAGTTGGAGTTGTTGGAACCGGTAAAATAGGGAAAGTCGTGGTTCAAATATTACAGGGTTTTGGAAGTAAGGTATTGTGTTACGACCCTTATCCTGCGCCGGATCTGAAAGAGGTTTCTAGCGATTTGAATAGTCTCTTGTATAACAGTGATATCATCACGCTACACTGCCCCTTAACCCCCCAGTCTTATCACTTAATTAATGAAGAAGTGATATTGCAAATGAAAGATGGGGTGATTCTCGTCAATACCAGTAGAGGAGCTTTAATCGATGCCAGGGCCGTTATTAAAGGCCTTAAGAGCGGTAAAGTTGGTGGACTTGCAATTGATGTTTATGAAGAAGAGGGTGATTTATTCTTCGAAGATTTATCCAATCAGGTCATTCAAGACGATGTTTTTGCTCGTTTAACCACTTTTCCAAATGTTTTGATTACTGGTCATCAAGCCTTTTTTACAGACAGAGCCCTTACAAATATTACTCATACGACTTTGAGTAACTTGAGTGAGTTTCAACAGGGGTTAGCGCTGACAAACCAGATTGTAATTTAGTGAAACTTTGGGAAAACTTTGGGGACAACCAAATGTTCAGGCCTTACTTAACATTTTCGGGGATAGATTACCTATTCTCGTTTAAGATTCGGTGACGGAGAAGGTGAGGCCATTAAAAATATGAATGGCACTGTTATCAAATCATATCGAAGTTGCTATCCAAATCCCATTTCTTTCAAAAAGGGAGAATCGCTAAGCATTGGAAGAAGGGATCATGAGTTTCCTGGTTGGATTTGGGTTGAGACAAAAGACGGGAATGAGGGCTGGGCACCCGAAAAGATCTTAGAGATTGTGGGAAACCTTGGAGTAACGTCAGAAAACTACTCTGCGCGGGAATTGGACGTTGACCAGGGAGAACTCCTGGATGTAATGAGAGAACTAAACGGCTGGTTCTTGGTCCAAAAACAAAATGGAGAAACTGGTTGGATATCGAGTTCTTGTTTGGAAGTCGTTGGTGGATACTCTGAAGTTGATGAAGAATCCTGACAATGTGCTGTCGAAAGCAATAATTTGGTAGTCTGTCCCCTCAATTTTCTGAAAAAGCTTCGGTCTGGATGGTGGATTTAAATGGTTTCTAGACTGGTATGGAGAATTTCAAAAGAGATTTCAACATCACTCATACGGTTACCTGTCTGGCCCCTTCTCTGCCAGAGGCCATTATAATTTTACTGGCCTGTCCCCCGAAAATCCGGTCCATTAGTAGATTATTTAGACTGATACTCTTGGTTGCCCAATCCCTTTCGTTATCGTTTACAGCCCAGCTTTGAAAAGTTTATCAAATCTCAGGCTCTCTTCTAAGCTGGTCTCGTCCTTTGGGATGCCAAATAAATCGGATTCGGTAAAACCGATTGTGACATGAAAATCCTGTCTAGCTGGATCAAAAACGTCCCTGGGAATATTGAAATATCGGGCAACTCGCTCACGAATAAAGCGCAATTGCGGAGAATTGACGACCAGAAAATACACTTCCGAATATTGCCCCTTGCCGTTTTTCCCGCGGCTCGCCCCGACCCCCAGAGTGTCCCATCTGAGATTTTGAATCGTATTTCTGACTAACTCCTCAACCTTTTCCATTGAAAACTCAGCAACAGAGGCCAAAATAGCATCGTGCTCTGGGGGGGTGATCACGGTGATATGCGCTTCTCCCCGGTCCTGTAGCTCTAAACCCATAATTTTCTCAATGGTCTCTTTGACGCGATTGACCGGGATGAAATTCACTTTGCTAATGAGATAGGTACCATAAAATTGATCTGGATTGATGTGTGACTCAAATTCCTGGGATTTAAAAAGCTTACGAAAAAGACGCGCAAGCTTCAGGGAGCCATCCTGGCGTAAAAAGACATCTGAAAAAGAACGATGGGAAGAATCTTCCCTCTGGTATCGATCGGCGGCAAAAGGGCTTGAATTCAAGACCAAACAAAAAAGAACCGCAGTGATTAAAGCCTTCATATAAAATCCACCTTCGCCAGTGAAAAAGGGTCTGTATCCCTTACTACGTCTAAACCGATTCAGGGTTAGATTAACAACCGCAGTCTAAGCTAACTTTACTGGCCTATCCCCCAAATCTCCCCATCAAGCTAAGCGGACGCTACCTACCCCACTGGTTCCCAGGAACCGACAATTTGTTCTGCATCATAGAGATCCACTGCGCTTTGAAGGTTGAGCCAAGATCAAGGGGTGGTCCCAAGAACTTTCGTAATTTTCACAGCTAGATTTGGATCCATCCGAGCCTTACCATTAACAATATTACTCATGTGTTTACGAGAGCATTCCACCAGGGAGGCAAAACTGGTGATGCTGATTTCCCTCGGGTTGAGATAATGCTCTAGTAAAACCTCACCTGGGTATGATGGCCTTCTGTTTGGTAATAGCATAGCGCTCCATTAATGGTAATCGTCGAAATCCACATCAAAAACCTTTTCATTTTCAAATCGAAAAGAGAATACTAGGGGAC
>CAZIKF010000061.1:0-19957 GCA_964539825.1 uncultured bacterium
GTAGGGACGGGAAAGAGAATGCAATAAAGGAAGAATAAAAGGCTAGGAAGTTCGGACAAATGACCGAAAGAGTCTCCGGAGTTCGAATCTTCAGTGGGTGATATCTCTACATCCATTATGAACCCGTATCACTTATCTTATTGCTAGTGAGTAAGATTTATCTATTCAAGAACCCATGGACATGTTTTATGGGGATCGAAACGCGGCGCTTATAATCCGCGCATCCATTCAGATCTGAGAATGGTGGGATCTTCAAGTGCGGACTGTACCATTTTACTGAGTTTTTGGCGATCTCTACCCAGGTCATTGGATTGAAGGGGTAGGTAATTGGAGGCGTGGTTGGAGCGGAAGATGCAGCCACTGAGGTTATCTTCCAGGTGTTCGAAGAAAGTTCCCAATTCGCATAGCAGATCGGAGGGTTCAGGAGAGATGTATTCACCTCTACGTGCTTCTTCATACATCTCTGTGTCAGGTACCGGTATGTAGCTGAGTGCTGAGATGTACCAGGGGCGTCTCGTGGGAGGCTTCATTCTATTGACCAGTTCTGCTGTCCTCGTAGCATGTTGCTGGGCAAGAGATACTTCGTTCCCCGCCAACCCTAGCAAGATGGTGGCAGATAAAGTTATCCCCGCATTATGCAGCTTTTGGGAAGCAAGCGCGATTTCCTCGCTCGTAGCTTCTTTTTCTATTTTCGTGAGCAGTTCATCATCACCCGTTTCTACACCCAGGTAAACGATCCCAAGCCCGGCTTCACGAACCTCATTGAGTTCCTCATCACTTCTGCGCAGGATATCGCCGGCGTGTCCATAGCATCCAACTCTTTGGAGTTGTGGATGAATCCTGTAAGCTTCCTTGCAAATGGATACCATCATTCTTGGATGCATTAAAAAGGCGTTTCCATCGAGCAAAAAAATTTTGCGCACTGAGTTGCCATATTGAGTTCGGGAAAGCTCTAAATCTTTCACAATATCTGCAAGGGAACGGATGGAAAATTTCTTGGTTCTGTACATAGCGCAGAAGGTGCACTTGTAAGAACAGCCGATGCTGCACTGAACCAGCAGGGATTTAGCCTCACTCGGGGGGCGAAAGACCGGTTCCTGGTAAAACATGGAAGACTTCATAAGGGAGATACTATAGGAGTGAAAAGAGGGCTACAAGCTATGTTCGGGAATGAGGGGCTTTAGCCTTTTTGGATTTCTACCCTTAATTCCGGGTAAAGGATCAAGGTCTTCAAGTTTGACGGTTGGCTGATTGGTCGATTCGATCAAGGACATGGACCATTCCAACTACGATTCTGGCCAGAGCGTCATAATTAATTTTTTCAGGAGTGTCAAAATCGGTATGGTAATAAGGGTTTCTAAGGAATGCGGTGACCATAATTGCTTCGAATCCAAACTGCCAATAGGACCATTGATCCGAGAATCCGATTTCCTGGATCCATTCCGGCAGGCAAGCTCCCTCGGAGGGAAAAATTCTGGAATCTCTAAATGCGGAGATACTTTTCTTCAGAAGTGCTCTTGAGGATCGATTGGAAACAAATGAAACAAAATTTCCCCGGTCGGGATAGAACATGGAAAGTGGTGCTGGATACTTCTGGGAGTTCTTTTCATCTGTGTAGAATCCCAGGCTCTCCAGGCTAATCATGGCAATGATATTTTCATTTCTTCCTTGAGAGAGCTTAGCACTGACATAACTTCCCATCTCATCGGTTTGAAAATAAGGAGGTTCCTCATTAACGAAAGCAATAAATTTGAGGGTGGCAGCGAATTTTTGCTCGAACAATAGTCGCGAAAGTTCGAGCAACGCTGCCACCCCCGTTGCGTTGTCATCGGCTCCGGGTGAACCGATGACAGAGTCATAATGTGCTCCAACTACTATGACCCCGTTTGTAGAACCGTTCTTCTCGGCCACGATATTGGAGACCTCCATTACCGGTAGCCTGGTTCTCTGTGAGTAGACTTCATAGCCCCTGCGCTCAACGACGTGGAATGATTCCCTATGAGTCTCATATCCCAGTGCATTAAAGCGCATCTCGATAAATTGAGCGGACTTCTTAAGGTTTTCAGGCCTTATCACATTGCGGTGCCCTATGGTCTGTGCCAAATGCACTACAATATCCTTTAAATTATTCTGAAGTTCATGGGAAACCTGGCTTTGCTCTGAAATCCCTCTTTCCTTCTGCGGCATGGAAACCGAGTCATTTACATACCAGACTAGAATCGCCAGTGAGATTACTGTAAGAGCGGTCACCTCTTGGATGACAGTGAAGCTATTTAGATTCATCGTTTCCTTCCCGATAGCCTGTTTGCAAGAATCGGGCCGGGTACAAAATGCGGATCTTAGCTACTACAGACGCAAGAAAAACATGGCAAATGGGGTTTTTGACGCAATCTAAAACTGTCTTTTTTGGAGTTAACTTTCAGGCTGCTATACCATCTATTCGATGGATTCTCCAAACCAGTTCAGGTTGAGTTTTGCATCCGACTCCTGGGGGATTATGCTCCTGCCGTCTCTGAAGGGAGCGGGTCGTAGCCAGGGACGGGCAGCGTCTGTCATCAGTGGTTCATCAAGAAGGAAACTACCGTCCAGGGTAAGGTAATTCCAAAAGCGGCTTTCTCCTCTATCGCCATAGACTTTCACCAGGGCTCTTCCGCAAGAAAAGTCATCGGCCTCTTCAATAGCTTCATGCTGAATAAACTTACCGCTTTTGTCGATGAAGCGAGGTTGTCTATGGGGATCAAGCGTGAACACCCTGGCCAATCCGTCACGAAAGGGATGGGCTTCAGAAAATCCTTCGGAGTGGAGTAATTCCCCCTCATGATTGATGAAGTTAAAGGTTGAGTTTTTTCGTTTGACCAGTGCAAACCCTTCCAGAAATGGCTGAGCGTCGCGGAACCATTCTTTTGTCAGGAATTTGCCTTCGGGGGTCATGAAATTGAGAAGCTTTCCAACTGTGGGTATGCGATCAGTGACCAGGGCGAAACCCCCCTGGAAACCATAAGCATCAGAAAGGTGGAGATCTTTCCTGCGTCCAGAGTTATCCCGAAAGAGCCAGCCCCCATTCTCGCTCAAATAATTATAAGCCCCGGTGGAACTTCTCACCAGGGAGAATCCGCACCGAAAGGAGTCTATCTCCCGAACTGGATAGAGCCACTTTGAAAACAAAGGCTCCAGATTCTGGTCAACAAAATTGTGCTTTTTCCCAATCCTTATCAAGGCTTTGCCTTCAGAGAAAGGAAGTATCAAATCGTAGGGATCTCCAGCAAAATGTCCCTGTAGATCGATGATTCGAAACTGTGAATCATCTGATTGACGGATGACCCCGTAATTGTTTTTAAAGGAATTGGCCTGGTGTAGCCAATTGTCGAGGAGAGGATTTCCATCTGGTCGAAGGTAATTGTATGAACGAAGAGATTCGCTTTTCACGAGGCCTAGACCACAGGAAAAATCATTTGCTTCAGCAAACCAGTCCTCAGAAATAAATTCTCCCTGTGCATTAATGAAGTTATAGCGGCGGGTAGAACCCTGCTGTTCAGTTTCTCTACTACGAACAGCCTGAATTCGGTAAGTAAGGGCCCTTTCATCGAAGAAGGGTCCTACAGAATCAAGATGGTTTGAGGCTTTAATATCCGATACCTCTTCCCCGGTAATCTGTGGTTCATCATGCAGAAAAAAGGCTTGTTCCTGGCTCGTGAAAATTCCTGTACTTTGCTGGAGGATTCGCCCTTGAAGATCGATGATTGCCTGGCTTGTATAACCCAGGCCAGGAACCTTTTTCCAGATCAGTGCGCGTCCGCTCTCAAAAAACCCGGTGATGAAATTCACACCAAGGTCTCTCTCCATGCTGCGCTGCAAATGTACGCGTTCCAACTGAAGGTTCATGGTTGTCTGTGATCAACTGGGCTTTAGTTGAGTCAGTCATTAGTATAGCTCAGTTTTGTGGCGCTGAGATTGTCTCTGCGACTTCATGATCCTGATTCAGCAAACATTTCAAATAAATGAAATAGAGAATTCCAATTAACACGGAACCTGGGCTTTATCCGCATCCTTAAGGTAGAGAGATGAACCTATAGGAGATTCAAATGCTGAGTAGAATTCTAATAATTGTAAGTCTGGTCACGGCTCTCACAAATGCCAAAAAAATAGCTTTTGATGATGGGTCTCTTTCTCTTTCCTCAACCTCGCTTCATAGTAATGAAGAAGTAGGATTTGAGACAATTCCAGATATCCATAGGAGTGAATTTAATCCCGAGGATGGTGATGTGCCAGAATTGGACCATGAGTCCCTGATCCATCCTGTCTTTCCAAAATCCACGACTCTTCAATTCTCAAATCAAAGCACAATGGATCACGTTCGAGTCCCTGCTGCAGCCGCTACGAGGTTTGGTGTTTTGAGAGGAAGCCGGGCTGTGGGTGGGGTGCGTGGTGTTGGAAACTATCTTTTGATTGGGTGTGTTGTAAATGGGGTAGTCAGCACCCTGGGCGGCGACAACCCAATTATTGGCTGTATCGATGGAGTCGTGGGTACGAAAGGTGCGCGATATGTTCCAATCATGGAGTTGGAAGGAATCACCCTGCCTGAGAGCCATCCGGATCTTAGGCTGCTCGATAAGCATGGAATGGATTTCAGGAACTCTTTGCTCGACACACATACTGGGCGTATTGCCAGCGGCCCCTACCAGGGAAAATGTGTTGCCCTGTTGAACGGGTACATCACCGCGGTAGAATGCGGCAAACCCGATTCAACTAAGTTGATTCTCAACCAATTCTAAATTTCGATCTTTTCAATTCTCATGGAGGAGATTTGAGATAATGGCTCGAAAGGGTGCTTTTTGGGGAAAGGACTCGAGGAACTTCTGCGAAATCTTCTTTTCTCTCTGTGTGCGAGGTTTGAATTTTTCAACCAGAATTGAGTGGAGTTCAGCGTTATTATGATATGCCCAGCTGATTCTCTGGAGACGTTCTTGAATGCTTGGCTGCAGCTGGGTCATCAAAGACTGCATTAGCTTTTTCCTGGCAGCGATGCCCTGGACTGCTTCAAAACCAAAACCGAGGTAGATCAACTTTCCCTTGTCGTATTTATTGATAATTGCTGCAACGGAACCATTTTCGTAGGTCATGAGCACCTGTGCTGATGCTGTCGTAGGTTTGAACACATCCAGGGACCTTGGATAGTGGATGTTATCTCCCTCCGTAAGATCAACAATTTGATCTTGAAAACGAACCTTAAGACTATCAGCATGATCCTTTAGAAATTCAACTCCCAGAAAATTTCGGTAAAATTTACTAATCCCAATCTCGAATCCGATGTCTTGACCAGTAAGAATAAGGTTTCCGCCAGAGCGGACATAGTCCATGATCAGGTCTCGGTCCCTTGGAGTGAGGGTATTTAGACCTGTACTGCCTGTATACCAGATAGCTCTCTCAAAGCTCATCATCAGCAGTCTATCGATTCCGTCCTCATTCTTTTGCGATTGAAAGCTCAGTCCTGATTCATCCAGAGACTGGGAGTAAATTTCCTCAGACTGATTGAGATAATCGTCATCAACAACGAAGACATCGGGAAGGTGGGACAGTTCGATTTCAAAATCATCTTTCTTTTTGATCTTGAATTCTTGTTTCAAAGGTAAGTAGCCGCGAGATCGTATCAGGACTTCATATTCTCCCTCAGGCATCTTGAGTCTTAGACTTCCACCCGTCGTGTTTTGTATTGGGAGAGGGGTTCTTAGAAATTCCAGAGAGGACTCGACTGGTATTCTCTCAGGTGAGAAAACAAAAAATTCCACCGAATATCTCTTAGCCTTCTCCAGGGTGATGGCTTTGAAGACCTTTTCCTTCTTTTCGAGCTTAATTTTGAATTCCTGTGGTTCAAAACCAAAGGCGTTTGCCGTAATTTCATATTTACCCTCAGGTAAAAAAATGTGAACTTCTCCCTTTGGATTTGTCCAGTATCTGACCTGGTAAGGTTCTACGAATACAGATGCTATAGCGTCTCCGCTATTCACTCTAAGAAGGATTTCATTTTCACGGAATAGGTGCATTAAAGCGCCATACGCCCTGACGAGTCCGAAACCATATTTGTTGTTAGCGGATGCCTGGAAACCCTGTGAGGCGCTCTCTCTTAAGAGGTCGGCAACGCGGTCCACGGTTAGATTGGGGCGGGCTTGGAGCATAAGAGCGGCTATTCCCGCAACATGGGGGGCCGCCATAGAAGTACCTGTTTTCTTTGTGTAATCTCCCTTGTAGTCCAGGGAAAGAATAGAGACGCCCGGCGCTACTACGTCAGGCTTTAGAAATTCTTGACCTCCCCATTGGGCGGGCCCCCTTGATGAGCTTCTGTGAATAAAGCGCCATCGATTGGTGGAGCCTACGGCGATCGAGTGAGGATAGGAGGCGGGGGAGCTCATGCTGGCTTTACCAGGCCCCGAGTTTCCGGCGGCAAAGATGGGTACAATTCCTAAATCTCTCCAGGTTTTTACAGCATCCCAGATAGGCTTTTCTTCTTTGTCAGTTCCCCTGGGGTTTCCCCATGAATTGGATACAATCCTGGGGAAATCATCCGTAGAGGAGTCGCCATCCGGATCAGCGATCCATTGCATTGCTTTCAAAATGATTGACTCGTGGGTATAGCCCAGGTCAGAGAAAATCTTTCCCACAATGTAACTAATGTCAGGAGCAACACCAATCGCTTGTCCGGAAAGGTCTCCCCCCCCGATGATTCCCATGCAATGGGAACCATGCCCATGATCATCGTTAGGAGAATCGTCGGGAAAGCTTGAAACGAAATCGCGGGAACGAGTCACCCGACTTCGAATTTCGGGGTGATCTGACCAGCCCGTATCAAGGATTCCTACTTTCACTCCAGCTCCGGTAAGTCCGAGGTATTGCCATACGAGATTGGCATTGATCTGGCGTATCCCAAACGCCATTTTGACCCTGTTTTGAAGAGAAACGTCCCCTTTGTCCGTGGAATCAAGGAGCTTGAATCTACGATCTCTTCCAACATATTTGACCTCGGGATTGTCTTTTAAGGCTCGAAAGAAAGCTTCATTAGCTTCTATTACCGCGCTGTCGTTAATCCAAAAGAATTCAGCGGAGCGGAGGTTTGTATTCCTGCCCCTTCGATCCGAAGTAAAATTTAGGAATCGAGTTTCTCTTTCCCTGGTAGTTTTACGACGCTGAGTGATCCGATCTTCTGTGGCTAAGAAAGCATGATCATCACTCCTTGTCGGTGAGTGAAATTGGACAATAGCCTTGAGGGTTTGACGGGATTTGGACCTGAATTGCTCCTGAAGAAGGGAGTCTATTTCAAAAGCCTGGAGAGTTCCGCATAACATCAAAAATGTGAGAAGGGCGAAACCACCCATTCGTGGGGAAGCAGAATTATGCCAAAAGCTCATGACACAGACTACGAAATAAAGATAGGCTGGTTGCAACTACACGGAGAAAACTTTAAAAAGACTTATTTCTTTACCGAAATGCAAACGATATATCCGCATGTAGGAGTCTGTCGGAGAATTGAGTTTGCAGCCGGTCGCAGTAAAAGGCAATTCTCCGACAGGCTCCTTGGTTCATGACCAAAAACGGCTCATCGCGGATGAGCACGTGATTTTGGACTTATACTGATTAATAGGTCTGGAATTGGGAATAAAACGCAAATAGAATCCTGGCTGCCCAGGGGAATCATTCGCCTGGTTCTAATCACAAAAATTACGGAAATTTTGAAATCACTTCCAGCTTTAAATTACGAAATTATAGAGTTCTCCGAACACGCTTCCCTTCGCTGCGTCTGGATACCGGGTTGGGGCGGGTCTTCGTGGAGTTTGCGCCCCATTGTTGAGACTCTTGGATTTGGGGTCCATTGGCTGTTTGATCATCATCATGTTCAGCAGATTGGAAGGAACCGGCAGCTCAGTATTGAGGACATGGCCCAATCCATTGCTGAAACAGTCCCTGAGGAAAGTTCTCCCTGTCATCTGATTGGAATCTCCATGGGAGGGCTGATTGCTCAAGTATTGGCCCATAGTTACTCGGAGTTCATTCTCAGTCTCCATTTGTGCTGTACTACCAGGGGCGGGTCTGGAGGACATCGGCCAATCAATGAAAAGGCGGCTAACCGATGGTGGGAACCGGTGCAGAAGGGAAGCGATTCCATACGCAGGGTTCTGGAAATTTGTGTAGCCCCTGAATACCGTTCCAGTCCTGAGTTTGAGGAGTATCTAAAACATTCAAAAAGTTCGCCAAAACCAGTAACTGGGAGTACTTTGCAGATGCAATGGAACGCGATGGAAAACTTTTCCTCCCTACCCCTGCTACAGTCCATTTCGGTAGTCTCCCACCTTTACGAAGGGAAGGACGATGTGGTCGTAGCACCCGGGGAAGGCGCGCAATTAGCACAGCATTTAAAACCCGCGTCCCGGCATATTCTGCCTGGCGGTCATCTCTTTATGCTGGAAAAGCCAGTGGAATTTCGCCAGGTATTTCTGACAAACCTTTTAAACGCCAGCTCCTGAGACTGAATCCATGAATGAACTTCCCATTGAGAAGATTCGTGAAGCCTTTTTGTCTTCCCAGGATCGAATAAAAGTTGTCAGAGCGGACACGGGCAGTGGAAAGACGACCAGAATTCCATTGTGGTATATGCAAAGGGGTATTCCGTTTGTACTGATTGAGCCCAGAAGAGTTGTTGTTCGCTCGATCTACGAGTACCTCAAAGGATTCTGCCCTGAAGGGAGCTTAGGCTACCAGGTTCGTTTTGAAAAGGAGATTCCAGCTGGGTGCCGAGGTTTAATAGTGACTCCCGGGATCTACTTGAATTATCTCAGTTCGTCCTCTCCCGTAATGCCAAAAGTGATCTTAATCGACGAGTTTCATGAGCGCCATAAGGAGGTGGATTTTCTGCTTTCTCTTCTACGGGTAAGAGAAGAGGTTGATCTCGTACTGCTTTCAGCCACCCTTGATTCTGAACGACTGGAGCCTTACCTGGATTTCGAACTCTTTGAAGGATTTCAGGGATCTTACCAGGTAGAAGTCACCTACGAAAATAAAGAAATAATACCGAACTCACGGAATCTTCCTGACCGTGTTCTCAGGGGGCTTGAGACCTATTCCTGGAACGTGGCCCTGGTGTTTCTACCAGGAAAGCGGGAAATATTTGAGGTACAGTCCCATTTAGCTGCTAATGGCTGTCTAAATGTCTTTCCAGTTTTCGGAGGGCAGAGCCTGGGAGAGTATGAGAAAGCCCTCAGAGGGCAGCAATCTAGAATATTACTGACCACGAATTTGTTGGAGAGCGCCGTTACGGTAGAGGGAGTGGATCTGGTGATCGACTCTGGACTATGTCGAGCTTTGCGATATAGACAGGGCCAGGAGGTGTTAGGGCTGGAGGCCATTGCTCAAGATGCCGCGATCCAAAGAAAAGGAAGAACGGGAAGAACTTCAGCTGGAACTTGCTACAGGCTCTGGCATCAAAAAGCTTGTCTTGAAGAGAGGACACTACCTGAGATTCTGCGTTCTGAGTTATCTGACTTGCTCTTAAGGGGAAACCAGATCGGGGTACAAGCGGCGGAGCTTCACTACCTGGATCCTCCTGAAACCTATCAGTGGGAAGAGGCTCAGAAAAAACTCAGGTACCTTGGTCTATTGAATTCACCATCCGCCCTTGTGCGGGAGTTTACCGTATCTCCTGATCTGCTCGCCATTATTTGTGTGTGCAAAAAGAGAGTTCCCAAATGTCTAAACTATCTCCTCTTTTTTATAGCATTGGTGGAATCATCGGTTTCGAAATCTCCACTGGCCTCCTTGAAGACTGATGAGAAGGGGGTAGCCCTCGATTGGGAGCTTTGGAAGATGACAGAGGGGGATCTGGCACATAAATTGGGTGTGGAATTTGGATCCTGGAAGAAGACCTATCAATCTTTACGGAATTCGTTTGGTTCGGATTCAGAGCCAGGTACATTTTCTCGCGAGGACCGAAGAGAGCTATTTCAAGTCCTGGGAGAGTTTTTCCCCCGTTCTCTTTTTTATCCCACCAAAAACAATCTCTGGAGGAATGATTTTTCCAGGGAGTGTTTAATGCCGGATTCGGTGGATTCCCAGTACTTTGATGCAGTATTTGTCCTCAATCTCTTTGAAATACAAGATCAGCGAAGACGAAGAAATGTAATCGCTGAAGTTTTCTTGTGTCTTGAGAAGAAAGGAGGATTTCAGTTTCCTTCGACACGGAGGGAAGGACAGGCCCTGAGAATTCACGATGATCGGGCCTACCTTCGGTACAAACATTATTTTGGCGGCCTTTTTTTGAGGGAAGAAGAAGAGTTTCTTCATGGAGAGGAATTTATAGAGGTATTCAGTGATCCCGGTCTTTTAGAACCTCTTTTTCCCGGCATGGAGAAAAGTCTGTATTACTGGTGTCTTCTTTCCCAGGAGAAGAAAGAGGCTTTCCAGTCAAAGGAATATCTATCATCTCGTCTCAGGCAAGCAGGAGTTACCTGCTATGAGGACCTTGTGATGCTCTTACTGGAAGATTTTTTCCCCGGGGAATTTTTTCAGGAATATTCTCGCCTACAGAAGATTTACCCTTATGAACTTGAAGAGCCAGGGGGTAAATACGCCATGCGCTATGATCTTAAAAAGAAGGAAGTAACTTTCATACAGGAAAGAGGGCGAAAAGAGCCTTCCAAACTTCTCAGGAGCAGATTTACTTCCTGGAAGTGCCTTTGGTCGAGTAAGGGAAGATGTGTAAGTATTTGAGGACTCAGGATCGCTGAGAATTGAGCAGTTCCAGGATCTGTTCCCCGTGTTGTTCCGTGCGCATTTTCCCGAATCCAAAGACTTCCTGTAACTCGTCCCTGTTGCGCGGATGTACTTCTACCAGCGAATACAGGGTTTTGTCACTAAAAATGCGAAAAGCGGGAATCCCCATTTCATCTGCTAATTGTCTTCTCCAGGTACGTACGGATTCTGCGAGATCCTGCTGAGTGGTAGAAAGTTCCGTGGTACCGGTCGGTGGTGCCTTCTTTTTCTTCTTTTTCGCAATCTTGGTCATGCGGCCCTTTAAGTCTTTTCTGAGGCGAAACTCCCGATTTCCTTTCAATATTTCTCTGGACTTTGGGGTGAGAGAAAGCGTCGAAAACTCGCCGCCTATTTCCAGGTAGCCGCTGACTACTAGCTGTCGAAGGACCGAGCGCCACTGAAAATCGTCAAATTCTTGTCCAATTCCAAAGGTACTTAGCTGATGATGAGCGAAGCGGAGGACTTTCTCAGTCTCTTTTCCCCTCAGGACATCGATCACGTGACCGGAGCCAAAATTCTGTCCTGTCCTTGCCACGCAGGATAAGAACTTCTGGGCGGAAATCAAGCCATCCATGGTTTCTACGGGTTCGAGACAGGTATCACAATTTCCACAAAGGTTTTCGAGAATTTCGCCAAAATACCCAAGAATCAGTTGTCTTCTACATTGCGTGGATTCACAAAAAGCCAGCATTTCTTCCAGTTTTCTGGTTTGGATTCGTTTGAACTGTTCGTTGCCTTCAGACTTCTCGATCATCTGTCTTCTCTGTACCACATCTTGTAAGCCGTAAACCATCCAGGCCTCAGCAGGTTGTCCATCTCTTCCCGAACGACCTGTTTCCTGGTAGTAGGCTTCCATACTGGAGGGCATATCGAGGTGTGCTACAAATCTGACATCTGGCTTATCAATACCCATACCAAAGGCAATAGTAGCAACGATTATGATTCCCTCTTCACCTTGAAATCGCATTTGATTACGCGTTCTCACTTCATGGCTGAGTTTAGCGTGGTAGGGAAGGGCTGTAATCCCATGAGATTCCAGAAAAAGGGCTGTCTTCTCAACTTTAGCTCTTGAAAGACAGTATACAATTCCCGACTCTCCCGAATGTTCTTTCTGAATCCAGCGCAGCAACTGCTGAGCAGGACTATTCTTTAGATCCATTCTGTAATTGATATTGGGTCGGTCAAAGGAAGCAATGAAAGAGTTGGAGTCCCTGAGCTTGAGATTAGAGATGATTTCACTTTGTGTACGATTGTCGGCAGTTGCAGTGAGGGCAATGGTCGGAACTTCAGCAAAAGCGGAAGTGATTTCGGCGATTCTCAGGTATTCCGGGCGAAAATCATGTCCCCACTGAGAGACACAATGGGCCTCATCTATCGCGAACAAGGCAATTTTTGCGGATTGTAGATGATCAAGAAAAAACTCGTTAAGAAGGCTTTCAGGCGCGATGTATAATAGGTCAAGTTCACCCGATCTCAGCTCTCTTAGGACAGACTTTCTTGACTCAAAATCAAGACTGGAATTAAAGAAACGAGCGTTTACCCCCCATTGTCTTAGAGAGTAGACCTGCTCCTGCATGAGTGCGATCAGTGGAGATACTACGATTCCCGTTCCCTGTCGCAATAGGGAGGGAATTTGGTAGCAAAGAGATTTACCTCCCCCGGTGGGCATCAGAACGAGAGCGTCATGCCCCTCCACCACTGATTCAATAATGGCCTGTTGATCCCCCAGAAACTGTGTGAATCCAAAGATATCGCGCAAGATGGAAAGGGCATTCGCCACTTCAGTAACCCCCCAATAGAAAACAAGAACTTCGAAGAATACATGATATTTCCTCCCCTGACTATTGCTTTCCAAATGATTCAGTCAAGCAGGCGAAAAACCCAGCTAACCATCCCTGTAGAGAAGTCGTCTCTGGTATTTTAGGGGGTAGTCACGGATTTAATTACTGCCCAGGAGCCTTCCTGGTGATGGGCAATTTAGGAGGTTAGAATGATGGATTGTATTTGGCCTGGAATCTCAAATCTCAGTACTTTAAATGTCTGGGAACTTCTCACTTTGGTGAGCATTTTGGTCTCCCTTTTCTATTGCTGTGCCGCTATCCTCTACTTGAGAAGGATTGCCCTGGGTCTGGAAAAAATCTCAGATAATTTAGGAGCACAGAAAAAGTCTGAAGAATGATTGTCAAATTACTTGGCCACGCTTGTGTCTATCTACAGATTGACGGCCATCATATTCTGATGGATCCATGGTTGGGAGAGACTCTCCTGGGGAGGTTCCGAAGATTTCCTGATCCGGGTCCCCTGAATTTTGATTTCCCACCCCCCGATCTGCTTTTGATTTCACATCACCACTGGGATCACGTACATATCCCAACTTTGTTGAAGTTTGATCGTTCCACTCCGGTTTTGATACCAGAGAATGAACAGCTTGAGAGAATTTTCAAAATTCTTGGGTTTTCCAGAGTAAAGAAAGTTAGACCGTGGGAACCCGAGGAGTTTTCATGGGGGAAAGTCTGGCCTACCAGGTCAAAGGTACCTTTTGGAGAAGTCGGATACCTGGTGGAATCCTCCCAGGGAACTTTGTGGAATCTGGTGGACACGGTGTTTTCAGAAAAAGAGGTGTATCAAGCGATGGAGGTGACCGCAAAGCCGATCAGGCTATGCCTGGCCCCTTTTCAAAGTTTTGATGAAATGGGGGTCATTATGAGAGACCAGAGAAACTCTGAATCTATTCTGGCCAGGTCCAATGCGAGAGTGCTTTCCAAACTGGAAACTGAGTTGTTGGTGCCTTTTGCCGATGGTCTTTACTACCCAGGTAACCCAGCGATGAACAAAATATCCTTTACCCATGATCCCTTTGAGTTCGTTGATGAGATCCATTCTTTTCGCGCTAAGCAGAATTGTATTGTGCCGGTCCCTTTTGATGAGTTTTCCTTTTGTGAGGAAGACCTGCGGTTTCAAAGACCCCTGGGTTTAGAAGTTCAGACCTTACTGAGTTTGTATCAGCAATACCGAAGTCTGGATCCAGGGGAAAGCTACAGTGGGATTCCTGAAAGGGTAGATGGCCTTTGTTCTAACCTGGATATCGAGGAGTTGAAACTCAAGACTCTTCGGTATTTTGAAGGCGGGATAAACGAGTTTTTTCAGCAGCCAGAAAGATTACCCCAGGGTGAGCAAATAAGAGTTGAGGAATTCTATCGACGAGAAGGTATCCGCTGGGCTCTTGAACTCGAAGGCGGCCAGAGAATTCTTGTACTCGATTTTACAACCAATCCAGGGAGTATCTTAGCAGGTGATTCTGAAGCAAACTGTGGATTGAAAATTCGAGCGGAAGATCTGTGCGCTTTATTGGATTCAGTGGAGCTTCTTTCTATTTTAACCCAGAGTTGTTCCGTCACCACATGGGGGCATAGCCCTCAGAAAGCCTATCAAAGTCTAAATGTCCTATGGTATGCAGGATTTGAGGATAAGGTTCGGCTTGAATCCTACCTCACTCAATTTCAAAGGAATGATATCCTGACTTCATGAGCTGGGTTTTCTTTTTTCTTGTTCTCTATAATTCTTTTTCAGAAGGCTTGTTGGGAACTGATGATTATCTCTTGGAGTTTTCAAGAAGAATTCCGCCTGAGGACTCGACCCGCCTGCAAAGACTCATGCGAGCCCAGACCTTTCAGAAGCTGCGAGAGCCTCGTCGAAGAAAGATAATGAAGGAACTGGAAAGTTTCGAAGTAATGAATTCCTGGGCAGATCATAAACGGGAACTTTCCATTCTGCTTAAGTCGGATCTTCTTTCGAAGGCGGATAAGAAGAGATACTTTTATATGAGAGAATCGCTGAGAGAAGCGGGCCGCTCAACCCTAAAGGAAGAAGTAGTCACGGCTGTAAAGACTCTAATCAGGTCTGATTTCCTTCCCCTTTTATCGGATCCGGTTTTTCGATCCTATCTTAGTCCCTTGCTTGAGAATGGGCATCTGGAAAAACTATTCAATATAGCGGGAGATTACTCCTATTTTAGACACACAGCGGAATTTTGGGGAGATTGGTCAGAGAGTGTATTGCCTACTGCAACTACTAGTGATCCAGTTTTTCTAACGATCTCCACTTTGATGCGCCTGGTAGAAGATTCGACCGATGACATTCGAGCGAAGGCTCGCAGGATTCGAGATTCAGAGTACTTTGAACCTTCTACTTTTGCGCTGGTTACCGAGGAGTTATACAGAGTTTTTTTGGAGATTATCTTAAAGCCGAAAACTGGCTCCGCTATTCAAAAAGTCATGGAGGAATACCTTCTTATTCCTGCCATCAAGAGAGCGCATATTGACTGGGAGAGCAGTCTTATACGCTCGATTCAGTCTCTGGATAACATGTCCGAGCAAAGCACCGCATCATTTCTCAGAAGCGAAGGGTTTCGGGTATTTGCCAATTCAAGATTTTCCTCTGCGCTATTGGAATTCCAAAAAGCAGGAGTTTTGAAGGACCTTCCGGAAATCTCCCGAGACTGGTCTCTTTTGTTAGATCCCCGTTTCAAAGAGGACCATGAAAAGGTGCAAAGTTTCATGAAGGCTGTAGAAAGGGAAAGAAGAAAGGAAAATACTCGTCTCAAAGCCTATGCCCAGCGCAAGAATTTCTGCTACAAAAATATGGATATTTTCATGGGAAAACGGGAGGAGTATAATTTGAAGTACAGGGAAGAAGTGGATCTTCAAATGATACCTAAGCGTGAACGCTTCTTTAAATTGTTAGGAAACCAAACATTTCAATGTCCGGATTCAGGTCATTACCAATCCGGTGAATTCGGCTGGATCTATTGCACGATTCATGGGAAGGCTCGATTTACGAAGTATGAATGAGAGAATTGCCACCATCATAAAAGCCTGGCGAGAATCTAATGTCACCAAGAAGCAGGAACTGATCCGTGAGGTTGTAAAGACTGGCAGTCCAGATGGGTTGAAGCTTCTATCGCAGATTGTGACCAGGGAAGCTGATATTGAAATCCGCCAGTCAGCGCGAAAGGCATATAACTCCCTGTACAAATACTGCTATCCGGGGCATGAGGAACAGACCGGTTCCACTTCCACAAAAGAGCAGATATCAGAAGAGAGTCTGCAATCATGGCTAAGCAGTCAGGATCCCGAGCAGGAAATGAAGGCGTTACTTGCTCTTCAGACCGATCCAAACCAAGAGATGCTCGATTTGCTCCGACAGACTTACCAGGAGTTTTTTGATGATCGAGTAAAGGCAACACTGGTCAAAACTCTTGGAATGCAGGGTGAGGCCAGAGATGTACCGATATGCTATACATTTTTGGAGGATGAAAGCCCGAGGGTCAGGGCGAATGCCATTGAGGCCCTGGAGCTTATCAATCACCCCAATACCTACATGATATTTGTTCAATGGTTGAGTGATTCGGACAACCGCGTTAAGGCAAACTGTATTAAAGCGCTCAGAAAACTTGGTCAGCAGTCCGTTAATCGGATTCTGGAAGAAATGCTGCATTCGGAGTACACAGCTTATAAGGAGTCGGCTCTTTATGTGATTTCTCTCTCTCCAAGTAAGCAGGGTCTCTATCTGTTACAAGGATTTTTAGCTTCCGAATTCGATCCTTCCCTGGTTGAAAGAGCAGTACATGTTATTCATTCCTTTGCTGAATCTGGTGTTCCTGGTTCTCAAGAGTATTTAGACGAGTATTACGGTTCAAACGAGTACCAGGAAATTGAGGATCCCAGCCTGGTAAGTTTCGATCCCCGGGATTTGCAGTCTGAAGACCCTGAAGTGATTCTCCGGGCACTATCGAGAGTACTGGAAAATCAGTATATCGATATGGGTCCAATGATGGTGGAGCTACTTCAGACCCATAAAGAAGATTTTCAAGTATGCAGCTATGTAATTCGGATCTTGGGTGAATTGGAAATGGGGGAATATCTCGGGCAGATTATACCCTTTTTGAAGTCAGAAGATGACCGTGTTCGAGCCAACGCTGTAGAGGCCGTGGGAAGAATGGGCAAGGGTGTTGAGTACCTGGGATCGTTTCTCGAGGATCGGAACAATAGGGTCAGGGCAAATGCTGTTGTTGCTATGGGTGGAAAGGTAGATGTCTCTCAAGCGGTTCTGGTTATGGCTCAACATGAAAATCCCCTTTTTAGAAGAAGCGCTCTTTATTCCATCAAACAATTGAAAAGCCCAACTCTGTTAGATGCATTGGAGTCTCTGATACACGATACGGAAGTCTCAATCCGCAACCAGGCTCTTGAGATTCTTCAGTTCTACGAAATTTGCGGTATCGCCGGTTCCACCGACATTCTTCAGCAGCAGGGGCAATCTCTCTACGAGTGAATCCCTTTCAAGGACTCCTAAGGGAACAAGGCTTCTCAGGAGTACGGCTACTGGGTACACTCAGCCCCCGTTTTTTGGAGGAAGCAGCATGGTCACAAGAGAAAAAACCAGGGAAGTTCGCATAGGCGATCTCATTATTGGAGGCAGGAATCCGGTAGCCGTCCAGTCTATGACTACTACGGACACCAGGGATATTTCCGCAACGATGGCTGAGATCCGTGCTCTGGAGGAAGCCGGCTGCGAAATGGTCAGGGTAGCTTTTCTAAACTCAAAGGCCCTGGATTCCCTTAAGGAAATCAGAGCTCAAACTAAATTACCGCTCATCGTAGATATCCATTTCACCGCCGAATTGGCCCTGATAGCAATGCAGGCCGGGGCAGACAAGATTCGAATCAATCCCGGTAACCTTGGTGGTGAAAAGAAGTTGGACTCCATATTAGAAATGGCACGGCAAAAGGGCATCGCGATTCGTGTGGGGGTGAATTCCGGGTCTGTGGAGAAAGATTTGCTGGAGAAGTATGGTTACCCCTGTTCGGATGCCATCGTAGAGTCGACCTTGCGCTGGGTTGAGTATTGCGAAAAAAGAGAATTTAGAAATCTGGTTCTATCACTGAAAAGTTCCAACGTTACCACCGCCATTGAGAGTTATCAGAAAATCTCAACCCAATGTGATTATCCACTCCATGTGGGCATTACAGAAGCTGGTTATGGGGAGTATGCAGTAGTGAAATCAGCAGCGGGGATAGGAACCATCTTAAATATGGGAATCGGAAATACCATCCGTGCATCCCTTATGGGAGACCCCGCCCACGAGGTTAAAGTCTGCTATGATCTGCTTAAAGCCACAGGCGTGAGAGTAACGGGTCCAGAACTCATTGCATGCCCGACTTGCGGCCGAATTCAAATTGATTTGGACGAATTGGTGGGAAAGGTTTCGGAGCGAATCAAAGGGCTGAAAGAACCCATTAAAATTTCAGTATTAGGTTGTCCGGTAAACGGACCCGGAGAGGCTCGTGAAGCTGATATTGGAATTGCGGGTGGCAATGGTAAGGGTTGGGTCTATCGAGATGGGAAAGTAGTTCAATGTGTTCCCGAAGATGATCTGGTAAACGCGCTTGAGCGCGAGATTCTAGCCTGGAAAGGGGAGCGGGAAGCGAAAGTCATTCCGGCTCCCGCCCTTTAGATTGATTATTCTTTTCTGCGGAATTGATAGGGGCCCGCCTGGGGTCCCCAAACTTGATTACCATAGGAGTCATAGCCTCGATCCCAGGCACGGATAAGATTGTTTTCCAGGCTAACTTCAGAGGTTGATTTACTGGCTCCTCCGTAGTGATTCACACAGCCTGAATCCGGTGTTGAGCCCGTATAGATCTCGCCAACCTTTTTAAGGCTTACAGCGCACTCAATATCAATCATATCCTCTAGATTAACCAGGGGTGTTCGAGAGTTTGAACAGGCTCCAACCAGATCTTCTTCACCCTCAATTTTAAAGATTCTGGATTCGATAGAATTGGAATTCCTGTCTACCATAATTTTATAGATTCTCTGGCGATAAGGTTTCGTGGAGTAATCTACTGCTGTCTGCTCTACATAAAGATAGATCTCAGAGGGTTCCACAAGCGCCCTGCACGCCGTCAATCGAACATTTACGTATGCTGGGTTATCAGAGGCTTGCTGACTGCTGTCAAAGGTTCCTATCAGTCGACGAGCGACTTCCCGCGCATCCTCTTCAGTCGGATAAAATTCTGATGCGCTGGCAGTGCTTAATCCCACAATCAAGCAGCAGATAATTTTTCTCATTCCCCGGTTCATGTGTCTCTCCTTTGGTGGTGTGATGATTTCGTCACGGTTAAGGTATTTATATGCAAACCATTATTGGAGCGGTTGAACTAGAGGCAATAGCCACATTACCAGTGTTTGAGAAATTCCCAATATTCAAGACAGGAAGGGGAAGAGGACTCCTTAGATCGATTCTTGAGTGCGCTATGACGAATTTTTCCGGCCCAGGCCTAAAAATTGGTACAATAGCTATTACTAGCAGCCCTAGTTTGCGGGAGAATTCCATTGGCCCAATACTCTTTACTGAAACCTGAAGATGAACGCCTTCGTAGGCCTAGTGAACCCTGGAACTTCCAAGAAGATTCTCCAGAAATCCTAGATGAACTGATTCGTTCCATGCGCGAAATCATCGTCAGAGAGAAGGCCGTAGGGATTGCCGCATCTCAAATTGGGGTCCAGAAGCAGGTCTTCATGGTGCAGTTGGTCGATTCGAACCGGTCTCCCACTTTACCCAGAATACCGCTAACGGTTTTCATCAATCCGACTATTGAGAAAGTTAGTCGTAGGACTGGCTATTTTGTCGAAGGATGTCTGTCTGTAGATGATTTACAGGTGAGACTTAGGAGACCCAAATGGATTAGGGTTTCCTGGCAGGATAGGAACGGCAGAAGTTTTTCCAATAAGCTCTCAGGTGTCTTTGCCCGGATCTTTCTGCATGAATATGATCATCTACATGGAATCCTAATCACAGATTATCTTGATTTGTGAACCGAGGTCGGGAAATTTTGGAGCTCCTGGGCGGCTGCAAAGCTCGATACTCTGTTCATCCTCCTCGACATTAGCTCCGCTAGTCTCTTCGTCGTCTTCTCAGGTCTCGAGCTTTTCGCTCGCCCAGGGGCTCCAAAATTTCCCGACCTCGATTCACGGACTTTCAATCTCTATTTTTGCTTTCCTGGGAGGCAGGGGATGGTGTTACATATTCGTTTAAAGAAAAGAGAGCTCCTGGGCGGCTGCAAAGCTCGATACTCTGTTCATCCTCCTCGACATTAGC
>CAZIKF010000062.1:0-19201 GCA_964539825.1 uncultured bacterium
TACGACCACATTATAGAATTGTTTCCAATTTATTCTCAACAAAAGCGGAGACAGGTTTTTTACGCCCGGCTTCTTCTCTAGTTGTTAAGGCAACAGCGGAATTTTGCGGTACTTGCTGAGCTGTAACTGAAGGCTGCTGGGTTTTCGAGCAGTTGGCATCCAGTTCCGGGGGGCTGAAATCCCAGTACCTTGGAGGTACTGTAATTGGAGGTCAGGTAACTTGATCCGTCATCCAGGTTTAACGAGGCCTCATCTGCCTGGCAGGCGGAGGTATATTCTTGGAAGTTACATACGTGTCCCTGGGTCTGGCCATCAAGAGCGCAGGTTTCCACTGAGTTTTCCGGTGTGTCTGTGAGGTCGGCACTTCGAATGCAGTATTCAAGATTGCCCGAGAGATTCGTATAGTTCGTTGGACAACTCAGGGCTGGCCGGATGTGCACATGCATGAAATCAGCATGGGACTCATTATCTCCTGCGCCCATATCCATGAGTTTCTGGAAATTAGTCTCAGAGGTTAGGAGATGAGTCTTGTCTATTGCGGATGCAGGTATTCCAGAACCATCTACGAGTCCATCCAACAGGTAAGTATGATTGAGTAATCGGGTATCGCTGGAATTGGAACTGTCTTTAAATAAAGTGACCCCTGTTATGGATCCGTCTTGGATTTTGCCGGAAGTTACTTCCAGGCTGGGAACAGTCCCTGAGGTTAGCAATTCACTAAAATCAGTGCTCTGCAGGGTTCGATTAGAAAGGCGATCTTCTCCGATGGTATTGGTCTGAAAATCATCTCCAGTGACAGACTCACTATTCACCACAGAATTATCGGTAAACAGGGTGGTGCTAGTATTAAACTTTGAGATCCTAAGTGTGTTGTCAGCAAGCTTAGTCCTGGGGATGGTCGTGGGGAATTTGCTTGTGTCGATTGTAGAAGACTGAAATCGATCCCCGGCGATGGAATTGGCGGCAAATTTGGACCCAGGAATAGAAGTTGCAAACTCCGATCCGATTAAAGATCCATCTAGAATGTGTACTCCGGACACCTGCCCTGTAACCAGAGTCAGTGAGACAGTAGAGTTGAATATGTGTTCAGTGGAAATTACCAGCCCATCAAGATGGACCGCATGGAGCGCTCCGTCTTCAAGATGAGGCCAGAGGAGAGAATCATCATCCACCTTTGAACTCTCCACATTTCCTAAAGCAAGAATATCCGCCGTCAGGGACCGGCTCGACACATGAGCCCCAGTTAATGAATTTGCTATAAAGTCTACCGCCTCAAGAGAATCATCAATGATACTTCCAGCAGTAATAGATGAACTTGCGAATCGAGAGGTTGGTATGGTGAGGTCATCAATCCCAGTCGTTAGGATGGAGGCGGATGCAAAATGATCGTTGACCAGCACTGAGCTAGCCAGGACTCGTTCCGTGATAGTCCCATCTTTGATCCAGATCGAGGTGAATCCAAAACTTGAAAGTAGGTTGGCGGGAAGTGTATCCGAAGTAATGCGATTTCCATTGATACCAGTGGAAAATTGGCTTCCGTCGATGCTTTCAGCGATGAGATGGGAGGAGTTCACAACCTGAGTCTGAAAAGAGGAGGCCAGGATGGCGTGTAGGTCGAATTTGTAGGCGGGAATTCTTTGGGTGGTGGAGAGTTTTGCAAGGGTGATGGCCCCTGAATCCAGACGATTTTGCGGAACGGCTCCGAGACCATCCTCAACGGTTCCTCTGCTGGCAATTCTGCTACTATCAATACTTTGGTCACTAAAGTGGTCTTCGTTGAGATTTAGCGCTGCAACATGGGAACCAGTAATTTCCTCAGTTTCGATTTGTGAAGTTTCAACGGAAGCATCGGTGATATTGGTAGAACTAAGAACTCTGGAGTCGAAATCAGAGCTGGTTAGAGCAGCGCTTTTAAAAGCACTGTCTTTAAATGTGTTGGAGGAGAGGTTCCCGGCTTCCAGGGAATGATTGAGTAGCTCACGGGCTGATAGGGTTTCTGAGGAGATTCTTCCTTGTGTTAGAGAAGCGGAAGTGATTGCGGATCCGATTAGAAACTCATCCACAAACTCTCCGCCGGTTAATGTTTGCGACGAGATTTTTGAGCCGGGAATAAATCCAAGGAAGTCCTCTCCTTTGAGGGAGTTATCCTTGAAATGGATGGAGCTTAGAACCGCGCTTTGGGTATTTGAAAGCAGGATTAAATCATCGGCCATAACTGCTGAGAAAAGTCCCCCGGAAGAGAAGTGTCCGGTAAGAAATGCATTATCGGAGGTAGAGCTATCATCTAAACCCTCAAGTTTGATCACACGGCCCACGATGGAATGGTCAGCAACCTGGGTAGGGGCGAGAGTTCCCAACTGAGAACTAAAAATCACTTTGTTGGCAATCTTGGTACCTTCAATACCTCCCGCGAATTTGGCACTCTCCAGTTCATGGCTCATAACATTGGATCCATGAATGGCATCGGCAGCAATCGCGAATGCGAATCCCGTATTTGTAAGGACCTTGATACGGATGATGGAATCAGACCCAAAATCCTCTCCTTGAATTCCCAGGTCCGCGAAGTGTCCCTGGGTTAGGATATTGGAGGACAGTTCAGATTGGGTAATAACTGCGGTATCAAACTTGGTTTCTGTGAAGGAATTATCAGCAAAATAGCTGGTAGCAAAAGTTCCTCCCAGGGTTCCTGAGGTGACTGTAGCAGTATCAAGTTTTGAACCTGTGAGGAGGTTGCCAGAAGTTGTAGAGAGCTTTCCAGCAACCAGACTACCACTGACAAACTCCCTGGAGGCGAAGGAATAGCTGGTCAGTTTTTCAGAGGGTATGGAGGTATTGGCAAATCTGGACCTGGAAAGGGTTGCAGGTAGGAAATGGCTTCCACTGACTTCACGGGATAGGACATGGGATGAACTTACCACCTGTAAAGCCAACAAAGAGCGTATGATACTGTCATCGCGCCACTTAGCTTCTGTGATGGCACTATCAGTCAGCTTATCTACGCTCACCGATCCAGACTCAATCAAATAGGCATAAATGGAATCATCCTCGATATGAAAGCTGCTGATCTGGGAGCTATTCAGGGAGTTATCCGTGAGGGATCTTAACGTGACTTTTTCCAACTCCAGGTCAAAACCGGGAGAAGAGAGATGGGTAGTTCCAAGGCTTTGATCTTGGAGATGCTGAGCACTGAAGACGGAGCTGGCAAATTCACTATCAGAAAAACTACTGTCCCGGAGATGAGTACTTAGAATCTGCTGATCTGCCAGCACTGAGCCAAAGAAGGAATCATCCTGGATTAGGTCCGTAGACAGAGAGCCATCAGTAATGGAATCACTGTCCAATATGGAGTTTGCCAACTCAGCTCCGGTAATAGTTCCATCAATAATGTGGTTGGTATCCAGAACTTCAAGTCTGATATTGTCGCCGTGTACGCCGTCTGCCGCGAACTTAGCCGTTGTAAGACTCTCCAGGGCGAAGAGATGCCTGTCCAGAGAGTCGCTTTCGATCTGCGACGCATTGATAGTGGAGGTAGCCAGCTTTTCAGCATCCAGGTGAGAATCCACGATGCTGCCGGATTGAAGAGCCCCTGAGTCAAGATCAGCCCCGGTCAGTCCTTCTGAGGAGAAGTGGACTGCCTGCAGCTTCGTTGAAGTAGAGAATACGGAACTGTCCAGAGCTCCCAATGGCTGATGAGTGCTCTGTGGTTTCAGTCGACGTAAATTGAGATTGGGACCGGAAAATACCGCCTCGTTTTGATCTAGCATGACAAGATCGGTAGGAGGCTGAGTCAGGATATCAAATCGTGAGAAACTGGCTCCACCGTCATAACTAACCCATGCTGCCGCGGTGGTTACCAATAAGCCCACATTGGCATCTAAAAAGTGGATACCTCTTATAGCACTGCCATCGGGAATTGTGGTAGTAGAGGCCTTTGAATCGGAGTTGTAGCGATGTAGGTTTTCCCCGTATCCTAGCCAGAATTCCCCGTCTTCAAGGATCTGAAAAACGGGAATATGAGAGGAGATGGAAGTTTCGATGGAGGACCAGCTAAAACCTCCATCCTGGGTTTTGAAGAGGTAGTCGCCTGTGCCTGGGCGATATACGCCAAGGTATCCCGTGTCTCCATCCACAAAGTCTACCTGGGCGGGATAGATTCCATTGGTGCCGGAAACTACAATGACCGTCTCAAGACTGGAATTTTTCAGCTCCAAAAAGGCCTTTAAATCTGAATTGTAGGCAGCGGGCTGTACCTCGTTAGAGCTATTGACCCCAAAGGCCAGGATGCTCTTTGGATTGTGAATGAATCCGAGACGGGCATCAGTTTGAAATGGGGTTGATGTGATACGCGAAAAGCTGACTCCCCCATCCGTAGAAAGAATCAGGTTTGAGCTCGAAGTACCTGAAATCAGGTAATTATCAAGGAAATGAATTCTGGTAAGAGTCTCACCTGGACTTGTATATAGAGATGAGAAGGAGACTCCGTGATCATTGGACTTAGATAAACTTGTACCAGAGGCGGCGTAAAGGATGCTCCCGTCATCGGATCCATGTAGAGACTCGAAGGATTGGGTAACCTGGGTTTTCTCAAGGAATTCTCCATGGGTAAAGCCCCCAGATTTCAGATAGGTAGAGCCTATTACTCCAGTGCCAAAAGAGGCATTCTCAATGGATCCTCTGCGGAAGTTAATGGATGTCAGTGTTGCGGATCCAAGAGAGGACTTTGTCAGGCTGGCGCTAAGAACATGATCATAGACATTGGGTTCCCAGGTATAGGCCTTTAAATCTGATCCCCGGTGGAGAATTTTGCTCTCGCCCAGGTGAACAGGAGACTGTAAATAGTCTTCATCGGAAATCGACGCGTCAGAACTGATGGCGACAGCCGGGAGAATTTGTACCATGGAATCTTCAGCTATGTCATAAACCCATACACCAAAAGTCGAAGTTTCGGTAAAGAAGTAAATTTTGTCATGAAACTCGATAGGCTGCATGGTAGGAGATGAATTTTGAAAGGAGGTCTGAAGCCCACTGGGTGTTTTAGATTGAACTGAGGCTCCAAAGGAGATGAATTTTGCCAAATCCCAGGATCCATCTCTCTCAATGGTTCCCCACAGTTCAGTTCCGTCGCGTACAAGAGTAATACCGTGAACCTTACTTGATGTTGTGGCTCCATCATCCAGGACAACAGACTGAAAAGTAGCCCCCCGGTTCGTAGAATAGTAGATTTTACCCGTGGTGGTCTCCTGCTGACTGGGAACGGCTACAGTGTCAGAGAAAATCGTCCACGGTAGTCCGTCTGAAATGGGGCCTACCATACGTGTCCAGTTTCTCCCAGAGTTGGAGCTATACCAGATGCTCTCGGATCCCGAGTCGCGCGTCATCATCACTGCGGTGTGAAGATCAAAGTAGTGAAGATCCAGTACGGATTCCGGAACCTGGGTTACCTTTGACCAGGATGTGGCTGAAGAATCGGTGAAGTATAGGGTCAGGTCAGTACATACGGCATAGCCCTGGATCCGTGATAAAAAGAAAATATCCTCTATTTGTGTGCACGGAACGGTTCCCTGGTTAGGAAAACTGGTGAAATCAGAGGTAGTCTCGATAGCATCCTGTCCTCGTCTAAAAATATAAAAGAGTTTTTCGCCGGATGATCCAGAAACATCGATGGCGTCGGCAATGAAGAGGTTGAGTGCAGAGGTGGCAGCATCATAAACGGATCCGGATTCATTGAGATCCTGAAACTGGTTGATGACCTCCGTTTGGATCAAATCATCACGAATTGAATCCGCTGCCAGATCGGAATTATAGAGACTGAAACTGACGATAGAAGTGCCCAGGATGGATCCGTCCAGGATTTGGGTGCTTCCGAAAACATCACTGGGAGCGAGCTTTTCCTGGGTGATGGCAAGATCAGTAATGTGTTCGGACTTGATTTCGGAGTTTGTGATGTGATCGGTAAGTACCTGGAAGGGAGCGAAGGAATCTCCACTTAAGACTGCGGAGCCAATCTTAGAGGACGGGATTGTACCGCTAATAAAGTGCTGTCCTTTCAGAGTAAAGTCTTCCAGGAGAAGCCCGGAGAGATTACTCGTGATGAGATGCTCTCCAGAGAGTGTTTTTGAAAGAATTTTATCCTTATCCAAACTTGATGAATCCAGATCCTGGGTGATAAGGGAGTCGGGTCGAAACTTTATCTCGGAAATCTGATCATCTCCGAACCTTTGATTGGTCAGAGTACCAGAGGTAATGTGGTTACTGAGGATCACCGAGACGGCAAAGGCGTGTGTCGCGATCGCGTCATCCGCGAAATCCGCTGAAGTCAAAGATTGGGCTAGTATCTGAGAAGAGTCTATGGAATCAGGTAGAAGATCAGCCCCGATGCTATGGTCCTTAAAGTCATCGGAATGAAGACTTCTGTTGATGAAATGTTCACTTCGAATTGAATCAGCAGCAAATTGATCGTCGACCATAGAGCGATTTGCAAAGTCAGTTGTAGTCAAGGTCTTGTCCGCGAATTGAAAATGGGACAGCAATCCATCTACAAGATGATCGGTTTGGATAGCAAAGTCCGCAAAAGACCGATCTTCCAGTACCTGTGAGGCGATATGTGAAAGTTGAATCGCACTGGTATCGACTTTGGATTCCGTGATTGCTGATGCGCTAATATCAGCAGAAGTTACGGCATTATCCTGAAATCTAGAATTGGTTAACACTTCTAGCGGGGAAGTGGAAACTTTAGATTCCGTAAGGACCTCCTGCGCAAAGTGAAAAGCGGAAATGTCCTCGTCCCGGACCATTGTTGGGGCATTGATAGAAGCTGTGGAGAATACATCCTCCTCGAGAGTCTCAATGGCGATTTTCACTCTAATAATGGAGTCATCTATGAGATGTTCAGAGCGAATTTCACCATCGAGTACATGGCGGCCCTCAATCACCAGCGTCTGAAAAGCTGAATTCTCCATGGAGAGATCAGCGATATCCACTGTTTTGATTTCCTGATCCACAATGTCCTCGCCCTTGATTGAATCAAAGGCGACTTTGGCAAGCGAGATTGAATCCGCAGAGAGTTTGGCAGAGGTGACAGCATAAGGGTGGACCTCCTCATCTCCAATGGAACCGATAGCGAGTGCATCGGAGTCAATGGAATCGGTGGCAAAATCTTCATCCTCAAGACTGGAGTCCTCAATGACCCTGGAATCTACGGACGAACTGGCCAATTTCGAAGAAACAACAGCAGCCTGCTTAAGATGGGTGGAATTGAATATTTCTTCGGCAATGGAATTGGTAGTAAGTTGGTTATCTTCGATATCTACATTAAAGACTTCACTATCTACTACCTCCGGCCCCTCTATGGAATCCACGCCAAAGACCAGGGAGCTTAACGATGCCGAAACCAGATTCGAACTTGTTACGGCATTGGAGTCAATGTGTTCCGAGCCGATAGCGGCATCTAGACGGGGATGCCATAGTATGAGACTGTTATCCAATGTGCCGGAAAAAGAGGGGATATAGAATCTACTCTGCGCCAGGATGACCTGATTCGTTCCACCATTTGAAGATCCGATTTCAAATGGCTGGCTTGTGAGCTGGGTGAGGGACCCGGAGGATAGGTCATATCGAAAAATAGCACTATGATCGTCCTTCCCTCCAAATAGGTAGAAAAATTCCTGGTACTCGATGACGTCACAGCCGGTGAAGTCAAAATTTATCCCCAGGTTGGTAGAATTCCAGTTGTCATCTCCCTCATCATATTCAGAAATCTCATTTCCCATAAATACATAAATAGTAGTCCCTGTGGATACCGCCTCTGAACCTGTAATATCAAGAGGCATACGCTGAACATTTGTCCAGGTGTCGTTAGAAAAGCTATATTTATCCACACTGCCGGAATGATCTCCAAGTCCTCCCAAGAAGTAGAAGTCGCCCTTGTGCAGCAATCCTCCCGCACCCGTGTCGTTGGAATTCGCAAAGGTCTTAGTGCTAACCGTATAGAGTGTTTCGGACTCGAAATCAAAAGCGCTCAGCACCGAATTTCGAAATAGGTACAGGGTCGTTTCGTTGGAAGCAAAAGCACTCGCGGTAAGGGGAGTCGAGAGAAGAGCCGAAACCGTTGAAGTTGACTTGGTATGTAAATTGATCTTCAATCCTCCAGCCAGGTAGATATTGTCCTCAAATACTGCCATGGGGGTATTGGATCGATTCGAAAAGGAGAATCCGCTAAAGGTCGTGTAGTCTCCGCTTCCCCCGGCTGAGATATGTCGATCAATTATGGAGTCGTCGGCGAGATCTATATCCGCGATGGCATCATCGTCGATTTTATCGATGGTGATGGCTGCTGGAGCTAGTCTTGAGTTTTCAATGGTGTTGTTTTCAACCCTGGCGCTATCAATGGAGGCGGGTCCTAGTTCACGGTTGGTGATGGTCAATTGCAAAATATCCGCAGAGAGAATCCCAGCTGTGTCCACCTGGGAGCCATCCAGGGAATCGTCGGCGAATTTCTCAAAGGTGAGTGAACTGTTTGAGAGATTTTGAGTTGCAATGCCAGAATCATCATCGAGAATATGGCTGGTATTGACTGCTCCAGTGACCATGTTAGTGCCCTCTATGGTCTCAGAGGCAAAGTCTGAGGTCTCCAGGCTATAGTCGAGAAAATTATCTGTACGTAGGGTAAGCGGTGCGATGATAGAACTAATCACAGCAGCTGAAGTCACCTTTTGTGTTGTGACTGAGCTGGTTTGGAAATGGCGATTCTCGAATTGGTCGGTGGCGATGTCAGTATGCTCCAGGGAATCATCAAGGATTTGCTCGGTCTTGAGGGTCTTGGAAAGGAATTCATCTGTATCCAGAGTTTCAAAGGCGATATGCCTGGCTAGTATGGCAGCAGACGCAAAAACAGACCCGGGGAGTGAGGATGAGATGATGTGATCTCCCTCAATGGATTTATCCGCGAAATCCTCACTTAGCAGGGTGGCGGAAACAAATTTGGAAGTCTGTAGAGTGGAGAGAGCCAGATGTCTGGCCTCTAGCTGTTGTGCTCCAATTTCCGTGGAGTCGAGAATTCCCGTTTGAAATAAACTTCCGTCCAGACTGGAAGTAGTGACTTTCACTCCCGTGATCATGGAGTCAGGAAAGTGTTCTCCTGAGAAGGCTTCAAGCTCAATTTTAGTCTCAATGATTACGGCCGCCTCAAAGTCTGCCGCAGTTAGGGAACCATCCAGAATTCCGAGGTTCCCTGCTCCTCCAGAGATCGTTTGGTCATCGATGATTGCGGTACCCGACAAAGCTCTTGCGAAGAATTCACCATCGGTTCCAATGGTAAGTACTTTCAAGCCCTCGCTCTCTGCTGTGGACTGAGAGGAGGAATAGATCTCAAAGGACAGGTTCCCCTCTGGTTGTGAGAGGGTGTCTAGCTTAGCCACGGAACCACCGGCGACATGATAAAAATGAAACTTGGTGGCATCAACAGGATTCGCGGCTACCGCCAAAGTGCCGGTCTCCAGTGCTGAACCGACTGATCCTACGGGATACATTGCTTTTTCATCGGGAAAGTATCTATAAATTTCTCGGGAATCCTCCTGGTAGAGAAAAGCGCGATTGAGGTATTGGGTCACCTGCCATCGATTGGAGTCTATCTGGGCCTGAGTGTCAAAATACTCCCAGCTAAGTCCAGTTGCAGTGGGGCCAAGGAATTGGGTTCGATAGATCTTGTTGCCTAAAAGTGCATAGATACGATTATCAAATGTGAAGGATCTATTGCGAAATTTGCCTGTCTCAAAAGGTGAGCCTGAATCATTTTCTCGAGACGAATTGGAAAGAGTCCCCAGGGTGGAGTTTTCCAGACTGACGAGGGCAATTGATGAGGTTTGAGAGAGGGTAAATTGAACGGCATCACTGGACCCGACCCGATGGGGAGCAAATCCAAAGTTGTCTGTATCGGTAAAGCTGGTCAACGGTAACGCGTTCTCCCTTTCATCCGAGAGGAAATATATGTTAGTGGTATTGAAATGGCGCCGAGCGGAAATGAGAAAATCGCCCTGAGAATCCTCAAATACATCCTGGACCAGCAGCAGTCCCTGAGTGGAGGTTTCTTCTCGAATCTCACGAGGATTGAGATCCAGGGAGCCTGAATTTAGATTAGCAATGCTGGAACGATAGAGGACTCCATCCCGAAGTTCCTGCACGGCAGTGGTGGAGTAGAATCCAAATTGAGTGATTTCAGAAGATCCAATTTCTCGGGCAGGAGTTCCGCCATGAATTAGAACTTGAGCAGGCTTTGAATTAGTGATGAGATAAAGCCTCTCATGGTCATCCGACACAAACTGGACAGAACCGCTTACCCCCGTAAGAGAGGAGTTGGAGAGATTCTCAAGCCCTGAACCATCAAGAGAAGTGCGGTAGATATTATGAACCGAGCCATCCAGGTTTGAGAAGTAAACCCAGTCATTCTCAGGTGCCAGCGCAATGCCGGTGACATCATCAGCGCTAGTACTGTTTACCAGTGTACTGTGAGTTGAGGTATGCGGATTATAGTATCGCAGTCCTAGAGTGGGCTCGAAGTAAGCTACGTCAGAACTGATGGGAGACACAGTCGCATGTTCAAATGTGGGAGCTGAAGTTTCATGAGAAATCTCTTCTGAGAGCAGATCCAGCCTCATGATCTGGGCAAAGTCTGTATCACTTGCTGCATTTAAAGGGTAGATCTGTAGAGTATTCTCTTTGCCATCTCCTCCAAATAAGTAAAGCTGCTGAATCTTATGAAGATAGGAACCGCTAAGGATCGAGTTCTCATCGAGTGCGGGTCTTTCCACAAACTGATCCAGGTCAGGTTTATAGATCCATGCTCTTAAAAGAGGGCTCAAGGCGGTAAGACCTCCTGAAATGAAGACTTGATTGGGAGATAAAATATCCAGATTGAAGGAGTGATGGGAGCTTACGGGAGAATCACTTATGGAGCTCCAGGTACTGGAAACAATCTTGAATTTTTGATTGCTATCTGTAGCAAGTCTATTACCTAGTAAATAAATATGATCGGAAACTGCTGCTATCGTGGAATCGGCATAGATCCGATTCGGTGAGGCCAGAGTGGACCAGCTATTCTGGTCTGGATCAAACTCATAAAACTTGGCAGAGGTTGAGGTGAGTTCTTCAAGAAAATAGACACTCTCAGTGTTGGTAGAATAAGTAAGTGTCCCCTCTGAATCTGTTTCAGCCCCGGTGATTTTACTTAGAGGCCAGAAGCGGCTCTGGGATAAGTCGTAATACCAGAAGGTATTTCCCTGTTGAAAGTAGACGTTTGTGCTGCCATCGAAGGTGCAGGAAAAGGGAGTGTCGAAGGGGAGGGTTTCCAGTAAGGTTTCAAAAGTATCATTGTCTGGATCATATTCCAGGATCTGGTCTTCTGAATTTCCGGCCCCAAATAGATAGACTTTATCGTGGAAACTTGCCGCACATCCTTGCTCATAGGTGGTGGGGAGCTTGGAGCTGCTCACGTGAAAAGCGTCTACCGCAAGCAGCGCTTCCCCGCTCTCAAGGAAGGCCGGCCTCTCATTGATGCCCTGTGGGAAATAGGTGACCTGTCTGCTGTCGGATCCATCCAACTCAGAGACGAAGAGGTTCGTGACAGAGTTTGAACTGGCATTACTATTGAGGTAGTAGAGTTGATTGGCGTGAACCTTTGGATAATCCACATCGAGGCTTGAGTCCAGAACCACTATCTGGTCAGTGCCGTCTGAGTCGATGGCGTTTACCTGAAGGGTGGTGGTCTTGAGAAGGAATCTCTCCCCGGGGACTCCTGCGACCTGTGACTGACCTACAAGATTTAATGTGCCGTCCGACAAAATCTGGAATCGCCGGAAGTCGTACGGACTCAGGGCCGCGAAGGTAGTTGAGTTATTGCCATCTCGGTCAATTTTCTGCAGCTTCCCATACTCTTTGGTGCCAGCGATATAGTAGAGAGAATCTGGCTCGGTTTCAGGTCCCCAGTGGCAATGGTGACCCTGGATTGAGAGGTTTGTAGCGGTTTCAGTGATGAGATTATATACATGGAGATTTCGTGAGTTATCATGAAAACAGATGTCAATTGCTGAGCGAGAGAGTCTTGGTGCGAAGACATTGGAGCCGTGAGAGTAGATACCTTGCTCACTGTCAAAACCATGTGAGTTTCTATAGATTGTGGTTCCGCGCGCGTAGATGTGCACGTCCACTCTCTGCTGCAGCTTGGGCGGAAAGTTTGAAGATTGCTTAGACAGGCTTCCATTGGTTCCCACAAAGTTGTCATCATTCTCGTATACCTTGCTGTTCTCTAATTTGAATCCTCCAAAAAGGTAGAGGTTTCCATTTACATCCTTGAGTTGTGAATAAGCAACGGGGTTAGGTACGGTATTGGTAGCCCAGGTGCCGTTGTAATAGGTCAGTAGATCCTTAAGATTGCCAGATCCATCAATTCCACCGGCATGGTAAATCCGATTTTCAGCCTCAAAGAGATGATAGGCTCCAAAGTTGTTACCCAGGTTCGTGTGTGAGCTTAAGCTTTCAAAGTTTGGAGCGGTCGCGACAAAGCTAAGAATAGTGGAGTTGGGGTTCGTGTGATCCTGATTTTCAGTCCCTCCCGCGATTAGAAATGCCCCGGTGGAAGTTCCAAATACACCGGCTGAGGGAGAAATTGGCAATACCTGGGGATCGAATCGATTTAGGTTGGCAATGTTAGTACGTGCCCAGGTGGGAGTGATGGATAGGGAAGGCTGCATCAGAACGGAGTCTGCTCCGGCGGCGAATCGATTGGATCCCTCAAAAATGTTCTTTTGACTGCGAAACGCCATTTGATCGGCGTTGATACCGGCTACTTGATCATGGGAGTGAAGATGGTCGGCGAAGTACTCTGGAAATGTTGCCTGATGAGTTTCATTAAAGGATTGATCCGGAAGGATAACCAAAGTGGTCATGGTTTCGATGTTTACACTCGTTGTAGATGTTCCAGAGCGCAGTTGCAGTAAAGAGCGATAAAGTTCGATTTTTCCAGTGTGATCGAAATCGAATGAGGAGGTAAGATTTCCCTGGTTTGAGAGTGAGAGGTCTTCGTCAACTTTGAAAATGATTGCCGTGGGAGTGGTGAGCCCCGTGAGAAGAAGTAGCTTGGTGTCGTACTCATTAGTTTCTGAAAAATCAGGATCAATGAGAAGCTTTGAGTGCAGCAATGCCTGATCATCCACGCTAAGTTCACGAAGTTTAGTCTGCTCTGATGGATCGACGAAAAATTTTGGGTCATCGAGGTCGCTAAAGAGTGGAATGAGTAAAGCCTGGCTTGGAATAGTAATCGGGTTGGTAGATTCCACTGATAGCTGATTAAGCCTGGTTGAACCATTCAGGCGGGATTGGAAAGCATTGTCATCCGAATCCAAAAACGACTGCATGGTGACTTGATCATTGATACTGAACGAGCCAGACCCTTGAGCTGTAGAGATCGAAGTCATTTTTCCCGCAAGTAGATTCAGTCCGTTTCCTTGTGAATCTTCAAACTCAAGAATGCGGACATCGGGGTTGTTGGTACCCAGGGTCCAGGTATCGCTAAGGAGTACTCCCTTCGCGCTGGAGAGCAGAAAATGTACCGCACCTGTAACTTTGGCACCCCCCTTTATGGAGTTGATATTGCCTTCCGCATCAATTCTAAAGGTAGGAACGTTATTGCTATCAATGATTGAGAAGGAGTCTTCAATGCTCAGGGTAGATCCCTGAAAATCTGAAGGATCCTGGATACTTACATCTCCAAACACCTTTAGTAGACCAAGTAGATCTACAAAATCAGTAATTTTGACGAAAGTGTTAAATCTGACCGACCGTGCCGTCAGGTTCCCGAGGGCATCCACATGGAATACTACTCTGGAGGTTTGATCCTTGAGAGAGATTTCACTTCTGATGAGAGTCTCCCCTAAAACGGTGACAGGTCCGGAGAGGGAAGCGGACTGATTCACTCGCAACTCTCCTCCCAGGGTCAGACTCCGAGCGGTGAGGATGTCCGTTATGATCTGGGAAGTAACCTCTAGAGTGTTCAGGATTGAAGATCCAGAGGGATCAATTCTAAAGGAAGTATCATTCTCATCGAAAAAGGAGGGGGCATGGATTTCATCCGGGTTTTGCAAGTTGTGCTTCAATGTCAAAGTAGAGCCTACGGAAAGATCCTTCTTGGCATGAAGAACTCCATCTATTTCCAACTCGCCCTCCACGACTAGCTCATTCATGGTGCTGGAACCATCGGGATTCATAACGGCAGTGGCAGGATTCGAGCCGGAAACAGAGTCAAGATCTTCGAAGCGGCTGCCTTGAATTCCCTGCTCGAAAGTGGACTGAAAAGAAATCCTCGCGGATTGCGCTTCGATGGTCCCGCCAATCAAGATTTCACCCAGTACATTCAAATTTCCGCCCAATTTCAATTCATCCGTGAGCTCAAGAGAATTCCAGATGGACTTGGAACTCGGGTCCGTATAAAAAAGAGCTGAAGTGGATTGAAAAGAAGGCGCAACGGCGAAACCGGGTACGTCCTGTGTGCCCAGGCGGCCATTGTCAGCGGTGAGAGTGGACTGGACCCTGAGCTCATCTTCAAAAATAACGGAAGAACCAAGAAACTCAAGATCATTCTTTAGTCTCAGATGATTGAGAACGCTGGATTGATTGGGATCGATAAGGAAAGAGGTATCCTGAAGATCCTTGAAGATAGAACTTCCCAGTTGGTTGGTATTTTCAAGATTCGCTGCTTGAATCCAGGAGTCGGTCGGGCAATCTGCAGGATTGAGGAAACATCCAAAAATAGTCTGCCCGCGGGCGTCTATTTTTCCCTCTAAAAACACATCTCCCCTGACAGTGAGTTCTCCCCAGAGATCTAGAATGGAGGAGGTCGCTGTGGTTGGAGGTACCATTTTTATCGACCCATGGACGTTGAGCGAGTTCGCTTTAAAGTCCATCAGGCCTAACGGGTTATAGAGCTCAAAATCCTCGATGAGGGTTTCATCGTGATCCGATAAGGTCCCTAGATAGGCAAAATCGTGTGCTGGTCCATCTCCAAACACTACTTTGACTCGATTTTTATCAAGGAAATTCAAAGCGCTTGATCCCTGGGGACCAAAGGAAGTGATCAAGTCTTTCTTGACCAGGAAACTACTTTCAAGAACCAGGCCAGTCGCGTTAAAAATATTCTGCTTTTCCCAGATATTCTGGTCTGGAAGCCGGGCTAGTTCGGGGTCAATTCGAAGGTAACTGATCCGTGTTTCATCGGTAAACTTAGGATCATTTATAATCTGAAGGATCTCCTCGGCATCAGCCTGGGAAACAAGGTCGTGGTTGTGGAAATTAGTGGTTTCACCACCAAGTAAGGCTTCTAGTATCTCCTCTGTAAAGATAGGGTGAAAAAGTACCTTTGCCTTTCGCTCAAAAGCTCGATTAGGCGAACGGGGAAAGCGGATTCTCTCGACCCTCTTATCTAGTTCTAACTTAGCACTGGCGAAGTCTTCAAAATAGAATTTGATAGCTCGGAATTTGGAATTTCTGGATGGCTTGATCGCATATTCATTCTGAAGAAGAACGTCACTGAAGGCTCGATCCAGGGTGGTGTCATCCAGGAATGCCCTTCCAATGGTTCTGAAAAACTTCCCAGCCCTGAGTTTAAAAAATTTCTCATTCTTATATTCCGGGGCAGCATTAGGATCGATGATCCCCTGGTTAAGGAGTCGAAATCGCGAGAGATGAAGGTTTCGGGCATCGAGATGGTCGAGAACTCCCGATTCGGAAATATCTGCCTCGATGAGCAGGTTTCCCCTTTCAAGGGTTAAACCGGCATCGGATCCATCAATGATGAGACCTGAATTTCCTTTCAATTTCAGGTTTGATCCACCTTCCAGGGACAGAGTTTGGGAGCCGAGTTTCGGAGATTGATTGAGAATTGACAAATTTCGAAAGGTGGTTTGCCCGCCTGGATCCAGGGTATAGCGAACTCCAGCATAGACCCCGGAATTTACCTTTGGATCATCTAGATCTTCAAAGCGGTTGAATTGGACCGAGCGAAAAGCAAAGAGCCTTCCAGGGAACTTGGTACTGGCGCTTACTCCCTCGCAGTCTTCAGCCATACAGAGGCTATTGAGTAAGATATTGCCTTCATCGAGCGTGATATTTCCTTCCAGGTTTGCGGTAGAGTCCTTTAAATACATGGTTCCCTCAATATCAAAAGCCAGATTGGACTCTGTAGGCTGCATTACAATTCGTAATGTTGTGTTTTTAAGATAAGCTCCCTGGTTCTTTTCCAAATCACCAAAGGAGGAATTGAGATCTCTGCCTTCTAGGGTATCAATGTGAACAACGCTGCCGGAATCTGAGGCTTCGGCGGAACCATAAACTATGCTTAGTCTTCCTTTCTTAACCTGCGTTCCAGTCAGATCGATGCTCGAAATTGAAAAGGGAAATCCATCAATATTGTAGTCAGGTTTTATTTGTTCAAAACCCTCGGCTAACGAACGCTGCATAAAAACACGTATGGCGTAATTTGCCTCAGGAAAGTCTGATCGTCGCACCAGGTCCTGGGAATCTTGAGCATTGAAACTATAGTCTACAGTTGATTCGAAAACGGAAACGCTGTCTTCTGAGGCTCCTATGGTTCTTCCAAAATCATCCTCTTCCAGGATTATCTTGAAAAAGCCGCCGATAACCGGGACTTCCTCATAAATGCGATCCCAGACAATCACTTCACGCTCCTCTTCTGGAAGTGACTGATCGAAAGATCTTTTGATGATCAAAACCTGCATGGTCAAGGTTTGGTTATAAGGTCCAAGATCTGGATCT
Source organism: uncultured bacterium (assembly GCA_964539825.1). Classification (GTDB taxonomy): domain Bacteria; phylum Muiribacteriota; class UBA6191; order UBA6191; family UBA6191; genus CAZIKF01. The sequence goes on from CAZIKF010000062.1 coordinate 16,819, forward strand.
TCAACAAACCCGGAAAATTCCATAGACTGCTCACCAGCGGCTTGAAGATTTGATGAGATCGGTAGGAGGACGAGGATGATTAGAAGGTAGAGAATTCTAGGAAGTAAAGGAAACAGAGGAAACAATGGAATCATTTGAATAGGAGTGCGCCCGCCATGTGGGCGGGATGTGGGTCCCCTGGTCAAGCCAGAGGACGACGAAATCATTCCGTCATCCCGCGACTTGATCGCGGGATCCATGCTTTTGTTGGGCGTGGGTCTCTGGGTCGAGCCTGAAGTTGACGAAATTAGCCTGTTATCCTTCCTTAGAAACATATCTTGGCCCCGTGTGCATCCGCGTTATTTACATCCTCTTCTTCAACAGTTCCCGTGCCCGCATTCGTCAGGGTTCCATAGCGCAAAACTTTCAGGCTTCCTCCAAAGCCTTTTGTTTTAAGAATGAAATTCGAACTAATCATGCTGCTGGTGATATTTTCACCTTGCTTTGTAGCCTTCCAAAGCTGATCCATCGTGCATATCTGGGCTCTAACGGTTCTCGATTCCACCAGGTTGGCATCCGCGCTATCTCTCAAATTGGATAGGGTGTCACTGCCTGTAATACCCTTAAGGCAGAAGGAACTGCCCCTGAAGATCGAGGCTCCTCCACCGTTGATCTTGTCAGAGCCGGCGGGACAGACCAGTACCTGGGTGAGAATTTCGTGGGTATGTCTGGAGTCGGCGTTATTCTCAAAGAATAAGTCGCTAATCTCAGCGTCATCTGTATTGAGTTTAGAAAAGGAGAGACTATTGAATTGGATTCTGTCAGCGGGAATCTGTGAGCCCAGAAATCGTGAGATTTGGATGCCGGCAGAAGTATTGAAGTGTCCTCGAGTGACCACACCGGTTCCAAAGGAACTAGAGCCGAAAGTAGTATTTTGCAGGTTGGCAGCCTCTATAGCATCAACCTCTCGATTGGTAAGCCCACCGGTAATCTCCCCACGTGTGAGAGCCAGGGCTTGAATGGAACTTCCCGTCAGCGACTTAATTTCCTTTCCGGTAATCTCTGTTATGGAACTTTCCTGAAAGGTTGAGTCCGCGATGGAATTCTCGGTAATTTCACCATCTGGAATATGAGTGGATAAGATTGCCTGGGGGGCCAGTGAATAGCCTGAAAGTGTACCGGTTTCAATTCTGGAGCCAAGTAGGGAGCCATCATCAATTTTTGAAGTTGAGAGTGAGGATGCGGAGAAGTTCTCGCTCTTGAGGGCACCAGTTGAGAGTACCCGCCCGGTTAAACTAGAAGCCTGAAAATGTGCAAGCAGAATCTGATCAGAAGTAAGTCGAAGTCCGGATCCCGCTGATAGAACTATAGCGGAAGATGCGAGTTCGTCAGAGGATATGGAAGAGTCGGCCACATTTTCTGTATCCACTACCGTATCAGAAAAATCCGCCGTGGTGAGTTTCTCCGCTGTAGCAGAGCTGAACTGCGAGCCAGTAAGAGAGAGAGAGTCGATATGTGACTTTTTAAAGACTGAATTAAAGTGGGAGGTGTCAAAGGTTAAAAGTGAGAGATGAGCGGTGAGGATGGCTGAGTTTGCCAAAGACTCTCCAGGGATGCTTGAAGTAGTGATGAGGGAAGAGGTTATCGCGCCTGAATTGATTACAGCAGCATTGAGAGAAGCAGTTTGAATCAAGGAATCTGTAACCGAGTTTTGAGTAAAGACATCGCGAGGGAAGGAACTCAAAAGGAAATCACCCGCTGTGAGTGAGGCCAGTGCCAGGCTTGAAGTCGTTAAGGCATTACCAAGATTAGCTCCGGTTACAGAAGCGGAAGAGATCAGTCCAGAGGTAATGATCCTGCTGCTTAGTGAGGAATTTGTCAGAGTTCGGTTATCCAGGAAGGTTCCAGGGATTCCTGCATTGGGTATGAGAGTGGTCGTGATCGTAGCGGTTGGGATCTTCCCATAAGTGATGGCCTCTGTTGCTACAAGAGAGCCATTCAGATCAAGAGCCTTCACGATGGAAGAAGTGATTTGTGAAGCCTTGATGTGACCTCCGGTAATGGCACGGCTTTGGAACAGGCTGCCCAGAAAGCTCTCGGTGGCAAGATCTGAATGGGCGATGGTGCCGTCCAGGACTTCGCGGCTGCCAAGTTCAAAGGAAGTTAAGAGATCGTGATGAATACTTCCGGTCTCGATTTTGATCCCAGTGATGGTGTTCTCAGCAAACTTCAACCCGACAAGGGTCAAAGGCTTGATTTTGGTAGCACTGATGGTACCGGTTAATCGTTGGCTTGTAAGGCTTGAGGTAGCGAAGCTTTGGGAAGTGAGTGTGCCGTCATCAATATGGGAGGTGAGAATGGAGGCGTTGACGATGCTGCCGGAAGTAATGGCATCACTTGCTAT
>CAZIKF010000063.1:0-17485 GCA_964539825.1 uncultured bacterium
AAAACCTGCTCCTGACGCGATAATCCCCCAATTCGACCCCCCGCATTACTACTAGATTTGATTTTTGTAGTCTTTGGCGGAGGAATTCTAAGCTTTTGGCTTTGATTGATTTTAGGTAGATTCTTGCTGAATAGTGGCCGGTTGGGATTATGTAGGCTTCTGGGTTTGATAGTTCTTTTCTTAGTGCTCGCTGTGATGAAAACGGGATGTAGCGGTCAAAGATTGTCATGAACATCAGTACTTTTTTTGGATCTACGTAGGCAGAAAATTCAGTTGGGTTCAAACGCAGGTTTTCTCTCAGGTTTGTTAGTAGCTCCTCTGGTGAGAAAGAGTGATTTTTCATCAAACGATCCCTCATTTTTGCTATGCTCCTACCTTTTGTACTCATCAGTACTTCGGGTAGGTTTGAGCCTGCCATAATCATCACCGAAGCCTTCAGGCGCTTGTCCACAGCCGTCACAAGACTTGAAATTACTCCTCCCATGCTTATACCCAGGATACCCAGGGAGAGGCTCTCTGCCCTGATTTCGCCTTGCAGCCAGTCCAGGCCCAGTCGCTGATCGATCACCAACTGCCTCATCGTGGAATTGAGTTCTTTCACACTGTTAGCCTTTCCAAGTTCTTTGCTGCGCCTCAGGAATAAACTTGGTATGCCATTTTCCGCCAGGTAGCGGCAGAAAATACTGGCAATCCCGTAATTCCCGCCCAGGATAGGCACCACGAGAACCGCTGCCCCTGGAAGTGATTTCTCAGGAGAGTAAAAGACTGCGCTTAATTTACGACCTGTTGAGTTTGAACCGGGGGCGACTATCCAGGCTAACTCTTTTCGTAGATAAGATCCTTTATCTTCATTTTCTATCTCGACAGCCCTCAGTGTTCCCCGTTCATAGGAAAGAAGGTTCGCAAGCTCATTGGGTACAACAGTCACGGGAGTAAAATTCTCGGGGTCTGGCGTCAGATGCCAGGGAAAGGCCAGCCAGAAGAGAAAGACAAAGCCCAGAAGCAGCCCCAATACAGCACGAACCATAACTAATGTCCTTACAGACTAATTAGACTCACTATTACAGTCTGAATGGATAGGGCATGAGTTGCAACCACTCGACAGGCTCTTAGCTTGATTCCTCCAGTGAAATTCTCTTTCGCTTCAAGTCCACTTCAGTGACAGTCACCATCACCTGCTGACCAACACTGAACTGCTCTTCAATGGCCCGCTGAGAGTTCTTCACCCTGCTCTTGTGTAGGAGTCCGTCCACATTTACTCCTATGTCTACAAAGAGACCAAATTCCACGATATTTCTTACCACGCCGGGCAACTCATGGCCTGGCTTCAAGGCATCAAATTTCAAGATTTCCTCACGCAATACAGGCAGCGGCAGATCTTCACGGGGATCATTTGTGCTGGCACAAAGGCAGTGAATGACTTGTCGTACAAGCTCTTCTGGTTCCCCCAGACTCTCTGCCACTGAACTGAACTCAAGACCTTTGATCGCATCACGAACTGCGACAACCTGGGTCCCGTAATCGTCTAAACTAAGATTTGCTATTTTTAGAATGCGGGAGGCCAAACCATAGGATTCCGGGTGAACTATGGTGTTATCAAAAACATTCTTACTTTCAGGCACTCTGCAAAATCCGGCCGCCTGGGTAAAAGCCGATTCTCCTACCCCTTCAGCCTTAAGTAGATCCCTTCTTGATTGAAATCCTGCCCTCAAAGTCTGGCGCTGTTTGACCACATTAGCCGCCAACCTCGGACTAAGCCCGGGTAGCAGAGACAGCAGCTCAACGGAAGCGGTATTCAAATCCAGTCCTACCTGGCTCACAGCAGATTGGACAACTCTTTGAAGGGTATCAACCAGGCGTGTCCTGGGTAGGTCATGCTGGTAAAGCCCCACACCAAGAGACTCAATGGGAACCTTAACATATTCAGCCAGGGGATCTTGGACCCTTCGAGCGATGGATATGGCTCCCCTGATTTGTACTGGGACGGACCCAAATTCCTCAATAGCCTGCTTAGAGGCAGAGTAAACCGATGCGCCAGCTTCGGATACCTGCATAAATTTAGGCTTGAAACCTGAGAGACCGCTGATACAGTCACTAACGAACTGGGTAGTTTCCTGACAGGCCGTGCCGTTTCCGATAGCGATCAGATCTGGGTGAAATCTATCTATCTTACCGATCAGGATGTGTCTGGCATCCTCCCGTCGTTTCTGATCCAGCGTAGGATAGAAGGTAAAGGTGTCTTTCATCGCACCAAACTCATCTATAACGGCGCATTTAGAGCCGTTTTTGAAACCCGGATCCATTCCCAGGATCACCTTCCCCTTGATGGGACGAGTCAGAAGCAGATCCTTCAGATTGGAGGCAAAGGTAGTGAGCGAAGACTCCACAGCGGTCTCAAAGAGCTGTGATCGAATTTCTCTTTCCAGTGAAGGTAGAAGTTTCTTCTTGAACCCCTTCCAGGCAGAGTCTTTGAGTATAGAGAAATACTGCAAACCAGCAAATATTTTGTAGATCTCCAGACAACGCTCAAAACATCTCTCTTCCTGCTGGAGTGTGAACTTGAGACTGAGGATTTCCTCACGAGCACCGCGCAGCAGAGCCATCACCTGGTAGGCTTTCAAGAAGCGAATCGGTTTCTTAAAATCGTAGTAATTTCGGTACGTATCCGCATCACCAGGATCAACTCCTTTCTTAAGTGAGGCCGAAACCTGACCAAAACGCTGCAACTGCCGTCGAACTTCCTTGCGCACAGACTTGCTTTGACTGAACTCTTCCGCCAGAATTTCACCAATCCCATTCCAAACTTCCTCCTGTGGAATTTGGGATCGCCGCATAAACTGCTCTACCTGGTTAGACTGACCGCGCCTGGCTTTCAACGCCATCTGGAAGATCGGCCCCAATCCTTTATCGCGAGCATCCTGTGCCTTTGTTTTTCGCTTCTGCCTGAAGGGAAGACAGATCTCATCTAATTCACTGTCACTAAGGGATTCTTCAATTCCTTTTCTTAAACCGGGAGTGAGAATTTCGCGCTGCTCAAATGACTCCAGGGTAGTGCATTTCTTTTTATGGAGCTTCTGAAACTGCTTTACGCGATCGGCGACAAGCCCGAGACTGATCTCGTCAATATCCCCGATGAGGTGACTGCGATATCGGGCAATAAATGGAATCGTCGCTCCCTCCATAAGAAGGCGAACGGCCGCTTCCACATTCTGAACACTGCGAGAACACTGACGGGCGGTCTCATTGAGATAGAGTTGCTCCAACATATCAGTAGCGATTGAAGATTCCGTTTAGAGGTAAATTTCCCCTGTTGAAAAAAGAACCGCGTTTCCCCTCAAGATTACTCTATCACCCTTAACTTCACAGAGAAGATCCCCACCTCGCTTGGATATTTGCTTGGCTCGAAAAGACAGCTTTCCCATTTTTGTGGCCCATAGGGGCGCAAGCATACAGTGAGCTGATCCGGTTACCGGGTCTTCTGGGATACCAAATTTCGGAGCAAAGAATCTGCTGACAAAATCCACCTTATTTCCGGGAGCTGTAACGATTACATTGCTTAAGTTCAATCCCGCCAGAATATCAAAATTGGGGGTTAGGGTCTGTATTTCCTCTTCGGTTTCATAAACAGCCAGATAAGTATCTGTACAATAGACCTCTAAGGGCCGTCGACCCAATCCCTCCAAAAGCTCATGCTCGGGATTACATGGCTCTGGAAGGGTGGCGGGAAAATCCATAACCAGAAATCCGTCTTCACGGGACACAAATAAATCACCGCTTCGAGTTTCAAAACAAATCGTTTCTTGTGGAAATTCAAGAATCTCAAAAAACACAAAGGCAGCGGCAAGTGTTCCATGACCACAAAGATCCACCTCGTGAACAGGAGTGAACCAGCGAAGTTCATAACCCCTTTTAGAGGGAACTGTGAATGCCGTCTCTGAAAGGTTGTTTTCCTGTGCAATTGACTGCAACACAGCATCAGAAAGCCAGGAATCAAGCGGACAAACCGCCGCTGGATTTCCTTCAAAAACGCGGGATGCAAATGCATCAACCTGGTATTGCCGTAATTTCATCTCAAACAACCTCCAATCCCTTCCAGTTTTCTGGGCTAGACTCGTTAAATCATCCAGCACCAAACGAGAATCAGTTTCCCCTACTGGGGTCTTAGTGAGCGGACGAATAGACCCAATCCTCCAATGAGAAGGACCAGGGTGATTCCCAACTGGTATAGATTGGTTCGGTACATATGGATCTCCAAACTGCTGAGAATCCCCACAAAAATGGCCACCATACTTCCCAGGGTTAGAATCCAGCCAAGTTTGGACTTTCCATCAAAAAAGAGCCAGAAAATTCCCAGACAGAAAGGAATCAGGGTGACACCAAAGGGTGTGATTTTTACACCGGTTCCATAAAATGAGTAGGCATGAAAAAACCTTGTGGACACCTGGACCATATTCGTGAACAGGTAACCACCAGCAATCATCATGACAATTCCCATGAAAAACTGCCCCACCCCTCCTGAAGTTCCGCCGGGTCCAGCCAGTCGTCTTGGCTGTGAATCATAATCCATCACGGCTCCTTTTTTAAAAGATTCCATCTGCCTCTGAACTCGATCAATGGGTATTTCAAGCTCAAGAGCTGTTCGCAGAATATCAGTCTCAGAAATTTCACTAGATTCTTCTTCCAGGGATCCCTCAAAGATTTCCTCGACTTCCTTTGAATCGAAAGTCCATTCCCCATTTATCTTTCTAGCCATAAATCCCTCCCAGCCCAAATCTTAGCATATCCCCTAACCAGGAGAAACTTGGATCCGCTCATGGACTAGCTCCGTGCAAAAGATCTAACATTTTATTGCCAAAAATAGACTGTTTTGTATAGATAATCGACGTAAACATGACAAAATCGGCTATTATTACCATGAAATTCGCCTCTAAACCGACGAGAATGTCAAAAAATAAATAATTTTGCTGTTTTTTGAACAAAAATGTTGACCAAAGTACAAAATCACGCTATTATTACATTGCTTTCGCATTAGATCTGAAGCGGAAGGCGGCTAAACCGGTGTTCGCACCGGAATGCCAAAAAGGTTAAAATGGTCTGGTAATTGCATCTGCAACTACCGGCTAAGTACCAGGAGTAAAACCCTGAAGTCCCAGGGACACAAAGGTTCGCCTTTGTATCTCAAAGGACATGAGGGTACACGCAGGAAGCTGTCGTAAGATTGGTACCGTGCTTAAAACCATAAAAACCCACAACAGCTGTAGGAGTATCTGGCCTATGCAGTGGTTCTGCCATCTGTATGCAAAGGACTCTTGAAAACGGAAACCGTCGAAGTTGTGAGAAACAACATGGATGGCACGCCCGGTCGAAAGACTTGGTCACAGTTTCAAGAGGGGAAAACTCCAGGAGCGAAGGTTGAAGACGGAACTGGACTTAAAGAGTTTTGGAGACAAGACTCCGTATGTCAAAGGACTGTGGCAAGAAAAGCCTCATGCCTGTAAAAACAGGAGAGAGGTCTCGAAAGCGGATGCTGAAAGCCATCTGCCTGAAACGCTTGCTGTAGGGGAAACCGTCAAGAACCCGGAAAAAGGGTCAGCGTAGCTGGTAAGACCTTCTCTTCCCCCTCAAAGGGGAAGCTTTTAAGGAAGGGTTTTCATGACTTCGGTCTTGAGGATCAGAAGATTCAAACCAGAAACAGTTTGAGGTAGTAAACCTCTGGAGTGACACATAAGGTCATAAGAGAATTGCCTGGTTTACCAGGCAATATGATAAGACACTAAGTCTGCGAAGGTGTTCAAACACCACGGCAGGTGCTGAGCAATCAGCTAAAGTCTTATCAAAAAACTCTAAAGATCGTGGAAATCACATGAGAGGATGAACCGGGCAACCGGGGAAGCCAAAAAACTGGGAAAACGCTCGGGCTCCGGTCTTAATGCTTCAGATCTTCTATTTTTTTTAAGAGCGCTGACAGCTCAAAAAAATTATCAGGCCCCTTACGGGGCTTTTTTATTTTTATGCCCAAAAGTAGTTGGTTTGTGCGCATTACCGGCCAAACCGGGAATCGGTCGGTTCCTTTGGACATCCGTGATGAGCTCATATTGGTCATGAGTCTGCAAACGAGTATAGATTTGCTTTTGCGATAAGAATAGACATTAAGAGGTGGTTTGGGTCGCCATGAATAGACTTGTATGAAGGAGACCGCCAACATCACTCGGGCCTATACCTATGCGCTTGCGGCTGTCTTTGGCTGGTCAACCGTAGCAACAGCCTTCAAAATCACGCTGGGATTCCTGTCTGTTTCAGAGCTTTTGTTTTACTCTGCTCTTACTTCCATTGCAGTTCTCTATCCTCTTCACTTGAAAAATGGATCGAATCTATCCCTTCCTCCCTGGCGAAACTGTCTACAAATTGGCCTCCTGGTACCTTCAACCTATTACCTGGTACTTTTTCAGGCCTATTCTATCCTTCCAGCCCAACATGCCCAGGCATTGAATTACTCCTGGCCTTTGGCTATGAGTATTTTGGCTATCTTTCTCCTCGACCAAAAAATCAGTGTCCGTAAACTAAGCGGTTTATTGGTCGGGTTTTCGGGTCTGGTACTCATTTGCCTCTCGCGCGGTTCACTCGCGTCCCTTAGCCATTCCGATGGACTCGGTATGATTCTGGCCATAGGAAGTGCTCTTTTTTGGGGTACCTATTGGATTCTAATGCTGCGGAGTCCTTATTCTCCACCATCTTTTCTACTAGGTGGTTTTCTCGGATCGCTCCCCTTTTTAAGCATAGCCCTGATCGCTTCTGGTCCCGTCCGGATTCCTCCTTTAGAAGGACTCTTAGGTGCTGCGTACATCGGTGTTTTTGAAATGGGCTTGACCTTCTTTCTCTGGTCTAAGGCTCTTCAAATGGCGGGACGGGTGGCTTCCATAGCAAACCTCGCCTATTTCTCTCCTTTTCTATCCCTGGTATGGATCTATCTCTTCCTGGGAGAGAAACTTGAAATACTGGCGATTATCGGATTGATTGTGCTGGTTTCTGCAGTCTTGATTTCAAGAGAGCCTGGCGGCTTAGTTACGGAAAACTAAAAACTAGCTTACAAGTTGTCTGGTCGATGTCTTCCACCTTCCGGAATCCGTGTTTTTCAAAGAGACTACTCGAAAGAGTACTCATACAACGTTCCTCTTTGACATCTTCGGGAACAGTAAAAGTCTCAACTTTTCTTACCCCCAGGGACTTGAGCTGAAATAATGCGCCGTGAATCAGAAGCTTGGGAATACCCTTACCCCTTGCTTCTGGATCTACATAGATGCAATGGATGATCCAGGATCTTTGTTCCCCTACAACCTGCTTATCTTCGGAACCAAAACCAGGGAGAGAACCACTGGGCTCAAAGCCCATCCACCCTACAGGTCTATGGTATAAGTAGGCAAGAACACCATGGACTTCTCCCTTACGGATTCGCTCACGCATTGAAGTCCTGGCTTCATCTGAAGACAAACTTGAAAACTCAGAACCGATTCGATTTCGCAGACACCAACAACCATCGCACCCGGAGGTTGATTCGAAAACCTTCTGAAAATCGCTCCAGCTATCTGCTGCCAGGAATCGTGTTTCTTTCATCAGCCTAGTGTACTAAATGAGACACTAAAGAAAAAGGGCCTGATACTACTAAGTACCAGGCTCCTTGAAAATGAGTTTTCCTAGTGAATCCTGATGGGAATTTCACGCCTTTCCGGTTCCACCAGGGGAAGTGTAACCTTTAAAATTCCCTTTTCGTAGGAGACATCAATTCTCTCCTGGTCTACCGTTCTGGGGACCTGTATGGTCTCCTCAAATCGGCAGGATTCAAATTCCCCATAGACCATTTCCCAGCCCTCCTGCGGAGTATTCAGCCGTGAAGCGTGGATCTTGAGGACCTGTTCATCTAATTCTACGCTTGTTTGCTCAACATCAACCCCCGGCAGGCTAACGAGGACCTCGAATTCCTGCTCTCGCTGCAGTACCTCAATGGCAGGCGAAAGGCTTCGCAATACCCGAGTTTCTTCCTGAGTTGATGGTTCGGTCTCTATAAGTTCTTTCTCATTCTTCATGGCAATCTCCTCTCAATTGCTTACTTAACCTTGATCTCGATTCGCCTGGGTTTATCCTCCTGTGCCTGAACAAGACGAATGCTTAACACACCGTCTTTAAGGTCCGCGTCCAGGCTGGATTCATCCACACGAAAGGGTAATCTCAACGCCCGTCTAAAGCGCCCGGTGCCAATACCATTTACCAGGGTTTCAACTCCCTCTTCGCGCTTTCTCTCACCGGAAATCACGAGGACTCCATCTTTGAGATGGATTTCAAGGTCTTCCTGATTCAGTCCGGGGACAGCTGCCTCTACCAGGATCTGATCATCCTTGCGCTGTACATTGACAACAGGGTTAAAAACTTTGCTTCTTAAAGCGCCTGGTTGGAAGATGTCCTCCATCCAGCGATTCATGTGATCTAACTCCTTAAACAAATGATTATCTATTAGGCTATAAAACATGGTCGTCTCCTTTTGTTTAGTTCCCAATTCCAGGGTTCAACCTCTTTATCTCAAGAACTATACCCGCATGAAAAGCCCATAAATAAAGGCTTTTAGGAAAAGTGTCCGTTTCAAGGTGAAAAGAAGTTTCGAATTGAAAAGCCAAAATGAAACGATTGTTCTAAGAAATTAGAGGAAGCTAGGGAACCGATAGAACCAGGGGAATCAGTTATGCTCCTGCCATGAATGGCGGGTTTCTAAAATAGAAGGAAAGTCTGCATTGGGAAGAAGTTCCCATTTCCTTGCTTCCATTGATTCCTTTATCCCATCCCAGGAAACTTTTCATCGTCTACTTCGTAAATTCTCAATAAGGAGGCTATTATGCTCTCGGTTTTCTGTAACCCATTCCGTGCTGGGATTCTATTTCTTCTGACCCTTTCTTTGGGATACTCCTCTGAAATTCCTTTTGGGCACCCTGGAGGACCTGCAATTCAAGGCGTCGACAAGGTCATCTCCATGCTGCGAGAAGACCCTTACCAACTAGAAATTTTAATGAGTTTCGGAACTTCCACCGGGGGAGCAGCCGGACATTTGGCACTAAGCATTCGTGATCCTCAAACCAATGAGGAAACAGTCCACTCCGCTAATTTTTACGCTGATCGAACTGAAGAGCACTCTGGCGGACATTATGTGGATGATGTAGTCATGGCAATACCCAAGAAAGAATATATTTTTGGTGTCAAATCAAGCATCTCCAAGGATGCAAGCTTCGGACTCGATTACGGAGAAATCTTCAAAAGATCCCTCGTAGGTGTTCGCCTCAATGGACTCACTATCGAGGAGGTTCGCTCGATTCAAGCCTTTTATCAGCAAGTGAATCAGGACTATAGAGAACGTAGAGATGACACAGACTATTTCAGAGGTGAAGTTGTCTATGACTACATGAATTTCAATTGCGCCAAAAGTGTTGCCCTGGCCCTCAAGCATGGGGGAGGGATTTCTGAGGTCAAGGTTAAGGGAAATCACATTCTGGGAAATACTCCCTACCTGAAGATGATTTTTGCTCACACTCCTACCTCAACAACCATGAATATTCTCAAGGTCGCGCAGGAAAGAAACTGGGATGTGAGTGCGGTACTTTATAAACGCTTTGAGGGATCGACATATCTCGATCATGAATCCGAGACAGAATTCAAAGATCTCCCCAATCGATTTCCCTCCTTTAAATCCCTCGACTACTTCCAGGGTTCAAAAAATTTCGAAGACTGGGATAACCTCTACGCCATGAATCTGCTCTATGAACTGGGTAAATTTAGTTTTGTAATTTCGGCAGCGCAGCAGAGAGTCCTTTTAGAAAAACAGAAAAATCCTACAAGTCTGTCTGAGGCTGTTGAAATCGCCCGCCAGGCCGCTTCGAAAAAATCCAAGAATGTTCTGAGAAGATTGGTAAGAGGCTTTGGTATTCGATTCACACCCACTAACGATAACTCGGATTTGTATACCCATAGTTCCTTCATTGCAGAGGATGATCAGGAGCAGGATTTAGAAACTCTATCCAACGAAGAAATACTCCTGAGAATCCCAAAAGTCGCACCTTAGGTTTAGGTGATCCGAGGACCGGTGCTTGTGGTGTTCTAGAGTACCCATGGACTTCGCCTGCTAGCGGTTCCTTCGTCGAAGGTGACTATGCCACCTTCTCCTCACGAACCACTACCATGCTCGTCCCTGGGCACTCTAGAACACCAACGCACCGGCCCTCGAATCACTTTCCTCTCTTTCTTTCTTACATTAGACACAGATCCCGCGGTTGTACCTTCTCTCTTCCCTCTTCTCTCTCCTCTCTCCCCTCCCTTAGAAGATTAAGACTTGACAAAAATCGCATTGAGAGATCAGTTTTGGTATAATAAACGAGTACATACCCTGGATTTAGCTATGTTTGAAAAGTATCTCGATATCCATCCTGAAGTTCAGGACGCCTTAGATTCCGGTAAGGCAGTGGTTGCCCTGGAGTCCACCATTATTTCTCACGGAATGCCCTTTCCTCAGAATCGTGACACCGCCGTGCGCTGTCAGGAAATCATTCGGGAAAAAGGCGCGGTCCCCGCTACCATTGGAATTCTTAAAGGTAGGCCTACCATTGGGCTGGACAGGGCCCAGATTGAAGTCATGGCAACGGATGACTCCGTGATCAAAGTATCTCGAAGAGATCTGCCCTTTGTGGTCTCCCAGGAGCGCAATGGTGCCACCACAGTAGCGTCCAGCATGATTTTGGCACATATGGCGGGTATTCAGATTTTTGTAACTGGAGGTATTGGCGGCGCTCATCGTGGGGCTCATAAGACTTTCGATGTATCCGCCGATCTCATGGAATTAGCACAGACCGATGTGGCAGTGGTCTGCAGCGGTTGTAAATCTATCATTGATATTGGCCTCACGCTGGAATACTTGGAAACCCATGGGGTTCCAATTGTGGGATACATGACAGATGAATTTCCTGCATTCTATACCCGCAAGAGCGGTTTTAAAGTGGATTTTCGAGTAGAAACCCCCGAAGAACTCGCACGGGCAATTCAAGCTAAATGGGATTTAAAACTCCAGGGAGGTCTGGTGATCTCCAACCCCATTCCTGAAGAATTCGCCATGTCCCAGGACCTGATTAATGAATCCATCGATGAGGCCGTGGAAAAAGCTGACCAGCTAGATATCCGCGGAAAGGAACTAACTCCCTTTCTACTCAGTGAGATTGAAAGTTATACCAGGGGTGAAAGCCTCAAGAGCAATCAGGAACTGGTCTACTCCAATACATATCTAGCAGCGGAGCTAGCGGTATCTTTGGCTAAAATCCGCGCCTAAGGCTCGATAAAGCCTCACTTTTTTATCGTCTTCCGCTCAAAACATCTATGAGTCCAAATGGAAATCGGCTTTGGTTTCAGGATTTTCTTTTCCCTGGTATCTTCGCGCATATAGTAAATGCGAAAGGTCTCTAACGGTGCTAGTTCTGGATGTTCACGTTTAAAATTACGACATAAATATTTTCCATAATAGAGGCGATGACCCTTATTTTTCTTCTGCCAGATATTCATCATGTACTTTCTCCATCTCTGGGTAGGGTACATGGCGGACACAAGATCAGGTTTTTCCCAGCTTACTTTTTCCTCATCCGTCCAAATACTGTATTCCTTTCCATTGGCAAGGCGTCCTGAAATGACATACCAGCCATCGTCTCGCAAGGGGTAAGGAGAGAACATATTCCAATACTGATCCACGCGGAACAATCTGCCAAAACCATTCCAGCTTGAGGGCATATGCTTTGACCAGTGCCTGAAATCCGTAGATCTCAGATTCCACCCAAGTACGTAGATCAAGAATACCGCAGCAACCACGTGCTCTAGAATTCTCGGCTTCAAACGAATACTTTCAAATCGTATAAAACCAGTAAGTGATGAAAATTTACTGCGATGGTTAGCAACCCCTCGATAGAAGAAATTGGTAAGATTCATAAACACCGGAATGGCCAATACATAGCTCAAAGGAAAGAGAATTGGGGAGCAGGAAAGGACTTTTTTAAGTGCACTAGCCTCAAAAAATCTCTGTCCCTTATGATCTACTACCACCCAGCTATTTCTTTCCTCTAAGTCCTTTTGAATGGAATTCTTCTGGGAAGCTGGGTTTACCGGTGTTTCTCTTAGGAGAAAGAGTGAGCGAAGAATGAGACAGGTCTTCAAGCAAAATCCACATTCTCCGTCATAGTATATTTTTAGACCGCATCTCCTGGCGTTGCTAAGTTTAACCTTGGCCCATTCCCAGAAAATCGCTGGTAAAAAGGGTATCCAGCTAACCATGCTTACATATTGAAAGAGGCCGATCTCAAGAGTTCTGCCAAAACCAAAATGCATGGACATCATCAACACAATCACAACGATCCTCACGGGCGCGGTGAAAATGGGAATGAAGACCAGGCAGGGGCCTATCAGCTCCCACCAGTAGGTACCGAGTGTGAGCGGGGTGAGCCACTCGGGCTGAGCCAGAAGCCATTTTCCCAGGGGGGTAACGAAATGATCGATATTGAGTGCGTAAAACGCCGCCCTCCCCTCTCTCCAAATTGCATGATCCTTAAGAATCCAGGTAAACCAATACACGAAGCAGGTTTGAAACAATAGAGCCGCCGACGCCACGGAAAGAATCCGCTGAAAATTTGGATCATGACTGGTGTTTCTAGCCTCATCTACAGAAAAGCGAGCACCGAGCGGTAAAAACATGGACCAGAACAAGAGCATTCGAAAGAGGGTGTCTCCTCCCTGCAGGACCATGGGATTTCTACAGTGTAGAGAGAGCATTAAGAACCAGGATAGAAAGGTAAACAAACGAGTTCGAAAACCTAGGATGAGACAGACAGCACAGAATCCGGCTACCAGGAAAAGACCAAGCTGTACCAGGGCTTCTCCACTCATCATATGTATGGAGACATACCAGGCTTTGACAAACTTTTCGAGATAGGCCGACCTGGGGAGTACTCCAAAATCTGTGTAGTGCGCTCTGAGGTCATGAATTCGGATCAGAAAAAGATCACAGAGAATCAGAATTCCCAGGAAGACTCTGAATAGAGCCAGAGAACGCAGGTCTATGCCAAAAATTCGAGACAGCAGGCCGGGAGATGATTTGCCGCTCGACTCCTGATTAACACCAGGAGAACCAGGTAAGGAGCAAGAACTCATGGATCTATTCTAACCTTAGAGACATTTGGATTGTATGGTTTTGTCTCTTCTAAGCCCTCAATCCCCCTACCAGAGAGACTTTGGGGGATATTTACTCCTGAACGCTAAAAATTTATAGTGAATTGATTAGTAAAAAGGACTAAACATAGGTAACTTAAGCACTAATTTAGATCTATATCCTTTTATTCAGATATAATCTACTCTATTCACCACACATCAGGATTCGATTCGTTTTTTCAAAAGCCGATATTAAATATAGATTCTCGATAGGTTTCCAAGGTTTGAAACTGTGGATCAGTCTAAAACCTGGATCTTCCTTTGAATGGTCTTCAGTTTTTTTAAATTGAAGACCATTTTCCTTTATCCCCATTTTCATCTTTTCAATTCTCGCTTTGCCTCTACTTCAGCATGGTCTGAAGGTGAGATTTGATTTCCTGATATGAGTGACCAATAATGTATAACATGAAACTACTATCTCTATTTTTCATCCTATTTACCGCGGGGCTCTTTGCCGGGGAAGACTCACAAGTTGCACAACAAAGTGAGAGAAAGAAACGTCTGAAATTTTATGGCGACTTATCCAAGAAAGAACTTAAAACCCGCATGAAGTATATTGCGAAATCTCTTGGGGTGAAGTGTAAATTCTGTCATCTCAAGGATAAAAAATTGAGTCTGGGACCAGATATTAAGGCACCCTCTCATCGCAAGGTATTGCGCAGAAAAGAGATTGCTCGAAACATGATTGAAATGGTTGAGACGATCAATTCAAAGTTCTTGAAGTGGGAGCACGGGTCTGGCCGTGAAGCCGATCAGATCGACTGTCATTTCTGTCATCGAGGATCAGCAGATCATCTACTTGAAAAGGTTCCAATCCCAGGTAAGAAGTGACACATCCTCTTTCCCGACTCCTGTGGTGGTATTGGATATTTCTGGTACCAGGCTTGAGTTGGGCAGCCACCACCCACAGTGGTTTTCAGCGCTCCCGTGTCAGTGCTTATGACTTTCATACCTATGCCGCGCCCAGAATCTTTCAGGCGACCCAAGCACCCCAACACTTCTTATCAGGACATTTTGAACTCGACTCACGGTTTCGCGCATCCGGGGACTTTCAAGACCAGGACCTATCCCTGCGGTATCACCTGGAGAAAAAAATCAAATATGACTCAAAGAGAGAGAGAAAACTGCTGGTCTCGGGAAGAATGGATCATGATTTGGATGGCATATCCTCAACCAGTACCTTCCCTTTCCGTGACCTTGGATCTTCAAGTGGACAAAGAAATCAGTTTTATGAATTTTATTTCGAGGGCTCCGATTCTGATAGAAAAAACCTGGAGTGGAAGATTGGCCGCCAATTTCTTTTTGAGCAGGAATTTCTTTGGCTAGATGGATTTTTACTGAGAAGACGAGACCATCCAAAGCTCCTCACAAGCCTTTTTGGAGGAGAGATTGCCAAACCCTGGAGTGCCGCGGCCAGGGAGAGAGATCGACTGATCGGGATCAATAGTAAATGGGATCTGAATTCTCGAACCAGGGTAAATCTACTCTTCCTTCACAATCGTGAAAGAACTCTGATCCAGCATAATTTACCCTCTGTTTTTCGAGAGATTAACTCCACCCAAAATCTTATTAAATCGGGTATACACTGGCAGGCCAGCAAGCGGTGGAAACTGAGAGCCGGAGCAACACAGCGTGATGGATCTCTACGGGACTGGAGAGTCTCAGGACAGTTCCTGGACACACACACTAAACAACGAACGCTGGACTGGGAGTATTCCACACTGGCCAAATCCACGGATCTCTCCTCAAGAAATTTCGAAGCCCTGGGATTCGTCACCGCTGCCCTGCTGCCCTTTGAACAGGTTCGTATTCAAGTTGGCCAATCTCTTGATGAAGGTAATTACACCTTGACTCTCTCATACCTGGATCGCTTCCTAAGAGACAGTACCGCGCAAGGATTATACAATCGAGAATTCAGCCAATCCCATGCTTCCCTGCATGCCTGGAATTGGATTGAGAATGGTTCGGTACTTTTTAGCACCAGCCTTTGGGATTCTATCTCCAACCAATCTCATCATGGTGTCGAAGTCACTTATAAACCTGAGAAAAGGACTGAACTTGGCCTGGGTACCTATTATTCCGTCTACAAAGTGGACTATCTTTTAGGACGGGAGAATCTAGCTTCACGCAACTATTATCTTGAATTGTCGCGGCGGCTTGCAAAGGGCCGGTTTAGAATCAGTTTCGAGAAGGAGTTCGGACTGGAGGACTTTATAACCCTGAGGACCAGATGGACCCGAGAATTCTAATACTCCCTAAACGACTGCTATTCCTGATCCCTGGCCTGCTATGTATTTTTCTTAGCGCTCTTGGCGGGCAGTCAAAGAAGGTAGAGTTTACTCATGAAGTTCATGAGTTTGCGGCTGACTGCATCGATTGCCATGCCGGTATTCTCGAAGGTTCACAAAATAACTCCTTCCCTACTAAACAGGACTGTTTGAATTGTCACTCTGATATGGAAGAAGCGTCCTTTCTTGATGCTTTAAACAAATACCTGAATTCCAGGAAATTCCAAAGCCGTTATACCTCTACCCGAGCGGATATAAATTTCAAGCATCCCGTCCACATGAAAGAAGATTCCGGCCTGGACTGTGAGTCCTGTCACCAGGTCTATCTCGATCAAGAAACGACGCTGAAGAACCCCTCAAAAAGATCTGCTCCGATCACCCGTAGACTTCCCACCACAGCAAATAACCCGCACCCTCTGCATTTCAACCACCGCAACTGCCTGGACTGTCACCAGCGAGGAGTCAAAGCACCCCTGAAATGCATTTCCTGTCACCAGGTTGATCCCTTTAAGAGTCTAAGCTCTCATCGTTTTGGCTGGCTTGAGCGCCATGGTGCGCAACTCAATGAAATGACCCGTGAAGAAACCAGGCTAGAGTGCTTTCTGTGTCATCGAGAGAATGAGTGTATCAACTGTCACAAGGGCGAAAAACCCAAGAGTCATACCGGCAGTTGGAAGCTCCTTGGCCATGCCCTCGCAGTGGATATGGATCGCGCTCAATGCTCGGCCTGCCATACGCCGGACTATTGTGTCTCCTGCCATCTGGAAACACCCCCCCGCTCCCATGGACCGAATTATAAAGAGCAGCACTGTACCCAGTGCCATGGAACTGTGGGAGAAAACCCCGGGTGCATTGCCTGCCATAAGATTGCAATCCATAATGTAGCCCCTCTTTCACACACCAGGGCATTTCGAAATACCAATCACTGTGTCGGCTGCCACCTTCCCCTCTCTCAGAATACGAATCCAGGCTCATCAAGCTGCGTATTTTGCCACCAGCAGGCACCTCATACCACCGCCAATCGAAGACCTCAGGTAATTGATCGCTTTGGACCTGCAAAGTGGTCTCCCCATTTCGCTCCCGATGATACCCAGTGTATAACCTGTCATCTCGACGGCGGAGGAGTAGGTGCCACGCTAATGAAACACCCCAATATTGGCTCCTGTTTCACCTGCCATTTTCTCGAATAACTATGATTGAGCTTCATCCCTGATTCTGCTACACTTCCCCTCTCAAAAAAAACAGGTATTTTCAGGCAGGATTGCAGAGAAATACCTTTGATTTAGTCAGGCAATATCATTCGAATTCTTTGGGAGGAATCATGAACCGATTAAGAGCACTCTTTATACCAATTCTAGCCCTATTCACCATCTTCAGTATCTCATTTGGATCGACGACCTACGCTCCAGCAGACGACGGCCTCTCCTCTGTTCGCCAGCGTCTACAGCAAATTCGAGAGAAGAATCAACCATCCAGAGAGGTTTTGAGAGACATCTACAAAATCCAGTCCTACTGTTCCGGCAACAAACGCCACAACAAGGCAAAGTGCCCTGACTGTATTGCCAAAACCAAGAAAAGTGCCAAAAAATGCGCAGACTGTAGCGCTGGTCAGGCTAAATCCAAGTGTGCCAGCTGTCATAAATATGGGAAGGACAAATGTTCAAAATGCTCCGCCAAGGCAAAGTCTAAGTGTGCCACCTGTAAGAAATACGGGAAGGCCAAATGTTCGAAGTGCTCCGCCAAGGCAAAGTCCAAGTGTAAGAAATATGGGAAGTCAAAGTGTTCGAAGTGCTCCGCCAAAGCTAAGTCCAAGTGTAAGAAATACGGGAAGGCAGAATGTTCCAAATGCTCCGCCAAAGATAAGTCCAAGTGTAAGAAATACGGGAAGTCAGAATGTTCCAAATGCTCCGCCAAAGATAAGTCCA
>CAZIKF010000064.1:0-16258 GCA_964539825.1 uncultured bacterium
AATTCCCATCTGAGACTTTTTCATGTGACCGTTGGCCACCAGAGCGTCAATATTGCTGTTGATCCTAAATCCCATGATTATCCTCCGTGATGTTCTGGGAAAGTCGTCATCCGTGACAACCTGAACCTATTTACTTAGTAGTTTAGCCTATGATTTCAGTTGGAATCGAAATTGAATCATCATGTCTCGTGATTATTAGTGAAGTTTCTTTTTTTAGGCGGGACTTTTCCTTGATTCAGTTGATTAACAGTTTTGTTGATTTTCTTTGTTCTTATTTTGTTTATCGGCACCAATTTACGGCTTCCTGAGTTGGATTTTGTAGGATGGCTTAGTTTGATTGGATTTTAACCAACCCCGTTTGGTCATTATAGAGACCTGGAAAAAAGAAAAACTTTTCTCGGGAAAAGAAAATCTCCAGGTTCGAAAACCTGGAGATTCTTCTCAAAAGTCTTCAACTTCAACTGGCCCACAGTCAAAAGATTAGAAACCTTACGGAGAATAGATACAAGAATAGTCGGCTTTTTAGATAAAGTGTCAAACCCTGAAAAAAATAGATTTAAGTGGTTTAGCGTAAAATATGCCGCATTTAATCCAGATTTCTTGTAAAAATACCTATTTACTTCTTTGAGAATGCAGCCTCTTGAAACCGCATTAAAACAGACTTTTTTTGGGTGATAGGAAGTTTTTCTAGAAAGGACAAGATTTCTTGCAATTTCGGCAAGGGTAAGCTGGAGAGATCCTCTGGTAGATTCTGAGCTTGCTCTAAGAGGAGATCAAACTCTGAAGATGCAAATAGAAGCTTTAAAGTAAGGTAAAAGGAACCTGGATTCCTGCCAAAGCGTGACTCCAGTTCTGTGACCATTTCCAGTGCTTTAGCGAAGTTTCCCTGCATGGCTTCCAAAACTCCCAGGCGATCCAATACCTCGCGCGCAACTTCGGGATGTAAATCCTCAAAGATAATTCTTGAAAAGACTCTGCGATAGCTTTCTATAGAGGAGTTCAGATCTTGCTTCAAAAAAGCTGAACGGGCCCTTCTTAAATGGAGGAGAGCAGCGTTAGGGTCCTGGGCCGATAGACGCTCTTCCCAGAGGTTTTCTTCATCGGGTAAGCAATCCTTTTTAAACTCATCAAGCCATGCGAGAGCTCTTTCGGCGACGGCATAGCGTAAGGCGTGATTAGCGTTCTCAAATGCATTCTCCAGTTTTTCTAAGATTTTTGGATCTTCTTTCCATCGTACAGTAGTGTAGTTGTAAATGTTCAAAGGCACCTGGGGATTATCGCGGTAATTTTGAAGGATCAAATCACGATTTCTCTCATCTTTTTTCCTGACCATTCCTTCGATATATCCAAGATGAAAGATGGGGAGATTTAGGTGCTCCATCTTTCCTCCCAATTCTGCGATGACGGTATCGATGGTCTCATGAACTGGATTTCGGTAATAGTATCCCCTGTGGTTTCTGAAAATCATCAGTCTGGCCTGAACATCTTTGATACTTGGAGATGGCTCCAACCAGTCATTTATTTTCAAATGATGATAGGAAAGGTAGATCCCGTCACTCTCTATCAAGGGTAGTTTTTCACGCAGTATCTCAAAATTTTGCGCAGAAACGCGGTCATCGATATCCAAAACCATAATCCAGGAAGCCTGGGCCAGGGATAGGGAGAAATTTCGAGCCTTTGAAAAGTGATGAACCCAATCAAAGGAATGCCAGGGAATCTCGCGTGCCTTGAGAATATCAAGACTGCGATCTTTGGATCCGGTGTCAACGAGGATCAATTCATCAGCATAGGGAAGGACGACATCTAGAAACTCATCGAGGAATTGCTCTTCATCTCGAAAGATAGAGCAGACAGAGAGGAGAGGGCCTGTCTGGTTCTGGTTTGACATTTGTAGATTTTAGCACTTCTTGAGGAACAAAGGAGAGAAGTCAGGAGTCAGCAGACAGAGGTTAGAATAAGAATTGATTCCGCCATTTTGGCTCCTGAATCCTGACTTTCAGCTACCGTAGGAATCAAAAACGCACATAAAGTGAAAGAGGCCCCCCCGTGGGGCCTCTTACGTGCCATCCTTGGCGAATAAAGCTTCATCCTTGAAGCTTTAGTTAATGTCAGTCAGAGGCCCAGGAGAGACATTCCTCCCTGGGATAGATTTTTGCTCTGGGACAATTGTGCGGTTCCAACCTGGGTAAGGAGCTGGTCGCGGGTAAACTTTACTGTTTCTTCGGCAAGATCTACATCTCGAATCTGACTTTCAAAATTTGTCTGGTTTGAATGTGCGACAGTGAGACTGTTAACCGCAGATGAAAAACGATTTTGAATAGATCCTAACTTAGATCGCTCTGAAGATACCTGATTGATAGCCGCGTCAATTTTTCCCAGCGCACGGGTGGAACTATGCATTGTGGTGATGTCCAGCCCCTTTAGTCCCAGGGACTCGGAGCTGGCGTTTGCGATCTGAAATCCAAGAAATTGCCCCTTGTTGGCACCGAGTTCAAATTGGAGCGTCCTATCGGTTACGTGAATATCAAAAGTAATTTCACCCGTTCCTTGTGATTCCTTGTTGAAATCGATCCCAAACGCGTCCTGTCCTATGCCCTGGGCACTGGAATCAGACTTGAGTACAATCCTTGAATTTCTTCCCGGAGAGCTGGAGACAAAATCAAGATTTCCGGCATCATCAAAGGAAAAACCTACGGCAGTACTGGATAGATTGCTGGTTGTGAAAATTGAGGTGATCTGTTCTCTGCTGATTGCGAAAGACTCACTAGCGATCGTATTAGCAGTCCCAAAAGTTATGGTATTGGTTTCGGCACCGCTCTGATCGGTGACGGTAAAACTCATATGTCCGTCAAGTACATACCCAGTGGTGAGGTTGGGTGCCCCCGTGGCACCGGTATAAATAGCGGCGGTGCCTCCTGAGCCAACGGCGTTCGCACCTGAGAACAGGCCTATGGCCGCAAGGGAGGCTCCTCCGGTGGATGTGATGGAGATTCTGGCATCATCTCCTGTCTGAGTTGTTTGCAGCTCCAGGGTTCCCGCATTGTTAACCGCGACGGCTCCAATATTGTTCGCAGTAAAGTAGGAATTATATTCAGATATTACTGATGCCGCGGATATCACCACCCCGCGGTTGAAGGTTACATCGTTGGAGGTAGATGTGGGAGCTGTGTTGTAGTCTCCGTCCGCTACCTGGGTTCTTAAAACTCCCGTTCCGGCAAAAACAACTCCTCCAGCAATGTTGGCTCCGGAAAGAAGAGCCGCGTTCCCCCCCCCTCCAGAGGTTAAACCGCTTGTGACTCCAAGAACAGTCCCAGCTGCAGAATTCGCCGCGATGGATATGGATCCACTGGTACCCGAAGTAGATGAAGTCAGAGTTAGATTCCCGAGTGCATCGAAATTGGCACTGATGCCGGGTTGTTGAAACTGGCTGCTGGTCGCGCCGGTCAATGGATTAGAAGGATCATTGGATGCTACTACCGCATTCGAAATGAGTTGAGTTATTGAAGTGGTTGTGAAGGTTCGACCATTGGTCAGTGTAATTGTGACCCCGGCTGAAATATTGGCCGCTCCCTGGCCCGTATTCGTTCCATTGGTATCGTGGAAGGTGAACACAACATCATTGATTCCAATTTGAATGGATTGTTCACCGGCCAGTTCTCCATCAATTCGGGCTTCGGTTGCAAGGTCAAAGGTGACATCCAATCCTTCAAGGGCATCAAAGGCGCGATTTGTGGTCGTACTGGAGGTAAAGGTCTTGGGATCCGCCACCCCGGTTTCAATTGCATTTACGTCATAACCGGCATGTTCCGATTCCACACTGATTGAAAGAGCGAGGGCATTTAAAATGTCCTCGCCAGCGGAGAAGGAGACCTCTCCTGGAAGCCCATCTCTGCCGGAGTTAAAAATTAACTGACTGGTACGGGAGTCAAACCGAAAGGTTGATCCGTCGACCCCTAGTCCGCCTTCTGCCTCTGAGGTAAGTACGGCATTCTCTACTCTACGAGCTAGCTGATCCACGGTCATGCTCTTGGTCAGCTGGATTTCAGCGGAAGTGCCTCCACCATAGAGGGTCAGGGTTTCGGGTGTTTCCAAGAAATTATTCCCCTGCGCGTCAGTCATACTTGTGAGATCTCCCAGGCGTGTTCCACGAGTTGCTGTCCTGCCAGTCTCGGAGTCTGAGAGTATCGCGCTCATTTGCTGCTGCTTTCGTCCGGTTGAGCGAAGACTCAGTGTGACCTGGTAGTCTCCGGGAGCGATCCCGTCGCCGGTCTGGAAGGCGTTTAGTTCTTTGCGGTCCGTAGAGGCCAGTCCTGCCGCGCTTCCATCGATGAGTTTTTTAGTATTAAACTCTGTGGTTTGAGAGATCCGATCAATTTCGCTAAGAAGCTGGTCTACTTCCTTTTGAATCTCAATGCGGTCATTACTGGTGAGAGCATCACTTTGTGACTGGATGGTAAGTTCGCGCATCCGGTTAAGGATAGAATGGTCCTCGTTAAGTGCACCTTCAGCGGTTTGAACCAATGAAATTCCATCCTGTGCATTTCCGATGGATTGATGAAGTCCCCGGATCTGGGCTCGAAATTTTTGGGACACGGTTAAACCGGCAGCATCGTCTGCTCCCCGATTTACTTTAAGACCAGAAGAAAGCCGCTCGATGGAAGTAGAAAGTCCACCCTGGCTTTGTCTTAAGTAATTTTGGGTAGATAGCGCAGAAACGTTACTGTTAATGCGAAAACCCATTGAACCCTCCGTGGTTTCGATTCACTTTAAGGTCAACAATCCTTGTTGACGGTTAGGAGCACGTCTTGATAGCAGCCCTGTGGCCCAGAAGCTACGCAGATTGAATGCTCAGTTTCCTGTTTACGAGATGATCCCGTATCAGACTTATCGGTTGATGTTTGACTTTGTTTAAATATGATTGTGGGGGATGAAGTTTATTTAACTAGGAATGGATCTGATTTTCTTTGATTATCTAGGTGAAATAGCTACCAAATAAAAAAACTGGTGGCTTCCATACAAGAAAACCACCAGCTCAATCAAATCGGGAATCCTATCCCAAGAGCGCTAGAGAAGACTGGGGCATGGCCTTTGCCTGTGCCAGTTGGGCTGTGCCCGCCTGTGTCAGGATCTGGTTCCGTGTAAACTCCACGGTCTCTTTGGCCAGGTCCACATCTCTAATATTAGACTCAAATTCACTCAGGTTCGTATGAGTTACAGTCAAGTTGTTAACTGTTGAAGATAGTCTATTCTGTACTGCCCCAAGCCTGGCTCGCTCTGATGAGACAGAGTTGATCGCTTCATCGATTTGCCCCAATGCCTTGGTGGCGGCATCGATGTTTGTTACATCCAATCCTCTCAGTCCGAGGGAATCTGAACTGGCATCCCTGATCTGAAAGGAAAGAAACTGGCTCTGGTTGGCCCCTACTTCGAACCGTTGACTACGATCGGTTACATGAACCTTGAAGTCGGTTTTCCCATCACCCTGTTGAGCCGAGTCAAAGTCCAGGCCAAAGGAGGTCTGTCCCGCCGTATTCATGGAGGAATTGTTCCCCGTAGATAAGACTACTCTGGAATCCTGTCCCGCTGATCTGGAGAAGAAATCCAGCCGATTTCCGGCATCAAATGCGAAGTCTACATCGGTGGTGCCAATATTACTGGAATTAAGAACGGAGGTAATCGCATCTTTAGAGATGGCGAATGATTCACCAGTGACTGTGGTATTTGCAGTACCAAGTGTAATGGTACTGGTGGTAGCACCGTTCTTATCGGTAACCGTAAAGTTCAAATGCTGGGAGAGTACATAACCCTGGGCTTGCTGCCCACTGGCGGTATCTCCTGTATATACGGCAGCGTTACCTCCACTTCCCGTATTTGTCGCTCCGCCGGTAAGACCAAGTTCCGCTAGTGAATTACCACCTATAGCGGTAATAGAAATCTTAGCGTCACCGCCTGTCTCGGTAGAGCGCAGCTCAAGTTTGCCATCAGAAGTTACCGATGCGTTAACCTTCACATTGTTTGCGGTGAAGTAACTATTGAAGGTATCTGTGATGGACGTGGCTGAAACAGCAACTCCCTGGGAAAAAGCGATATTAGAACCCGTAATTGCAAGCCCCTGGTTATAATCCCCATCGCCAATTTGGATTTGGGTCACACCGGTTCCTGTGATTGTGATTCCATTGGAAATATCCACGCTTCCAGTTACCACGGCATTGCTTCCTCCCGAACCTGTAATCTTGCCGTCAACGATTCCTAAGACATCCTGAGCGGCCTGATTTCCCGCCAGGGAAATCTCACCGGAGGTTCCGGTGATAGCCGATGTAAGAATGAGGTCAAAACCGTCAAAACTGGCACTTACTCCAGGATTCGAAAAGCTGGAGGAAGTTGTGGTTCGGGTGATAGGGCTGGCAGCCGTATTAGCTGCGGCAACCGCGTTGTTGATCAGCGTGGAGATGGATGCCGTTGTATAGCTCCGACTCCTGGTCAGAGTAACGGTTACTCCTGCCGATGTAGAGTTGGTAGTCGGATCCTGACCGTTATCAGCTCCGTTGGTGTCATGAAATGTAAAGACAACATTGCTAGCTGCGATCGTGACAGCATTGTTGCCCGCGATGGTGCCGTCTAGACGTGCTTCCGAGGCGAGCTCGAACTGTAGATCAAGGCCATCTATGAGTCCTCTGGATCTACCGTTAGTGGTAGTTTCTGTGGTTGCTTGAGGCGTGGCTATTCCCGTTTGGGTAGCGGACACTCGATAAGACGAGTCTTCGGACTCACGAGTGACCTGCATTGCTAGCGCAGCCAGAAAGTCCTCTCCTGAAGCAAGGGAAAGATCACCCAGGGAACCATCTCGTCCCGCTTCATATAAAAACTGACCTGAGCTTGCATTGTAGGCAAATGTGGAACCAGTAATTCCCAGGCCTCCTGAATCCGTGTCACCAGTGATGGCGGTTTCAATCTTTGAGGCTAGTTCCTCCACCGTAAGATCACTCGAAACGATTACTTCCGAGGCTCTTCCATTACCCCTCAAAGTGAGGGATTGGGGGGATTCCACCACAAGGTTTCCTTCATTGTCATACATACTCTCAAGATCCCTGAGTGTTGTGGAGAGTCCGGCAACATTTCCGCTATCTCTATCCTTCTGTATAGAAGAATTTTGAGATTGGGCAGTTCCGGACAGTACCCTGGCAATGTTTACATCATAGTCACCCGCAGCGGCTGAACCTCCTGTGCTATAGGCAACGATGTCAGTATTATCACTGGAGACCAGCGCTGCCATACTGCCGTCCAATTGTTTCTTGGTATTGAACTCCGTAGTGGTTGAAATTCGGTCGACTTCCTCAAGCATCTGATCCACTTCCTTCTGGATTTCCAGACGGTCGTTGGATGTAAGTGCATCTGACTGTGACTGAATGGATAGCTCTCTCATTCGATTGAGCAGGGAGTGATCTTCATTGAGAGCCCCTTCGGCTGTCTGAATCATAGAAATTCCATCCTGCGCATTACTCATAGCGCGGGATAAGCCAACGAGCTGTCCTCTAATTTTCTCTGATACGGTTAAGCCGGACGCGTCATCAGCACCACGATTGATACGTAATCCTGAAGACAGTCGCTCGATAGACTTGCTTAAGCCCATCTGGCTATCACGCAGATTTCCGGTCGCGACAAGCGCCGGAATATTATGGTTTATACGAAAACCCATAAATCCTCCTTGATTCTCTTGAAACGACAACCATGTCGCCCCAGGTTTCCAAAATTTATTCGAGTCCGTAACTGTGGATCAACTAACCAGACTCAAACTTGATGTCTGCCGAATTTTTCAATTCAGCGGTAGATAGATTCTCTCAAATCAGAATATCGTCCAAAATTGGAGTATCGTTGAAATGGGTAGGGGTTGATCAGGTTGGATTAGGCTTGGTTAAGTGGGATTATCTAGAAAAATCACCTAGATATAACTAGCTATCGTCTTTGACCGGGAAAGAATTTTCCCTATAAAGGGTATCGGCATTTGAGAGAGGGGACTTTAGTCTTTTTTTTAAAAAAAAGAAAAGGGTCCCGAGGGACCCTGATCTTTATGCGCTTAAAAGAGGTTCTTAGTTTATCCGAGTAGCTGTAGACCTCCTTGTGGTATAGCCTTCGCCTGGGCTAATTGAGCGGTTCCTGCCTGAGTCAGAATCTGCCGTCTGGTGAACTCAACGGTCTCCTTGGCCAGATCTACATCACGAATGGAAGATTCGAAATTTGAGAGATTCGAATGACTTACAGTAGCGTTGTTGATTGTGGAAGAGAGCCGGTTTTGAACAGCACCCAGCTTAGATCTCTCAGACGAGACCGCCTGAATAGCATCATCAATTTTCCCCAGGGCATCCGTCGCCGCACTGATGTTGGTAACATCTGTACCCTTGAGACCCAGTGATGTTGCTGTAGCATTTCGAATCTGAAAGCTCATGAACTGCTGCTGGTTAGCGGCAACTTCAAAATTCAGGGTTTTATCTGTCACATGCACATTGAAATCAGTCTTGCCTTCACCCTGATCTGAACTCTGGAAATCCAGTCCGAATCCACTGCGGCCCGTAGTCTGGAATTGTCCGTTATTCGATACCGAAAGCACAACCCGAGACTCTTCACCTGCAGATTTGGAGAAGAAATCCAACCGGTTACCGGAATCAATTTCAAAATCCACGTTAGTAGTGTTGAGATTGCTTCCGTTGATGACTGATGTCACTGCTTCCTTTGAGATCGTAAAAGACTCAGAGGAGGCGACAATGTTATTGGTTCCGATCATCATCGTGTCAGTCGTGGCCCCGTCTTTGTCGGTGACCGTAAACCGAAAGGTTTGATCGAAAGTAAAACCTTGTGTGGATTGAGCCCCAGCAGTATCCCCGGTGTAAACAGCTGCGTTTCCCCCGGTGCCAATGTTGTTCTGCCCATCCACAAATCCCAGGTTTGCCATCGACTCACCGGCCCCGGAGGAAATGGAAACCTTGGAATCTCCACCGGTTTCCGTTGAACGTATCTCCAGTTTTCCATCAGAGGTTTGCAATGCCTCTGCCTTGATGGAATTTTGGGAAAAGTAAGCGTTAAAGGTATTTACTACTGAGGTGGCAGATATCTGCACTCCTCTGTTAAAAGTGATGTCTCCACCTGCGGAAACGGCAGTACTTGCAGTTCCTGCATTAGTGTTAAAGTCTCCATCTCCAACACGTACATTTAATATTCCGGTTCCATTAATGACAATGCCCTGGGATATATCAGCCGTACCGGTGATAGTAGCGCTGGTTCCACCTGAGCCCGTGACCTTGCCATCCACAATCCCCATGATGTCCAGTGCTGCTTGATTTCCAGCTATGGAAATCTCTCCTGAAGTACCGCTAATACCTGAGGTGAGTTGGAGATTGTACCCATCAAAACTGGCATTGATTCCAGGGTTTTGCATACTCGATGAGGTGGTGGTTCGTGTCAATGGGCTTCCGGCGTTATTCGCAGCGGAAACCGCGTTGTTAATCATGCTTGAAATCGAACCTGTGGTGTAGGTTCTACTTCTCGTCAGAGTCACTGTTACGGGAGCTGACAAGTTGCCAGCGGCCTGACCGTTGTACTCTGAATTGGTGTCATGAAAGGTGAACACCACGTTGTTTCCAGCGATTGTAATCGCGTCTGTGGCAGCCACTGAGCCATCCAGCCTGGCTTCAGATGCCAGTTCAAATTGGATATCCAGCCCACCGATCACACCGCTGGTTCTACCACTGGTGGTGTTTTCAGCAATAGTTTCGGGTGTAGCCACTCCTGTTGAGGTGGAGGTGACTTTGTAAGCGGCATCCTCAGAGGCTACGGTAACCTGCATGGCGAGAGCCTTGAGAATTCCTTCGTCCCCTCCGAAGGAGAGTTCTCCAATACTTCCTTCCCTGCCCGAATCGAACAGGAACTGTCCTGAACTGGAGTTAAAGGCAAAAGTGGAACCGGTAATTCCCAGTCCCCCATCCTCTACTCGCTTCGTTACAGCTTCTTCCACTTTATTGCCAAATTCCTCAAGTGTCTGGTCACTGGACATAATCACTTCCGCGGTTTGTCCATTGCCCTTCAGCACAAGAGTCTGGGGAGATTCCAATCTGTCATTTCCTGCCAGATCAGTCATACTCTCCAGTTTGCCAAGTTTGGTAGAAAGTCCTGCCACATTCCCGGTGGTTTCATCCCTTTGAATGGCCGACATCTGAACTTGTTTGATTCCTGATTCTTCCTTTGTAATCTTAACCTTGTAATCACCGGCACCAACATTTGCGGCTCCCGTCTGGAATACCTCAAGATCGTCGTTATCGGTAGAAACAAGAGCCGCCATACTCCCATCGAGTGTCTTCTTGGTATTGAATTCGGTGGTCTCAGCGATCCGATCGATTTCTTCTACCAATTGATCTACTTCCTTCTGAATTTCAAGTCGATCTCCAGAAGTAAGGGCATCTGACTGGGCCTGGATAGAGAGTTCTCTCATCCTGTTTAAAATTGAATGGTCCTCATTGAGAGCACCTTCCGCTGTCTGAATCAGTGAGGTAGCGTCCTGGGCATTTTGGATACCCCTGGACAAACCCACGATTTGACCGCGTATTTTCTCGGACACTGTTAGTCCGGCAGCATCATCGGCACCGCGATTGATCTTGAGTCCCGATGAGAGCCGCTCGATGGACTTGGAGAGTCCGCTTTGACTCTGCCGCAAGTTGCCATTGGCAACCAGCGCGTTTACGTTCGTGTTTACTCGAAAACCTTCCATTAGATTCATCCTCCTTGATGGTTTCCTGGCCGACCATCCTTGTCGGCGTTAGTTAAATCAATGACAGCAAGCCCTATCCAATCCCGAACCGTGGACCGGTAACCGGGGATAGAGTCGTAGTCAAGGTTGCTATCGATTCCCGCACCGTGGCCCGGAAGCGGGGATAGCCTTACTCAAACTTCAGGGACTGGGGTCCCTGAACCCGTAAAATCTGGTTTTATACCGAAAAACAAACGGTATGTCCGTTATAGGTTCATGACCAAAATACGCTCATCGCAGATGAGCAAAGGAATCGACAGATTCCTCATTTGGCCGGGAATCCGGACAAACTAAATGCGTTTGGGCATATATTTTGGGGGCGCCTGAGACATACGATTTCGAGTACGTCGTTCAAATTGCGCGTAGGTAAGTGGAATGATTTTTGGAAGGGCGCTGTGGTACAGCGTACGAAAAGAAAAACCCATGATATCCTCCGTGATCTCTTTCAGACTAACATCCTGTTAGCTCTGTTAATTCTACAAATCTCAAAAAAAGTGGACCGGATTTTAAGACTTTTGATAGTGAGAGTTTTCAGGCTCTCTTCCAAAGTATCGGAGGGGGGTTGGATTTGTATGAATCCGTTGGGATTCGTTTGGGGGTAATTAAAGGGAATTATCTCTAATTTACGGGGAGTTAGCTCGAGATACAGCCTGGCTCTAAGTTTCTTTTCAGAGAATCCCCTATTAGGACTATCGGCATTTCAGGGGTCGGACTTTAGAGGAATTTTAAAAAAAAGAGAAGGGCCGCGATATTTCGCGACCCTTATTCGTTCATCCATCCCTTGACTAACTGCGTGGATACGGATTTCGCATTGAGCGTTCCAGTTTCCCGCAGAGTGTCCCGGAAGAACCAACGAGTGATTCCTCCGGGGTTTAACTCTTATTATCCGAGAAGCTGTAGCGCTCCCTGTGGTAGACCCTGAGCTTGAGCGAGTTGTGCGGTACCCGCCTGGATCAGAATCTGTGATCTGGTAAAATTGATGGTCTCTTTGGCCACATCTACATCACGTATCAGTGATTCAGTGGATGAGAGATTGGTACTGGTAGTAGTAAGATTTCGAATTGTAGAAGTCATTCGGTTCTGAAGGGAACCGAGTTTGGACCTCTCCGACGAGATCGTACTCACAGCCCGGTCAATGTCCCCGAGTGCCTTGGTAGCCGTCTTGATGTTGGTGATATCAAGACCCTTGAGTCCAAGGGCTTCAGCACCGGTGTTCACGATTTCGAAGTTCAGGTGTTGAGACTTGTTTGCTCCAACCTGAAAGGTGAGTCTCCGGTCCGTGACATGCAGGTCAAACCGGGTGGTACCCTTGCCCTGTACAGCCGAACCGAAATCGATCCCAAACCCGACTCTTCCCACCGTTTCCAAATTCGCGGTGGAAGTCGTGAGCACAATTCTGGCGGTATCTCCCGTAGAGCGGGAGAAGAAATCGAGTCTGCCTCCGGCATCAAATCCAAAATCTACATCGGTGGTCTTCAAAGTGCTTGAATCGAGAATGGAAGCAACTGCATCCTTGCTGATGGTGAAGGACTCATTTGCCGAGGATGTGTTAGAGGTTCCAAACTGAATGGTCCCAGTCTGTGAACCGCCTTTGTCGGTGACTCTAAATGTCAGGTGGTCAGAAAGGGTGTAACCTTCATCCCTGGCGACATCATTGGTAGTCCCGTTGAAAACAGCTGCCGAACCTCCGGTACCGGTGTCCGACTGCCCACTGAGAAATCCCATTACCGCAAGGGAATCACCAGCAGATGCAACCGAAATAGAGACCTTTGAGTCTCCACCGGTTTCAGTGCTTCTCATCTCGATCTTTCCATCGGAAGTGATCGCTGCTGTAGCTTTGATGTTATTCACTGAGAAGTAGTTATTGAAAGAATCTAAAATGGAGGTTGAGGATAAATTAACTCCTTTCGCAAAGGCAAGATATCCCCCATTGGAAACGGAATCGCTTCGGCCGCTACCCGCTCCTGTACTTCCCTGGCTCGTATTGAAATCACCATCCCCGATCTCAATCTGAACCGTCCCGGTACCTGCAAAGACTATCCCTTCGGAGATCACAGTGGTACCCGTAAGAACCGCCTGCGTTCCTCCTGATCCTAAGACTTTTCCAGTATTGATCCCCAAAAGTTCAGAAGCCTGGGCATTGCCCGAGACAGAAATGGTTCCTGAAGTCCCCTTTATACTAGAGGTTAAAACCAGGTTAAAACCATCAAAACTGGCTGTGACCCCAGGGACCTGAAGGTTGGTAGAAGTCGCGGCTCTCGTAAATGCGCTGGTGGCGTCATTTGATGCCGCAACTGCCAGGTTTACAACAGACTCAATGGAGGTGAGAGTGTAAGTTCTTGACCTGGTTAGGGTTACAGTCACAGGCGCGGAGAGGCTGGTAGAGGCCTGGCTCACTGCGCTAGCATTGGTATCATGAAAAGTAAAGACCACATTGCTGGTACCTACAGAGATAGCCTCTGACGAGGATACTGAACCATCAATTCTGGCTTCGGCTGGAAGCTGAAATTTTAAATCAAGTCCAGGAACGATCCCCTTTGCGGTACTGGTGGTGGTGTTAGCGCTGGTGGTTGAAGCTATATTATCCAACAATCCTACTGTGGTTGCCGTAACCTTGAAGGCCGCTGGCTCGGACTCATTGGTAATCTGAAAACCCAGGGCACGAATGATATTCTCATTGACAGCCAGGGCAACTTCTCCAGTCTGTCCATCTCGTCCGGAGACAAAGAAGAACTGCCCCTTGGACGCATTAAACGCGAAGGTTGAACCACGGCCACCCAGTCCGCCGTCCTCTACATCTTTGGTGATGGCAGTCTCCATTGCGGTCGCGAACTCTTCAAGAGTGAGATCTCCAGACATGGTGACGGTTGTTTTTTCTCCGTTTCCACGAATGGTAATGGGTGTGGGGACATCCAGTACGAGGTTTCCATCGTTATCATACATGGACTCCAAATCCTGGAGTTGGGTACTCAGGCCGGCTACATTGCCGGTTTCCCTGTGCTTCATGATGGCGGAAGCCTGGATCTGTTTTTCTCCAGCATCCTCAAGTAAGACGCCGACCTCATAGTCTCCGGCACCCACGCCGGCAGAGCCGCTTTGAAAAGCGACGAGGTCATTGTTGTTTGTACTCACCAGCGCATTAGCGCTCCCGTCGAGTAATTTCTTGGTATTGAACTCAGTGGTGAGTGAAATTCGGTCTACTTCATCAACTAATTGATCCACCTCCTTTTGAATTTCAAGGCGATCGTTGATGGTTAGTGAATCAGCCTGTGACTGAATGGCTAGTTCCCTCAGTCGATTGAGAATGGAAGCGTCTTCATTAAGCGCTCCTTCAGCGGTTTGAATTAAAGAAATTCCATCCTGGGCGTTGCCGATGGCACGATTTAATCCACGAATCTGACCCCGGAGTTTTTCCGAAATCGTCAGACCGGCGGCATCATCGGCACCTCGGTTAATCCTAAGTCCTGATGAGAGTCTCTCGATTGAAGTTTGTACACCTGATTGGCTTTGGCGCAGGTTTCCCTGTGCAATAAGAGCAGTGATATTATTATTAATACGAAAACCCATTAGTTCCTCCTTGAATCTGGGTCCGATCCGGTCATCCTTGACCAGATTATTATTCTTTTTGTATGAACCCGGGTTGACCGGTGTTCTCTGATGTTGTCGGAGCTAAGACCTGGATAGAATAAGCCTGTTAATGGGCGTTTAACTAGAAATAAGTCCTATTATATATCTGTATCTAATATTTAATCCCCATTTACAGCATGCCTATTATTTTTTAAGAAAAGTCGGAGAAAATTTTCCGGAAAATGGAGGGAGCCCCCGGGGGACCCTTAAGGGTCCCCCGGGGGCTCCGAGCGTAAGGTTTCTATCCCAGTAGCTGTAAAGCCTGCTGTGGGAGTGCCTTGGCCTGGGCCAGTTGTGCTGTTCCAGCCTGTATAAGTATCTGGTTTCTGGTAAAGTCCACGGTCTCTGTGGCGAGATCCACATCTCGAATCGAGGACTCGAAACTTGAGAGGTTCGTGCTAGTCACCGTCAAATTCGACATTGTAGACGTTAGACGGTTTTGCAAAGAACCAAGTTTTGATCTCTCCGAAGAGACAACTTGGATGGCATCGTCAATGGATCCGAGTGCCGAAGTAGCATTTCGAATATTCGTGATGTCCAGTCCCTTTAATCCAAGTGCCTCAGCACTGGTGTTGATCACCTCGAAATTCAAATGTTGACTCTTGTTCGCTCCGATCTGGAAGGTCAGGCTCCGATCGGCAACGTGCAGATCAAAATTGGTCTTACCAATTCCTGCCTTGGCCTGGCCGAAGTCGATTCCAAAGCTTACTCTACCAATCGTTTCCCTGGCGGAGTTGTTGCCGGTCGAAAGCACGATTCTGGCATCTTCCCCGGTAGAGTTGGAAAAGAAGTCTAATCGGTTAGCAGCATCGAATCGAAAATCCACATCAGTGGTTTTAAGTGTACTGGTTTGTAGTATAGAGGTGATGGCTTCCTTGGAGATAGTAAACGATTCGGTGGTATTGATGCCATTGGTACCAAACTGAATGGTGTTGCTAGCTGCCCCATCTTTGTCAGTGACCTTGAATAACAATGCACTGGCGAGGGTAAAACCTACCCCAGCCACCGATTCATCGGTATTTCCTGAGAACACGGCAGCATTACCACCCGTGCCCACGTTGTTTTG
The DNA here is from genome assembly GCA_964539825.1 of uncultured bacterium. Taxonomy (GTDB): domain Bacteria; phylum Muiribacteriota; class UBA6191; order UBA6191; family UBA6191; genus CAZIKF01. The sequence goes on from CAZIKF010000064.1 coordinate 15,489, forward strand.
GTTGTTGACGAACCCGAGATCAGCCAGAGATGACCCATCTGTTAGGGTGATTGAAACTTTCGAGTCTCCACCGGTCTCAGTGGAGCGAATCTCAAGCTTTCCATCAGAAGTAAGAGTTGCCGCTGCCTTTATATCGCCGGCAGCAAAATAGTTATTGAAGGTATCCAGGATGGAGGTAGCGGAAACATTCACGGCAGTACTGAACGAGACACTTCCACCGCTCGCTACCGGACCTGACAAACTGGAACCATTACCGTTGGTGTTGAAGTCCCCATCAAATACTTGAATCTGCATTATGTCGGTAGCGACACCAGTTCCACTGAAAGTGATTCCTTCTGAAATATCCTTGGAACCTGTAATAACAGCGGCCTTTCCTGCGTTTCCGATAACCTTTCCGGTTTGGATCCCCAAAAGGTCTGTTGCGATGTTGTTCGCCGTCACTGAAATCGTACCGGATGTCCCTTTTATGCTCGAAGTGAGCTGAAGATTATATCCGTCGAAAGAGGCGGTTACACCGGGTACCTGGAAGTTTGTAGAAGTATTGGCTCGGACCAGGGCAGACTGACCAGCAGTGGAGGTGCCGGTTGTGACATTGGCAGTTCGAATGGTGCTATTGACGATAGTCTGAATCGAACCCAGGGTATAGGTTCTGCTCCTGGTGAGAGTGATACTTACTCCCGCTGTCACTGAAGTCGCGGCCTGACCATTGACTCCAGCATTGGTATCATGGAAGGTGAAGACAAGGTTGGTGTCCCCGATGGTGATTGCCT
>CAZIKF010000065.1:0-16217 GCA_964539825.1 uncultured bacterium
AATGAAGAAGAAAATCTTGGAAGAACTCTTGAGTCAGTAAAAGACCTGGCTCATGAGATTGTGATCCTTGACTCCTTTTCGAGCGATCGCACCTGTGAAATTGCCAGGACTTTTGGAGCCCGGGTAGAGCAAAGGAAGTTTGATGGCTTTTCATCACAAAAAAATCATCTGCTTGATCTTTGCACTAAAGACTGGGTTTTGTTGATCGATGCTGATGAAGAGTTGAGTGCAGATTTACGTTTAGAGATCCGTGCACAGTTGAAGAATCCTGAAGCGGATGTTTATGAGTTTCCCTTTCAGAGTTTTTGTTTTGGCAGCGCAGTACACTACGGAGGCTGGAGCGGATTTAAGAAGATTCGCCTTTTTAAAAAGGGGATGGTGCGCTTTGGGACTGAGAGGGTACACGAGCGTTTTATAGTGGCGCAAAACGCCCATACTGCTAGCCTTCGGAACCCGCTCTATCACCATACTTATCTAAGTGTCGAGGAATGTTTGCAAAAGATGAATCGATACTCGTCCAGTGCTGCCATTGAGATGTTTGAGAACAAGAAGAGAGCGAACCTGTTTTCTCTGGTACTCAGTCCAGCAATTGGATTCTTCAAGGGCTATTTCTTAAAGTTGGGATTCCTCGATGGTTTCCTGGGGCTGATACTTGCGATTAACAATGCTCATTATCATTTTTCCAAGTATGTGAAGTTAATAATCATGGTACAAAAGGGTGAAAAGTCGGGCTCCAGTGGGCAGGGGGATGAATTCAAGAGCCCTCCTGGTCGATAGCCTTTCTTGATGCGCACAACTGTTTTTAAGACTCTGTTTCTTGTAGTGGTCGCGATTTCCTGGTCTCATAACCCGGGAAAGCGGTTCTTTGAAGATTCCTATGTAAAGATTTATCCCTCTCGCGGAGAAATGCTCTACGATGAGCAGAATTCTGTCTGTCTTAAACAGTTCTGGGTTCCGTTGGAAGATCTACGCTATGTGAAGAAGTTTCTTCCCACTCACTGCGATGAAAGATTACTCACCGTAGGTCATCCGGAACTTCGTTTGGGGACCGCAATCATTAATTTGCCGCCGCCTCCCTTTCTGCATTCCTCAATTCGCAGAGATCTTCGTTCAGGTTCCCTGGAATTTTCCAAAGAGATGCTTAAATACCTGGTTTTACTGGGAAAGAAGATCCATAGCGGGCTCAAAAAAGAATGGAAAGAAAGATGGGATCATAAACTGCAAGGGAAATGACTACTCCTTGCGAAAAGATAAAATAGCCTTATTGATACCGGCCATATGACCGCTGATTTTGTGCAGAGAGACAACCATATCCGTAAAGGTTAGTCCGCTCAAGGGTAGGTAATCCCCACTTTTGATTCGCTCAAGATGATTCTGCCTTAACCTGCTCCTAAAGTCCTTCAGTTCATAGATGTAATTATCGAAACGCTCAAGATTTGCACTATTGGGAGCCTTTATCTCTGAGAGAACCACCTGGTAGGCCTCCTCAATCTTATCTAGAAACTCCCTGAGTTCGGTACGGGTGGCTTCTCGGAGACTATGCTTATTTTCCGCGAGCCTCTTACGAAATCTGGCCATACTTTGGCAATAGTCCCCTATACTTTCCAGGTCGTCAGCCACACTGATGATTCCATTAACTTTCAAGGCCTGATGCGGGGTGAGGGGTCTTTGCATGAGGGCAGAAACGAAAAGAACAATTTCCTTTTGAATATTATCCGTGATTTGTTCAAAATGGTTCACTTTATTCAGCAGTTCACCATTAGCTTCTTCGAGGATGTATTGGCGTGTGTAGCCTATCAGTCTCTGGGTGATTTCTCCCATATGGGCAAGTTCTGAATAAGCCTGGGAAATGGCCATGACCGGCGATAGGGTGTTGGGGTCTCCCACCAGTTTCAGTGTTTCCATTTCTTCATGGGGAGGAGTGGGAATCATACGCGAGACAAATCCTGCTAAAACCTTGAGAAAAGGGAGAAAGAGCAAGGTAGCGCATACATTAAAAACGGAATGTGAGGCAGCGATGTGAGCGGCGATATAGGGTTTGGAACCATCTGCATCTGTTAAATCAGCCAGACCAGGAATCAGGTTTTCAATCATCGAAATGTACGGTACGAAAATTAAAGCCATGATTATCACACCGCTGATGTTAAAGAACGCATGGGCTGCCGCAGTACGCTTTGCGTTGGTGTTGGTACCAATACTGGCCAATACCGCCGTGACAGTAGTACCGATATTCTCACCAAGAACCAGTGCCGCCGCTGTTTGGAAGGAAATGGTTCCGGTAGAGGCCAGGGCCATGGTGATTCCCAACATCGCTGAAGAGGACTGGACGATCATGGTCAATACACAACCCATAAGAATGGTCCCCAGGAGGGAGAGTGTGGTTTCAGCCGTAAAATAGGTAATGTAGCTCAGGAACTCAGGATTAGTCCGCAAGGGTTTGAACGCCGCACTCATGGTTTCAAGTCCAAAGAATATTAGTCCTAATCCAAAAAGGATTGCGCCTACTTTTTTCAAAGTTTCATTGCGAAAAAAGAGCATGGGGATAGCGCCAATTCCTACCATATGAATCCCATATTTACCGATCTTTATGGCGATGATCCAACCCGTGATTGTGGTGCCTATATTTGCCCCGAACACCACACTGATTGCCTGGTATAGACTCATCATTCCCGCATTGACAAAGCCCACTGTCATCACGGTTACCACCGAGGAAGACTGGACTAGACAGGTGAGGACTACGCCAGCAAGAACTCCCAAAATCCGGTTTGCGGTAATGCTGGAGAGGATCTTTTTAATCAGATCCGAGCCCATTTCCTGGAGGGCGTTGGAGAATTGTTTCATCCCGTAGAAAAAAAAGCCTAATCCCCCGAGGAAAACGAATATGGTGTCAAACCAATTCATAAATCTGCTCTCCTTTGCCCAGATGCAAAGTGGACCTGACTATGAGATGAAGTGGTGGGGGGGGATAGAGCATCTGTGCTTTCGCTGATGGATTCTGAGGCGAGTATATCTCTTGAACTCAATGGGATCAAGAATTCTATCCCGAAAGGCAAAAGGATACCCGTTGCCCTTTTAGGCATCGGTTATTGATTCATCACCAGAGCATGGGCTGTATGGACCCCAGCCTGGAATGCTTCTTCAAAAAGAGGGAGTCCAAAGCTATCTGAATTGGCCATATAGAAGTTCTGAGGGAGCCTGTGTTCCCTCAGTGATGGAAGGATCCATCCTGGTTTTGGAATACCCATACCGTGTACATGGCGGCGAAGAATGACGTGCTGAACGTAGGGAATTAGCTCTGGATTCATAGATTGGAAGTCTTCCAATACCAGGTTCCCTAATTCAGCTGATTTCATGGCCCCTAGTTTAGAGCCGGATATTCCCCGGGCGGCTTTGGTCGGATAGAAATGCGTTAGCACAACAGGATCTTTGATCTTTTCTTGGAAAAAGTTGGAATAGACATAGCCCACCGAGCGAGATTCTTTGGAAACATTGTCCCAACGAAGCGGACGCAGAAGACCCTCAGGCACCTTTCTTAGAAGAATCTGACTTACCAGCCAGGGGGCTTGTTCGAGTGCCTCAGGGAGAAGCTCTCGAATCTCTGGATTCTCTGGAAACAAGCGTCTGGGAATATGAGATTTACCACAAAAAACCAGGGCATTGCATGGTTGGACGTGAAAACCATTTTTTGTATAGATCAGGCATTCCCATTGGTCTTCTTTTTTTCTTACGGAACAAAGAAGGTTTTGCAGTTGTCTCTTAGGGGCGGGTATTTTTTTTACCAGGTTCTTTACCAGGTATCCATTTCCCATCTGAGAAGACAAAATGACCTGCTCATGACTTCGCGGCCGGCAGCAAAAATAGTGCAGACCCGCCCATGCCGACACTTCCCCGATGGTAGAGCCGTAATCATCATTACATGCATATTCGGTCACATACCGTACTTCATCATCAAGAAGATCCGCTCTTCTTAAGTAGGATTCAAAGGAGATCTGAAAGAGATCGAGGGCTCTTGGATCTTTACTACTGGTATGACTGGGAAGAGAAAACCAGCGTCGCGAATCTTCACCTCGGAATTCTGAAAGAAAATCCATGAAGCGATAAAATTTGCGCAGACGGGTACTTGGTCCTTTGAAGTATTCCCCTATTCCGGCTTGCCACCGTCCCTGACTCAGGCTTCGTTCCCTGGTTTCCAATTCATCTAGAACGTATTTTTTATGATAGATAGGAAGCTGATTTTCAATGCCGGTAACGACTCCGGCCTCTTTTAGAAACTCAAGAACATCCACGGCTTCTGAAGGAGGAGTAACCAGGTAATGAGCGCCGAGCGGGGCCGCCTGCCCGTCAAACGTATGTGAGGCTGAGGTGCCGCCCCAAAAAGTTGACGCTTCCAAGAGAAGATAGTTTTTTTGGTGCCGTTCAAGAATGCGGGCACAGGAAAGTCCCCCGATTCCCCCACCCGCAATGAGGATTTCTATAGGCTTTCTAGGTTTGGATGTAGTTTTCCACCCTGCCAGGACTCTACTGGAATCTCTAAGGATGTGAGCAAATGGGAGCTCTGGCTCAAAGAGCGAGAAGGGTATGGATTCAAGAGGTTGTGTATAAACTTTAGGCCCCAGGAGCATGGTGCCCATGAGGCCTTGTAAGAAAGTTCTCCGTTTCATAATGCCTTTGAAACGGGGAGGGGATTTCCAAATAAAATAGAAATGGAGTGATGTGGGCTTCAGGCCGCCCGGTTGTCCCTGATCTGGTTCATGCGTTCCTGAATCGCGACAAACATGGTGCATGCCCTTAACTCAGCATCCACAAGGGAGCAGTTTTTATCACCATCAAGCTGGGACGTACATAGCCCCAGTGAGGGGACCTGAGTTTCGCGAAAATTACCACATAAAGAGCATTGCATTGGATCTACCTTCCAGTTTTGCCATACAAAAAAAATTAACTCTTAGAATTTTTGTATGACTTTCAACTAAAGCATGACGAAATCATAAGAAAGCGGAGAGGAATTGTAAACCCCTAATTCTCTGACAGGCACCTAGTTTCGAGTGCGAAAAAAAGCAGCGGAAATTTGCCGGGCAGAGTGAGTCCTTGATCAAACTCTGGTCTAATCTCGAATTTCAAAATTAACGGGAGGAAGATTTGGATTGTAAGGCGGTCTTATAAAAAAGGACTGTCGATAAGCAGCCAGAAGGATGAGTTGTAGGCTAGCCTGTTCATCTGAAATCGGTCTAAACCCCCTCTCAGAACCGCCACTTTCTATCTCCAGAAACGGTCTGTAGCCGAAGGATTTCATCAGGGCCACGAAATCAGCATGATGGGGATCCATTTCCACATTGTGGAACCTTGGAAACCGGGGAATTAAAGCGTCTTCAAGAAATTGACTCTTTCGAAAACAATAAAGCATGAGTTCGGCCTTGTTGGAAACTCGCAGGATTCGAAAAAAGTAGGATCGTGATGCGGAAATCAGTCCTCCGTATTGAAGGGCAAGTTCCATTCTTAACAATTTCATAAAGCGCAAAGATATTTCAGGCGCTTTGCTCAAATAAGCCTTCTCATTTTTTAAATCCTGCATGATGGTTTTAAATTCAGAATTCCATTTACCGTTTCGCGGTCCATGGTAGACCCTCAGTTGAAATAGATATTCCTGGGTTCTCAAGGTTCGTTTATAGGAGCCATGGGCCTTTTGTAGCCGTCTCATGAAAATGGGGGCCTCATTCATTTTCAGTCCGCGAGGGATAGGAATCCGTAGGCTCTTGACTGCGTCTTTGAGGCGATTATTCCAGCGTCCGTCCGCGGGCCCGTGATAGAGGTCCATGTCACCGAGCATGCGCTGCATGGAGCGAACTTCGGTACGGTGAAGGGGGCTGGCCTCGGAAAATCTTAAGATGACAAATAGGAAAAGGCCGAAGTGAAGGTGTCTCAGGATTCCTCCTCAAGGGGAGAACCAACAGTTTCAAAGCGACTCTCTAACCAGGGGCCTAGCTTAAGATTTGAACAGAACTCGCAAATGAGGGAAAGGTCTGTTCTAAAAACGGTTCCTCCCTTGCTTGAATAACTGCCTAGAATTGCAATGACGTCCTCATCATTAAAGAGGGGATAGAGAATCAAATTACGAAAATCCTCTTCATGATCTTCGCTAGAAAACAGGTTTCTCTCATATACCACCCTGGGAAAGAGATCAAAGAGTCCCTTTGTTCTATCTCTAAGCTCTTCCTTAATTTCCTCAGGAAAATGAAGAACTTCCCGCTGTACTTCATAGACAAACACCACATCGTTTTGTAGGGCCGTATCCAAGAGGTCTAGTAAATCCTCAATTCTGGGGGACTCCTCAAAGAGCCTGACCATTTCGGTCTGAAATCTGGAGAGGCGCAGTTTTCTGCTTAGTTGGTCCAACCGCAGGATCTGCTGCAGGAAAAAAGGAGCATGTTCCTGAAAGCCGTCAAAGAGACTATGATTCTCCAATTCCTCTGGAATCGAAAAAACAGGTGCATGGTCAGTTGTGCCCGCCATGGAAACGAAAAGCCCATCCAGCAGCGCTCCGGGTAACACTTTGGAGTTTTCATAGGGTTTCATCTTCTCCTCGAGCCTTGAATCGTTTGTAAATACTTTCCTATGACCAGAAATGGGCACGGAAAAGAAGAGAGGGTGAAAGTCAAAAATGTCCTCGAGAATCTCCATCCACTGAAATAGAAAGGTATCTACATATGCGCATTCTAAAAGCAGTTCATGACTCAATCTTATGAACTTCAGGACCAGGTCTTTTTCAGGACGAATATCATCCATGGGGAACCCTCCTTTATGGGTGTGCCTTGCAGGTCCTCGGCTCCATAAGCCACTTGAAACCGCAGGTCCTTAAACAACTCCAGCAATTCATAGAGTGAGTAAATCTGGTTGGTGTGTACGAAGCTCTCAAAGGTACCCGTACCCTTTTCTACAACGATTTGCTTCTGAGTTAGCAAACCAGATTCCGGTAAAAATGAGCGTTGAACGAAGAACAGTTTCTCTTCCAGTTCTTCCCATTCATTAAGAGAATCCAGGTCCTGGGCGAATTCCGTACTGGGAAGATCGATCACAAGGACCCCGTCTTTCGAAAGGAGTTTTCTACAATTCTTGAGTAGGTTTGGAAGGTCTTCTCGGGGTAGAAAGCAGATTTGACCGAAACTGAGCAAAATCAATTCAAAGCCAGTTTTAAGAGGGATGTGGCGGAAGTCTGCCTGGACTCCAGGAATCTCACCCTTTTTTAGGGCTTCAAAAGAAAGATCCAGAGCCACTCCGGGAATACGTTTATGAAGCTTCAAGCTTAATCGGCCAGTTCCCGCGCCCAGGTCAAGAAAGGGGCCGTTTTCTACCCATGTTAGTAAAAATTCAGCTTCCTCATGAGCATCAAAAAATCCTTCTGCCGTGGCCTGAAAATAGGAGCGTGTGAAGGTGGTATTATCCCACGGACCTTCATGAAATCCGGGCTCTGGAAGGGAACAGAGCTCCTGTAGGAACTCTTGAATGGACATAGTAGGAATTCTACAGCTAGTGAAGCGGGCAAACAAGGTGGATTATTTGCTCGATTTCTCTTTGATCACGTAAATAGAGCCGTTTCGAGAGATTTCGATGGGATAGAGACGATGAAAAATAGTTAGTATTTCATGCACCGGAGTGTCATGAAAGTCTCCGCTAACACGATAGCCCGCAAGGTTTCCCGGGATAATGAATTGTACCTGCATAGATGAGAAAAGGACTCGCAATGCCAAATCCAGCGGGGTATCCTCGAAGCGAAATGTACCTTTTGCGCTGGATTCTGTAATTCTTTGAGGCAAATTTAAGCCGCACAGGATATAGCCATGGGAGCCGACCCTTAAATGCAGATTCTCACTTTTTACGATCTTCAGCAGTTGTGTTTTCGGGGAATTCGAAACTGGGGTCCAAAAGATCACCCTTTCTTTGAGCTCTTCACAAACACTGAGGTTAGGTACTCCCCATGTGTAGATCAGGTAGCCCAGGAAATCATGGAGGTTTTGCCCCTCTTGCTGTTTGGAAAAAACTCCCTGAACACAAAGGATCAACATCGTGAGACTAAGCAAGGGCTTAAGTTTCATATCACTTTCAAGACTGACTGGCGATGGAATCACCGTCAAGTCAAAGAGCCATCGGAATTAAGAGAATTGCCCTGGGAGTGCCATCAGTGATCTTCGCGGGTTGTTCCCTGGTTGGCTTCTTCGCGGGATACATCTTTGCCCTGATGGGTATGGGACCTGGGATGATGATTGTCCCTACCCTACACCTTCTCTGTCGCTATGACTTAAAGAAAGCAGTAACGGGATCTTTGCTTTTACTTGTACCCGTCTCTCTTGGTTCTGCCCTTTCCCACCACTTACACTCCAACCCTTTTTCCGCGTATATACTCTGGATTCTTCCGGGCAGCCTGATTGGAATTGACCTGGGATTGATGCTACGCAGAAGGCTATCTTCCAGGACCTTGAAGATGATTTTTTGCGTTTTTCTCGCGTTGATCTTGATACGTCACTGGGGGCAAATTCTGGATTGGCCCCTGCCATTACCCAGCTTCGAGATCAGGTTTGAGTGGTACCATCACATCCTAATAGGGTGTCTGGCAAGCACCCTGGCGGCATCTATGGGAATAGGCGGAGGTGTTCTAATTATGACAACCTACTTTGGTGTGCTTGGATTTCCTGCCCGTGAGACCGCCGTGGCTTCAGCTTGTGTTGTCTGTCTAAATTCATGTCTGAGTAGTTACAAATCCCGTACAGAACTCTATTGGAACAAAAATCTCACCATCATATTGGGCTGTGGATTGCTGGGTGCTTTTACAGGAGGTATGACCGCTTCCCAAATTTCCGAAGATACTCTACGCTTACTGGTAGGGGGATTTCTGCTTATCGTATTCTTCAATATGATAAGAGGATTATTAGGCCGCAAGGAAAAGAGCTGAAAATGAGTTCAAGAGCTCTTTATGGAACTGGGCGAGATGTAAATCCCCTCGGCTTAAAATCCTTCAAAGAGCACCAGTTTTTATTACCCAAGAAAGGAAATCCATCCCACCTTATGATCTGTTTTCATGGGCAGGGAGGGAATCTGCTGGATCTTCGCAAAGTCCGAGCGAAGCTGAAATTAGATCACTTCGCGTATCTTTTTCTCAATGCCCCTTTTGATTGCACTAAGCAAGAAGTTAAAGGTGGGTTTGAGTGGCATGGAGCGCTCCCCTTTCATCGGCAGGGAATTCTTGCCAGTATTAAGAAACTTGAAGAGCTCCAAATTGAACTCAGTAAAAGGGGTTTTCAAACTGAAAACACTCTACTCACCGGTTTTTCCCAGGGAGCCGTCATTGGCCTGGAGTGGGCACTTAGAGGGAATCATCGATTCCTGGGTGTCGTATCCATTAGCGGCTGGATTTTTGAACCCGACGAACTGGTGAACAACCTGGGTCCCTTTGGTCAAATTACCCCGGTCCTGATGACTCATGGTCCCCAGGATCAGGTGATTCATTTTGGTGAATTAAAGCAGCGTTTTGAAACCGTGGCTCCGGTCTTGTCCAATATCACCTTTCACAGCATCAATAAGGGTCATGAAATCCATAGTTCTGAATACCCCATCATGAGGTCATGGATCATGTCCAGGCTACCCATGAAACCAGATATTACCTCCCTGGGTTTAGGAATCTAGCGATAAGAATCCGGCTTGAAATAGAAACTTGAAGACTGTGTGGCATTCAGCCAGTAACCCCTGCCAGGCTCTATCACCTCGAGTTTGCCATAAATGCGTAGGGGATGATTCCTCTCATCTAGAGGAACTTCCGGGGGAATGTAGATCTCAAACTGGTTCTTTACCTTATTCCAACCCCATACAATCGTGAACGGCTGATTTTGGGTGCTAAAATTTTCACTGGCGAAATAAACATCTACCGGGATTGGCTTGGTTTCCCGTGAAGAAATCAGGTTCCAGCCTGCTTTCAGTTTTATTTCCAAGGGGGTATGAGAAAAGCGTTCAAGAAATACAGCATCTTCACCGGCCTGACCGGACTGTCCTTTCTCATACTCAAAGCGAACCATTTGTTCTCCTTCTTGAAGGAGAACTCGATGTTCGTTCCAGGAAGCTTGTCCTGAGAGCGAGAAACGCAGGGTACCATTGACCAAAAATTTGAAGCGATCCAGAATTTCTTCTGTAGATGTCTTTAGAGAAAAACCAAGAATCGCAGGCCCTGATACCGAGGTCTGGAACCAGGAACTCTGGAGGTCATCCAGTTTTCCACTTCTCAAGACGAACCGCTGATCTTGCTCACCCTCTAAAACAGCTTGAAAGGATGCATCACCTCCATGTTCAAAGACTAGACTTTGAGCCTGAAACAATTCTTCAAGGGAAATCCCTATTCCCTTTAAATCCACAAATAGGTCTGGTTCAATTTCCGCAGACGTGGGAAGGTGCATCCTTGTTATGATTTCTCCCAGGTACTTCGGCGAGAAGAGTAACTGGATTTCACAGGTGCTGGAAGGAGAAAGCTCAACCATGGAACAATTCTCTTCCACGATCTGAAATTCAGACTGCTCATTGGCTTCAATGGTGATTTCACCCATTGTTACCGGAATCTCGCCCTGGTTAGAAAGCAGCAGAGTTTCAACTCCCGAATTCTGGTTTACAGGGATACTTGAGAAGTTCACCGACGAAGAACTTAGAGTCAGGGGGGAGGAGGCGGGGGGCAGTGAAGGCTCTGGGGGCTGCTGCGGTGCAGTGAGCTCTGAAACGATGGCTCCTCTCAATTTGATATTGGTACCAAAGCTGCTGGAAGCATCAGTGACCATCCTCAGGGTTGCCCGTCTGCTGCCCTCTCTGTGGGGATTCAGCGCCACGATAAGCTCACAGGAGTTCAGGGGGGAAAGGGAGAGTCCGAGGCACGAATTCTCTTCAATACTAAAATAGGAACGATGAAAGCCCCTGATGGAGAAAGATTTGAGCCTGATGGATTCTACCTGGTTTTCGTTAGTGAAGACCAGGGACCGGGTAGTCTTCGCAGATGAGAGGAGGGATTCACCAAAATCCAGGATTCTGGTTGAGGGATTCAGTGCTCCTTGTGAATATTGAACCTGGTCAAGAAACCCCCGATCAAGACCTGAGCTTTGATAGCGGTCCTTTCTATACGTCCAGGTGATTTTATGATTGCCCTGGGGAAGGACTAAGGATTGGACTTGCCAATCCACATTTCCTGAAATCCTACTAAACCTTCTACGACCCAAATATGCAGATAAAAAATCATAATTCTCTTCTGAGGAGACTTTCCAACTGAATTTCAGCACACCCGGGCCTCGAAAGGTATTCTGGATCCAGCTTTTTTGAAAAGACTCTATTTTTGCACTGGCGGCAGCCGAATGGGAATCTGCGCTGATTTCAGTTTGGCTAATCCAGGGCTGGGAACCACCGGTTAGAAATGGGGTATTACTATAATTCAACGCTTCGGTCAGGCTAATATTTTTTCCTTCACTCAGAATCTCTGTACTCGCAGGTTGGGAAGGAACGGATTCAGCCTCGACAGGTTCTGCTGGTTGGACTGGCTCTTGAGGCTCAACAGGTGCTTCAGGGGAAGCCTGGGTGCCGATGGTCTCCTCAATCCAATTCAAAAAGGGCAGCACCCTGGTATACACTCCTGGCTTATCCTGTCGGGCGCAGCCCTGTCCCCAGCTTACGATCCCGATCTGTCTCCAAAATGAGTTTTCGTAAATCATCAGGGGGCCGCCGCTATCACCGTAGCAAGCATCCTGTTCCAACTCCAGGTATCCGGCACAGAGCATATTGCCGCTCACATCTCCGTTATATACTTCCCTTGAATTACAAACATTCTGTGATAGTACGGGTACCTCTGCCACTTGCAGGGTGCTGGAGCTAAACCCATCCTCGTGAAGAGCTCCCCAGCCGATGAGAGTACCTCTCCTTCCGGGAGTCTGCTGGGAGTTGTTTTGAACCAGGCCCAGGTTGGCAAAGCTAGCAGGTCGGGAAAGCTTGAGTAGAGCGAGATCAGAGTCAAGGGTTCTTCGATTATAGTTGGGATGAATATGGCTGGACACCAGTTCAAAAACCTGGGGCGTATCCAGATTCCGATTGTGAACTCCAAGATGAACCCGGACCCTTTGTAGGGTAGTAACATCTGCAACACAGTGGGCTGCAGTGAGAATCCAGCTGGCGGAAACCAGGCTTCCACCACAGGTATGGGACCAGGAGAAGCCGAATCTAGAAGTCTTTTGAATGGACGCCATAAAAGGCCAGGAGCCGGGCTGGGCTGTAACTCCACCCACAACGCGGGCAATACCCCGCGAGGGTTCAAGCACTACCTGCGACAACTCACTCTTCGCTATTCCCTGGTTCACGGCGATAGCAACGATAAGAAATGCCAGGATTATTCTAGTCATGTTCGTTCCCCCCAACTATCCATTTCTCCATTTGAATCGCTGAAATCCAAATGCAAAAATTCCCAAAGGAGCATTTTCGATGAGTAGATTTATGGACGCGCAAAAATAGCTCCAATTTATTTGGATACATTCCTTAGATAGAGATCCCTGCCAGATGGTTACAAAAAACTCCAAAAAATTTGCATAAATGAATAATTTATTTCAAACGGGCAGGGAATCGCCAGAGACGCGGAGGGTCAAAGAGCCGCTATTTTTGTAGGGAAATACCCAATTGCAAAGTCGCGACAAATTCCATCACCGTGTTCTCCCAGAGCTCAGGATGGGTCTGTGCGAAGAATTTGTGTCCTACGTTAGGAAATATTTGTAAATGCTTCTGTCCGGGAATTTCACGAAAGATATTTTGAGCCTGTTCGTGTGATACTTTGATGTCTTTTTCACCCTGTAACTGAAGCACCGGCATTTGAAGACTGCTGGCAAATTTAGCCGGGGCATGACCAAAAACATTCGTGCCGCTGAGCACGCTCATCCAGCCCACAATGAATTCGGCTAGTGGGAAAGACGGCACCTTAAGAATCAGAAAACGATTGCGCATGGTCTGAAGAAAACTATCAAAAGGACTTTCTAAAATCAGTCCATCGGGACTTATATTCTCTAAGGCAACAGCCCTCGCAATTGCTGCCGCGCCCATGGAAGAGCCAAAGAGAACCAGGGGAGTTTGCGGAAATTTCTCCCGGGCAAATTCAAAAACGCTCTTTACATCCAGCGCTTCTAAAATACCCATGGTTGTTATGGAGCCTGAAGAGCCTCCCGAGCCAGGAAAATCTACCAGGATAGAAGAGAATCCCCTCGCGTGGAGGATTTTGGCAGCGGGCAGTAGTCTTTCCTTTTTGGCGACGTAACCATGAAAGAGAATGAACAGGGCTTCGCTTTTCTCTCCAGGAATCTTCCAAAGTTGAAGTTTGCGTCCATCTTTCGAGGGAATTTCAAATTCTTCGTAGGGTAGTCCAATACTCTCTGGAGTTTTTAAGTTTTCAGGACGTGGTCTTTGGAATCCAAAGAGGAATAATCCAACCTTTTGAGCGGCGCTCATGGTTTCAAATTTCGCAGTTCGGGTTCCCTCATTATTGAACTGCATCATGGATTTGGCGTTCTGGAAACCCACGAAGAGGAGAAAAACCAGCAAGAATGCAGATGCCCAGGCCAGGAAGTGTAGACTCTTTTTGATCGCTGAAGGTTTGGCCTGGATCTCATTTTCTTGCATCACCGCACTATCCATTTCAATCCATCAAGTTTAAACCGGGTGTTTATTATTTCTGAGACTCAATTAATTCTGCCCGCAGGTCTCTGATAATGCCGTATCGTACACGAAGAGGAGTGCTCTCGGAGTCCCTTTTTTGAAGATACTTCATCCAGGCCCCCCGGGTTTTAGAACCAACGATACCGTCGAGAGGCCCAGGAGAAATACCCAGTTTCAAGAGATAGGACTGGAGCAGATAGGTGCGCAGTCGATGGTAAAGCCTAAAATGAATGGGCGCATAGACTTTTTGAACATCGCTCTCCATCAGGCCGAGGGAGAGAAGCCTTTTTTGCCAGTGAACCAATCGGTTTGTGTAATCCTGGGATGGTTTCTCCTTGTGCCGATACAGCCATAAAAACTGCCGAGCAGTTTCAAAGAGTCTCTCCAAAATATCCCAATTTTGTTCTACATAGAGAACGGAGATAGGATTTTCTTTCGCGCTATCAACTGAATTCTTGGAAAGAAGTTTATCGAAGCTTAAGCCGGTTTTTTTCGTGGAAAGAAGTTCTTCGAAGCTCAGGGCAGCATTTGAATGGGAATGAGCTTGATTTGCAGGTGGATCTTCGCTCTTGATTTCTATTGCTCTGGAAGGCGGATGAGATTGCCCCAGTTCCTCGAATCCGGGATTCTCATCCTTAGGGCGCTCCGGGACTCTTTGACTTTCTTCGCCTCGGGCAAAAAGAGGAATAAACAGATTCGAGACCAAAAACTTCTCCCGGATAGCTCGGTATCCTTTGGGAGAGAAATGGACCCCGTCTCCTGCCAGAAGCTGCTTGTTTTTCCTGGCCCATCCATAAAAATCTAGACTGCATCGCCTTTCTTGCGGGTTATACCAGTCGGGAGTGTATTGCTTACAAAGTTGATCATAGACCTCAAGATTATAGGGAAGGGAGCCGTCTTCTTCTTTGGAGCCCCGGTAAGCCCTGAAGCTGAGACGTGAAAGAGACGCGGAAGCACCCCTATTTGAGATAGTCTCGAGAATTTTCACCAGGTTCTTACGAAGTTTGCCGGCACCCCCCGGGTAGGGTCGTCTCACACTGACATCATTTCCGCCAATATGAATAAAATAGTGGGTATCCGCAGGGTATTTTTTTACGAAACCTCCAATGTTTGCGGCAAGCCTTGTAGAAGTCCAACCGCCGACGGCCTCACTAAAAATTTCTGTCTCTAACCCTAATTTCTCTTTGAGGAATTTCTGAAGTTGTTTCCCATCTCTTACAGCGCCGTACGTAATGCTGGCTCCCAGAAACACCACACGCGAAGAGCCAAAGTGGGTTCCCAGGCAAAAGAGGAATAAGATGAAGCTAAGAATCTGATGTTGTGGCATGGCTCAATAGTCTAGAATCTACCTTGTGATACGAAGAATGAAGGAGTTCTGTTCCCTATGGGGGCAAAGTATTTTAGCCCTTTTGTTGTTGGGTTGTCCTTTTCTCAGCCATTCTAATGAGAAAAAGGTTACCAGTTACAAAGATTTCAGAGGTCATGCCGTGCGCTGGGGAAGCAATCGGATGGTTCATGAACTAAATCGGGCCGTAGCTCATTTACGACTTCTGCATGGTGACTCTTTTGCACCAGAAATGATGGACCCAAATGACCTTGTTTCACAGTTGGAACAACAACGATATCTTGATGCGGAAGTCATGGTTCGTTTAGGGCATGATCCCGTGGAGTGGCACCAGTCGAACCTACGCTCCGTTTCCTATCCAAAAGCTCTCTCACAGAGCTATACCCTTGAGTTAAGCTTCCCGCTAAGACTTC
The DNA here is from genome assembly GCA_964539825.1 of uncultured bacterium. Classification (GTDB taxonomy): domain Bacteria; phylum Muiribacteriota; class UBA6191; order UBA6191; family UBA6191; genus CAZIKF01. The sequence goes on from CAZIKF010000065.1 coordinate 15,460, forward strand.
TATCAAGAGCACTACTAAAGGAAAAGGACCCCTACGTAAAACTGTTCGCGATGGAAAAAATGGGGGCTGATCTCAAGGAGCGTATTCCCCTACGGGTACTTCTAAAAGGCGTTTCAGCGGAGCGTGATAATTTTTTTCTCGTACAATACGTACAGCTTTTGAAAACACCACATTTTTACAAGAAAATTCCAAAGGACGCATCTGAAAAAGTACCGCCCGTCTTCCATAAACACCTTAAAATAATGGCCCAATCGGCCAGTTCACGATCTGAGAAAGCGAATGCTCTGTTTTTAAACCTGCTCTTTTCTGATTATCTTCCTGAACTGCAAACCAGGACTTTGATGTATTTCCTGGATGGGGAGTATCCGCTTGATTTTCTCTTCAAGGTATTTAAAGCATACCCTTCCAGCTATCTCGAGAGCTTCATAGAGCCCTTTGAAAAGGGCTATGGAAGCCAGTTTAAGAAACTCCTGCTGCTTTTTGAAGAATTTAGCGCTAACACAATAATTCTAGATTCACTATTCCAGGCTTTATTGCGTCGCAAGGAAGCCCACTTCCAATTTCACCAGGCTGCGATTTTGGCGCTCTGGGCAAGGCTTACAGATATTCCCTTCACAGGGGACGACACTGACTACCGGAATTGGTATAAACAAAGAAGGGCAAGTGGAAAATAATTACCTTACTGAGACGAAACGAATTCTAGGAATCAACGTAGTATTCTTTCAGTAGTGAAAAAATCTTTCATTTCGGACCCCAAT
>CAZIKF010000066.1:0-15564 GCA_964539825.1 uncultured bacterium
GCTTCGCTAGGGATAGTTGGTGATGGGTTGTCATCCTTTGGTTGCCAGGGGCTCCAGGTATTTCGCCTCGGGAATTCGACCTGTGTCGTCATCCTCTGGCTTGACCAGGGGATCCACAACCCCGCCCACATGGCGGGATCAAACTTCATTCCTCTGATTCCCTTGATTCCTCTGTTTCCTGTGATTCCTACTACTTCCATTCCTCATCAAGGCTCTCCGCTCTTAGTGCCTTTACCAGGCTCCAGCCCATAAGCAGTATTAGAATTCCTAGAGGAAGCCCGGTTGCTACCGCCCCTGTCTGCAGGGTTTTCAGGCTGGCCTGTCCTCCTCCCCATAACAGTACTGCAGCCACGAGGCCCTCTAAAACAGCCCAAAAAATTCTCTGTGATGTGGGGGGGTCGGGATGACCATTTGCAGCCAGCATGTCGATCACCAGGGAGCCCGAATCAGAGGATGTGACAAAGAATGTGATCACGATTACGATTGCTAGTGAGCACAGTAGGACAGGAAAGGGAAATTGCTGTAAAAAATGAAAGATGGCTGTGGACATGTTGGTGTTGACAGCTTCCGAGATGGATGTGATCCCGTTTATCTCAAGATGGATAGCGGTCCCTCCAAATGTTGAAAACCATAAAATACTCATCAAGGTAGGGATAAATATTACGTTAAGTATAAATTCCCGAATGGTTCTTCCCCTGGAGATTCTGGCGATAAAAACACCTACGAAAGGTGCCCATGAGAGCCACCAGGCCCAATAAAATATGGTCCATCCGGTAACCCATCCCTGATCCGAAAATGCATATACATTAAACGTTTTTTCAATCAGCGTCTGAAAATAATGACCCCCGGACTGTGTTGCTATATTGAGAATTGCCACAGTGGGTCCAAGGATGAAAATCAGGATCAACACGATGGAAGCTAGAATCATATTAAATTCACTTAGAAACTTGATTCCTCTGTTGAGACCGGTGACCACTGAAATGGTAGCTAGTGCGGTAATAGCAGCTATGATTAAAATCTGGATTTGAATCGAGTTCTCAATGCCCAATAAGTAATTCAGCCCCGAATTCACCTGCATGGCTCCAAGTCCGAGTGAGGTTGCCACACCAAACAGGGTACCCAATATGGCAAAAATATCGACAAAATCGCCCGCAAAACCTTCCATACGATCCCCAAAAAGCGGTTTGAGCGCCGAGCGAAGCGATAGGGTCTCTCCTTTTCGAAAGCAGAAGTAGGCTAATGACATTCCAACTACAACATAAATGGCCCAGGCATGGACTCCCCAGTGAAAATAGGTTGTCTGCATGGCGAATTTTGCTGCTTCAATACTCTTGGGTTCAATGCCGGGAGGAGCTGTGAAGTGCATCATCGGCTCAGCAACTCCATAGAAAAGCAGACCAATACCCATTCCGGCACTAAAGAGCATGGAAATCCAGCTCAAATAGGAGTAATCAGGTTTCGAGTCATCAGGCCCTAATTTGATGGAACCAAACCTTGAAAAGCCAAGGTAGATACAAAGCAGGAGATAGGCTGCAACCATCAAGAGCAGGAGCCAACCGAATTGATGGGTGATGAAAGTATGTATGAAACTGGTGAGAACTTGGAAACTCTCGCGGAAAAAAATGCCCACACAGGCAATTGAGATGATAAGCACAGCAGATGTGATGAAAACTACGGGATTGAAAGTCTTAGAAGTGGATAGTCTCAAGAGCTAACCTTTCGTTAGGGGATGGGAATCTCATCATAACAGATGAAATGATTCTGCTTTTATTTTCCAGTGAGATGAAAATTCTTCTATTTTCGGCACCTATGGAAGGGTAGATAGAGAATTCAAGAAGGCAAAACCGAAGGATCGCCACAAACCTCATTCTTCTGATTCCCTTTATTCATTTGATACCTACTTTCCAACTTTTTCTAAATTTCCTCTTCCCTCAATTTTTTCATCAGGCTCCAGGCCATAAGCAGTATCAAAATTCCCAGAGGCAGCCCGGTTGCTATCGCACCTGTCTGCAAGTTTTTCAGGCCGGCCTGTCCTCCCCCCAATAACAGTACCGATGCCACAAGGCCTTCAAGAACGGCCCAAAAAATCCTCTGTGCTTTAGGGGGGTCGGGATGGCCATTTGCAGCCAGCATGTCGATCACTAGTGAGCCCGAATCAGAGGATGTGACAAAGAATGTGATCACGATAACGATTGCTAGTGAGCACAGTAGGACAGGGAGGGGAAACTGCTGTAAAAAATGAAAGATGGCTGTGGACATGTTGGTGTTGACGACTTCAGAGATGGATGTGATTCCATTGATTTCAAAATGAATGGCGGTCCCTCCAAAAGTTGAAAACCATAAAATACTAATCAAGGTGGGGATAAATAGTACATTAAGGACGAATTCCCGAATGGTTCTTCCCCTGGAAATTCTGGCGAGAAATACACCGACGAAGGGAGCCCATGACAGCCACCAGGCCCAATAAAATATGGTCCATCCGGTAACCCATCCCTGATCCGAAAATGCATATACATTAAACGTTTTTTCAACCAGCGTTTGAAAATAATGACCTCCGGTCTGTGTGGCTATATTGAGAATGGCCACGCTGGGTCCAAGGATAAAAATCAGGATCAACAAAATGGCAGCAAGACTCATATTGAGTTCACTTAGAAACTTGATTCCCCTGTCGAGACCACTGACCACTGAAATGGTAGCTAGTGCGGTAATTCCCGCAATGACGATGATCTGAATTTGGACCGAGTTCTCAATGCCTAGTAGATAATTCAATCCTGAATTCACCTGCATGGCTCCAAGTCCAAGCGAGGTTGCCACACCGAACAGGGTACCCAAAATGGCGAAAATATCGACGAGATCACCCGCCAATCCTTCCATACGACTTCCGAATAGGGGCTTGAGCGCTGAGCGAAGAGAAAGGGTCTCTCCTTTTCGAAAGCAAAAATAGGCTAATGACAATCCAACTACAACATAAATAGCCCAGGCATGGACTCCATAGTGAAAATAGGTTGTCTGCATGGCGAATTTTGCTGCTTCAATACTCTTAGGTTCAAGGCCGGGTGGAGCTGTAAAGTGCATTATGGGCTCTGCAACTCCGTAGAAAAGTAGACCAATACCAATCCCGGCACTAAAGAGCATGGAAATCCAGCTCAGATAGGAGTAATCAGGCTTGGAGTCGTCGGGTCCTAATTTGATTGAACCAAACCTTGAAGTGCCAAGGTAAATGCAAAACAGAAGATAAATAGAAACCATCAAGAGTAGAAGCCATCCGAATTGATGGGTGATAAAGGTATGCACAGAGCTGGTAAGTACTTGGAATCCTTCCCGGAAGAAAATGCCCACACAGACAATTGAGATGGTAAGTACAGCAGATGTGATAAAAACTACAGGATTAAAATTCTTTGTAGCGTATTGTTTCAAGGGCTGACCTTTCATTAGGGGGATAAGTGTCCCATCTTAACAAATGAAATGATTGATCTCTTTCTCTTCAGTAAATTGAAAATTCAATCTTCCGCAGCTATGAAATACAAGAAAGAGAAGATTCAAAATCATCAATGAGATCTTGAATGCATTCAACCCCTACGGAAACACGGATTAAAGAATCGGAGATTCCGATTCTTGCGCGTTCTTCCTTAGGAATTCCTGCATGGGAAGTAGTGGCTGGTCTTGTCACCAGCGATTCTACAGATCCAAGGCTGGGTGCTTCTACGGGTATCTTCAAATTTTTAATAACCCGGGCAGCCTCTTTGACCCCTCCTTTGATTTCAAAACTCAGGACTCCTCCGTACCCACGGAAGAGTTCCCGTGCCATTGCATGTCCAGGGTGGTTCGGGAGTCCGGGATAGAAAACTGCTCTAACCTTGGGATGGTCAATGAGAAATTCGGCAAGAGCCTGGGCGCTCTCGTTGTGTCGCTGCATTCTTAGTGCTAGCGTCTTGAGTCCTCTTTCGAATAGAAAACACGCATGAGGGTCAAGGGTGGCCCCGAGGTGATCGAGCTTCTTCTTTATTCGATAGATAGTTTGGCTATTGGAGATAATGGCCCCGGCAACGATATCTGAATGACCATTGAGGTATTTGGTGGCACTGTGCACACAAACATCAAATCCAAACTCAATTGGTTTGAAATTCAAAGCGGTGAGAAATGTGTTATCGATGACGGTAAGCAGGCTATGTTTCTTGGCGAATTCCACCACTGAGGGTAGGTTGGCGACTTCAAGCAATGGATTGGAAAGAGGTTCCACATAGATGAGCTTCGTGTTTTGGCTCAATTGCTTCTCCCACCTTGCGGGATCGTCTCCATCTAAAAAGCTCACGCCGATTCCGTATTGGCTGATATCCCTGGTCAGAAAAGTGTAGGTACCACCGTATACACAAGGCTGGGAGAGCATGGAGTCTCCCGATTTGAGTAAAGTGAGCAGTGTGCTGGTAATTGCCGCCATTCCACTGGAGGTAACGAGGGCTGATTCAGAACCCTCTATGGATGAAAGAATCTGATGAAGAACCTGGTGATTAGGGGTGTTATTGAGTCTTGCATACTGGATTTTATGATAATCCTCTTCCCCGTCGTACTGGTAGTTGGCCGATTGAAAGATAGGAGTACAAACGGTTCTCTCGCGGTTTGGACTGCGTGTGAATGAATGGATTAATTGGGTATCGATATTGTGTTTTTTTGAAGTCATAAAGACAATGATAGATCCGCAGTGTATATGCAGCAAGAAACAATGAAAGGATGAATTCTATGAAGATTTCATTCATAGGGGCCGGAAGTACTGTTTTTGCCCGAAATTTAATCGGTGATATTCTCTTTGATCCTATATTGAGAGACGCCGAAATTTCTTTACAGGATCTCGATGAGAACAGGCTTAGGGAGACACGCAATGTTGCTTTAGGTTTGTACGAATCCCTGGGGCTCCCACCCCGGATTCAAACAACTCTGGAGCTAAGGGATTCTCTTTGCGGAGCAGATGCGGTCCTCTTTTTGTTTCAGGTTGGAGGTTATAAACCCTGTACTGTCACAGATTTTGAGATTCCACGCGAATTTGGTCTGAGACAGACCATTGGAGATACCATGGGAGTTGGGGGGATCATGAGAGCCCTTCGGACCATTCCGGTCATTCTCAATATCTGTATGGAAATTGAAGAGCTCTGTCCCGACGCTCTTATTCTCAACTACGTGAATCCCATGGCCATGAATTGTATGGCCGTTCATCAATCCTATCCCCATTTAAAGATTCTGGGCCTATGTCACTCCGTTCAGGAAACCATTGCCAAGATTGCCGAAGATCTGGGCCGCAAAGAAGAACAGTTTGACTTTCTCTGTGCCGGCATCAACCACATGTCTTTTTTTCTCAGCATTCACGACAAAAATGGGAACGATCTGTATCCCGAACTAAAGCGAATACCCCAAGAAAGTAGGTCTCCCGAAAATGACCTGGTGCGCTATGAGGTACTCAAACATTTTGGGTATTTCGTTACCGAATCGAGCGAGCACTTTGCCGAATATGTACCCTGGTTCATCAAGAGAGGTAGGAAAGATCTTATCGAGAAGTACAAGATTCCCCTCGACGAATACCCACGCAGATGCGAGGAGCAGATTCAGGAGTGGGAGAAGCTCAAACAGGAACTCATTGATAATCCCGGGTCCCTGGAAGTGGAGCGAAGTAATGAATATGCCGCCTCGATTCTACGTGCCTACCTTGGCGGGGGACGATGTGAAGTCAACGCGAACGTGTCCAATACGGGATGTTTAATTGGTCTTCCGGAAGAATCCTGCGTGGAGGTACCCTGTGAAGTTTCCACTGGAACCATTCATCCTCAATTGATAGAGAAGTTCCCAAAGCATCTATCAGCTTTGATCAAAACCAATATTAATGTACAGGAGCTTGCCGTAAGAGCGGCTTTGGATAAAAGCAGGGAATCCGTTTATCATGCCGCTTTTCTTGATCCACACACCGCAGCAGAGCTCTCATTGAGTGAGATTCGAAAGCTTGTAGACAGGCTGATCGAAGGTCATGGAGCATGGATTCCCAAACTTCATTGAATCCCGCAGATTGTCTCGACGTGTCCTGGTCATTGTAAAAATGGATGGTCGATGCTACCTTGTCCGGCTTTTTTTGTTTTGACGAAAGTGAATGATGTCGGCACAGTTGGGAGTACATAGGCGCTTTGATCCGCTTAGCGGTCGTTGGATTCTGGTTTCTCCTCACCGCACCCAAAGACCCTGGAGCGGACAGAAGGAGAAAGCTGCCGAGGCTTCCTCACGAACCCATGATTCGAAATGTTATTTATGTCCGCGGGTTACCCGGGTAAGCGGGGTTGTGAATCCGGATTACCAGGAAACCTATGTTTTTGAAAACGATGTTCCGGCTCTCCTTCCCGAATCCAGTCATGTAGGTGAGGCTTCATCGTTATTCAGGAGTGAACCTGCCGTTGGAACAGCCAGAGTTCTATGCTTTTCTCCCAGGCATGATTTAACCCTGGCGGATTTTAATCAATCACAATTCCTTCAAGTCATTGAAGCCTGGAAAACTCAGGCTGCAGAACTCGGGAAAACTTATCGATGGGTTCAGATCTTTGAAAATAAAGGTGCTGCCATGGGTGCGTCAAGTCCTCACCCTCACGGTCAAATCTGGGCTAGCTCTCATCTCCCGCTGGAGATGCAAAGAGAGGATGAAAATCAGGCAAATTACTTCGAGAAACACAAAACGAACATGCTTCTCGACTACGCAAAACAAGAGTGTATCCGGGAGGTTCGTGTGGTGGTGAGAAATAGCGATTGGATCGCACTCATACCTTACTGGGCTACGTGGCCATTTGAAACCATGATTCTTCCGTTAAAACACGTTACCAGGTTTGAAGATTTGGATCATGGACTTTCTGAAACTTTGGCTGAAGTTCTCGGCAGGCTTCTTAAAGGTTATGACCGCCTTTTTGAAACTTCTTTTCCATATTCCATGGGATGGCACATGGCGCCCTTTCACGAAGAAAACATCTCCCGCTGGACCATGCATGCACATTTCTACCCGCCGTTACTCAGATCAGCTACGGTGAGGAAATTTATGGTGGGTTACGAAATGTTAGCAGAGGCGCAGAGAGATCTCACGGCTGAAGACTGTGCTCAAAGACTCAGGAAGGTTTGCTGATGAATCCCAATGAAGCTGCCAGGAGTCTCTTCGAAGAGAAGTTCTCGAAACAACCCAAATTTTTGGTTCGATCGCCGGGAAGAGTGAATTTACTGGGAGAACATACGGATTATAACCTGGGTTTTGTTCTTCCCATGGCAATTGAACAAGGCACATACCTGGCATTTACCCCGCGAAAAGATTCTCTCTTGAAAGTTTATTCTTCACTGATGGAAGAATGGATCGAAGCTGACTTTTCCGAACCCTTGCTTAAAACAGTGAACGGTCATTGGAGCAACTATCTCATTGGTGTAGCGGCTGGTCTCACCAGGAAATGGAAAGTTCGTTTGGGCGGTTTGAATGCCGTGATTTTTAACAATCTCCCCGCCGGGGCAAGCCTTTCTTCCTCAGCTTCCCTGGAATTAGCTTTTGCAAGAGCGCTCTGGCGTCTTCAGCGAAGAAAATGGAATGGTCTGGAGGCAGCCAAACTATGCCAGAGAGCAGAGCAGGAGTTTGCGGGTGTATCTTGCGGAATTATGGATCAATTAGCTTGTTCAGTAACTGAGAAAGAAAATGCCCTTTTTCTGGATTGTAAAGATCTGGACTATAGTTATGCTCCAATTCCTACGGATGTGAGTGTCGCTATTTTGGATTCGGGTACACGAAGGAAACTAAGTGATGGTAGATATAATACTCGCCGAAATGAGTGCGAGCAGGCTGCGCTGATCCTGGGCGTCAGAACCCTGAGAAGTCTGAACAGAGATACGCTGGAAAAAAACGTGGATGCCCTGAGAGATTTCCAATACCTTAGAGCTCTCCATGTTCTCGATGAGAACGAGCGTGTAAACCGAGCTTTTTTGGCGTTGAAAAAGGGTGCCATAACAACAGTTGGAAAGCTTATGGACGAAGGTCACTGGAGCCTGCGAGAGCTCTTTGAGGTTAGTACTGACAATCTTGATTGGTTGGTCAATATCGCTCGAGATCAAAAAGGATGCCTGGGAGCAAGAATGACAGGGGCTGGATTTGGTGGATGTGCGGTCGCGTTAGTGAAGAAAGATCAAGCAGAGAACTTTGCAGCAAGAGTGCCTAAAATTTATCTAGAGAAGACAGGGAAACGAGGAAGTATATTCTTTACTCGGCCAGTTGATGGATGTTCCCTCGAAGAGTGATGGAATGAATTCAGCACCTGTGTCCCTGGGACTCAAGCGGCAACTATTGTTTTCCCTGGGTCAATTTGGCTGGTCTTTATCCTTGTTTTCCGTCGCCAACTTACTCACCTATTTCTATCTCCCTCCCAAATTAGAGGCTGGTGAGGCACTGTTCCCACCCTATATCTACCAGGGGGCAATTCTGGGCGGCTTGACACTGATCGGTCTGATTGGATTTGGAGGCAGACTCTTTGATGCGGTTACGGATCCGCTACTGGCCAATCTCAGCGATCGCTCCAAATCGCCCTTCGGCCGGCGAAGACTTTTCTTGGCGATAGGGGCCTTGCCTTCTTGTATTTTTGGTTTTTTAGTCTTTTTCCCACCTTCCGCAGGGGCGGGTTTTTTCAACAGCGCCTTTTTAGTCGTCGCCATTCTCCTCTTTTACTTTTTCATCAGCATGTACTGTACGCCTTACAATGCCTTGATCTGTGAATACGGTCATACGGCTTTAGAGCGGCTGAACCTGGCAACCCTCGTCTCCGTGACCTGGGCACTGGGATTTGCTATCGGAAACCAGGTTTATCTTTTCCAGGCGATGGTTCAGGACGCTTTTCCCTCACTGGGAGCGACCGGGGCCCTGCAGGTTGTTCTGGGAGGATTTCAATTTATTGCCTTTCTTGCCATGATCGCCCCGATTTTTATCAATGAACGGAAACATGCTCGAGTTGCAACCTGTGACGAACCATTACTGAAATCAATCAAAGCTACTTTTAAAAATCGAAATTTTGTGACTTTTTTGATCTTCGACTTCACTTATTTTGTTTCTCTAACCTTCATTCAATTAGGCATCAGTTACTACATCATGGTCCTTCTGGGTATGGAAAAAGCAATGGTTTCCTTTCTTATGCTGCTCCTGTTTCTGCTCAGTTTTGTCTTTTATGTACCCGTGAATTTTCTTGCCAGAAAAATTGGAAAAAGACCGGTTCTTCTAGCTGCGTTTTTGCTCTTCGCACTCGACTTCCTTGTGGTGTTTTTTCTTGGAGACATGCCTTTTAGTAAGACGGTCCAGGCTTATCTCGTTGTGTTACTGGGCTCTATCCCCATTGCGATTTTTGGAATTCTGCCCACGGCGGTCATAGCGGATGTGGCAGAAACCGATGAGCGGGAAACTGGTGTTTCCAGGGTTGGTATGTATTTCGCAACCCGTACTTTTCTGATGAAAGCAGCGATTTCTGTAGCGAACCTCCTCTTTCCAAGTTTGCTGCTCCTTGGTCGCGGCGGAGAGTCCGTATTGGGAATCAGGCTCTCGGCATTGGTGGCGGTTGTATTCTGTATTACGGGACTTTTCTTCTGCCTACGATACAAAGATAGGCCCTCAAGTGCTGAAATGATCCCTGGGACCAGTTGAGATTGAAACTTTTGACTCCATCTTTCGTAGAAGACTCAGGATAGGTTTAATACTATTTCCATAGAACAAACCCCAAGGGGGAGGAATCATGAGGTCCAATATGTTGCAGAAGATTCTGGTTTCACTGCTAGGACTATTCTGTTTATCCACTTCAGCTGCATTTAATGAAGTAGATGACATCATCGTCGAGTCCGATTATTACCAGCTAAGTCCAGAGGATCGAAAATATGACAATAAAGTCCTCCAGGAGAAAGAACGTCTGGCGGACGCCCAGGGAGAGATCATCTCCAAGATCTCCGAATTAGAGGATGAAATCCATAAGATAGATAAGGACCTGGCACGTCATCGATCAGCGAAAGCCCGCAATATATTGATCCTGGAGCGCAAGCGGCTATTTAGAAAGCGCAGGGAATACAAGGACCTCGCGGCTTCCTATACCCAAAAGCAAGTCCGTTTTACCCGCGATCTTTCCTATAATTCGGATGCCGAAAGAGGTTCCAGGGGAGATGCGTATGATACTGGGGATAGAGAGTGGTCTACCGGCGTTGAAGAAGGCGGACTGGCCAATCCAAACTGGGGAAAAGCTTCACCCAACAAAGATCAGAAGAGCTTTTTTGTAGTCAAGAAGGAGAGAGATCTCAAGGAGGTCGCGGCTAAGATTTCCGAAGGGATTTATGGGGAATTTAACCAGGATATTTATGTATCGATATTACAGAAAAATATGGGAAATGTAGCGATTCGACCCTCCAACCTTATGGCTGGGGATCATATTTTCATTCCCTATAAGATTGCCATGCTTACTGTCATGGGATTACAGCAGAAATCACTGCTTGATTCCACCATGCTGGTCCTTAAGGAATTCAAAGATGAGGAATTAAGAAAAGACCTGATTAAAGCATCTGCTTATGCTGACGAAAATCCCGAAGCAAAGCAGGCGTTTATCGAAATTTTGATTGCTGCCAGAGTTCATGGCGAAGATTCCAATGAGTTTAAGAAGACTTTGACGAATTTTCACAGACTCACCGAAGGCACTGCGATGGAAATATCGAGGCAGTTTATGGTTACCACCAGAGATGGTGACTCGATAAAAATTGAAGGTGATTTCAGAGATAGGGTCACAGTTGTCAGCAATGCCTCTTTACAACTAGATGAGCTTCCTGCTGATATCAGCAAACAGGTAAAGAAAGCGGCCGAGGAATATCACAAGCTAAAGACCTATACCCGGGATTACGGGTCGACAGACTCCAAGACTGTAAAGCAATTTAAAGTCTTTCAAACCACTGTTGATAAAGCACACTCTTCCTTAAAGAGATATAGGCGTCAGAATCCCTCCGCGTTCGTTCGAGAAGATCGATATGTAGTTAATAATTCAGATTCCCCATCTGACTCGGACTCCTCTTCTAGCAGGAGAGGAAGTGTACGCGAACAGAGCCTTGCTTCTGTGGATTTGAAGAGGGATGTTCGTGAGATGAACAGTATGATCCTACAGATGCTTAAAGATGTGGCCGGAATTGTCAGAGAAGGCTGGGAGAAGAAGGACGAAGGGGTTTTAGAAACGGCCTATACCTTCTGGTGGGACCCACATAAAAAAGATGCGACCCGATCTCTTCATAAGCTAACGGACATTAACTCGGACACAAGTGTCACCTCTCAGTTGATGCAGAAAATGAGAGTTTTATACGGTACTGCCTATAAGTTTCAGGTGGATCTTTATAGAGACGCGGCTTTTTCAATCTTACGAAAGCGCATGATCTCGCTCTTAGGGATGTCAGCTGCCATTGGAGCGGTTCAACCGGCTATACTGGGTACGAAAGATGGATCGTTTCGACGTCTTCGCGCCAGTGAAGCTCTCCAAAGGCTTGGACTTGATATCGATAAACGAGACTTTGATTATTATGATCGAGGAGAGGGAGCGAAACCTCAATTTCAAAAGCTGTTTGCTCGTTCAGGTTCCAAAGTAGTGATGTCCCAGGGTATCAGGGATGAATGGCTTAAATTCGTTTCTTTGCTTTCTGAGATGAAGGCCGACTTCAGGGACCAGGACAATTTCTCCAAGACATTGGCCGAAGCCAAGAAATTCTGGGAGGCTGTTTCAGATAAGCTGGATCGAACCTGGGGTTTTACCATAGGTTATGGTGTGGCGGGGGCTGGGGTAGGAACCCTGGCGGTAATCGCAGCTGCTAACTTCTGGAATCCGGTTGGCTGGGTGAGTGCTCTGGCTATTGGAGGCGGGGTAGCAGCAGGAGCATTGATTGGGAACAGTACCGATCAAGATGTGGAAATTGAGAAGGTCAAGGAATTCGCCAGTCTCAAGATCATCTCTGATATGGCTCTGGCTTCTCTCAAGGAGAACAACCTTCGACCCATCGAAGGGATGCTTTTTCTAGACGAACTAGTAATGGGCTATTAGTCGGGCCGGGACGAGGGTCGAGTTTGGGAGTGCTGCCTATGCAGTGCTTCCGATAAATAGCGAATCTCAGCGGTTCCCTCGGCGCAGGTAGCGGCGCTACCTCCTTCTCACGAACCACTGACCTTCACTACTTCTCGAAACCCCTGCATTACGGCAGCACTCCCAAACTCGACCCCCGTCCCGGCGGGGATTTTGATTTTTCTTTTCTTTGTGTTTGCTTTGCTCTGTGTTTGCTTTGCTCACACTTCGCTTGCTTTGCTCTCACTTCGTTTTCATTACTCTGTGTTTGCTTTGCTTTCACTTCGTTTTCTTTTGCTTTTGAAAATCACTTATCTTGCAACACATTTTAGTTCCTTACGTATGAATTATTCTGACCCACTTGTGTTGTAGAATTACTCTTCGAAATTGTGGGTCCCTTATGATTGTCTTTATCTTTCAATTGATTTGTTTGATTCATAGGAGTTTGTTATGAAGCGGTTCCTTGGCTTTGTCAGCCTTTTGTTTGGTGTTTTGGTACAAGGTGGTTTTGCTGCTGAGGAAGTTCTTAAGTCAGCTGAAATTCTTTTCAAAGCAGAAATTTCTAAAATGCATTTGGAGTGGGGTCGTGACGAGGGAGATGGCATTATTGAAACCAATCTTGCCTTCACCGGCCTACAGGTAAATCTTCTTGGGTTTGAGGCCAAAGATGGGAAGCCCATCGATGGAGAGCTTCATGATTACCTGGACTCCAGTCAAGAGAATCTTCACATTGTTTTTGATGATCGTGTTACCAGCAATATGAGCAAGTACAAGACATTGATGAAGTATCGAAAGATGTTTGGCATGGGAATCAAAGGTGAAGTTCTGGTCAGTGGAAAGATCAACCTTAAAAAGGTGAGGAAGACTGTACCTACAGGATCTTCCGGCGTAGAAGAAAAGGTTATGATCGTTCCTGAGGTTGATATGTTCGCCTACCGTGAAGGCGAGAAGTTCACCATTGAGGGTGCCTGGAGTGTCGTTGCTGAGAAAAGTCTCTCGGTACCTTTCACCGCTACCTTAGATAAGGCTTATCATGGCAGAAGGGTTAAGCGCCATTATTTCTGGTTTATTCCTGATTACGAGCCCTGTTTCTATCAGCTTGTCGTGGATCTGAAGTCCTGGGAAAAAACTGAGGATCCAGATTTTGAAAACTGGTTGGTGGAAGAGAAGAAAGATCTCAAAATGGAGATTTCGAAGGCCTGGCGCTACAGTGACCTATATGATCAGCTAGACCTCTACGAAAATGCTCACAAAAGGGAGCTTCGAGATCAAGTGTTTCTTTCGGGAGAATTGCACCTCACCCACGTTACTCTCAAGAATAACCAGACAAAAATGGGTATTTATGCGGTTGTGAATGAAGTGACTGGTCCCCTTGATGTTGTGAAAACGGTAACCCAAAAGGTACGAGTGTTATCAAATCTCACCCAAATTCATAAGAGCATTCGAGACATATTTGATGAAGATACTGAAGATGTAGAAGTTGCCATCCAGGCGAAGGGATTTCAGCCTGAAGATGGAAAAGAATTGAACAAGGAATTTCGCCGTTATCTTTTGGAAGAAGTCTTCGAGCAAAACCACGTTTGTGTTTTGGAGAACTCCTATAACAATTCCTCTATTCGTGCGATCAAGGCCCATAAAGGCGGGTTCTTCAACTCTGATGTACGTGGTGAGGTACAGGTCCTATTTGACTTGACCTTTAAAAAGACCACATTAGCAAATGAGTCATCAGAGACGAATTACAGGTATGAAATTGAAGCTGTAAAGGGCTCCCTCGGCTCCTACAGAGAAGAAGAATTTCAAAACCTGAAAGGGATGCACGAAGCGAAAAAGACTGCCATATTTCATACCCTTTATTCTCGGTGAACCGAGACCTTGAAATTTTAGAGTTCCTGGACGGCTGCAAAGTACGAGACTCTGCTTATCCGCCTTGAACGTAGCGGTGCTACGCACTTCGTTGTCTGCACAGGTCTCGAACTTTTCGCTCGACCAAGAACTCTAAAATTTCAAGGTCTCGATTCACATTTCTAAGAAATGACTTCTATTGTTGGGAGTGGATTTAATCCTGGAGGAATGGAATGGATAAGGCTTTCCGAAATTTCCTTTGCTTGAATCACTTAGAGACAAAAATAGGCTCTTTGAACTAAAATGTGTCCATTATGGAGTCTGCCGCTGGTGTAAAACCTGTCATCTTTGCGTTGTCCCTTGATGGAGAGGGGGGTGCTCGTGATGTTAGCGAAGGGGAAATTGAAAAGGCTATTCGGTCTTCGCGTACCGTCTGGATTCACCTCAATCGAGAGAGTGATGAGTGTGCGGCCTTTTTAGAGAGGAATGTTCCGGACCTGGATTCTAGCCTGGCGGGTGCTTTGTTGTCAGAAGATGTTCGAGGGCGTGTCACAGAACGTGACGAAGGCTTACTGGTAGTTCTACGGGGGGCTAACTTTCAGGAAAGCTCTAATCCAGAAGATATGATTTCCATCCGCTGCTTCCTGAGTGAGTCGGTAGTCGTCACAGTTAGAAAGCGTAAATTTTTTGCTATAGATGACATTGGCTATCAATTGGAATTGGGAACTGGACCCAAAGACAGCGCGGACTTCCTCGTACAGTTAAGCACTAGCTCCCTTCACAGGCTGGAACCAGTATTGGAAAAGCTTGAGGATACCATTGATGAAACAGAAGACTTTGTCTTGGAGCGCTATAGAGAGTCTTCCCGTGAGAAGGTTCTTGAAATTCGAAAACAACTCCTTCATTTTCATCGCTATCTGGTTCCCCAGCGCGATGTTTTCGCGATGCTGAATCGATCAAGAGTCCCCTGGATTCATGAAGAGCCAAGGGAGCGTTTGCAGGAGCTTTATGAATCTTTTGTACGCATAGTCGCTGATTTGGATTCATGGAAAGATCGAGCCAGGCTCCTTCAGGATGAAATTACCAACTCTCTGACTGAAAAGCTTAATGAAAAGCTGTACTTATTGGCGGTCCTTACAGCTGTCTTTCTACCATTGAGTTTTATGACGGGGCTTTTTGGAGTCAATGTTGGAGGCATCCCCGGAGCTGGTGAGCCCTGGGCATTCTGGGCCTTTGCCTGGCTGCTGCTTGTGCTTGTGGCACTAGAGCTAGTTATCTTTAAAACAAGAAGGTGGTTCTGAAGGATGGCAGCGTGGCCGACTTCTGGTGTGCTGGCTACTCAGTTCTTCCGATAAGCCATAAATCTCAGCGGTTCCCTCGGCGAAGGTAGCGACGCTACCTCCTTCTCACGAACCACTGAGATTTATGACTTTTCAAAAGCCCTTCCTAACGCCATCCCACCAGAAATCGACCACGCCGCCATGCTAGGTAGAGATCACAAGGGGTTGACACTTGTTCGAAAAATTCTTAGTATCCCGCTCCCTCAGGAATAGTGTAGTTATCTTGGGTTTTCATGAGGGGCCCAGGAGTTCAGAATTTTGGTTCGAGGTTGGAAATG
>CAZIKF010000067.1:0-14684 GCA_964539825.1 uncultured bacterium
GGAATCTAAGGCAGTAGAGAGTCGTTGACCATTGGTATTGTGACCGTGGTCCCAGAAGGAATTTTAAACTAGAGGGTAGTTGGAGAATTTATTCCCGTTACGCTCATTTCTAGAAGGAGAGTGATCGCATGTTTGCCTGGTTCCTAATTTTCTTGATGCCCATTATCGGATACGCTGAAACCAATGTGTTTGAGCTAGAAGTGCAGGTTAAGGATTCTAAGGAAGTGTTTGAGACCTTTGTTCGCAAAACTCCCTATGAAGCCTGTTGGGACGAAAAAGTCCAAATCTCCTATCGTAAGACTCCAAGCATTGGGAGTGCCCTTGTTGGGGGACTTCTCGGAAGACAATTCGGCAAAGGCAAAGGTAAAGATGCTGCTATCGTAGCCGGTACTTTGATTGGCAGCGGAATTAAAGATGATAATGCGGTACTGGCTGGAGCCATTGGTGGTGCCTTAGCGCGCAAAGTTGGAAAGGGAAAGGGCAGGCATTTGGCCATTGCGACGGGAACCCTGCTTGGAGCAAGCCTGGGGTCACGTAGGAGAGATAGCGGGACCTACCGGGTGGAGCGGCGCTGCACTACGAAATATAAAGAAGTTCGCTACCAGGAACTGGTCGGATATCAAAATATCGGAACGCTTCTGGGACAGGATGTCTCCAAGTTCTCAGCAGATCGGCTAAAGACTTTTAGGGTTCAGTTGAACGCGCACTGGTAGAGCGAGTCTAGGAGTCTGTCGGAGAATTGAGTTTGTAGCGAGACCGAGCGAAAAATTCAGGATCAAGGCGGAGGCAATAAAATCGCCGAAGGTGTGCTTGAAGCACATTGAGAGCGATTTTCTTGGTGACAACGCCGAGCCTGCTTTTTGCAGCCGGTCGCAGTAAAAGGCAATTCTCCGACAGGCTCCTATTGTGATCTTTGTTTCACACTCTCGCGAATGGGTTCCATGAAATTGCTCAGGGCTTCGTTGAAACTTCCACCCTTAGCTTTCTGGAAGAAGTAGATCCCGTTATCTCCCCTGCGTGCGAGGGGGTCTCTGGTGATCCACTTGGCGGGGGAGATCTTTTTCTCAATGATTCCATTGGCTGAGATGAGTTGAATTTCCTGTAGATTCTCCCAGATCCCGCCTTCTTTGTTATTGATGGCCAGTGCCGAGTTCTTCCTGGTCATCAGCGGGTCGATCTGCTTGCCTTCCAGGGGAATCTTGCGGAAGTAGCTCACCCAGTTGATGTAGGAAAAACAGGGATCCGATTCCTGGAAGTCGGAGATGATTGCCAGAATCCAGGGTTCGTTTGGAATTCCGCCACGGCTTGGATCAGCGAGAATAAGGCTCTTTAATCCAGCTACGATCGGGCTGGGTCCGAAGGGCTTTTCCTCTTTTAGCTTTGTTACACTAAGGGGTCCGCGGCCAAAATTTGTCCATTCTTCTCTGAGCATATTATTCGAGTCGAACTTGGCCTGTTTATCGCCATACTTTGTCTTAAGCGGATTATAAATGGAGGTGAATTCTTCTTTACTTCTAGAGCCAAAAATATGAACTGAAGGGACTGAGGCCAATGAGGGATCATTCAGCGACTTAAATTCTGATTCGAGTGACTCTACGACTTTTTCAAAAACGCCTTCCATAGTCCCTGAGCCATCGAGAATGATGCGAAAATTCTTACGTTTGACCTTGGCAACCTCACGAATCCTCATTCCAGCCTTCATGGTGGATTCATCGTAATCAACCCAGTCCTGTGCCCAACTCAAACCTGGAGATTCCTGGTAAATTACAAACCTTCCATCAGAAGGTTTAGGGAAGCTCAGATCATTGATCATCCCTTTAGACGCACCTTTCACACCATCTATGGTCCCGTGCAATGGTGAGCCGTCCTCGCCTTGGATAAAAACGTCAGCATGGCTGTCCATGCATAACCCAATGGGTTTCTTATAGTAACCAGTACGTCCGTCATCAGTGAATGAAATAAGCTCTGATACACAGGAAAGCAGGGATTGATAGCCTGTGGCTGTTGGATCCAGCACATAAATGTTGTAATCACTGGTATTTCGATTGCCGGAAGTGTTGTCACCGAGCTCAAATTTACCACTGGCTTCCTGTGAAGGATTCAGACCCTCAAAATACACATCCACCGTTACTGTTTCCATCCAGTCCCGTGCCTTCATTTCTACGACGGAATAGTGACCCGACATCACGCTATTGGCTCCCATCACTGCCTGTTTTCCGTTGGTGCCGCGAGAGAAAAAATTTCCGATCCTGACTGTTCGAACATCAAGGGCGTAGTTACCAATAACCTGGTTCTTTGCCTGGTCGTCAAAGGCATATCTTTCAGCAACCATTGACGCGCAAATCGCCAGGGAGTTCTGCGAAGTGCCCACTTCAAAAGCTGTATTCATTTGCTCTTTTGAACGATTAGAGTCAAGGATGCTATCGAGAAGTTTACTGTGAGAAGACTGGATCTCCACAATTCTGGTTAGTAAGCTCTGAAGTCTACCCTGGTCATAAGAAAGTAAAGTTTCGCGGTCATCATGGCAGTAGAGATAGAAGATGTGAGATTTTTCTTTGAGTGCTTTCGCATTGGCAAGATCTGAATCTGAGAGTTTTTCCACACGCTCGCGAATCTCTTCAAGCAGTAGTGCTAAAAATTGAAAATTTGGAATCTTCTTGGCCGCCCCACTGTTTGAAGAACCTGAAGTCGCGATCTGGGGCGTAGTTTCAGGCAGCTTCGGCTGAAAAAGCTGGGCATCTTTTGAAGTAGGGTAAGGAATTATTGCTACGGTGCTAGCCTTTGGAGGAGCTCCTTTTCTATGACGAACTATCGCTACTCCAATGGGCTTTCCTTTGCCATCTTTGACAATGGAATGCACACGCAAAACATAACCTTTGGGTGCATTTTTTAAGATGCGGTTCTTCTTTCCATCCGAGCTAAGACTAACCACCGCTTTCTTAAGATACTCTCCAAGGGCTCCTGAGTCAGAAATCTTGGAACGAGCTCTCTTCAAATAGTTTAGATGAACCCGGGTGTAGGCCAGATTAGAGTTGGGCATGACTTCCTGACCAGCCAGGGCTGACCCAGTGTCAAAGGACCAATTCACAGGATTCATCTCATGACCTGTATTTTTCTTCCAGTCCTTGAGTTTGAATTCAGAATCCGGACGATCAAAGTTCAGGCTGGGCAAAAGTTTCTTATCCTTACTACTTTTGAGAGAATTTTCGAGGGATCCTTTATCCGAAGCGATGCTCTCGGAAACTGTAAGCGAAGCTAACTGTAGTTCACGCAGGGCCTCGGTGAATTCTTTTTTCGTTTCGACAATGAGAGACTCTGCTGAATTGGGTGCGCTCTGGATGTCCTTGCGCAGTTCTTTGAATTTGCGAACCAGGGTTTGGACCAGGGCATAGGCCTGCATTTGAAAAGAAGTGAAAACGGGGCTCAACGAAAGTGTCTTCTCATCAACCTCAAAACCAAGTTCACCTGCTGCCAGACTGAATGCCTTTGGATCGAGAATCTGATTCACTACTGTAGCCGACGAAGAAATTAAAGTGGGAAGTTGAGAGTACTCGCCCATGAGCTTCTGCCACTGCTCTGACTTCTCCACAACTCCACCTTTACCAAATTTCTCGGGACGGGGTAATGGAGCCACTTCTTCAGCGCTTAAGCCCTGCGCACCTTCAGGCAGGGATTTGAAAAGCTCTGGATCAATCTCAGCGGGGGTTAGATCCAGGGAGATCCACTTGCCTTCCGCCTTAGTCCTCTCTTCGCTACCCTCTTTATTCAAAGTCTCCTGCTCAGTGCCTTCACGACTCTCAAGAGCCACATCATCAAAGAAGGGTTCAGCCGTGGTCCGCGGGGAAAAGCCAAGGCAGCAAACCAGAGAGATGAGAATGAAAGAAAGGGAATAGAGGCGCACTAATTCATACTACTGAAAAAGAGGGGAAAAGTTTCCATTCCTGGAAATTAATTACTTACTTTCTATCTCCTGGGAGGAGGCTGTCCTCCGGGCGGGGGTTGTCCTCCCCCACCTGGCCCGCCTGCCCCTCCACCTGCGTTGATGAAGGTAGAGTCAGGAATTCCCCTCCAACAGCGTGGAATCACTGGAAAAGTATTGGTAAAGAAATAGGCATACTCCAACGCCGTTTCAGAATCCGGAGTAAGTCCTGTCCTGCCATTACATTCATCTAAGTCCCCAACATTTGAGATGTACTCATAATCTTCCACATAGGTACCATCATAGGTTCCGCCAGGACCACCAGGACCACCAGACCGGGTCCCAGACTTCAGTTGGTAGCTGGATTGAAGCTCTTTGATCCCCGAAAGAGAATCATTGGGATCAGCATAGCCGTAGCGAGAGTAGATCGGATACCCATCGGCGGCGTATCCCAGGAGTAAGGAATGCCTGGTCTCAATTCCACTGCTCACCAGGCTAGTTGGGATTCCATGATAGTGGTATTTCCCGGTAGGCTGAACATGGGCATTATTAAAGTCAAATCCCAGGTTTGCAACCATCCAATCCTGATTCCAGCCGGAATTGGAATCGTTATTGAACCACTCTGCCGCGTTAGGCTCAAAGGAGACCCCGTTGAGTGCCACTCCAAACACGTTTAAATCCACTGACTGGACCGTACTTGAGTAAGATGGATTGAGAGGGATCTGAAAGGAATGATCCTGGGCAGAGATGGAATTAGGATTGCCAGAATTGGGAAAAGCCCCGGTGGCATGGTTTGGGAGGGAATTAGCCTCTACCAGTCGATGGGTTCCTGAGAGTGAAAAGCTTACCTGGTTTCCAAACTCACTTTCAAACATCGGTGAGATGGTTAAGGTAGGAGGAATACCAGATCCCTCTGAGGAGAGAAAGAGAAACCAATAGCCGTAAAACGGCTTGACCGTGCTCAGTGGATTGGACTGCGAACTGCTCTTGAAAGCCTGCCATCCATCAGTCCTGCCATATTCCCATACCGTGGCGATATTTTCAGGAACACTGGTTCCATTTATTCTTGCCTGGGATACCACCTGATTTCTAAGGTCCAGGAAGGTGTGCTGGTTGAAGCTAACCATGTGCCAACCCTCAGTATCGACTTCAAAGGCAACCGGGGAGACCAGGGTCATCTCCATGCTCAACTGGGCGTCAGAGGAGAGTAGGAACCAATAGGCACTTCCTTTTTTCAGGGTGTCCAAAGTTGAATCTTCGATGGGATCAAATTTCTTCCAGCCTTCTTCATAACCCCAGATTTTGGTAACCCGGCCACTCAAACCCTGGTCACGGATAAAGGAATTCACGCTGAGACTATCGGAACTCAGGGGAATAGATATCAGATTCCATCCAGCCTTCAGGGTGAAGGATTCCTCTACGCAATAGAAATACTGGGAGGTAAAGAAAAGGAGCAAAATGGAGGGGAAGACTCTCATGAAATCAACAGGGAAACCACTCCAAACCTAACTGAAAAATAGCAATCTATAGAAATTTAACGATCTTACTGTAACATAGCATTAGTCTTTACGTACCCTTGATTGGCTGGCTATACAATAAGGAGATCCACGGTGTTAAGAATACTTCTATTTCTGTCCCTGAGCGTTTGTTTAACTTCCGCTGCTGAGCGAAAACCCTGGGCTTTTTTTGGCTATTTTGTGGGGGATGATGAAGGCAGCGCCAGCCTGGAAACCAGCCAGGTACGAGATATGATCGAGCTGAAAGACGGGCTTAACTACGGCTCTGCTCACGTAGTCATTGAACATGATCGGGGAAAAGAACTTAACAGGACGCTGAAAGACTTTTACCAGGACTACAATTACTCAGGGGTAATGCGCTACGAAATCAAGAATGATGGAATCTATTCTCTGGAGAAAATCGGTGAGAAAAATATGGGAGACGCCCAGACCTTCTACGAGTTTCTTGATTGGGGCATGCGAACCTACCCGGCAGACAGGGTGGTTCTAACCGTCAATGCGCACGGATCTGGAATTCTTTCCTGGAGCGGTCCTACCAGCATTCAGGATGATAAGGATTATGATGATGTACGCCTGGTAGATCCATTCGTTGGATATGACGCCACCGGGGATAACCTGACCATTATCGAGTTTCGCCAGGTATTGAGGCGTATCCAAAAAAGATACCCCGAGAATCGAATCAGTATCTTAATTTTTGATTCCTGTTTAAGCGCTTCCGTGGAAGCCATCAGCGAACTTCATGAATTCACTGAAATTGTGCTCGGTTCGGCCAGTACCATACCAGGCACCGGAATGGACTATGCGGCTATCAGCCGTGCTATTGAGGCTGGATTGAATCCTTACGAGGTCTCAGAGAGGGTCACCGAAGCGTTTATCCGCAGCGTGAATGGAGACAATATCATTGGAGCCTGGAATATGGCTCATGCAGGAGAGTTTCTAAGCGCTTTAGATCGGTTTAGCCGCGAGGTCATTAAAGCCATGGACGAGGGTCATGGAAAGGGTTTTAAAGGCGTGTCCAATTACTCAGATAACTACTGGGATCTTAAGGATGTAGCCAAGTCTGTAACCTCGGGAAAGTCGGATTTTTCCGGTATCCAGGAGATCCAGGATGCCGCTGAAAAATTGATTCAGAGTCAGTCCAAAATGACCATTTCCGTGTGGTACCAGGGTAAATACCGCAATAGTGAATCCAGCGGACTTTCTATCTTCTGGCCGGAGAAAGATGAATATAAAAAGTACCGTGGATTTTATAAGAAGCTACTCTTCTCAAAGGACCATGCCTGGGACGATTTTTTGGATCGATGGTTGTTGGGGATTCGCTCCCGTTCGGAGATCTTCAACGACCTCTACAGAGATTCATAGTTTGACCCAGACCTTCTCTCGATAGACCCACAAGGAGTCTGCATCGAATCTTTCCATCCTTTAGTTCGCGGCTGGTTCAACGCAAGATTCGAGGAGCCTACTGAAGCTCAACTGCGGGGCTGGCCGTTGATTCGATCAGCAAACAATACACTCATCGCGGCCCCTACAGGTTCTGGCAAAACCCTGGCTGCCTTTTTGGTGGCAATTGATTCCCTTGTCGAAAAGGGACTTCAAGGAGAACTCAAGCCTGGCATTCAGACCCTCTATATCTCTCCCTTAAAGGCTCTTAGTAATGATATTCGAAAAAATCTGAGCGTACCCCTTCAGGAAATCACTTCACAGGCCGTGGTTGAGGGGCTGAGCCTCCCCGCAATTGAGGTTGAGGTACGAACGGGAGATACCACCCCATCGCGGCGACAAAGGATGCTTAAAAAGCCGCCTCATATCCTGGTCACCACTCCGGAATCCCTCTTTTTACTTCTCACCTCAAAAAAGAGCCGCGAAATTCTCAAAAGTGTTAAAACCGTAATTGTGGATGAAATTCACGCCCTGGCTTCAAACAAGAGAGGTGCCCACCTTAGTTTAAGCCTGGAGAGGCTTGACCATCTGTGTGAGACCAGTCCCCTCAGAGTTGGACTGAGCGCTACACAAAAGCCGCTTGAGAAAGTAGCTCAGTTTCTAACAGGTTCCTCACCATACCCCTGTTCCATCGTAGATGTTGGTCACCAGCGCGACCTGGATTTGAGAATTGAGGTCCCAGGATCGGAACTCTCGGCTGTCTGCTCCAATGAACAATGGGCTGAGATTTATCAGAATCTTGGAAATCATGTAAAGAACCATCGCAGCACCCTGGTTTTTGTGAATACCAGAAAACTTGCTGAACGAGTCACTTTTCACCTCTCTGAGATCCTCGGAGAACACTCTGTAGCAAGCCATCATGGATCGCTTTCAAAGGAAAAACGCCACCAGGCGGAAGACCGCCTCAAGGAAGGTAAACTCAAAGCCATCGTGGCCACTGCTTCTCTTGAACTAGGAATCGATATTGGCTACGTGGACCTGGTATGCCAGGTCGGGTCCCCTCGCTGCATAGCCACTTTTTTACAGAGGGTAGGAAGGTCTGGTCATGCTGTAGGTGCCACTCCCAAGGGTCGTTTGTTTGCTCTGACCCGCGATGAATTAGTAGAGAGCATGGCACTAATTCATGGAATCAGACAGGGGATTTTGGATGAGATTGAAATCCCAGGGTGCCCTTTGGACATCCTGGCTCAACAAATCATTGCCGCCAGCTGTGATCAGGTGTGGTCGGTAGATGAACTCTTTACGCTTTTCAAGGGAGCCTATCCCTATAGAACTTTGCAGATGGACCAATTTCTATCGGTTGTAAAATTGTTTTCAAAGGGAGCCGGAGATAAGGGATCTTTTCCTTCTTACCTTCACTATGATGCCCTGGGAGGAATGATTAAGGATCGCCGTTCGGCCAGGCTAACCGCATTAACTAACGCGGGGGCCATCCCTGAGCAGGCACTCTATCGTGTGATTAATGTGGAAGATGGGACCTTCGTGGGTACCGTGGGTGAAGATTTCGCCCTGGAGAGACCCGCCGGTCATGTTTTTCTACTGGGAAATACATCCTGGCAAATCATCCATACCAGGGGAACCCAGGTAAGTGTAAGAGATGCTCACGGAGCACCTCCTACCATTCCGTTCTGGGAAGGAGAAGCACCGGGTAGAACCGCAGAGCTTTCCTCCCTGGTTTCAGACCTGCGCAATCAAATTGCTTCTAGATTACCAGATTCCTTCTTAAAAGAAGATGATCTCAGCAAGGCTGAATCGGCGGCTGAATTAGCCGCCCTTGCACCACCCTCCTGTGACAGCGCCCTGGATTGGCTGGAAGAGAGACTGGGGCAGCACCGCTGGGCTCACATACAGGCGGTACACTACATCGCTGTGCAAAAGGCTGCCCTGGGCGTGGTTCCGACCCAGGAAAAGGTGGTCTTCGAGCGGTTTTTTGATCAGAGCGGAGGAATGCAGCTTGTCATCCACGCACCTTTTGGAATTCGGGTCAATAGGGCCTGGGGTCTTGCCCTGCGAAAGAGATTTTGCCGCAGCTTTGATTTTGAGCTCCAGGCTGTAGCCGATGACGAAGGCATTGTCCTCTCACTGGGAGCACAGCAGAGTTTTCCGGTGGAACAGCTCTTCGATTTCTTAACGGTGGAAAACATTCAGACTTTACTGGAACAGGCTTTTCTACAGGCACCCTATTTCAAGGGCCGCTGGCAATGGAACGCGAACCGGTCACTCGCGGTTCTGCGCTTTCGATCAGGAAAGAAGATCCCACCTGTCCTACAAAAGGCTCGTGGAGAGGATCTACTAACCTCCGCTTTTCCTGATGTGAACCAGTGCCTTGAGCATATTAGCGGAGACATTCCCATTCCTTATGAGCATCCACTGGTTTGCGAGACCATGGAAAACTGCCTTTTTGAAGCCGCTGACCTGGTGCGCCTAAAGGATGTTCTGGCAACCATTGAAAAGGGCGAGATTGAACTGATTCCGAAGGATACCCGGGAACCCTCACCCTTTGCTTATGAGCGATTAAACGCTGCTCCCTATGCCTTTTTGGACAATGCTCCCCTGGAGGAGCGCAGAACTCGGGCGCTTTCCCAGCGCCGCCAACTCAGCATTGAAGAATTGAGGGATCTTGGTGCTCTTGATGAAGAGATTCTTACCCAGGTTCGAAGAGATTCCTGGCCCCTCGTGCGCATTGAGGATGAGCTCTATGAAACCCTCCTTGATCTCGGGGTGCTCAAGAAGAAGGAAGTAGGAAACTGGAAGGATTTCCTGGAACCTCTGCTAAGTAAGGGCAGAGTTGAGACTGTCAGGATTGAAGGGGAAGAGTTCCTCTACGCCATAGAGAGAATTCCAGTAGTCAAGGCGGCCTATCTTCTAGAGTCATTGAAGGGAGAGGACCGCCTTCCACAGGAGCTAAAATATTCCTGGGAGAAGATGGATGCGCTCAATCTCCTCATCAGGGCTCGTCTGAGCATGATTCCGGTACTCAGTGAGGATGAATTGGTCCAATCACTGAATCTATGTCCTCATCTCATCAGGATTCACCTCGAAGCCATAGAGGCCCAGGGAAGTGTTCTGAGAGGAAACTTTCTTCAAGATGATCAGATCCGGTGGTGTGATCGACGTCTCCTTCAAAGAATTCACCATCTCACGATTGAGGGCCTTCGAAAGAGAATTCGACCGGTATCTCCCCAAAATTTCCTACGCTACCTCTTCGCATCTCACAAGCTTATTGGCTCCTCAGCGAATGCCAAAACTGGACCTGATTTGTTGGAAACTCTTGTGAGGTTACAGGGATTTGAGACGGCAGCGGGGGAGTGGGAAGCAGAAATCTTACCCGCCAGGGTAAGAGGTTTTGACCCATCTCGTCTTGATGAACTCTGTTTTCAGGGTGTTCTTGCCTGGGGACGAATCAACCCTAACAAGTCTTCGAGCTCAAAGGGTTCTATGAACAAAGCCTCTCCCATGGCCTTTCTTCTCAGGGAACATTTGGCGCACATCTTCGCTGTTAATCCCCCCAGTCCTGAGGATGTTCAGGTTTCAGATCGTGCCCGCGCTGTTCTTGAGGCTCTTCAGGACCGCGGAGCCCAGTTCTCAACTGAACTGATGGCACAGACCAGGCTTCTTCAAGCCGAGCTTGACGAAGCTCTTGGCGAACTTGCCAGAAAGGGACTGGCAAGCGCGGATGGTTTCGCAGCAATTCGTCCCTTAATCAGCAAGGAAAACAAAAGAAGAGAAAGGCAGAAACGTTCTTTCATGAAGCGCTTCGCAGTAAACAAGAAAATTTCCTCAGGCGGGCGATGGAGTCCTTTTCCAGGGGTCCTTTGCTCGATTGCCAGAGAGGATAGTTTGGAATTCTGGGCATGGCTCCTATTGCAAAGATACGGAGTGACTTTTCGGGATCTTCTAACCCATGAATCCTGCGCGCCTCCCTGGAGTGATCTGGTAAAGATTTACAGAAGACTTGAGCTGCGTGGAGAGATTCGTGGGGGCCGGTTTATCAGCGGAGTCAGCGGAGAACAATTCGGACTGCTCGATGCTGTCTCCGAGGTGAGAAAAACCCGCGATAAAGTCCTAAAAAAGGAATGGGTTGTGGTATCTGCCGCAGATCCGCTAAACCTCACCGGTCCCATTCTTCAGGGCAGCAGGATTGCCTCTTCAGGAAAAACGCGCCTTCTCTTTTGCCAGGGAGTTCTCACTGCCAGTATGAATGACACGAAATTGGATTTTTTGGTACCCGTAAAAGAGGAGCATAAGCGGGAAATGGAAGAATTGATCAGGTCCCGCCCTGTAATTCGCAGGAGTCTGCAAAAAGAAGAGGTCGATGATTTTAAAGGAAATGAAAAATTGGCTGAGGCATGATCTATGGCGCATGAAGTGCCTCCATGCAGCAGCTGAACTCAACCTGGAAGACTGGAGCTTAGCGGCTGGCTTCCTGAGGAATTTATGTTGGGACCACCTTCATGGATATTCCAGTTTAAGCGCGCTTAATGATGTAGATCTGGTCTATTTTGATCCTGAGAGAACAGACGAATCCGCTGACCTGGAATTTCAGGCAGAATTGGAGCAGGAGTATCCAGAAATTCCCTGGTCTGTAAAAAACCAGGCGCGGATGCACCTTAGAAATAACCACCCACCCTACCTCAACACCCTTCACGCCATGTCCTTTTGGCCTGAAACCGCAACCGCTATCGGGGTCCATCTTGAGGATGGAAACATCCAACTGAGGGCTGCCTACGGATTTGAAGATCTACTGGATTTGAGAATTCGAAAATCTCCCAACTGCACCTTAAGCGATGAGTTTTTAACCAATAGGATTGAATCTAAGAACTGGCTTCAAAAATGGCCTTCCTTAATGGTTGACATTGGAATTACTTGAGTGGTTTCCTGAAGCGCATTTTTAGGTATAGGAGCCAGACATGAGCTTAATCGGCAACATACTTTGGATAATACTCGGGGGCGGACTTCCCATCGCCCTGGGATATATCGCTTCTGGATTAACCATGTGTGTCACAATCATTGGAATTCCCTTCGGCATACAGAGCATCAAGTTAGGAATCCTCACCCTGCTCCCTTTTGGACGTGAAGCGAATCCAACTCCAGAGCACGGATCTACTTTCTACACTATTTTGAATATCATCTGGTTTATTCTCTTCGGGGTCTGGATTGCACTCACTCACCTGGGATTCGCGATAGTTTGCGCGATTACGGTCATCGGACTTCCCTTCGCGGTGCAACATATGAAACTGGTATCTTTCAGTTTCTCGCCCTTCGGAAGGGAAATTTCTTAAAATCAGGAATAGATGTCTGAGCAGTTTCAATCTTTTGAGGAATTCTACCCCTTTTACCTATCACAGCATCAGAATCGTACCTGTAAGCGTCTTCATTTCGTGGGGACACTTTTAGTGATACTGACCGCTGTCTTCACTGTATGGAGCCAGAAATGGTGGTTTTTCCTGACTCTTCCAGTGATCGGATATTCCTTCGCCTGGACTGGTCATTTTTTCTTTGAAAAGAATCGTCCTGCAACCTTTACCTATTTCCGCTATAGTCTCCTGGCAGACTTTGTTATGTTTAAGGATATTCTGGTTGGAAATATAAGATCATAATCTTAGATCCTCATGGTTAGACCGATAAAAATTTCCTCTATGGAGGATGTTCATCACCTGGAAAGAACACCCCTTGAAGAATTCATGGAGGTCAAAACTACCTATGACCTTTTCCGTCAGTGCGCTGAAACCTATCCAAAGAATGAGGCTCTTGTTTTTCTTCTCCAGGGAAGGAATGACGAACCTGCTCCTTCTTTAACTTATTCACAATTGCTCCAGCAGATTCACCAGACCGCAAATTTTCTCCATAGGCTGGAGGTAGGCCCCAAAGATGTGGTCTCTACACTTTTACCCAATATGATCGAGACCCACCTCTCCCTGTGGGGGAGTGAAGCCGCAGGCATCGCCAATCCTATCAGTCCTCTTCTAGAAGCCGCCCAGATCGCGGGAATCATGAACGCGGTTCATTCGAAAGTACTCATCACCCTTCCGCCTTTACCTGGTTCAGACCTATGGGATAAGGTTAAAGAGGTAGCGACCCAGGTCAGGGGTCTGCGATCCATAGTAACGGTGGATCTTCCCCGCTACTTGCCCCTTCACAAACGAGCCTACCTCAGAATTTTTCATTTGAGGCCCAAGCGCCTGGGACAAATTCCGTGTTATGACTTTCACAGCATGATACGTTCCCAACCCAAAGATCGGCTGATCAGTGGACGCAAGATTCAACCTGAAGACACAGCATCCTTCTTCCATACTGGTGGAACTACCGGAATTCCTAAACTCGCCGCCCATACCCATTTCAACGAAGCCTTTATGGGAACCATTCTGGGTTCAGTTGTAGACCTTCAAGAAGGAGCATCAGTGCTTTGCGGGCTTCCCCTTTTCCATGTGAATGCGGTTATGGTTACGGGATTGGGACCCTTTTTAGCCGGTGCGAGAGTAATCATCCAGTCGGCTACAGGTTACAGGGGAGAGGGTGTGTTATCTCATTTCTGGCCTGTGGTTGAAAAATTTGAAGCTGTTCTCTTTAGCGCCGTTCCGACGGTTTTTTCAAGCCTGCTCCAGTATCCTGTGGGGGATTATGATTTAAGTTCTCTAAAATATGCCATCACCGGGGCCGCACCCATGCCCAAGGAAGTATTTGTTAAATTCCAGCAGAAAACGGGTCTTAAGATATTGGAGGGTTACGGACAGACGGAGGGCACCTGTGTAAGCTCCTTCAATCCACCTTTCGGAGAGAGTCGCATTGGCTCCATCGGCATCCGAATTCCTTATCAGGAAATGAAAGTGGTGCACCGTCATCAAGAAGGGAATTCATATCGAGACTGTGAAACAGAGGAAATTGGAAGTGTGATTATCCGTGGTCCCAATGTCTTTCCCGGGTACACAGAGCCGTCCAAAAACGAAGGCGTCTGGCTCAAGGACGGCTGGCTAGATACCGGTGACCTGGGAAGGATGGACACCGATGGCTTTTTCTGGCTGACCGGGAGGGCTAAGGACCTCATCCTGCGCGGTGGTCATAATCTTGACCCGGCTATGATTGAAGAAGCGCTTTGCTCACATCCTCAGATCGAACTCGCGGCAGCGGTGGGACAACCTGATGCCCATGCCGGTGAACTTCCCGTGGCTTTTGTTCAGCCCTATCGCGGAATGCACCCGGATTTGGAGGAAATTCAGCAATTCGCCCGTGAGAAAATCCCCGAAAAGGCAGCGATTCCCATACGAATAGAAATCGTCGACTCCCTACCGCTCACAGCGATTGGAAAACTATATAAGCCACCTCTTCGTCACCGAACCATCTCCCATGTTTACACTCACATCCTCAAAGAAGTTGGAATCGACTCTCAGATCCGGGTAGTCGAAGACGCCTCCAGGGGAACCCTGGCCAAAATCACCTTAAAGAATAGGGACGCACTTAAAAAAGCAGGCGAAATTCTGGGAATTTACACCATCCCCTGTGAATTCGACGTACCTTAATCTCTGACACTTCATCAAACCTCAAATGAAACTTCGGCTTCACTGCCAGGATGACTGTCATTTCCTATATTTCATGTCAGAATCAAACGACTGTTATAAGTATCTACCAGCGACAAAGTAGCAATTGTCACATTCTACGATTGGTATGGGCTTTAACAATCTTAATTGTATATAGAGCCTGGTTAACAACAGTAATTCTTGTAGTAAATGAGATTAGCGATTTCAATCAGGTAAAGTTACCCTGCACGCTGAATTAGTAACGGCTATTGACCTGCCGGGGTCCCCCTTGAA
>CAZIKF010000068.1:0-14353 GCA_964539825.1 uncultured bacterium
ACTGGTGGTGACGGCGGCGGTACTGGTGGTGACGGCGGCGGTACTGATGGTGACGGCGGCGGTACTGATGGTGACGGCGGCGGTACTGGTGGTGACGGCGGTGGTACAGAACCCGGAGATGACGGCGGCGGTACAGAACCAGGAGACGACGGCGGCGGCGATGACGGCGGCGGTACAGACGGCACCGGAGACGGGGGTTTCGATAACCTGGGTCTCTCTGTGGAAGGAATCTTTTTTCGCGAATATGGAAGTAGCCTCAACCAGGTCAATTCCACACTACAGATTGGTACCGATATTAGTGAATCTGACTTTCTTCAGGCAAACGCAACTCCCAATCCAACCTTAATAAGCTTGTATAACGCCATGAAGACTAATGCCGACTTTCAGAACCTGGCCAATCAACTACTAGCT
This sequence comes from uncultured bacterium, assembly GCA_964539825.1. Taxonomy (GTDB): domain Bacteria; phylum Muiribacteriota; class UBA6191; order UBA6191; family UBA6191; genus CAZIKF01. The sequence continues at coordinate 412 of CAZIKF010000068.1, forward strand.
TTGAATCCATCTCAGGATCCACCCAAGATCATTCTGGGTGACGATAACCAGGTGGACAACGGTGCGGGAATCCATCCTTTTTATACCTCGGATCCAGTAAATGAATTGATTCTGGGCAACATTGGGGTAGGTGATGATCTGGAGGAAGCACTCGGAACAGCACTACATGAATTGATGCATTCCCAGCAAAATATTGTTTTTACCGTTGCTGAGCAAAAATATGGACCTGACGGTTCCCACTTCTCCACAGAGGTCCTGAGTGAAAAAGAGGCTGCATTAGAAGGATTCCCCGAATTCTGGGAAGCATATTATGCCCCGGAAATCTGGGGGAAATTAGAATTCGGCCTGGCTCATTGCGGCTTTCGCGTCGAAGATAGCGACTCTACCGAAGAAAATCCCAAGTACAACGGTAAGTCCGTGGCAGCACTTGAATGTGAAGATTATATTTCTTACCAGGATCTCCCCAAGGATGATTACTTTAAGGCTGAAGGCTGGTTTGCCAGTGTACTTCTAGAGGTGGCATTAAGAATTGATGGCACCTTTCCCCTGATTTTGACCGCATTCCAGGCTACCAATAATGAAGATCAAACTACCACCGATTTTCTTGTGACTCTGGCTGGCTTCATGAACGATGAACAGCGCTCAGCCTATACCGTGATTTTGGATGTACTCACCGCTTTTCAATTCTCAACGACCGAACTCCAGGAGATTACCCTGGTATCAGACAATGCAATCTTAGAATACAACGCCGTCAGGAGTCTGATTCAGGATAAGGCGGATAACACCGTTGACGATAATAATTTCCCGGTCCGCTACAATGGTTTTCATGCACTCGACGAAGTGGCTGGATCCCCGGTTCTTCCAAGGATTGATCCGAGGGCAGCGGCAAGAGGTGCACCCAAGGCTGCCACCCCGCTTGATGGACAGTTTACTCGTGCCCCAGAAGATGAAAACGATAGCTTTTCCTCCCAGAGAGAAGAGGAATTTGAAGAGCTGGAACCAGGCTGGGACGAACCCGAAAGCCACGGGGAAATCATAAGAAATTATTAGTGTGAACCGAGACTCGGAAATTTTGGGTTCTCTGTGTGGCTGCAAGATACACTGCTCTGCTCATCCGCCTCGGCATTAGCGATGCTAGTGCCTTCGTTGTCTTCACAGACAGTGAACCTTTCGCTCACCCAGAGCCCTCCAAAATTTCCGAGCCTCGATTCACGGTTTTTTAGGATATATCTCGTCATCTTCGGGCTTGACCCGGAGATCCATGTCCCCGCCATAATGGCGGGATCAAACCTCATTCCTTTGATTCATTTGTTTCTACTGTTTCCATTGCTTCCTGGAAGGGATTTCCTTCCATCCTTATACTTAAAGTAATGCGCCCTCTTCTGGTCTCTCTCCTCCTTCTTCTTTTTACCACCGGCTGCATCATGCAACACAAGAAGATCGTGCAGGATAGTCGGGTTCCAGTTTTACAAAGGTCCGATGTGATTCTCTCCCTCCAGCAGGAGCGCAAGGTCGTCTCACAGGCTTCCCTGGAAGTAATCACTTCCCCGGCCTCGCTAACTATTCTGGTCCTGAAGGGTACTCCCTATGAAATGGGATACCAGCACGGAAAACTGCTGAGTGAAGAGGTTCGCCTGGCCTATAACAAAACTTTCAATGTCTCTACGAAGGTGATGAATATTGAGATACTTGATGAAGTTTATGACTTGATGGAACCTTATATTCCCCTGGAAGAAAAGGAAGAAATGCGAGGACTGGCTCATGGGGCTGGAATTCCCCTGAGAGTGGTCCATCGCTGGCATGCTATCCCGGAAGTATCCGAATTTTCGGGCCGACGAAAACTTCGTGTCGGCTGGGATGGAACTTCCTGCACAAACTACGTGGTAATGGGTGAAGCAACTGAATCAGGAGAGATGATTCAGGTACGTATTTTGGACTGGGTCCGCGAGTTTGGAATGCAGGAACTGTCTACGGTGATCATCAGAAAACCTCTCCGAGGATTGAATTCTGCCTGCTTTTCTTATGCTGGATTTGTTGGATGTGTTACCGGAATGAACGAATCCAGGATAACCATCGGTGAAAAAGGAGATGGAGATCCCCCCGGAGAAAATCTGCGCGGAATGCCTTTTGTTTTCCTATTTCGCAAGATTCTAAGGGAAGCCAGATCCCTGGAGCAGGCTATTCACATTGTACGCAATGCTAAAAGAACCTGCGCCTACTGGTATACCTTCTCAGATGGAAAAACCCGTGAGGCTGTACACCTGATGACAGATAGAGAACAGGTTCGTCTCATAGGATTTAACGAGGCATTTTCTCATCGGGACGGAACCTTTCATTATCCACCAATGAAAGACGCTGTATTTGGCGGTGCCCGGCCAGCGAAACTTGTGAAATCTATGCAGCAATCCTACGGAGGAATCACAGCTCAGATTGCACAGAAAATGAATGAGGACTTCTCAGGGAGGGGTAATCTCCAAAATGTGGTCATGAGACCCGAAAAACTTGATGCATGGATCGCAAATGCATCCTTGGAAAGCGGTGAAAAGGGCAAGGCCTGTTACCAGCCCTATATTTATTTCGATTTCAAGAAGTACCTCGACTAAGTCTTCTATTCTATTGCTTTCATTGTTTCCCATGCTCCAGTTGATTCTTTAGGAGATCTTTTCGGTATAATTGAGGTTGCCAGTTCACAAAGGCAGAAAATGATTAGAACTCTATTACTCTTTTTCCTTTATCTGAATTGCTCGACTGCTGCAATCAGCCCCTTCGAACGCTCCATCCTCGAGAGAAATGGAGATGTTTATGTCCTGGTGACCATGAAGGAAAATGTTCCCATCAGCAATGCGGTAGGACTGTACCGCCTGAAAAAAATTGATGACTATGCTATTTCCAGGCTAGGAGTGTCAAATAGGCCAGGTATCGAGAGATATGAGGGACTCGCGGTGGATAAGTTTGGTCATGTTAAGTTTTTCCGCAATGAAGGAGATGGGCAATCCGTCGTTGAGCTACTCAATGTATCAAAGACCCATCCAAAATCTCCCCAGACTTTCCCTGGAACTTCAATGGTTACTTATGATGTACAGGGAGGCAATGGATGCGGAGATCGCCAACAAACCACGGTGGCTAGTACGCCTCCTGGATGGGTTTACGTGGTCGAGGGAAATGGACAGTCCGGCTGGTTTCCCCTCTATGACGCTGCCCTTACAGTAGCCCTGGCGGGCGAAGCCGGAGGAGCTTTGGGCTGGCAGTACACAGATAATAGTTTTACTAATTCCTTTGCCCAGGATACGATTTTTTTACCCCAGACCTTCCCAGCCATGGATGTAAATGCGATTGGAAATCCTATGATTCGCCACGACGGCTTCTGGAGAACCGATTGCAATCGCCATCGATATGCTATCAACTACAATGGGAATAATGATCCGGTCCATCCTCCAATTAACGCCTTTGTTGTCTCTCCGGCGCTCAACGGCAGATGTGTGCATCGTGACTGCCGAAGACCGGTCAGGGTCAGCAGTGTTAGAAAGAATGAATCTTCTCTTTACCTGGATGAATATCTGAGCGAGGAAGATAATAACTTACTTAAGGATGTAGATAACGGGATCTTCGGAAATGCCGTTAAATCTAAATTCAACCTGAGCTCCGGAACCGATTTTGATATTGCCTCTTCCTTTGATCCGGGTATTGGAGGCCGCATTCGCCCAGCTACTGAGGCAATTAATACTTCCGTTAGTTTTGAGCATCAAATCTGGCGCTATAACGCCTGTGGAGATATGTGCAACTCCAATGGTATACCGCAGCTAGTCCCACCCATATCAATCAACAAGGGTAAGGCGAAATTCTCATCTGGAGGGGCTAATCAGACTCAGCAGCGTACCTACATGGTTGAGACTCGTACGGTGAATTCAGGCTCCTCCACATCCATCGAAACCTGGGTGGTTCAGCTTGAGTTCGACCCTGCTACCAGCAGGTATCAAAAGTCCGATATCATCCGCTGGGAAGGAGGCAGCCAAATCACCCTGGGTTCCCAGGAGATACCCGCAGATGGGATCCTACGTTCCGGCACTTCTCCTTTGAATGTAGCCATGGCACCCAAAAGAATCATCATCTATGACTTCGAGGGTCACCCTCCCTATAGCCGTTCAGTGCAAACCTCAAAGAGAGAATTTTCAGGGGAAACGCCCCCGGATTCAAAGGACTATATCTACGTATCCAATCTTCCTCCATCTCATTTCAATGTATCCTCCAGTTTTTGGGGTACCGGTGGAGTGGTGTGGTGGGCTAAACCCTCAGGACCTGATCTCCAGGTATACTTTGAACAAGCTAACCATGTGAGCGGAAAAGTTCTTCTTGATGGTAGTGCCTCACCAGTTACCGCAAAGAACGCCACACCGCTTCTAGCCCTTGGTGCCGACGGAGAGAACTTTGTCTATTTAATGCATCTGGGCTCAGGAAGCGATGGATCGGGAGGGATGGAGGGACCTGCTGAGATGGCCAGGCTCGTTACCCCCGCAACCCCTCAAAGAATACAACAGGTTTGTGCTGATGGAAGAGTTCTTGGAGACTGCCCTTCCTTTCCTTTACAGACCGATGTGCCGGGAGGAATTGCCGAACTAAGTCTGACTCTGAAAATACACGTCGGAGCTATGGTAGAAAAGATTGCACCACTACCTGGATCAGTTCCGGTGAAAGTCGGAGTCATCCCCTTAGAGGCGACCGGAGCAACCTGCACTGGTTCCTTTATTTTCAGAGACACCAACAGTCCCCTGGATGGAAAAGCTGATGGTGCCGGTACCTTTGTGGGATTGTGGAACTGTACCCCCGTTTCTCAAGTGGCCCAGAGTATCGCTGATCAATACAACTTCGAAATGGCCGTCATCAATGTGGCCAACCCACCTGCCACTGCTGGTAGATTCCAACTTGATCTGGTAGCACAACAACCAGGAAATATACTCAAAGGTGGAGTCTCAACCTTTGTGGAGGATTCATCCTATTCTTTTTATATGGAGAATCCCCCTGTATTCAATGGCCTTCAAGCTCAACTGGGGCTTGCCTCCGATCCGGAACTCAATAGTTTCGGTGATGTAAGTATGCTCAGTAACTTCGAGAGCGCTGGAATTGAACTCACACGGCAAAATCTTCGCACCCTTGGGGTGGAAGATTACTTTTTTGATGATGATTCACGCCAGGGAACCCTTCTTCCCTCCTTTATCAAGAAACCAGGCCAACTCCTGGGCACACTACTAAATCCAGACGTAGGACCCGACACTTCGTCCACACCTTCCAGAAGCAATCTTCGATATCGCTGGAGAGTAGAAGCCAAAACCCCACCACACGCCTTCAAAAATTATGACCAACCAAACTGTGAACCGCTTTTAAACTCGGCAGATGGGAGTACCCTTCCCAATAAGGAGGTACTGGTCCAGGCAGGATTTGTGGACTTGAACTACAAAGAAGTTCCCTTTGGTACTGTCGGAGTTCTTAAGGATACCTGTTGGAAGGATCTCGAAGACGCTAATCCAGCTGGTATTGCTACCGAAGGACTTGATCCTGAAGCACTATCTTTCACCTTTGAAGATCCGGGAATTTACAGTGTGGTTCTTTATTTCGGAGGAACCCGGTTCAATGCCGATGATAAAACTTTCTTAGATCTTGCCAGCTCGATTAGCGCGGAAGTGGCTGTCACCTGGTATGCCATGGAAATAGTGGTAGGAGCCAGACCAACCCAGACAAGTGATGAAATCAGGGAAGTGGTCATAGCCAATAATTTTCTGTCCCAGGATCAGGAAACCAGGGCAGGTATTTATCCTGATGGGAGTGACACTATCTCTGAACATACCAACCAGATCGATGCACAGATTGATGATGGAGATCTGGTTGGAGTTGAAGGCCGCTTCCCGGTCCTCCCTGTGGGAAACATTTCCAATAATTCAGCTCCCCTGGTGGTGACTTACCAGGATCAGAGAACTCCCATCGTTGCTGAGGCAGAAATCCACTTCTTTCGACTCGCAGATCTCAATTATGACGCACAGAGTCTTGGCATCGTCGGTAAACCCGATAGCCGCCAGACCAAATTCAAGGGAGTGGGTGCCTGGGATTACTCGTATCCGGGAGGCGGAGTTCTGGCGGCTGGAAATCTCAACTTCTCACCGCGGGAAAAGGTCTCTACCCACCCATCCAACTGGTCTACATCAGCCTCCCAGACAGGAGCAAGAATCAGTACCTCTGACAAGGATCACCCCTCAGCTGAGGAGAGAAGGGGATATGACGCCTCAGGAGACTATGAAACCGGGGTGGGCTACCAGGCCAATGGCAGCCTGATTGCCGCCACGGGTGCTGATGCACAGTTTCAAGCGGCTCACCAGGGCACCCTGGGCTCCGATGACGGGTTTCCCTCTAAGATCAATGGAGTAGAGGTGGGACAGAATCTCATTGAGAATCCAGAAGCCCTATATAGTTGGTGGGAAATCAAGTATGCGTGGTTTATGCGCTACTCCAAACCCGATGGGACCGTGGGTAAGAAAATTATCAAAACCGGGAACCTGGCAGAGATCTTCTTGATGAATCTCATGATCCTGAAGGGTAGTTCGGGGTTTGAGCAACTGGTAAAGAACCTGGCTCCCAATAATCTCAACTCAGAAGGGAAGCCGTCTCCCCCACCTGATTCACCATTGATGTGGTACATGGGGAATACGGCAGCCGAGAGGCGCAGGGACCGTACACTCAGAGTCAGGATACCGCTATTCAATCCAGGGGCCGTTCTCAATTCTTCTGATGTCCTCTCCGAGCTCGATAGACCCGTTCGATCTTTTTCAAGCTCAGATGGTTTTGGCTCCCTGTATAGCCGTATTCATCCCTTGAGCTTCCCGGTTCCGACTGAACCTACGATCCTGGAGATCGGCTTTCAGCTCTTCTATCCCGTGATGAGTTGGGAAGGGAGGGATGAAAGTCCTGCCGGCAGCGGTAATTATAGTTACTACGATGCGGTCTATTGGGGGCCTTCCTCCCTGGCTGATGGTCGTCATAACCCTCTTGATTTCACCAAGACCAACCTCTCCTTTGGACCTGATTCGATATCCATCTGGCCCATTCTGTCCACCCAGAGAATTCTTGAAACCGGTCCTGGGTCCAACCCCCCTGACCCTGAGGCCAGTACCTTTGGTTTAGAACTTTCATCCACCCAGAACATCGGCGGCACCCGACGTGTTCCCGGCGGCTTCAAAGCCAGTGGAGGGAATGAAGTTAGCTATACTGCCCCGGGCGGTAGAATCGACCACTTTGTAGATGTGGCCGTCCTTGATATGAAAGCACCAAGAATGAGAACAGTCGAGGGACAAACCCTTACTGCCACCACCGGCGGGAGAGCGGATGGGGATGTTGTTCTAGAGGTGAGTGACAACAATCCTTTTGGATTGTGGGACAGTTACGAGAAGGTTGGCAACGACGGTAGCGGAATCACACAGGATAGGAGGCTGCGCGTTCCAGCCCTTGTACAGTTTAGCTACGAGATTGGCTATGACCCAAAAAATCATTATGGAGTCGGTCTCAAGAGCGCTAACCTTGGCTCTAAGGGTGAGAGGGCTTACGGATTTCATCTCTCCTACACCAGTTTACAAACCAACCAGGACCAACTAACCAACCGTGGATCTGGGCTTCCTATCTATGATCTCTCGTTGTTGGGTCTATCTACCCCGGCTGTAGAGACTTCTCCCGGGTATTCTTACAATCCTCAGAATCTCATCTCTGATGATTTCATCTATCCATGGAAAGAGCCCAGCAACAAGTTTCCGACTGATGGTGTCTTCATAGAACGTAGAAATTCCCCATTCTCCCTGAGCACAGACTCACCTGGAAATGAGCAAAGCTGGGAACGTGTGAACGATCAGATCAATTCAACCAAGTTTTACCCCCCAACAAAGGGGATTAGCTCCGATCCGGCTATTCAGAACTTCCTGGGAACAAGGGATCAAAACCTTCGTACTGAAGATCCTACTATTAAGCATCCTGGCCTCAATTCCTGGATGATCTCTCTGGTTCCAGATGTTGCTAATCAGGCCCCGTTTAGCCTCACTCCCGACCATCCAGATGGTAAAACAAGAGTTGAATACCTCCCTTCAAGCCAGGGTTCGGGTGCTCAAGATGATTATGTTCCCTGGAAACCAGGATGTCTTTTGACGACTTCACCACTCACGGCAAATCCTGATGATTGTTCTATTACAACGCGTTGGAGAGTTCGAGGTCAGTTCCTGCTGGCACCTTTCTTTGTCAATGGAGACCAACCAAATCCCGGTGAGTCCAGCCTGGTCTATAACCTCTATGCCAAAGCACGGGATGTTAGGATTACCAAAGACTTTCCTGATTTCTCCGATCCCTCTATCGATTGGAACTCCACGGTAAGTTCATGGAACCAGGGCAATTTTGGGTCCTGGCCAAAATTCCAATTCGCCAGTAACTGGTATCGCAGACAGGGTGCCGAGAATTATGGTGAGGATGGCATGATGGGGGCTGATGGTCGGGCCGCCTCACAACCACTGGAAAACAAGATTGGGCGTTACTACAACAACGAATTGCAAAGACGGGCAACTCGCGTGGGTAAGTTGGTTGTTCAGGACAATGATCCTCCTAATTTCCGGGTAACACTGATGGAGTTTAAATACAATAAAAAGGTCGAATATACCCTTCTGGGCGCCCAGGGCTTTGAGCCAGACCCGTCTCAAAATCCAGACAATGATTCTAATCGTGTGGTGATCTTTAGAACCGAGGATAAACGCGCTGAAAATAATCCCATTTTCAACTCTTCCTCAATCTATGAAGAACGAGATGAAACCTTGCTTCGGGCAAATCCTGCCGATAAAGTATCCCACTTTCTTATCAACCAGATCAGCCCCTCAACTCAAGAAAGGGATCTCGCCTATCACATTCCAGAAGATGTCCGCTTCATAGTCAAAGTGGAGGCGACGGATAATCAAGATCTGGATGAAATCGATATCAAGGTCAGTAGCGCTCCGGACGGAAAAGTACTCTTCACTTCCTCAAATCCAAAAGTAAGACACATCTCTGACGACCAGTCAGAACATCGCTTTAAAGCCAAGTCTTCCACTAAAGGTAGAATTTACCAGCAATCTAAAATTCTCACTGTGTATCATCTCTATCCGAATGCCAACTTTTACGACGTCATCAGGGTAGAGGTCAAGGATAAGGCCGGTAACGGCAGGGTGCTTGATATTCCAGTTTCCATCATTGAGCAAGGGGTTCACTTTCGAAAAATAGGAGACAGGGTCAAGCTAAAGTAGAGAAGATTAATAAACAATCCGGCAAATTGTATGTCCAAAACATTTGGTTTGCTCCCTATCTGCATTCAAAAACCTTGAGGGGTTCTTTTTTTCCTTTGACGGTGATTTCCCGTTCCTGAACCTGCTCAAATTGTGCTCCACAAGTATCGTAGACAACAGGGGAAAGTAGAATATGACCTGGGCTGCAACTGGATTCCAGCCTCTGGGTAAGATTTACAGCATCCCCGATAAATGTGTATTCGCGCCTGTTTGCTGAGCCAACATTTCCGTGGATAGCTCTTCCCTTGTTAATGCCAATGCGTACCTGGAAAGGATTTCCCTTTTCTTTCAAGTCATCAAAAAGCCCGAGGATTTTCCGTGCCGCCTGAACCGCATGAGGTGAATCAGGAAAAACTGCGAAGATACAGTCACCGATAAATTTATCCACATCTCCCTCATGCTCATAGATGAATTCTGTAGCAGGATTGAAGATCGCATTCAAGTGCTGGATAACCTCAGTAGGATCATGTTTTTCACTAAAGGCTGTGAAGCCTTGTACATCCATGAATAGGTAAACGCGGTGGACTTCTCGTTCGGGTATTTCATAGTCCCCGCGTTTGGCACTATTTCCCGCCTCAGACCAGACCTCATGAGGTGTGTAACGGTGAACAATCTCCTGTAGACGAAGATTTTGCTCATTCTTTTGCTGAAGTTCCTCATTCTGCTCTTTGAGAATCTCACTAATTTCATAGCTCTTTCGTGAAATGGCAGTAAGAAATCCCTGGGTATCGTCAAGTATTCCTTCACTTTCCTTGAGTAGTCTCTGAATATCATCCACGTTACGCTGCACGTCTCGGTCAATAAAGAGTCCCTCACGAACCACTTTTTCGATGGGCAATCGGGTTCCGAGGGCCATTACACCCACAGTTGTCGCATGGTAGTGAGAATGATTTAAGGCATTTCCGGGATCTACCACATCCTCGTATTTGCTCAGGTAAGGAAAAATCTCTCCTCCGGAATAGAAACCAACAATAGGAATTTCCTTACCAAAGACTTCCTGAATCGCTTCAACTTCTGCATCTACACGACTATGAAGAATCACCGCTCGGGTACAACAGCTAATATTGATCAATAGAGCTGGCTCCATTCCCATAAGGGCATCTTTACAGCGCTGAGCTGCCCTGCGAGCGCCATTCAGAACTCCTCTACGATCCCCATGCAGCAGACGTACTTGAATTCCGTGTAGATCCTGGACAGGAAAATAAGTGATACAGCCTTTAGAAAAGTCGCATTTTACGGGCAAACGAACAACAGATCGCTTAAATCCCTCGTATTCCATGTCTACGGAGAAGGCATACCTCTGAATCATCCCTTCAAAGAACTCGCGGGAATCAGTTCCCCCCAGGAACTGGCGATAAAACTCAAATACGGGGATACCGTCAACCTCATATACTTCCGGTCCCTCAGCCCTTGTAATCGTGACTGCCGGTCCTACAGGAGTCCACCCATGCGCATATCCAAAGGCAGGCTGGTAATCGTTTTCAGGAAGACAAAGATGGGCTGCCTTCGCTCCGCCAGGACTCACTCCCTTGGTGAGATATTGGTAACTCCTCCAGAAATCGGGGTGACTCATTCCCACATCGTAATCACAGCCGCCCAACCCCCCGAAGATCGCGATATCTCCAAAGGCTTTCTGTAGTACCTCTAGAAATTCCTCACCTCCGGCTCCAATTCCACGAAGGGTCAAGAGGAGATGTCTCATGGAACCTTCCGGCAGCTCCTGGTTGGAAAGGGATTGGGAAAGCTCCTTACCTAGACTTTTCTCATCAGTATAATTGGAAACCTCGCCGAGTCTTACTCGCACCCCCGGTAGAAAAAGTGCCATAACCACTATGGTTCCACGACTCACACCAGAAGGTGAGATCTCAGCATAGCTTGAGCATCCCAGGAGGATTTTAGAGTCAATCTGGGTACAGATTCCCTCGTAAAGCTCATGATGATCATGATGGATGCTTCCAAAGCAGATTACTAAGGTTGGTTCCCTGATATCACGACACGCTTCCCGGGTAGCCTGGACTCCAGCCACAAAACTGTCCTTAATGCGACTGATTCCGATGCCTACCTGAACTCCCATGAAATCCCTCCCGGTGTAAAAAGCTATTCTATCTCAACAAGACATCCCCGGTCACCGAGCCTTAGCCGCAGAAAGGGCTATTTAACCCTCTGCGTTAATCTACCTATAGTAAAGGCACATATCCATCATCGGCCTTTGTATTTGTGGCTTTCTATATGGATGTGTCCACAGCAGACATGTTCCGCTGGGACCGAAGACTAGAAACTCAGCTTTGAAGTAGTCCGCGAGGGAGTGGGCTTCTTCATCAGTGGATTCCCTGAACCTTTCAAGCACCATTATTTTGAGCTTTCTTTTCCATAGTCTTGTGCACCATTCGATGGTGGGATTCGCATAAAGTAATCAGGTTGTCCACAACGTGTTTCCCTCCTTGGCTCACAGGTAAACGGTGATCGGGTAGGTCAGGGGCCAGAAGCCCCTTTCCCCCCTAAGAACCGTACGTGAAAGTTTCCCTTCATACGGCTCAAGCCCTCAAAGGACAATTCCTGGTTGTGGAAGCCCGGCAAGAAACTAACAAAAGTAAGAAAAGAAATATGAATGATCAGCGAAGACATTCGGAAGCACGCCTCCTTTCAAAGTAAGCAAAGTGCTCAGGGAGAAACGGAATCGCCTCTCCCTTGACCTTGATATGTCTACGAATCCCAAGAGAACATAGTCTAACAAGGGAATAGTACAGACCATCCCTCCGGTTCGACACTCTAAAAATAGGCGAGAGTTCTGAGCCCCAGTACTTCCTGTAAACCCAGTACTTACCCTTCTTAGAATGCATCTTACACATGCGACGAAACAACGTATGGAATATAATAGAATCCAAACGTGCAAAAGTCTGACCCGCTACAATATGACGGTGGTAATTACCCCATCCTCTTGAAAGAGTATTGAGTCGTCTTACCAGCGTTGCAAGATCTCGATTGCATAAGTACCGAATGATTAATTTAGCCCGAGTAAGATAGCTCTTAATGGCTGCCTTGCCGGGCTTGATCAGTAACTTGCCGCTGTATTTCCTAAAGTTCTGGCTCAAAAATGTGAATCCTTCGTTAATGTGGGTGATCCTCGTTTTCCCCGGGTGTAAAGATAACCCTCTTGGTTCAAGAAATTCGGTTACGGCCTTTTTGACCTTCCCCAGGATTTCTTGATCGTTGCCGGTAATAACGAAATCATCCGCATAGCGAATCACATTAACTTTTGAGCCCTTTTTCTTTACAGCCGACTTTGCTGCGGATTCCAAACCATCCAGAACCATATTGGCAAGAGTGGGCGAAATAATTCCTCCCTGCGGGGTGCCCCTGGAGGTTGGAAATAGCTTCCTTCCATCCATGACACCAGCCTCCAGCCAAAGCCTGAGCATGTGTTTATCCAAAGGGATGTTCTCAAGCATCCATTGATGAGAGATGTTGTCAAAGCACGATACAATGTCACCCTCAAGTATCCATACCGAAGCGGTTTTTATTGCGAGCGCCCTGAAACACTGTTCAATTGCGTCCGCACAGCGTCTATGCCTTCTGAAACCATAGGAATTTGGATCCGCGGTAACCTCTGCTACCGGTTCCAAAGCCATCAGGTACAGAGCCTGCATGGATCTGTCCTTCATCGTAGGTATTCCAAGGGGACGTTTTGCACCGTTTACTTTGGGAATATATACTCTGCGCAGAGGCAGAGGTTTATAGCCCCTTCTTCTGAGAGAAAGGACCATCTTCATCTTCTTCCCCGGAGTGTTCAGGGTAACCCTGTCCACTCCAGGGGTATTCTTACCTTTGTTGGAAGTGATTCTCTTTACAGCCAAAGCTTTGGCGTAAAAAGAATGAGTGAGAGTCCACTGCAAGGCTTTAACCTTGCAAATCTTCCCACTCTTCCTTGCCTTTGCGATACGCATTTGCAGTCTTCTGACAAGCTTTCGAGCTTTATCCCAAGGGATTGAGTCGAAATTTGGGAAGGGTGCACCACTCGGCTTCTCAGTCGGTGTCATTTGCTTTCCTTTCCATAGAAGATTCTCCAAATTCTCTCGCAATCGAGGACCATGCGGGACGTGGGCACTCTTTCGAGTCCGGGAATTCTTCCCGTATTCTGATCATTGCAACCAGACATTTGCTTCTTCCCGCGTTCTTACTCTGGCACCGCCAACAGTGCGCCTTGCGGTTACACCTGCCAACCCGAAGGCTGGCGGAAGTACCAGGTTTCCAAGTTCCATCAGAAAACCGATTGATAAGAGACTTAGGTCCATCCTCTACACCGGTGGAGAAACGTCCTCGCAGGGATATTCCACAGGTCCCTGACCCTCCACTTGACCGTTTTGGTTCAGGCCTATCAGCCTCTTTGGCCTGCTCTTCTTGACGATGCTTACGGATGTTCACATGTGTTGACCATATCTCTCAAACCCTAGCCCTCACCTGACTTGAGACTATCAGGAGGAGTTCCGTCTCACGACTTCGTTCCCGCCAATGAACTGGCTTTGGTACATTGTCTCGGGGGCTTCACACCGGACAGGATGCACCTGCCAAGCATGCCCCGGTAGGGTACCGGTGGAGGAACACCGGATCTG
>CAZIKF010000069.1:0-13918 GCA_964539825.1 uncultured bacterium
ATGCGATGGGTAAAAATAATTGTCGCCAGGGTGCAATTCTAATTGACGCTAGACATTTGTCACCATATCAAAGCCTTTCCATACCTGCCCCATCTCATGGGTCCAAAATAAACCATTACTTAAAGTGGCTAAAAGGAGGCTGCTTATACCGAAAAGCAAACGGTATGCCCGTTGTAGGTCCATGACCAAAATAAGCTCATCGTAGATGAGTAAAGGAATCTACAGATTCCTGGTTTGGCCGGGAATCCGGGCAAACCAAATGCGTTTGGGTATATATTTTCCGGTGGGTTTTAATTTTCAGAAATCTTTGATAATGCAGGTCTTCACGACTATTCGAACAAAATATATCCATTTGGATCATTTTTTGATAGAGGCCTAAGGTTTTGGCCAGAAAGTGCCGATAAATACATAGAGAGACATAGACTGTCTTGATTTTCAAAAAGCGTAGCCTGGTTATAATACTTCAAAAATAGAAGATTATAAGAACTCAGGAAGGCTATTCCCCCCTAAATCCATCAAAACAGGTTCCAGGTCATATCTGTATCTGTCGATCTGATAACAGAACATATCTGAAAAAGTCAAAAACTGGCCCACAGTCTAAGAAGATCAGAGGTGTTCTTGAGCCCGACATGGATGGTCGGGTGTTGAAACATCAAGGAGGATGACATGCTTTTCTACCTTTTTTATTTCCCTTCTGACCATCCGGTTCTCGATTTTAATCATTTGTACCTAAATTCTGCCAGATCGAAATTCAATGAACTGAAGTGACCCACTTGCGTTCATTGAAACTAACTTCGCTGCAGAAATTTTAGGTCAGATCAGATCGTAAAGAGACGGAACCACGCCCAGGCAATAAGATATTCCTTGGGAAGGTTTAGGCTTTCTTTACAAGGGCGTCAAATACTTAGAGTTTAGCCACTCAGGCCCCTCCGGGGGCCTTTTTTTTTGTGGTGAGCCGAGACCCGGAATTTCTGGGGTAGCTAGACAGCTGCAAGGTCCACTGTTCTGCTTATCCGCCTTGAACGTAGCTGTGCTACGCCCATCGTTGTCTGCACAGACACTGAACCTTTCGCTCGCCCATCTGACCCCAGAAATTCCGGGCCTCGACTCACTCTATAGATTCTTGTAGACGAGGGTGTGATACTGTTAGCAGTTTTGTCGTCACAGCTTAATTGGTGATCACTTCTTGAACGATACGAATCCCAAACTGCACTACTTCAGTTCCACGAATCCAGGCACTAGATTTCGTCCTTGTTTTCTTACTGGAATTGCCTCCTTGGCACATAACACTAGAGCCGCCGAATTCGTTTACTGGAGCCTGAAAATTGTGTAGTGAATTTGGCTCGTGGGCCGGGTTAACGGGGGCACTCCTGCTAAGTTTCTTGGGAGAAGACAAAAGGGGATTTTAGAAAAAATTAATGTCATGGTTTGATCTTGCCGATAACTATAGTGATTCTCTTTAAGGTTTCCTAGTTTTTGACTGTGGCCCAGTATGAAAACCAGGATCTTCCAAGCAAAGGCCCTTGGTATTTACCATAGGGTCTTTACTACATATAAGAGCCTGATTTCTTACCGTATTTCCCCTCCAGTTCCCTTGAAGTACTCTCTTCCGATTTTAAAATTTAAGGATATAGGTCGATAATCTTCTCTAGAGAATCGTTGCCTTTGGGGCAGAGCCAGCAAAAACCACGGTCCACGAAGTTTTCGCAGATGGCTCAGAACCCGGATTGAATTAGGCAGCATAATATTTAAACTGGGAGATCCGTGATGGAAGCACTTTTTCCTTAATTTTCTGGCCCTTCGGGACTTTCTAAACCCTTTCTTTTCATCCTGCAACAACACAAAACCTATTCATACAGGTTTGGATAAGAAATGACTAAAGTTCCGGGAAGAAAATGCCGATAAATAGATAGAGAGGAAAAAATCCTGTTCTTCAAAATAAAATGGCACCTAGTCATTTTAGCCTAAAAAGCGAAGAAAATAAGAGATAATCCTCCTCAACTCCCCCCAGTCCAAGCTTAGCAGGTTCTAAAGTCTATCTCTGCGTGCCGATGAGCATAAGTGAATACATTCGGAAAAATTCAAAACTGGGCCACAGTCGAAAGAAACCGAAGGTGTTCTAAAGCCTGACAAGGACGGTTAGGTGCGAAAACATCAAGGAGGATGACATGCTTTTCAACCTGATTCACTTTTCTCCACCTTTCCACAAGGTTCCCCATATTTTTCTATTGCGTAGGTGGCGTCGCGCCAGCTAAGCGAGTTCTATTAGAATCTCGTAAGGTCCGCACGAACTCGCAGGAACGCGGTTTTGTCTATCGCTTCTTCACCACGAGAACTTTGAGATAGATCGGACTAGAAAAAAATGGGGAACCGGGAGCACCGCTCCCATGTCCTTTGAAGACTTAACAAAAGTCGAGGTACTGAAAAACTGGGCCACAGTCACAGCTCACCTCGCTGGTAATTATAAACTTTGCCGCCATGGATGGCTGGCTAAAAGAAACCCATCAAGGAGGATGGTTCATGGAAGGTTTTCGAATCAACACCAATGTGAATGCCCTGGTTGCCAACGGCAATTTGAGGCAAAGTCAAAGTGGACTCTCGAAGTCCATTGAAAGACTCTCTTCAGGACTCAAGATCAATCGAGGGGCTGATGATGCCGCTGGTTTGACAGTGTCCGAGAAACTGAGAGGTCAAATCACAGGTCTGTCCAGGGGTATCGCAAATGCCCAGGATGCGACTTCACTCATTCAAACTGCAGAAGGGGCTCTTAATGAAGATCACTCCATCTTAAATAGAATGAGGGAACTCTCCATCCAGGCACAGTCCGATGCATTGACTTCCGGAGATCGGCTTGAGATTCAGAAGGAAGTTGACCAGCTTGTCGAGGAAATTGACCGTATTGCTGAAACCACCGAGTTCAATACCAAGAAGACGCTCGATGGCAGTATGGCAGCTCTGGTGTCCACCGATCATAGTGATCTGACGGTACATCAGACCGGACTTGATACCGTCGCGGCTGGTGACTACACAGTAAGCGTGACAAAGGAAGAATCAGGAATCCGCCAGATCCAAATGTCTGGAATCCAAAGAGATGAAACATCAGGAAATGTAGCAGGACTATCCACCAAGCTCGGAAAGCTTGAGAGTATGGATGATCTGGCCGGAAACGACAGGTTGGAAGCTCCCCAAACTCTGACGCTCAAAGGGAATGGATTGACCGCTGAAGTGATCATGTCCAGTGATCAAACCGTAGAGGAATTTGCTAATAAGGTAGAGGAGGCAGTCACTAAGGAGGCTGCTGACGGAGGTCTCGGTCTTGAGGGCTCCACCTTTGCGTTTAACGCTAGTAATGGCCAATTTGTTTATGAATCTGGTCGCGATGGCACCCTTGGAGAACTATCCTTTGGGGGGGACGAGGGGATCCTTAAGGCTTTGGCCATGCAGGAAACCGTCGCATCCGAAGATTCGGCCTTCAAAGTGACGGCAACCTCAGTGGGAATAGCTACACCCACGACCGTATCCGAGAACACAACCAACACTCGAACATCGGGTGTCATTGGCGGACTTGATCTCCAATTTGAGCTTTCTTCCGAGGCACGTTTAGATGGTTCGGTGGCGGCAACAGATGCGATTACTATCGCGGGAAACAACGTTGTCTTCACCTTTCATGATACGAACGCGGAGGATAACGGGCAGGCAGTTGGAAGCATGAGTACTGCAGTAACCGTTACCCTGACTCGAAGTAGGACCTATACAACAGCATCGATCTCTACCATGATCAATAATGCTGTCGGCTCTGCTAACGATGCAGGCAATGCGTTGACCAGAACAACTACATCTACAGGGATGCAGAATCCCGGTGTGACCGCCAGTTTTGACGGCTATAACCTGGTTCTGACTTCTGCCATATCTGGAACCACTGGTGAGATCTCCATTGCGGGAAATCAGGCAGCTCTCGATGTCATGGGAATCGTAGATGGAAAGACAACTGGTGGGGGAGGAATCGGTGCTACCATCACAGGTACTGCCGACATTTCCCAGGGAATTGTCATTAATGGAACCGGAATTTTAAATATTAGTGTTGGAGATGGAGACTTTAACATCAATACCGGAACTCCAAGTACTGCAGTTTCTGCTGGTGGAGACATCACTTTTAACAGAGGGGTGCAGATTTCTGCCACCTCGGTAGTGAATACCTTCAATAGCTATTTTTCCCAGAACAATGTCAAGGCAGAGGCAATTCAGACCTCGGATGGAAAGCTTGAGATTCGATCCACCGAAACCGGTGGAGATTCCAAGATTTCGATTTCTTCCGGGGCCGGTGAGTCGATGGCTAACCTGGGATTTGTGGATGGGCAGAATAACATTGGCACCGGTGGAAACGCGGCGGTTTTCACAGGAAACACGGCCTCGGCACAATCCACTCAGGCGTTTACACTTGATCAGACCTATCGTTTCACCGTCACAGATAAAGACGGTGCTACAACAGATACGATCATGATGGGAACCAATAACATTGTTTCTTCTTCAGAATCATTCTCGATTTCCAAGGAAGCCGTGACCTCGATTCTCAATGGAAGCAATCTGAATACTACCGACGTGGATTTCGCGATCGATGCCGGTAATCGATTGGATTTCTTTTCCAAGTCATCGGGCGAGGAATCCCGTGTAGTTCTCTCTGTCTCCAACAATGGGCAATTCCAGACCACCGGGCGCACAACCTTCGGTCAGGATTTCCAGAGTTCGGACCAGGGACGGGGAAAGACTGAGTTTGATGTGCATGTGACTGATAAGACTCTGCGATTTGAAACCGGTGCTAACCAGCAGCAGTTTCACCAATTTCAGATTCGTAACGCCACTGCGGACTCCCTTGGTCTAAAAGGAACGGACGTCACGAATATCAATGCGGCGACCGATGCACTAGGGAAAATTGATGATGCTATTCAGGCGGTTTCTTCTGAGCGATCCAAACTAGGAGCAGTTCAGAATAGATTGAGTGCCACCATCAATAACACAACCGTATCCCATGCAAATCTATCTAGCTTTGAGTCTTCAATTCGCGATGTAGATTTGGCCAAGGAAACGGTGGAATTCACCAGGAGACAGATTCTGACTCAGGCTGGGACCGCGCAGCTCGCCCAGGCTAAGGCAATTCCACAAGGAGGTTTACAGCTCCTCGGATAAGAGCGGCACTCACATACCTTATAGAAAAAGGGGCCCCTTCGGGGGCTCTTTTTCTATAAGTGTGAATTGAAGTTTGCCTCCCTGGCTCTTATCCCATGAATGGGTAGCGATAGTCGCTGGGAGGTACAAAGTTCTCCTTTATCGTTCGTGCACTTATCCAGCGTAGGAGATTTTGTCTGGACCCGGCTTTATCGTTGGTACCGCTGGCACGGGATCCTCCAAATGGCTGCTGGCCTACGACCGCACCGGTCGGTTTATCATTAATGTAGAAGTTGCCGGCTGAATTTCTCAGGGTTTCAAGAGCCTGCTCTACCGCGTAACGATCCTTTGAGAAAACGGCACCTGTCAAGGCATACGGGGAAGTGGAGTCTACTAGCTCGAGGGTTTTTTCCCAATTCTCGTCCTCAAATACGTATACGGTCAGCACTGGTCCAAAAATCTCTTCCTGCATGGTCCGAAATTTGGGATTGGTGGTAACAATGACAGTGGGGTCCACGAAAAAGCCACTGGTATCATCACTATTCCCCCCGAAGAGAAACTCACATTCATTGGATTCACGCGCATAGCTTAAAAAGCCTTGGATTCGATCAAAGGATCTCTTATCGATGACCGCGTTCACAAAACATGAGAAGTCCTCAACCGGCCCTACGCGAATGGACTGAAAATCTTTGAGCATCAATTGAGATACCTGGTTCCATATTGAGCGGGGAATATAGGCCCTCGATGCGGCAGAACATTTTTGACCCTGGTACTCAAAGGCTCCCCGGATCAAGGCAGTAGCCAGTGCCGGGACATCAGCGCTGGGGTGAGCGATCAGAAAATCCTTCCCACCTGTTTCACCAACAATCCTGGGATAGGTTTTATAGCGGTCGATACCATTTCCTACCACTTTCCAGAAGTGTTGAAAAGTCTTGGTAGATCCAGTGAAGTGGATACCCGAGAGATCTGGATGGGAAAGTACGATCTCTGAGAACGCCTCCTCTACACCAAGTACCATGTTGATGACACCAGGAGGAAGACCGGCCTCCTCAAAAACCTCCATGAGAACCTGTGCTGAATAGATCTGTGTATCGGCTGGTTTCCATACCACTACATTTCCAGCCATAGCTGGGGCGGAGGGGAGATTTCCTGAGATCGCGGTAAAATTAAAGGGGGTAACAGCGGCAACGAAACCTTCCAGTGCGCGATACTCCACTCGATTCCAAATCCCCGGGGCTTGTTTCGGGGGCTGCTCGCTATAGATTTCCTCCAAGAACTTCACGTTAAATCTCAGGAAGTCTACGAATTCACAGATGGAATCAATCTCGGACTGGTAGGCGCTCTTTGATTGGCCCAACATAGTTGCCGCATTTAATCTGGCGCGATAAGGACCGGAGATCAGATCAGCTGCCTTTAGAAAAATGGACGCTCTGTTTTCCCACGGCAGGTTGGACCAGTCCTTCCTGGCGGATAGGGCGCAATCAACAGCAGACTGAATTTCGGTACTTCCGGCTTTTGAGAAACTGGCCAGAATATGATGGTGATCATGAGGACACACACAATTCCCTTTATTAGAGGTGTGAACCTTCTCATTCCCGATCCAATTGGGAATCTCAAGCTCCTTTGATCGCAACTCTTTGAGTTCTTTTTCAAGAACCTCTCTTTGGGTTGAGCCCGGTGAATAATCGAATATAGGTTCGTTGAAGGGTTCTGGGGTCTTTGAGAAGGCATTTGTCATGGATTTCTCCTTTGAAAAATTAATGGGCTCCCTATCCGAGGGAATATTTTTTGGCTATGGCTTGCAGGGATTCAAGAGCAGTTTCAGTGACTTCAAGGTGTGCTGAACCAAGTTTAGATACCGTTGCACAAAGTTCGTTTAAGTTACTTGACTGAATCTGAAAGGGTGTGGAAAAGTCAGCATCGAGTTGGTAATAAATCTTGACTCCAATCTCATGGAGACGGGCTTCAAGACGTGAGTAAAAATGAAAGGGCAGCAACCCCATCGCCGTTGCCTTTTGGAAAATAACGTTTTCAGTAGGGCTGAAATTAAACTGGAAATTGAGTAATGCTTTCAGATTGTTTTCGCTGAAATGCCGTTTGCTAATAAGCATTTCAAGAAACCAAGTCCTATAGAGGAAATAGGGACAATAACCCTCTCGGCCAGGATCGGCTTCAACCCATTCACCTGTGGGAAAAAGGGACTCCAACTCATTCTGAACCTGTTCCCATTGTGCCATCAATACAGACCTTCACTAAGGTTTTAGCTCCAAAAACAGCTCTCGGATGCTACTATGCTTTGGGCTTCCTGACAAGATTTCAGCAAGG
The DNA here is from genome assembly GCA_964539825.1 of uncultured bacterium. GTDB lineage: Bacteria > Muiribacteriota > UBA6191 > UBA6191 > UBA6191 > CAZIKF01. The sequence goes on from CAZIKF010000069.1 coordinate 7,489, forward strand.
ATTAGTCACCCGGCAGCCCCCACCACATTGCTATGGATCAGCTTTTCTCAAGAAGGTCAATGCATAGCGAGCATGCCTCAGGGTCTGTTGGCTTCACAACATGTTCCAGTATTTTACTAAGCTCTATTTTTTTTTCCGGTGGAAGCTTATAGAGATCCCGAGGGGGTGATTTGGCATTCTTGAGGATCTCTTCCAATTGGCCCGTGATTGCATAAAGTTTTATGGTTTGATGAAAAACATGAGGATCAGCTCCAAAGAGATCCGTGAATTCTTCATAGGTTTCGAGGGCTTTTTCATATTGGCTGACACAGGCGTATAGGAATCCAAGATTATAGAGGACTTCTGGCCTAAAGTACTGGATGGAGACCATTTCTGTAACTAAAGCCCGAACTTTTTCATACCAGAATAGAGCCTCTGTCTGTTTATGATTTACCCATGCTAAACGAGCCTTCTGCAGCCAGAACATAGGAGATTCCTTGTCAAGACGTGCTAGCTCTTCCTCCCAGTAAGTCAAAGAATCAACAGGGTTGGAAGATTTCTGCATAGGAAATTCCATCAGCCAGGCCAAACAAAATTCAACCAGGTATTGGCGCAATTTCCCTGTAGCTGCCAACGCGGAATCCTTGAGTAGATTGAAAGTCCTTTGATCAGAATTCCAGTTTGTTTGAACATAGTAGTAGACCAGGGTTGGATCTGGAGAACCAGATTTTACCGCGTCCTCAAGAAGATTCTTATTTCTCAAGACCTTCTGCTGGTAAAGCTCTCCAGCATAGCCCAGGTGATAGACAGGAATCTCAATAGAAATAGTGGAGATTCCCAGTCTCTCCAGAGACGGGACGATGGACTCATGAATAGGTTTTTCAAATCGAATTTCAGGATGGTTAGGAAAAACTCTAACAAACATATTTCGATTGATGCTGTGAATCCGCGGTTTGGAGGCTCGCCAATTAAAATCTCTTAGACTGATGCATGTTGGGGAAAATGCGTTTAAATCATGGCTTTGAAGAAGTGCGCGGAGGCGGAGCATATCTTCAGGAAGAATTCGTTCGTCGATATCCAGGACTAGAATCCATTTTCCTGTCGCCAGGGAGATGGCGAAATTTCGAGCTGCTGAGAAATCATCAACCCAGGGAAAATTCTCTGCCTTCACCTGTTTCTCAGCCAGAATTTTCAGGCTGTCATCTCTGGAACCTGTATCTACGAGAATGAGTTCATCACAGCTGTCCTTAAAGAGATCAATAAATTCAGGCAGGAATCTTTCTTCATCTTTGAAAATCGCGCAAAGGCTAATCAGCGGGGTAGAGGACATGTTGGTTCTAGTGTAGTGTGTGCCTTAAGGGTTGTATATACTCAAAATGAAGTGTTTTACCCGGACTCACTCTACTCCCAGGGAGAATAAAATGCGTAAATTGGAATCTAGTCGTGCACCGGCGGCTATCGGTCCCTATTCCCATGGAATAGAAACAAGAGGGTTATCCTTTTTCTCCGGACAAATAGGTTTGGACCCGGAATCAGGGACCCTGGTGGATTCGAACTTCGAAGCTGAAGTGCGACAGGTGATGAAGAATCTTCAGGCTTTGCTCGTAGACTCGGGACTTGGTTTTGGAAATGTAGTGAAGCTGAATATTTCCATGACAGACCTGTCCAGGTTCTCCGAGTTCAACGAGATTTACGCTGAATACTTAAAGGAGCCTTACCCTGCTCGTGCTTGCGTTGGAGTGGCAAGTTTACCAAAAGGTGCGAGCCTTGAAATTGAAATGATAGCGACAGCAGAATAAGGGAAATTCTGCTGTCACTATCAAATTAGAACAGCAGGGTTAGCGCTGTTTGACCTAGTGCGTTAGCCTGGATCAACTGGGCCGTTCCTGCTTGTACGAGAATCTGGCTACGGGTAAAGTCCACAGTTTCCTTAGCAATATCCACATCTCGGATTTGAGATTCGAAAGAGGTTAAATGGGTAGTCGCCGAGGTTAGATTGTCCACAGAGGTTGAGAGCCTGTTCTCAAAGGAACCCAGACGGGATCGTTCCGATGAAACCTGGTTCACGGCATTATCAATCTTCGCCAATGCACGTGTGGCCGTCTTAATATTTGTCACATCAAGCCCGCGCAGTCCAAGGGCATCTACACTCGAATTAGCGAATGAAATACCAAGGCTTTGTCCCCGGTTTGCTCCAACTTGAAAATTCAACTTTGAATCCGTTACGTGAATATCGAATTCTGTTGCTCCACTTCCCTGGGCTTGCGAATTGAAGTCTATCCCAAAGGTATTACTTCCCAGGGTTTGAGAGGTTGCGTCAGATGTAAGGGTCACCCGGGAAGTTTTCCCGATTGAGCTGGAAAAGAAGTCTAAGCGGTTGCCTGCATCAAACGAGTAGTCAACCCCAGTAGACTGGACCCCACTGGTATCCAGAATTGAAGATAGTTGAGTTTGGCTAATGGCGAAGGACTCACCCGAAGAGGCTACATTTGAGGTTCCAAAGGTAATGGTATTTGTCTGAATTCCAGATTCATCCGCAACCCTGAACTTCATGAATCCACCCAGAACAAAGGCTGAGTCCACCTCGGCATTGGTGTTAGTTGCTCCTGAGAAAACAGCAGCGCTGCCGCTATTTCCTGATGCGGTTTGCCCATCAATGAGCCCCAGGTCTCCTAGCGATGATCCCCCGCTGCTGATTGAAAGACGAGCGTCTCCGCCAGTCTCAGTGGTAGCTATATTGAGAAATCCAGATGAATCTACACTTGCATTTGCATCAATGTTGTTGCTGGTGAAATAGGTATTGAGGGTGGAGGTGATAGACGCGGATGTAATGAGAGCACCTCGATTAAAGGTAATCTCACCTCCGATGGATGTTCCTGAATTGATCCTGAAGTCGCCATCTCCTACCCTGACGCGGAGCACTCCTGTACCTGCAATGCTAATCCCGCTGGATACATCCACGGTTCCAGCGAGTATTGCCGAGTTTCCTGAGCTTCCTACCACCTTGCCTGAGGTGAGTCCCAGCAGAGATTGAGCCTCGGCATTAGCAGTTAGAGAGATTTCTCCCGAGGTACCCGTGACACTTGAGGTCAGCTGGAGATCAAATCCGCTAAAACTCGCGGTAATGCCAGGTGTAGAGAATAGGGAACTCGTAGTGGTTCGGGTGAGAGCGTTGGAGGAATCGGCCGATCCGTTCACTGCTAGATTGACAATGGATTGGATGGATGTGGTGGTATAAGTTCGATTGCCCGTCAGGGTAACAGTCACCCCGGCGGAGATGTTGCCGGTGGCCTGTCCGTTGTCCTGGGCATTGGTATCGTGGAAAGTAAAGACCACGTTATTGGCTCCAATCTGGATTCCCCTTTGCCCGCTGAGGGTTCCGTCTATGCGGGCTTCTTTTGCCAAACTGAAATCGATGGCTAATCCATCAATAACGCCGATGGCGCGTTCGGTGGTGGTTTGACCCTGGGTGGTTTCCGGATTTTGAACATCAATTTGAGTTGAGCTGATACGATAGCCTGGATCTCTAGATTCCTGAGTGACCTGCATAGATAAAGCGTTCACAAAATCCTCATCTCCAGATATGGTGATATCTCCTGATTGCCCGTCCTTACCCGATTGAAATGAAAACTGCCCTGTAGTGGGATTGAAGGCAAAAGTGGCCCCTGGGAGATCAAGCCCTGAGCCGGATTTCAGGCTGTCTTCTATTGCGGTTGCTAATTCACCCGTAGTCATGGCCCCAGTAACTGTAATATCCGCCTTTTTCTTGTTTCCCCTCAAAGAGATGATCAGTGGATCTTCAAGGACCGGGACACCGCCGCTGTCGGTCATGCTGTCAAGATCCCTGAGTTCGGTATTCAATGAAGCCAGCAACCCGGTCGTGGAATCAGTTTGAATCGCGGATTTCTGAGCCTGTCGTTCTCCTAGACTTGTGCGTAAAACCTCTATATGGTAATCGCCAGCCTCAACATCTCCGCCAATTTGGACCGCGCCATTTTGATTGGTACTGGAAGAAACCCTTGCACTCGCGCTTCCATCAAGAAGACTTCTCGTATTAAATTCTGTGCCCGAGGCAAGAGAGTCAATTTCCAGGATAGCCTGGTCGACTTCCTTTTGGATCTCAATTCGATCATTTACTGTTAGCGCATCGGATTGGGCTTGAATAGACAATTCGCGAATTCGATTAAGTAGTTCAGAATTTTCCGCCAGTGCGCCTTCAGCGGTCTGTAGAACGGAGATTCCGTTCTGCGCATTTCCAATTGCTTCGTTGGTCCCCCTGATCTGGGTTCGAAGCTTCTCTGAAAGGGTTAGGCCGGAGGGATCATCGGCCCCTCGATTAATTCGAAATCCACTGGATAATCGTTCTATGGAACGGGCCAATCCCTTCTGATTCTTAAACAGATTAATTCGGACCTGTAAGGCCGAAACATTATTTGCAACACGAAAACCCATAACCCCTCCATGGTCCATCCTCCTTGATGTCCTTAGGGGCCGCTCATCCCTGGTGGCCCTGGGTGTTCAATCCTTGATTTATGTCCAATTACGAAAGTTTTTGGGAGATCACAAAAGAGAAAAGAATCCCAAAAAAAATCGTCTATATAGGGAATCGACAGGGGTTAAAGAAATTTTGAGCAGGGTGAGCCAGGGTTAGAGCTAAATGGGATGCAAAATCTTAGAAAATCTAAGATTTTCGTAGAAAACGAACCCTATGATATATATTTTTTTAAAACATAATTTTTTGGTCTTCCACTATTCTTATCGGCATTTATAGCGGATTTCGTTAGACAATTTGGAGAAAAAAGGGGGGGATTACTCAATTATTTAAGGGCCAGGTTGAATGGATTTTATCCCAGTAGTTGTAGAGCTTGCTGTGGAAGAGCCTTAGCCTGAGCCAACTGGGCGGTTCCAGCCTGAATGAGAATCTGATTTCTGGTGAAATCCACGGTCTCTGTGGCAAGATCCACGTCGCGAATCGAGGACTCGAAACTTGAAAGGTTCGTGCTAGTCACCGTCAAATTCGACATTGTAGACGTTAGACGGTTTTGCAAAGAACCAAGTTTTGATCTCTCCGAAGAGACAACTTGGATGGCATCGTCAATGGATCCGAGTGCCGAAGTAGCATTTCGAATATTTGTGATATCCAGTCCCTTTAATCTAAGTGCCTGGGCACTGGTGTTGATTACCTCGAAGTTTAGATGCTGACTCTTGTTCGCTCCGATCTGAAAGGTCAGGCTCCGGTCAGCCACATGGAGATCAAAGTTGGTCTTGCCAATTCCTGCCTTAGCCTGGCCAAAGTCGATTCCAAAGCTCACTCTACCAATTGTTTCCCTGGCGGAGTTGTTACCAGTAGAAAGTACGATTCTGGCATCTTCCCCGGTAGAATTGGAAAAGAAGTCTAATCGGTTAGCAGCATCGAATCGATAATCCACATCGGTAGTTTTCAGCGTACTGGTACTAAGAATCGATGTGATGGCTTCCTTGGAGATAGTAAACGATTCGGTAGTATTGATACCGTTGGTACCAAACTGAATGGTATTGCTAGCTGAACCATCTTTGTCAGTGACCTTGAATAATAATGCACTTGCGAGGGTAAAACCTACACCGGCTACCGAATCATCAGTACTTCCTGAAAAGAGCGCTGCATTTCCGCCAGTGCCGACATTGTTCTGCCTGTCTACAAAGCCGAGATCAGATAGACTGGTATTTGGCCCAAAAATAGCGATTGAGATGGAAGAATCACCACCGCTTTCAGTAGATCTAAGTTCTAGTTTTCCATCGGAGGTTAAATTGGCCGATGCCTTGAGGTCATTCACTGCAAAGTAGTTATTGAAGTTATCAAGGATGGATGTCGCTGAAACAGCCACTCCTGAATTGAAACTGATGAAACCTCCAGAATTCACGCTGGCATTCAGACCCCGGCCACCTGAGGCAGAAATGGCGGTGTTTATGTTGGTTCTGAAATCGCCATCCACAAGATAGAGTCTCAATGTACCGGTGCCGCCAATGGTAGTTCCCTCAGAGATATCTTTGGAGCCAGTGATCACTGCGGCCGTACCTCCCGTGCCAATTACTTTTCCAGTCTGAATTCCTAGCAAATCTGTCGCTATATTGTTGGCGGTTACCGAAATCGAACCGGATGACCCTTTGACGCTCGAAGTGAGCTGTAGGTTGTAACCATCGAAAGTAGCAGAGATTCCGGGAACCTGGTAATTCGTGGAGGTAGTGGCTCTGAGTAATGCAGATTGACCGGCGGTGGAGCTACCTGTTGTGATATTGGCAGTTCGAATGGTGTCATTGATTACAGTCTGGATTGAGGTGAGAGAATAGGATCTACTCCGAGTGAGGGTGATACTTACTCCCGCTGTCACTGAAGTCGCGGCCTGACCATTGAATCCCGCATTGGTATCATGGAAGGTGAAGACAAGGTTGGTGTCCCCGATGGTGATTGCCT
>CAZIKF010000070.1:0-13497 GCA_964539825.1 uncultured bacterium
CCTCGCCTCTCTAGTTCTCCAGCTCATTATCTACGGGGGGAGTTTTTTGAGCTTTTCCTATATAAGCTACTATTTGCGTTCTGGAAATGTCTTAGATTTAAGCATGGGTATTTATCTTCCCTACCTTAGCCTCTTGACCGGCTTCCTAATCTATCTAGAGACGCACCGGCCATACGTATGGAAGTAGAGACATCAAGAGAAATCTATCCGCGTAAATCGGAAATGGTTATGATGAGATCAAGGAGAATCAAACCAGATTCTGAGGTCCGCTTGAGGAGTTTGATATGCCTTGTATGGAAATAACCCTGCCAAAGATTGACACCGAATTGAAACAAAGACTTTCTGAGGCCCTGACGCGGGACTTTTCAGAATCAATGGGCTTTCCTCCTGATATCTTTGGAATTCGCTTCAACGAATACGACGACAACCAGGCTTCTGTTGGAGGTACCCTGATTGCCAAGGATTTCCAGGAAAGACCCTACATTCATATCTTGTTTTATTGCCCCCGCGTTTCAAAGTCAGTAAAGAGGAAATTGGGTGAACAGGTGAATCATTCATTTTTCAGGATTTTCGAAGATTCAAATTGGTCACCGGTAATCCACATCTGTGAGCATCCTTATGACAATGTAGTGGTTGAAGGAAAGTTGCTTTCAGACACCTATGAGGAATGCCAGGGCGAGTTTTATTACAAGATGTAGGCGGCATACCAGGTGGTCTTTATCCTGGTCCCTATATCAATTTCTAGGACCGAAGTGGGAGACTCCGGTCACCGATTTCTTGATGATTTTTGGCGAGCCTTCGTAGGAAACTTTTGAGACGCCGGAGATATCTGCTTCAAGAGAAGACTCTGCAAACAGTTGGGCAAGGGAAGAGCCGCTGATCCTTGCGGACACCCTCTTTGCCTTGAAATCGTATGCATGCAGTTGATTGGCTCCACTAAGCTCCACTTGAAAACTCTCTACCTCCCCCTTAATCCTTGTTCGACTGGCGCCGCTGGTTTCCAGTCGGAAAGTCTCTCCCTTGATCCCCGAGAGTTCGGTAGAAATAGCACCAGAGAGTTCAAGAGCCTCTACTTTTGGTACGGTTAATTCCACAAGAAACTTTTTCTTATATTCAACATTCTCTTTCATCTTGATCTTGAGTGTGGAGTCCACAACTTTAAGCTCCAAATATTCAAAGAGGTTGTCGTCCAGGTGCACTTTGACTGACTGGGGTTTACCCTGCTGAACGGTCAATTGAAAAGCTCCTGAACCAATGATCTTAACAAAGGAATCTAAAGAAAATTCTTTCATGGCCAACACCCCGCTTCCCTGGACCGCACTCGAATTTGACCAGGGCCAGGAAAATGCGTAGAGACTGGAGCAGAAAATACTAAAAGTTAAGATGAATTTACTCATAAAATACCACCGTTCCCTGGCTGCCGGCCTTTCCTAAGAACCTGGAGCATACCACATGAAAACCCGCAGGATTAATCCATTGACCACTTTGAGGTATCTATCAAATGTTAATGGTGAATTTATACTCTTGAGTGAAATTTAAACCTATGGAGGTTGTGCCACTCCTGGAACACCTACTATCTACGTTGATCTAAAAAAGCAGGCGGACTGGATCCAAGAACAATTGGGATCAAGCTCCATGATACGTCGATTAAACTATGAGCAGCCCGCGAAAATTGGCTACCAGGGCATCGAGATCTAACACAAGTCTCAGGTACCCCGACCTGCGTGGAGCAAGACATTGCGGTCCCTAATTCAATGAGGATCAAAAACAGGAGTTATATCAGCAGTGGTTTTCATGGTGTGAGGGTGATTTCTCCGAAGATGGACTTGTCCGGGTCCTCTTTCCTACGCCTAACCACCAATGGTTTTGAGGCTAGGTTTGGTTTTGTGTCGCGCATTCCATGATTTTCGTGACAATTTCCGATTTAGCGTCTGCATATTCTTGCGTGTATTTCCATTTTTTTGCTGCCAATCGTCGTTTCTCCTTCTCGTAAAGAATCCTGTCTTCCGGATTCGCTTCTAACCAGTCTCGAAACAGGATCATTCGCTCAACTTCTTCACATCCCCTGGAGAACACATGAAGGTTGCCAAACGGTTGTGGAGTTTTCAAAAGCCGATGCTCATGCCAGTCAGTCTCACGAATTCTGAGAACATAACCAATGTTTTCAAGAGGGGGGACGTAGTCTTGTTCAATTCTAGAGTCTTCCACCATCAGCAATAAATCGATGATCGGCTTGGCAGCCAGACCCTGGATAGAGGTTGAGCCCACGTGTTCCAGCAGTAAAACCTTTTCCCCTAGCGCTCCTGAGATTTCCCTCTTCAACTTAGCAAAGTCTAAAGCCCAGCCTGGATCAAACTCAGCCAGATAAATGGTGTCATTGTGTGTTTCTCTAGAACCAAGGGTCACCCGCCTGAGCCGTTCTTCAGTTTTCATATGCCGTTCTCCTGAACAAATCGGTTAATTCTACAGCAATTTTCCCAGCCCAATCGAAGGAACCAAAGCAGAAAGCGCTCATAGGTTATGGTTAAGCTTGATATGAAATCTCGCCTGTCCCTTATTTTTCAACCCTTGACCAGGAAACCCTTGAAGGTGTGCAAATCAACCCTTAGATTGGATCACTCTAAAGAGGGAGTAGAGATATGTACGAGTCACAAATTCAAAGGTGGAGTGAGATTCCTATTGTTTCGGCTCTTTCCATGCAGGTTTTGGAGGTTCAGCAGGGAGTCGCGGAAATACTGGTACCGAGGCCGAAGGAAATGGATGGGGTTTTCGAATGCTTCCACGGGGGGCTTCTGATGACAGTTGCTGACACCCTCGCCTGTCTTGCGATCATGAGTCACACTGGCCCAGATCAAAAAATGACCACCACCGACATGAATATCCGCTTTCTTGCTCCTTGCTACAGTTCCGTAAAGGCCGTGGCAAAGGTAATCAAAAGAGGAAAAACTCTCTGTCCCGTGCAGGTTGATCTCTACGACGAAGTCTCAAAACATGTAGCGATAGCACAAATAAACTACATGCTCCTATGATCTGCCCAACCCTTTGAACTGAAAGAGTCGGGTTCCCGTAAATCCCGAATCAAGTACAAGGATAAAAAGCCCTGAATTGCGGACCCAAAATTAGGTCAGATGATCCCTATTGAACAGTTTTGCTCACCGGGAATAGTTTTCCGAATATTCGCTTGTGGATGATGTTATCGGGATAGGTCCAGTACTTATCATGTTCGCGGATGACATTAGTACCGCAGTGAATTTCACCGGCAAGATTATGGTAGGCCATGTCATCTAAAAAGTGGGTAGTGAGCTTGATCTGCCCCATCTTTGTTTTGATAAAGTGATTCAGCATCGGCATCTGGGCGTCTGGGATGATCAATTGATCGCCGAGAATTAACATATTAACCACGCCAGGCATCAGTGCCACACATCGATACAGGTCTTCACCGGATTTCCGGCCTCTGAAGATTGTGGGCAGGCTGACCACGTGGATTTTGCGATCTGGAGTATTAGTGACTTCCCTGATCTTGTCCTTGAGGATTTCAATGTTGTGATCGATTAACTCAGAGATTGAGCGGTTAAGATCGATCAGTTGTCGAAGTCTTTGCAGACGAGTCTGTCGATCTGTCTCATTAAGTCTCTCCAGGCTTGGAGCTTTCATAATATCAACTGCGTCACTCAAATCGTAATTAGCATTGGGAATCTTCTCTAAAGCGCCGCTATTGAGGTCCACGTGGAGATCGCGGACAGTAGAGCGGTATTGTGGATTGGTAGCTGATAGTTCTTCCTCAGTGGCGTTTTTAATCAACTCAAACGCCAGTCCAGGGTCAGACTTAAGGATGGTGTAACCGCCTTCGGCTGATGGGTTGGGGACGAAAGTCATGTATTCATCGACGTGGCCGACTAGCAGCCAGTGGGTGTCTAGTAGAGCGCGCTTGTTCTGGTAGCCGTGCTGATTAAATAAATTTCTCAGCTCAGGAGTGGAAGTGGTCCCCTGAACCAGTACGTTGTCGGGACTCACTTCGATATTACCGCCGTAGTCACCTTTGACTCCCCGTCTGGGATTCTTAATGTAGTAGGCATTCCAAAGATCGGCCAAAATCTTTGGAAGTCCGGCAAGGCCTCGACCACGATTGGAGTCTATGATCAACATTTGAGGCTTTTCCTTCCCGTCGATCTCAGCAACAGCGATTTCGCCCCAGTCCTGCATCCACTGGTCAGAAGTGTGAAAGCGCTCATTCACTTCTACGATATCCCCGTATCCTTGTTCCTGCATCTTTTGCAAAAAGCGCTGGGCCTTTGAACGACTGGAACAAATAGCGTGTACGGTCAAATCTAATTTTTCAGATTTTGAGTTAATACCTGCAACGGTTTTGACCAGGCTGTGCACGAATGACTCGGTGCTAGAACTTAAAACAACAACCACTTTCCTGGGAATATTGTTGTTACTAAGGATTCTGATTTTTCCAATCTGTCCCTGCTGAACCTCTTGCAGATCAGTTGATGTCCGGTCCGTAGAGCGCTCAGCAACAGAGGGTGTGGTCATCAGGCAGAAGTGGAGCAGTATTGGGGTAAGTAGGGCAAACGTCTTTTTCATGATTTCCTTTAAGGATTCAGGAAATTTTCAGATCTTGTATTTCCAACCTACCTATATTGAGGTTTTCTTTAAATGTGTCAACGTTAAGCCATATATTTTTCCTGAATTCAAAACATAGGAAACAGACCTCCTTGTACTTGAGGAGTAATGAATACAAACCAGCGCTCCCCCCTTTAAAACTCATCAAGAAATTCAATAATAATTCGATATATGTCAAATTATCATTGACAGGCTGAGGTTGAGAATGATTCGATAACTATCGAAATAAAGGGGTGAACCATGGAAAAGCAAGAAGCCATGATGATCTATGAGGAGTTGCGTGGTGGGGAGATTCATTGCCAAGATCCCATAGAGAAAAAAGTAAAATCTGGGATTCAGGAGATGTTCGGAGCCATGTTTCGTGTTTACTGGCAAAGGTGTTTTGAAGGGAAACTGGAAGCCCATATTCAAAAGCCAAAGTCTGAAAACAGGCTCGAAGCGGTCGCAATTCTCCTGCAGAACTTTGCCAGGCAAAGAGCTTGTGAATGGACTCAGCTTTCTCAGAAGTGCGTCACCTACGGACGGGAGGAGGATGCCCAAAAGGAAGCGTGGAAACTGGATCAATTGAAGTCTCTCACAGGGACCTTCAATGAATTCATTGAGGAGAAGTATGGATATCGTATTGATCTTTAAAGCCCTCGGGGATCACTCCAGACTCAGTATGATCCGGGAAATCATCGAGGATGAAGTTACCGTGGAAGTGCTTTGTGAAAAGTTGAAACTGGTTTCTTCCACTGTATCTCATCACGCTGCCAAGCTAGTCAATGCGGGTTTGATTGAAATGAGAAAGGAAGGAAAAACCGTGATTTATTCTATCAATAAGGAACTGTTGGAAACTCCGCTGATTCAGATTGTCAGTGAGGGAAGCGAGCCTGGGAATAAAGACAGGCGAAGCCTTGTCTATAGCAAGAAGGTTTTGGAGAATTTCCTGGAGTTTGGGAAATTAAAGTCAATCCCCACCCGCAGAAAGAAGCGAAGAATCATATTAGAGCAGATTGTTAGCAACTTCGACTACAACAGAAAATATAGAGAAATGGAGGTCAATGAAATCCTCAAAGAATGGCATGAAGACTATTGTTTCCTGCGAAGAGAAATGATCTGCGAAAACTTGATGGAAAGAAAAGATGGGATGTATTGGCGAGTAGATGACTGAGCTCAAAGGGAATCACAGGGGAAAAGGCTATGGAAAGAAGGCCATGCACCTCTTTGAAGAAGATGTGAAACAAAGAGGCGTCAAGCGTACTGGCCTTCACGTTTTCGGTTTCAACAAGGCAGCGGCAGGTCTGTATCAGTCCATCGGATACGAAATTACTGACTTATCCATGCAAAAAGAACTTTCGTGACTCTTTCCTGATTTATATCTCTGAAGTAGAGAATTTGATATCCTGAACCGCCTCAATCGATAGCACAAAATTACGATTGTCGACCCATGCGGTTACTGTTCCCCTTACTTTATTTTTTGACTGTCATCACCGGCCTCCATTCCCATTCTTGCCAGTCCTCCAGTATTGACGTGGAGATAGGACAGTCGACGACCTATACGGTATTTGGTTCGCTCGATGCCAGCTATGAAGTTCCAGGAACTGGAGGAGCTGAGGCCAGCATCACTCCTCTCTCGATTCCCCGTGCATAAAGCGGTGTTTTCACAATCAGCGGCAACCAGATAGGTGTCACCTTCATGACAATTAACTGGGTAGGACTAGAGTTTGATGACGCGGAAGGTGTCTGCAGCTTTAAGGTAAATGTCGTTCCGCCCCCATCCATAAACTCCGGCTCCAACTTCATCTATTCGGGATCCACCGGTGATCCTGTCAATACCTTTACGGGTGAGCTATACATGAATGAGGGAATTGATCTGAACCTGGGGGGGCCCTTGCCTCTGGTGTTCAGCCGGTATTACTCCAGCTTCATTAAGAAAGATCGTTTTATCTCGTCGGAGATTGGGACAAACTGGGTTCATAACTTCGATCTAAAAGCCAGGATTGATTCCTCTTCCATTGATATCATTTACTACAAGGCAAAGGTGATTCAGTTTAGCGGATCAAGCGCTTCAGGCTGGACAGTCACCAGCACTCAATCGGTTCCCTATCAACTCATGGAATCCGGTAGCGATTATGTGATGCTCGATCCTCAGTTAAACCGCTTTTTTACCTTCGATTCTGAAGGAAAGCTGACTCAAATCGAGGACACCCGAGGCAATATCCATCAAATTATCTACGACGATCACCACATAGATAGGATTGAAGATGGACTTGGCCGGATCCTGGACTTTGCTGTGGTGCACGATCAGACCTCGGAGCTTGATAGGTTGATTCAGGTCAGCGATGGGGTTCGCTCCGTTCAGTTTTCCCATGACACCTCGGGAAACCTGGTAAGTTTTACCGATCCGGAGTCAAACCAGACCCAATATACTTATGATTCTGCCGATTCGCAGAGTGCTTTAATGATTTCCCGCACCAGGGGGAGAGGAAACATCCCCTATTCCCAGGAGTTTGACAGCGAAGGCCGGGTCGTTCGCCAGACGGACAGCCTGGGGGGACTCTTGACCCTTGATTTTCAGGATTCCAATACAGTGGTAACCGGCCCGGACGGATCGGGATTTACCCATATTCACGCCAATGGCGCGCTGGTAAAGGAATCGTCCGCTGTATCAGGACAGGTTTTTATGAGTTCAGATAGTAGAGGCAGAAGAGCCATCGTCACGGATTCGCTGGGTGGATTAACCATGCTTTCCTATCATGAAGACAGTGGAAACCTATTCTCTCAAACTCTGCCTGATGGAAGTACTACTAACTGGACCTACACGTCCTCAATTATCAACGGATTTACACTATACACCTTAAGCGAGACCCTCTATCCCGATGGTACACGCGAGCAGTTTACTTATGATTTTTCGCTGAATATGACTAGCAGGGTGGATCGCTCTGGCGGTGTATGGCAGTTTGACTATAATAGCCGAGGTCAGCTGGTTTCAGAAACCAATCCTGAGGGTGGAAACCGCTCCCTTACCTACAACTCAGACGGTACCGTAAATACACGCACGGATTTTTCAGCAAACCTCAGCACTTTAAGTTACGATTCTCTGTTGCGTCTAAACCGCATTACGCACCCGGACGAAAATTTCCGTTCCTATACTTATAACGGAAATAGCCAGGTTCTAAGTATCACTGATGAAGAAGGACAGCTGACGAGCTATACCTATGATGCTAACCGCAACCTTGCATTGGTGACCTACCCGTCAGGCCAGAGTCTATTGTTTACCTATGATGGTTTAGATAGACCCGCTGAGATTCGGGATGCCGACGGTAACAAGTTCCAGAGATCCTTTGACAGTGCAGGAAACCTGACCTCATTAACGGATCCGCTGGGTAACACCAATCTTTTTCAGTTCAGTTCCAGCGGAAAACTACTGAGCGCAACGGACGCGGTAGGAAATACCTGGAGAAATACCTATGACTCCGAACAAGTACTGCTTTCATTAGAGGACCCCTCCGGTAACAGAGTGGATTTTTCCAGTGATTCCACCGGTAATCTCACGTCCACATCCCTGCCGGACGGAGCCCGCTCACAAAGAGTTAGGGATGTCATGGGGGAAGTTGTAACCCATTCCGATGGAAAGGGATTTATAACCACTTACACCTTTGATTCAAGAGGTCTGCTTAGGGGTATGCGTCTTCCCGGCGGAGAGCAGGTCAGTCTCTCCAGAAACAGGCTTGGTCAAATTACCTCCGTTGTTGATCCATTAGGGAATCTCTGGCAGAAAACCTTTGATCCTGCAGGAAGATTGGCTTCCAGGACCGACCCATCTGGAAATGCGCTGAGTTTCACTTATGATTCGCGTAACCGGACTTCTAGTCTTAGCTACCCTGGCCAGCTCGGAACCGTTGAGCTTAGCTATGACAAAACTGGAAATCTTGAGAGTAAATCCTTTTCTGCGGGACTGACCATCACATATAGCTATGGGCTCGGTTCCAAACTCACTGGAAGTGATGGGTTATCTCTTGGCTACAATAATCGTGGTTTAATAACCAATAGCAATGGTATCCAAACCGACTATGATGCCGCCGGCCGACTTCAAACCATTACTCTGGAACCTGGAAAAACCCTGGCTTATGTCTACAATTCCAGAAGTCAGATTGCCAGTATCACCGACTGGACAGGAGCAAGCGTTCAATTTGGATATGGGCAAGCCGGGGAACTCAATTCCCTGACACGATCCAACGGTATTCAGTCCATTCTTCAATATAACTCCCAGGGGCAGGTTTCCTCGATCAATGTGGCCGGTTCTCAGACGCTAGCTACCATGAACCTGAAATACAATCACCGAGGTTTTTTAGAATCTGCTGATCGGAATCTGCCAGTTACATCCACCCTCACAAGTAGCTCTACCAGTTTCTCCCATGGCTCAAGATTTGACATTAATTCCGGGGGGGCGGTTTATGATGCCCTGGGGCGCATGACTTCCGATGATTCCACAACCTATGGATGGGACGCGGCAAGCAGACTTGTTTCTTCAGACACTTCAAGCTCCAATCGGACCTATACCTACGATGGCTCGGGTATGCTCCTGGGTTCCAACCAGTCCTCTGGGACTCTAACTTATACTTGGAACTATGCTTTTCCCTTGCCCTCCATGAGTGTGATGGGTGATGGGGACGGTAATCTCCGCTACTTTGCATATGCACCGGATGGCAGCCTCTACTTTTCCATAGATCAAAACGGAAGCCACTGGTTCTATCATTATGATGAGACCGGAAACGTACTTTTCCTTACCGATGACAATGGCGATGTGATCGGGGGTTACCAGTATGATCCATATGGCGAAAGTATTGCCGCTACCGCACCCCAGTCCAATCCGTTCCGATACGGGGGTAAACACGGCATCATCTATACCGATGGTCTTTATTTTATGCGCTCCCGTTTCTACCATCCCCAAATCGCCCGGTTCCTGTCCCCGGATCCTGCCAGGGCAGAAGATCCGATCCGGGTGAACCTGTACCAATACGCCCGTTCCAATCCACTCAAATACGTCGATCCGCTTGGAGATGAGAGCTATGAAGCCCAGGTGCGCGCACGTATTGAAGGATCGAGACGTGATTTCTTTGAGAAGTTTGGCTACGACTATTCCCTCAAGGAAGATGATTTACACCAGGAATTTGAAGATGTTCTGCGCACAAGAGCAGCCGCAAAGAGGGCTGCGTTGCTGAAAAAGGCGGAAGAGGAAAGAATTGCCCGGGAAAACCAGATGCGCACAGAACAGGAGGAGAGTAATTTTAATGGGGACAGTCCCGTTGAACCCGAGGAAGAGGAAGCGGGTTCCACGGAGCGAAGACATCGTGACGGCTCCACTCGAACTCGGGAGGGTGATGGGTCCGGGGGAAGTACTCTCGAAGATGCCTGGGAGTGGACCGAAGATAAATATGAGGGGGCCAAGCCCCATGTGAAAACCTTTGTCACCTCAGTAGCTACCAATTTTGCCGGCGGTCCCATACCCACCGATCTTCTAGGAGTACAGGAAGAGGGTACAAGACTGGTTATCGATCTTGTAGATCGAAAGGACCGAGAAGAAAAGTTACTAGGAGTCACAGAGAGAAGAGAGTTGAGACAGGGTGAAACCTATTGGGGAGATCTGATGCGCAAGGCAAAGGAATATACCATCGTACAGCTTCTTCTAATGCCCTTTTAGTAGAAAAAATCGCATGATGAGACGAACTGGAATAATTTGGTTAGCGTTGTTTAGTTTCTGCCTCAAACAGGTACCGGCAGAAACCTATAGCTATGATGATAGCGGTAGGCTCATCAAAGTGGTTTATCCAGCCGGTCAGAGGATTGAATACTCCTACGACAGTGCAGGGAGTATGACTTCCAAGGGTTTTTTCACACCGGGCGAGCTACCCGGTGAGGGCTGGCATCTTATCAGTCCCGGAACCATAGATGACCTGGATGAGTTATTCAGTTCGCACGTAGGTATAGAGAGTGTAGCCGGGTGGAATGGGACCACCTATGCCATC
This sequence comes from uncultured bacterium, assembly GCA_964539825.1. Classification (GTDB taxonomy): domain Bacteria; phylum Muiribacteriota; class UBA6191; order UBA6191; family UBA6191; genus CAZIKF01. Next base: position 10,641 of record CAZIKF010000070.1, read on the forward strand.
AAATATCGAACTCCCCCATCGATCAATCCCCACCCCATTCTCACCTCCACACAAGCCGGTCTTGGATACTGGATTCAATCCAGTACAGGTAGTGTGAGCGTGACGGGTGTTCAGGATTTTCTGCCACAGGATCTGGCATCTTACAACCTGGGAGATCTATCGGGCTGGAGGCTCATGGGTACCCCTTCAAAGATCAGTGATCTGAATACTTTTTTTAACACGCTGCCAAGTGTAGGAGTTATCTGGAGTTATGACAGCGTCTCAAAGGAGTGGATGGCTTTCAAGCGTGGCGATGAAGTGAACAAAAACCAGCTCAATGAGCAGTTTGAAATGAATTTCAAGTCTCTAAGAGAAATCGAAGCCGGAACTGGATTCTGGATTTTTCTGGGTTTATAGAGCTTAAGAATTCTTATCTTCCGCTCTTTCCTTTCCTCTTTCCCTTAGACATTGACTCGCCTTGACGGTTTTTCGGCCTGTTCCCTTTTTTCTTTCCACCCACTATCGCACAATAAGCGAAAAATAGCTCGACATAATAAGCGAATTATAGTACAACATAATAAGCGAATATATACACAACGTTAAAAGCGAATTTCACTCTGCATAGTTGCGGGAAAGGTAAGGGGCCATGGCTGCGCCATCCGAGAAACTTGCTGAATCACTTGAAGCCCTCAAAGAGTTTCAAGATAACGGAATTGTGGCTATCAGATCACGTGATCTCAGTCGTACACACCGGGAGCGGCTCGTACAGAACGGCTTCCTAAAAGAAGTCATCAAGGGCTGGTACATACCCATGCGTCCGGATAGACCGTCGGGAGAGAGCACTGCCTGGTATGCCTCCTATTGGGCATTTTGCGCTTCTTATCTTCAAAGCAGGTTTGATAATGACTGGTGTCTGTCGCCCAAGCAGTCCTTATCTCTTCACGCGGGCAATTGGACGGTACCAAAGCAGCTTCTTGTACGCGCTAAGCGGCCAAGCAACAACATCACAAAGCTCCCCTTTGAAACGTCGTTACTGGATGTGAGGGCTGACCTGCCAGACCGAAAAGATACTGTCGTGCTTGACGGGTTACGCGCCTACTCGCTATCGGCAGCCTTGATTTCTTGCGCTCCTACCGCTTACAGACAAAACCCGACAGAATCACGGACGGTCCTCTCCATGATCGGTGATGCTTCCGAACTTCTCGAACTCCTCCTTGATGGCGGCCATAGCACCATTGCAGGAAGGCTGGCGGGGGCTTTCCGCAACATCGGCAGGGAAGATATAGCGGATAACATTACAAACACCATGAAAACAGCCGGTTATGATGTGAGGGAAAATGATCCCTTTGATGCACCAAGCCCGATAGTTTTCAGTAAACGGGAAGTTTCCCCCTATGTCAGCCGTATCCGGTTAATGTGGCGGGAAATGCGGGGACCGGTTCTTGATCTGTACCCTGAACCACCGGGCTTTCCCATCGATAATGCTTTATACCTAAAACAGGTGGAAGACATATATACATCGGATGCCTATCATTCGCTTTCCATTGAAGGTTACCAGGTGAGTCATGAGCTAATTGAAAAGGTTAGATCGGGTTCATGGAACCCGGATAGTGACGAGCAAGACCTAAACCATCGTAATGCCCTCGCAGCACGTGGGTATTGGCAAGCCTTTCAGGCAGTTAAAGATAGCATCAAAAAAGTTCTAAACGGCCAAAATGCCGGTCAAACAGCTCAACAAGACCATAGTACATGGTATCGGGAACTCTTCGGCCCTGGCGTTACGGCAGGTATCCTGAAACCTTCTGATCTTGCCGGTTACAGGAATGGGCCTGTATATATCCGTAAATCGATGCACGTTCCGCCTAACAGGGAAGCTGTGCGGGACTTAATGCCAGCCTTCTTCGACCTGCTGGCGGAAGAACAGGAAGCGCAAGTGCGCGTTGTGCTCGGACATTTTGTGTTTGTATATATCCATCCCTATATGGATGGGAACGGAAGAATCGGTCGCTTTCTCATGAACACGATGGTGGCCTCGGGGGGATATCCCTGGACCATCGTTCCAGTCGAAAAGCGCAATGAATATATGGCCTCCCTTGAAGCGGCCAGTGTAGATCGGAAGGTAGAACCATTCACGAGATTTCTAGCAGAGTGCCTCAATCCATAACCTCAAATCTAGTTTGTCCCCTGTTCTTCTTGTTTTCAGGGCCGACTAACTATGCAAAGCCCTCAACGTGGCTTCCGGCTCTCGTTGAACGATTTTAAGAAGCGCTCTGGCCGGACCCCGTGGACTGCGAATTCCTTGCTCCCAGTTTTGCAAAGTTTTTAAGCTAACACCGATCATAGAAGCAAATTTCGATTGAGAAAGATTCAAACTCATGCGTATGGTTTTGATATCCGGATCGTCATAGACAAACCGGCGGGAAGGGGACTGTTCTCCCTTTAAGATTTTCTTCGCTTGTTTCACACTTTCAACAAGTTCGTCAAAAAGCTGTTCGTCCATCTCAGTCCTCCAATTCCAATATCAAGCGCAATTTTTTGCGTTGATCTGTAGTCAGGTCTTCTTGCTTTGCCTTTGTATAGATCATCAGCATGAGGATCTTTAGGTCCTCTGAAATCCAATAGTAGATCGCCCGAGACCCACTCCTTTTCCCTTTACCTCCAGATGCGACACGAACCTTTCTTAAACCGCCTGTGTCTTGAATTAAATCACCGACTTCTGGATTGCATACCAGGATATTTTGCAGATCCCTGTATTCTTCATCTGTTAAGATCTTTTGAACTTGCTTTGTAAAAATGGCGGTTTCAATGATCTCCATAACAAATTATACCCCAATGGGGGATAGGTGTAAACTGGCAAAGCATGTATGAAAATCCTTGC
>CAZIKF010000071.1:0-6910 GCA_964539825.1 uncultured bacterium
AAGGTCTGAGGCTCAATTCTGATTTGAGTCTCAGCAAGAGCTTACGCTGTTGAGGCTGAATCTTCTCAGCTGCGGAACTCTGGGTATAATGACTAAACAAGTGATTCGCGACACCGGGCTGACCAATGTTTTTCAGATTCCGCATGAGCTTATAATTTGCCAGGAAATCCTCAGGATTTTCCTGGTAACTACGGGTCAGGTACTTGTTAGCATCAAGATGATTTCCCTTTAATTCTAGAAAAGTTGCCTGGATTGGGTATAGAAGATCTAGTCTCTGGGGAATTGCCAGTTGCTCAACAATATGGAAGCAGCGAGTTTCATAAAGGTTCAAGGCGAAGCTCTGGTGGGACCTGGTCTCACTAAAATACTTTCCCAACTGCTGGCATTCTCTGAGTCTGGCGATCATGGTGCGGCTTCTCTTTACCGGTTTTCCTGTAGTTGTCTTGACACCAGTTATTTGCCTAAACGCATTTGGATTGTCCGGATTCCCGGCCAAATCAGGCATCTGTCGATTCCTGTGCTCATCGTAAACAAGCTTTTTTTGATCATGAACCTGCAAAGGGATATATCGTTTGGTTTTAGGTATAGGAGTGGGCTGCGAAGATTTGGATTCCATAAAGGGAGACTGATCCAGTGAAATCTCTTTCGAACTCCTGAGCAAAGCTTCTTCAAATTCAGCGAACTCAGCCTCTTGTGTGCGGGAGTCCCTTTCTTTCCCCGCAATAGCATTGATTTTCCTTTTTGCAGGCTTCATGTGCGTCTGAGCGGTACTAATCCTAAGACTTTCCTTTTGGAGTTTTCTTGGTTTCAAGGGCTCAGCGGGAGTCTTGAGCTGAACCTCAATTTTCTCTTTGATCCGCCTAAGGGAAAATTTACCGCGCTCAACCTCGGGTGAAAATTCTTCAGAAAGTTTCACCTTTTGCTCTGCCTTACCAGTCACTGGCAGAGGCTTTTCCATAGTCGCATTTGAGGGCTGTGGTTTCCAGGTTTGAGTACCTCTTTTTGATTTCCCTCGGAGTAATTCTCGGGGAATAACTCCCAGAAACTCTGCCGTGGCTTGTAGGGAGATGAAAAGAGTTGCCACAGTTAAAAACGATTTCATAAATCTTCTGATTCAACCTTAAATGTCTCAAGGTGTTCGACAGTCCCCCAAAATATGAGAAGTAAATATTAGTAGGCAGAAAACCAGATCGAGAATAAGGATTTCAAAAGAAGCCCTGATGACGATAATTGTGTTCACTCTAACCCATTTTCCGCTCCGGGGTTGACGTTAGAGCCCCGGTTATTACAATCTTCTTTTTCACTTCCCTGTATCAAAGGTTTGGACAATTCTATGAAGCGTTCTCTACTCACTTTTGCCAGTTTATTGGCCCTCTTCTCTTGCGCTCAAGGCTTGGTTTGCGCCAATCCACAATTGGCTTCAAATGAAGGTAAAACCGAAAAAGAATGGACCTTCCTGGTTTTTGTAAATGCTGATAATGATCTCGATGAATATGGGTGGGGTGATTTGGTTGAAGCGAAGAAGATCGGATCGACAGATAAAGTAAATTTGGTCTTTCAGATTGATCGCTCGGACGGTAGACCCTGCCGTCGCTTTTTCATTGAGAAAAACCATGCGGAGTTGATTGAGAATATGGGTGAAGTAGACATGGGCGATTACAATGTCCTGGTTGATTTCTTGGCCTGGGGAGCTGAGAACTATCCGGCTAAACACTATGCACTCATTGTGTGGAACCATGGTACGGGTTGGTTCAGACGGTCAAATATGTCCATGTTGGGAGTTTCCTATGATGATCAGTCAGGGAATTACATCACGACAAATCAGCTCTCTACAGCTACCTCTTTAATCAAGGATACTCTGGGGCGAAAATTAGATATTCTTGCTTTCGACGCCTGTTTGATGCAGATGGTAGAAGTCGCCTGGGCAGTAAAGAACAATGTTGAACTGATGGTCGGCTCAGAGGAAGTCATACCCTATGATGGATTTGCATATGACACTGGCTTTGAGGCAATCCTGGCTAATCCCGAAGCGAATCTGCGGGATATCTCAAGAATCTTAGTTGAAGGTTATGTAGAGTCTTACGAGGACGGTTCCCAGGGAAAAGAATCCACTACGCTTTCATGGGTAGATTTAGGAAGAATGGAACTCCTGGCAGCAGCCCTTGATGATTTTGTTGAAATCGCAATAGGAAGGGATAAAGAGGTCGTGGCATCCGTACTTCAAGATGTCCAGCATTATGATCTAAGGTCCAATAGGGATTTGAGGCACTTTATGATGCTATTGGCAGCACGTACCTCTAACTCCGCTATTAAACTCGCTGCCAATACGGTTATCGCGGCGTTTGATGAATTTGTAGGATTCTCAAAATGGAATGACGGTGGTGCGTCCTGGCATCCCGATTTGGCCAATTCCCATGGATGTGCTATCTATTTCCCAACCCGTGCCTCAGCATTTAATGATCAGTATCTCGATTTAGATTTCGCTAAAGACACCCAATGGGATGCTTATATCCGTAGTTATTACGAGATCCAGTCCAGGGAACTTTAGAAACAGTCTCTACAGAACTCCCTGGTCCAGCATCGCTTCACTTACCCTTAAAAATCCCGCGATATTAGCACCATCCACATAGTTGCCGGGTGTGGAAAAACGATCCGCGGCTTCTACACAGGTTTCATGAATCAGCTTCATGATGGTTTGAAGGCGTTGGTCAACTTTTTCTCGGGTCCAACGCTGTCGTATGCTGTTTTGCGCCATTTCAAAGCCGGAGACCGCGACACCGCCCGCGTTGGCTGCCTTGCCAGGGGCGTAGAGAATTGATTCTTCAAGGAAGACGTTTACTCCCTCCGGTGTGGTCGGCATATTGGCACCCTCTGCAACCAGCCTTATGCCATTAGCGACCATATGTATTGCGTCTCGCTCATTGATCTCATTTTGTGTAGCACAGGGTAGTGCAATGTCGGCCTTATGATTCCACAAAGGATTAAAGGCGGAATCAGGTTCTGAGGCAAAATATAAGGCTCTCGGGTATACATGCTTATACTCTTGAATTCTCGCATGACGATTGTTTTTAAGTTCCTTAATTATTGCCAGCTTTCCTGAGTCAATGCCGGACTCGTCGAAGATATAGCCAGAAGAATCTGAAAGGGTAAGGACTTTCCCGCCAAGTTGAATCACCTTTTCGGCGGCGAATTGGGCCACATTACCGGAGCCCGAGATCAGGCAGGTTTTCCCTTCCATACTTTCACCCACATGGTTGAGCATTTCAGCGCTAAAATACACGGTACCGTATCCTGTGGCTTCAGAGCGGATCAAACTGCCTCCCCAGATGGGATTCTTTCCAGTGAGAACTCCGGTGAATTCATTTTTGATTTTCTTATACATTCCAAAAAGGTAACCAATTTCTCTGGCGCCCACCCCGATGTCTCCGGCAGGTACGTCGGTATCAGGACCGATGTGACGGGCTAGCTCCAGCATGAAAGACTGGCAGAAGCGCATAACCTCCATATCTGACTTCCCTTTGGGATCGAAATCAGATCCACCTTTGCCAGAGCCCAGGGGTAGGGTGGTCAGAGCATTCTTAAAGGTCTGCTCAAAGGCGAGGAACTTTAAGATGCTTAAATTTACTGATGGATGGAAGCGAAGCCCCCCCTTATATGGCCCCAGTGCGCTATTCATCTCTACTCGGAATCCGCGGTTGACTCTGACATTTGACTGATCATCCATCCAGGGAACGCGGAAGATGACCGTGCGCTCCGGTTCTGTCATTCTCTCAAGAATGGACATTTTTCGAAGATCTGAGCGAGCTTCCAGCACTGGCTTTACGGAGTCCACTACTTCCTCAACAGCCTGTTGAAATTCGGGTTCATGAGGATTCTTGGAACGGATTAACTCTTGAAAATCGTTCATTCAAACTTTCCCTTGATTGAGATTTCTGATCATTGCTATCGCGTCTGAAATCATTTGATTCATCTTAAGCGAAAAGCACGTGCAAGCGAAATATTCCAAATCCTCTTTTTACATAGAATTGATAACTCGTAGGAATCAACCTTGTCATTGAAGGTCATATAGATGGCAAAAGTTGAATGGGTTCAACCCATGGAGTTGGGCGATTGGTTTTGAGCTGTAGAGAGCATTTCTTCCAGTTCAGAACTGAATCGTTCGTATTTTTTCCAAACTTCACCCGCATTGAGCCGCTCTTCGGCAAGACCGTACTGCTTAACAATTGAATTCTTCTGTTCTTCATTGAGCGAACTTTCAGCCATGGGGTAGAGAATGTTGTTTTCCTTAAAGATATGATCAGAAAGAAGGGAGACATAGCCTGTCATTGCTTCAATGAACTCACCCTCATCTTTTGCTTGAATTGCGTTTTCCATTCGCAAGACCAGAGACCTTCCAAGTTCATGTTCGTGAAGCATCTGCGTAACGGGATTACAATGCGTCAGTACTCCCTCAAGGTTCAGAAATTTGAATAAAATTTCCTCTTCTTTGGCGTGATGAAATTGATCCGCGAAGGTCCTTATGAAATCGACAAAAGAAACTCCGACCTCAAGTATGGGAAAGTTGTGATTCCCGGACTGAGACAAATTGGCACAATGATTCATCAGTTGGTTGGTCTTCAGGATTAGCTGGTGCTCACGCATCAAGGCACTGGATATCTCAGTCATTTTGATCTCCGAGGAAAGATTTATTAATCGTAATTCAAGAATGGGTTAGTTTCAGTCGTGACGTTGTCTTCGCAAAATTCACGCCAAAAAGGATCTCTATTAGGGATCCGGCTTACAACTCCTGGCATGCGCTTTGCAGCAAATCGAAGTAGAATGGCAATCGTAGACAGGCTCTAAGTTGGGTTCCGATAAATAGAGGAGGAAAAGTGACCGCTTTGAACGAGGATCAGGAAATGAAGGAGTTTGTACTTCGTACTCTATTATTTGAGGTATTGAAGGATGGCAAAATCGATGCTGAAGAAAAGGATGCTGTACAGGCTCTAGGCCCAGTATTACAGCTCTCTCGCCAACGGGCCGGAGAAATTCGTGACGAAGTGTTGAAAAGTGTGCAGGGAGCCCAAACCGCAGGAAGTGTGAGCTATGTTCAGCTCTTCCAAACGGTACGAAAAAAACTTCTGGAACAGTATCAGCCTGATGTTACAGATAACTATCTTGAGATGTTGGCAAAAACCCTGAAATGCCAAAAAGCGTTCTTCGAATCTCTCTCCCTGGGATTTTGAGGGGAAGAAATTCACACCCTGAATTCTCCGGTTTCAAGAAAGCGATCTATTTTGACCAGATGGATTTTAACCAAAGGGTGGTTGGGATCGTAGAGGGCAATCAGTCGAATGAGGTTCATCAACGCAAACCAATCAATGAGCTTTTCATTGAGATTAGCCTGGTAAGACTTCAACAGGGTTAACATTTGGGAGTTAGAGAATTGCGTGCGAAGTACAAAAAACTCGTATTCCCTTGGCATAGAACAGATCCTGTCCCAATCAATCATTCTAATCCCCATTGGGCTGTACAGAATGTTTCCCAGACCGGCATCACCGTGACAGATGTAGGTCTCATTTGAATTCGCCAACCGATGGTCGCTAAGAATCCTCTCTAATTTCTTGAATCCATCTTCCGGAAGTAGATTACGATCAGAAACCACCTTAAGGTCATGATCGATCCAGTTCACAAAATCCTCAATTCTCTGGTGCTCACCGGATACACCAAAGATTAATTTCCCGTAATTTTTTGATCGGATCGTGTGCAGCTTCTGAAGGAGTTCACCAAGCTCCCTGAGTTTGGCTTCCTTTGCGTTTGCCTTAAGCGGTGTGCCTTCGAAGTACTCTTCTACCAGGCAAAGATGGTCAGCATAAATTTTGCCAGGCATAATCTCTAACTGAGAAAAATGAGAATAGGCTAGCAGAATTCTTTGCATCTGCTTTGGCTCTAACCTGGGAGCTCTGAAGAGATACCTTCCTTGTTCAGTCTGAAAGCGGATGACAACACTGGTGTCATTAGCCTGAAACTGAGGTTCTTCCAAAACCCTAAAACCCATCCGTTGGATAACAACTTCTTTGAAATGTCTCTTCACGTCTTCCAGGAATTTGTTGAATCTCCGGTTATACTCGGGCGATCGGTGAGGAAAGTAATTGGAGCCGCCAGGTAGGGATTCTTTAGCCATAGTCAGAAGTATAATAAACTGGGTGTGCGAACGACAGCTTCAAATGGGTCCCGGGGGAACTATAGAGACTCGGAAGCGGTAGATTCAGGTTGGTTCTGGAGGTAACAAATGAAAGCGAAGGAAAAAACTCTCTATCTTATAAGACATGCGCAGAGCCATCGGAAGTCGAGTTGTCACCATTCTGAGTGGCCCCTGAGTGAAAAGGGGACTGAACAGGCAGCGGGGTTGGCCGGCTTACTGGAACCACTAGGGATACAGAAGGTAGTTTCAAGCCCTTTTCTGAGGTGCCGGCAGACCGTGGAACCCTATTTAAGGAAGAGTGGGGTAGAGGTGGTTTTTGAGCATGATTTGCGTGAACGACTCATATCCAGGGGTATCACAGATGGCTTTTTTGATCTGTGGTGTAAATCCTGGGAGGATTTTGATTTTGCTTTGCCTGGATGTGAGACTTCCGCCATCGCTCAGGAAAGGTTTGCCACCGTAATGCAAAAGATCGTAAGTGAGAATCAGACCCAGACCATCGCTATCAGTACCCATGGAAATGTGATTGGCTTATTTCTGAATCACCTCGATAATTCCCTTGGGCGTGACGAGGCCGAGAAGCTTATGAATCCCGATGTCCTGAGGTTCACCGTTCAGGATGGAATTTTTCTCTGGGATCGAGACTTCGATCTTCACGGAATAGACGAGATCAGAACACACCACATGCAAACACCGGTGGATGATTGAAGTGCTCCTGTGAATTGT
>CAZIKF010000071.1:7010-13318 GCA_964539825.1 uncultured bacterium
CTGCGAACCCATTATGGACCCCGCTACTATGCAGCCTTCATAATCGATCCGGACGGTCACAGGGTGGAAGCTGTATATAATGGCTGAGGTGGGTCCTCTCAGTCAAAGACATTCCAATCCTCATCGTCATCGTCATCGTCATCTTCCTCGTCGTCTTCATCATCAGTAGAATTAGGGGATCCAAGATCCAATTCACCAAGTCCAGGAATCTTGATCTTCACACCCCCTTTTCCAGTTTCTATTGAGACACCCCCCGCATTGATGCTCTGTCCATCCTTTCCCTGGTGAATGCGGACACCAGGAACGATTACCTCCTGGGAGCCATCGCCCTGGTGGATCCTCACACTCCCCGGAATCTCCACCGTTTGGGTACCCCCCGAAGCAAAAATCCTGGTCATTCCGGGAATCTCAAGGGATATGGGGCCAGCGGTTGGCATGCTAGCTCTGACTGGCGCATAGAGAGCCCCATCCTCAAAGGCGATAGTACCCTGTGGGATTTCAATTCTGGTGCCCTTTTGCAATTCTCCGACTTTGACATAGACCCGTTGGTCGGACACGGAGACAATCGTATTGGAATGTTGAACAAAGGATTGGCCTGCTACGCTTCTCATAACTTTGGAATTTCTTGCTGCAGCGCGCCCTCCACCGATTAAGACTCCGTTTGACGAAACCCGGAGGGTTTCAGTAGGAGAGGCGATCAGAACGGTTCCGTTTGGATCTACTCGTATCCGAGAGGTGCCTCCTGAAGACTGGATCCTTACCCCCCCTCCTTCTTCGACGACTACAGATTGATCTCCCCCGGAAATGTGTACAAAGCTGCCCTGGAGAAGACCTCCCGAAGCAGCGACCTGAACATTGGCGCTCGAAGTCTTCACCGACACACCCGGGGTTTGCACATTCACCGAATCACCTGAAATCGTAATTCCGGTACTCTCAAATAAGTTGAGGTTTACAAAATCCCCCAGTGACTCCAGACCCTCATTGGCGGGGGGACTCGCTTGAGACTGGATGGCCTTGGAGTTGAAGGTTTGGGAGGCCAGTCTGTAGCGCTTTTGATCGCGTGCAATCCCCTTATTCGACTGGAGAAGCACTCGTCTCCAAGAACCGTCTGATTTTGATCTGGGACTGGTATAGGCGACTAAATAACGGTTTCTAATCCAGGTTGAAATTTCTGAATAGATTGAGGGCAGAGAGCCTGGTTCGATGCTCTCAAAAAACTTTCCGCCAGACCGGGAGCACATGGCCTCCATCACAGAAGTATCGATGCCTGAACCCACTCCGATTCCAAAAATTGGAATATTCTTTTCGCGAGCAAGATCAATGACATCCTCGAGAGAATGACGACTAAACCGTTTTGTGTCCGTTGGAAATTTCATGTCCTGACCATCGGTGAAAACCACCGCGAATCTCCTACCCGTTTTGAGGTTTTGTAGCCCGGTATAAACACCGTCATAGAGCCTTGTTCCTCCATAGACCTGCATTTCATCAATGGATTCCTTCAGGCGTGAATGATCTGAAGTCATTGGGTTGGCTATTTTTACGCGATTGCTAAACGTAACCAGCATAGCTCTGTCTTGTGGCGCTAACTGCTCAAAGAAGCCTTTGGCACCCTTTCGAATCATATGAGCAAAGTCTTTCACGGAGCCAGAAGTGTCCAAAATCATGGCCACTTCTGCTGGCTCGCTCTGAAGAGTTAAAGAAAAATCCAGGATCTCAGAGTCATCCTCAAAGAGGGTAAAGTCCTCTCTGTGAACCTTGGTGGCAAGATTCCCCTGTAGATTGATGGTGGCGTAAAAACCAATGTTGGGAAAGCTTCCAAGATAGAGAGGGCTCATCGAGATGGATATCTTGGAAGAATGGGTCTGGGCAATCGAGCCAGAGGTGAGGAGAAGAGAGTAGAGGACTAGAAAAACAAGACGCATGATGACCACCTTTGTTTAAAAAGAACCAAGAAAGTTCTGGCTCCGCTAAAGCTAATTGATCACCTGTACCGCACCAGGCTCAATCCTACCAGAAATGAGGCTCAAATATGCCACTATCCAAAGAATAAGAGACTCATCAAAAAAATGAAATCCATTCGGGAGTAGTTCGTGTAACTTCAGTCAAAGCACCATGAATAAAGGTTCTTCTGGCTCTACATTGACTTAGTAGAGCTTCACGGAAGAAAAAAAATAGTGTATTAGTGTTGTAATACACCATTCCCCAGTGTATTATCTATATAACACACCAGAAAAACCAGGAGAGTAGATGATGTTAGAGGTTGCCAGGCGAAGCTTTTCACGGCTTTTGAAACCCATGATGATCTACCTTGGAATTGCGCTTTTTGCCTCTTCGATTTCCTTGAATCATCCCACTTTGTTGATGGCCCCCACGATTACCGTTTTGATTATTGCGCTGGGACTGTTGGCGGCGTGCGTGCTCTTTTGTGATTCAGAATCACAGGACAGATTTAGGTACCACAATCTTCTCCCTCTGCCTGAATTCAGCTACTTTGCGGGAAGGGTAGCGGGCGGGCTCCTGGGACTTGGGTTCGGCTTCTGGGTATTTTGGATTTTCCTATTGTTCCATGAGAGCCGTGGCTCTGTTGGTGAGATTGGATTCTTGCATCTCGTTCCCCTGGTTCTACAGGGGATTTGTTACGGCACCAGTCTTTATTTAGTTAGAATTTCCTTGTTTGCGAAACGAGGTAGAGGGGGCTCATTGAAAACTAGCTTAAAGGGATCGAGAATCTGGCTATACCTGGCTGCGGGTTTTTTCATCAGCGCTATCATCTCAGAATCCTTGATCAACCCAAAACACCTGATAATCCACCCATATTATCGCTATACACTCTTTCCCGACGTCTTCTCGCACCAGGTAGATATATTACTGATTTTTCACATAAGTGTCTTTGCGTTTTCTCTTTCCATCTTTGTGATGGCATTTGCCAAACAGTTTTTGGAAGGCTTCTTGCTCTGTATTTTCAGCTTCCTGGCAATCTCCTACCTGGTGTTAGGCTGGTTGCCTTGGGTGCTATCGCTTAAGCCAGTCTACCTGCTGACCTCAACTACGATCTTCCTCTTCTGGATTGGCTGGAGGGTTCATAATATATCTGAAATTGCCCCAAGTCCTCAATTACGCCAGGGCTGGCTATGGAGAGCATTCTTAAAATTCTTCTCAGTCATGCTGATATGGTTTCTCATATCCATTGCGCGCGTTGGTCTTATGGACCAGCCACAGGAGATCCTGGGGGTTGATCTAAATCCTAATTCCGGTCTTCTGATGGTTTTATCCGAGCACAATCATTGGAGTCTGAAGTGGCTGCTTGTGGAGGAAGAGATCTTACAGAGCATCCAAGTTTTTAGTCCTGAGGGAAAGTCTCTGAGCAAGCTGCCGGATGTGATCAAATTGCAGCAGCCAACCACAGACTATTTTCTTGAAGTAGAACCGGTGAAGCCATTCTATGCTAGCTCGGTCAAGTTAAGTGTGTACAAAGGTAATGGTACCAAGGCTCTTAAAAAGAAAACCATGGAATTTGATCACCTGTTACTTCCCAACAGGGGCTATCCCAACTGGAATCAGCCTCAACTGAAAAAGGCGACGATCATCGATGGAATCGATCCGGATACCGGCAGCGTCTACTATCATGAAAGGCGGGAATATTACCTGGGTACAACTTATTACAAGATGTCCATTGGCTCTGCTATGCCTGAGCGCTTGAAGGGGATTCATCCCTGGGGATCAAGTTTCCCGGAAGGAAGGCTGGAAGTGATCCCAGAAAAACCCTTCAACAATGAAACTTTTCCAAGGATTCGTGCCCAAAACCGGCTATTCAATCTAAAGGCCTCACACAAGCAGTACCTCGATGAGAAACAGGATAAGAACTCGCTCAAGACCAGGGATTTAGAATGGCTGGGTAGGGCGGACAATCTTGAGACTAGTTGGCTCGAAGATAAAACCCACTTTGAAACGGAGACTGGTGATCTCAGACTAATTGAAAATGAAAAACTGATTCAGGTTAAGTTTATCAAACAATTCACCAATTCATACGAGTACCTGGCTTCCCATCTCCAGTACAGGGCAATCGACCTGAAGACCGGGAAGAGGACCGCCTACATTCAAAAATTTGCTCAACTGCATGAACCGCTCACGACAAGGTTAATCCATAGCCAGGGGCATACATATTTGCTGGACATCAGCGACAAGATCCGGATGTACCGTTTGGATTCTAAGGGGGAATTGGAGGAGGTGTTAACGAGGAAGAAAGAGCCTGGTAAGCGCCGAATCATTCGAGGGCTCCAGCAATTTGAAGACCGGTTCTTTGTCTATGCGGTGGGTGCTATCGACAACTACTCATCAGAGGTCTACGAAATAGATCCAATTCAAAAAACAATATCTGTAACCACTCTGCCAAAGAATACGATCCCCTTCCTTAAATCGCTTCGAAGGGAGGCCGGTGAGCTATGTCTGCTAATTGGTGTCGAGTCTATCAAAATGGTGAATCAACCCTTGTTCAGGAAGCTGTTTCTGAGCAAGAAAGGAGCAGTACTTCCAACACAGAACTATAAACCGATGGATGGCCGTGCGTACTGGTTTGATTCGGGCGCTGGATTCGTTGCAAGAGGAGGAAGCCATGAAGCTTCAAATTAAGATCAACGCCTCTCTTAATACTCCGATTTACAGGCAGATCGTAGAGCAGATCAGAAGCCTGATCCTAAAAGGAGAGTTGAAACCGGATTGTCAGCTGCCCTCCGTTAGAACATTGGCCATGGACGCCAGGGTAAACCCACTGACTGTCCAGCGAGCCTTTGCTGAACTCAAGTCAGACAACCTGATCTATAACCGCAGGGGCGAAGGTACATTTGTGAATCAGACATCGAAGAAAGAGGAGTCAACCATGAAGATTGATGATCTCAAAAAGGCGATTCAGCAGGTGCTAAACCAGGCTCAGCTCTATCGACTGGATCTGAATGAAATCAATCAAATCTGGAATGTGGAATATAAGAAAGTGAAGGGGGATGAGAATGTATCTTAAGGTGGATAATTTAGAAAAGTTATTCAGGGATCACCATGGAATCTCACAATTATGCCTGGACATTGGACCGGGGCAGATTCTGGGCGTTGTCGGAAAGAACGGAGCAGGGAAAACCACCCTGGTGAAGAGCATCATGAACTGGATTTCCCTGGACACAGGAGAAGTTACTTTTTTTGGCAGATATCATTTACCTGCGGATCGAGAACTGGTGATGCAGAGGGTTGGCTATGTATGTGATGTTCCCATTCTTTTTGAAGAGGAAACGGTAGCCGAGATGCTTGATTATGTGTCCTCTTTCTATCCAACCTGGGATTTTGTTTACGAAGCGATTTTGATAGGGGAATTCAACTTGGATCGAAACGCGAGAATTTCAGAGCTGTCACGGGGGATGAAACGAAAACTATCCCTTGTTTTGAGCATGGCTTATCGTCCCGATTTGCTTATTATGGACGAAGCTACCTCGGGGCTTGATCCCGATGTGCGCGAAACTCTGCTTAAGATGCTCATTGACTATGTCTCGGATTCAAAACGATCTGTCTTATACATTACTCATTATCTGGAAGAGGTCGAGCAAATTGCTACCCACGTAATGATTATTGACCAGTCTGTCTGTGTATTCAATAGCGCGCTGCTATCACTGGAGCAGGACTTTAAGGTATACCCGCTTGAGGCATTAGACAAGATACAGACCATTAAAAATATCAAAGTAATCAATAATGAGCGCAGTGGGAATTTGATCGCGGACTTTAGAAATGCGGAGCCAGATTTATCTACTGACTCCGAAGATCTGGGCGGCGAGTTGCTGCACCTGGAGGACCTGTTTTTCGCGATTTCAAAAGAGGAGGTGGATTGATGTCCTACCAAGTACTCAAACGTGAGAGTGAGTTTCTTAAACCCGCCTTTTTTACCACCCTACTTCTCTGCCTGGCAGCCGCTGTAGTTGTGTTCATCTTGACTGAATCCTATTTCCCAATTCGTGTTTCCATCGCGGATATAGATTCCGTCATAGCAGCGTTCACAACAACAATCTTGCCCTATTTCGGTATTTTTATAGCGGTCCTGATCACCAAGAAACCCGCCAGGTACGGGTACGCATTCTATAACCAGCTTCCGGTTTCAAATTCATCCCTGATCGTGCAGAAATTTCTTCCAGGGTTGGTCTTCTTAATCGCCTCAAGCCTGATTTGGTACACACTGTTGATCCCGGCCACAAGGTCCACCATCCTGATATACCTCGTTTTATTATTTTGCATGGTATATGTACAAACGCTCGTACTGTCTCACTTTGTGAGGG
>CAZIKF010000072.1:0-13077 GCA_964539825.1 uncultured bacterium
GAATCAACGTAGTATTCTTTCAGTAGTGAAAAAATCTTTCATTTCGGACCCCAATTCAAAATCCAATTTCTGGATATTGATTAAGTCTATGAGAATCTGCTTAATGATCTTATCTTTCCTGGCTGGGCTCTCTACCCATCCTCTTTTTTCTGATGACTTTGGAGGATTGGAGCGAACCAATAATGGAGTCATCCAACTAGATCCGATTGAGATAGGGGGAGGTGGCGAAGAGGTCATCCCGAAACCCCCCAAGCAACTGACCTACCGAGTAGAAGGAAAAGCAAAAGCGATTGCCTCAGGTGGATTTCAGCCCTATCACGACGCGCCATCTTTCGTGAATTTTGCTTCCATTGCGTCCTCCACCGATGAGGGTCAAAAATTCAGCTCTGGAACCTGCTATGGAGTTAGCTATATCACTTCAATCTGGTACGCAGGGATGGTTCGACATCTCAAGGAAATGAAGCCCAAGAAAGGTGGGCCGGAAGTTGAATATATCGGGAACAGGGATCTCAAATTCGGGAAGGAATATGATTCCCAGGCCCAGATTTGTAACCCATCTGATACGGAGGTTGTGAATTGCTCTGGGGACGTCATTTCCTCCCAGATGCCTGAGCAAAACATAGATGGATTGACCTATCTGGCCTCCATGGCGAAACTCTCTGATCCGAGGTTTTTTAACAAGTGCGGTAAGGGTCTGGCCAAGTGCCGTCTCTTTGAAGTCTCCCGCAATGTGGATTTAAAAGATAGGGTACAGCAGACCATGATCCACCATCACAATCAGCAATATTCAGCGGAAGATGTGGAATTGAAGGTTGCCAATCCCAATCGTTTGCATGCCCAGATAGAGGATATCAAGACAAGGGTGAGGAAACACGGATCTGTCTTCTTCTATTGGTATGTGTACAACACCAAGGAAAAGTGGGGTGGCGATACCGGGGTTGGACCGGAAGATGTGGAGTGGAACCAGTTCGAGAGCGGTCATGCCATGCTTATCTACCGCGTCTCAAAGGTTAAAGCCAAGGTATCAGGAAAGACCAGGGAAGCTCTGAAACTTCATCTCTATGACCCCAATAAAACCTACCGCAGCAAAAGAAAACTAGTTACCGGAGAAGGATATGGCACATACCTTCTGTATTTCCCAGACTCGAAGACCATCACCTTTGGCAACTCAATGCAGAAATTGTATTCGGAGGATGGCGGTGCGAAAGCGGGTGACGCGGCAAATATAGCCAAGAACCTTCAGGGTGGTTTCCCCACCATAGATGGAAAGCAGACCATTATTGGTTTCTCAGACTTTTATGAAGGACATATCACCCAATTCGGAGATGCCGCAGATATGCTCACTTTTGCCACGAGTCGTGTTTCCACTGGCAAAGATGAAGCACTCTTTCAGGCATTCGCCATGGCTAAGAACTGTGAAGCTGTAAAAAAGCAGGTTAAAGCAGTTAAAAATGCGGATAAGACAGATGGAGGTCACAGAACCCAGGAGCTTGAGACCTGGATCGCTAGTAACTACCAGGCCTTTCAGAACCATCTTCGAAGCAATGATGTCATAGAAGACAACGAAGACTGCAATCCCTTTGAGTAGACGAGGACTGGTGCTTTGGTACTGGTTTGGGTTTCCATCAGCAGCACCTGAAGTGGGTTCCTTCGTCGAAGTTGGCGATGCCAGCTCCTCCTCACGAACCCCCTTCATGCACTACTGCTGAAATCCCAAACCAGCACCAAAGCACCAGTTCTCGTCTACTCGTCCTTATTGTTGAAAGCTTCCTCTTACATTAGAATTTTTTGAATTATTGGAGTTGCTTCGCTCCTCCTTTTTTTTATTGGTAGGTCAGGTGGGTTTTTGCTTGATTCTCGTCATCCCGGACTTGATCCGGGGTCCAGGGGTGTTAGCCACAGGGGTCAACTCAAAAAATACTGGATTGCGGATCTGAGACCGCAATGACGCGGGGGTAGGACAGTCTGCATGAGTCCAGTATTCAACCTTTCCAGTACCCAGCGGGTTCAGTTGGCTGGAATTTAGATGCGTACTCCCAGCTCTCGCCTACTCGATCTTTTTTAAAAATTGGACTTTGACCCTATCCTGGGGTTGCTTGGAAATCTTCTTTCATGGCGTATAGGCAGGGTAGGAAGAATAGGATTAGGATTGTTGCTGAGGCGAGGCCGAAGGTCAGGCTGATTACCAGTGGTTGTAAGATTTGGGCTTGCAGGCTTTTCTCAAAGAGTAGGGGGAGCATTCCTGCCAGGGTGGTTGCCGTAGTGATGAAGATAGGCCGGAATCTTTTACGTGATGCTTCCAGGGCGGCCTTGGAGGGACTCATCTCATCGCGGGTGTGTTTGGTGATAAATTGCACCAATAGGATCGAATTATTCACCAGTACACCCGAGAGCGCTACCAGTCCCATCAAGCTTGGCAGGGACATATCGAACCCTAGTAGAAGATGACCGAATACTACGCCGATTAGCGAAAAAGGAATGGTAATTAGAATCAGAAAGGGTTGTAGAAAACATCCAAACTGGTAGCTCAAGATCAACAGCAGACCGATGAGTCCTCCCAAAAAAGCATTTCGGATGGAGCTGGAGGTTTCGCCCGCGTTCTTTAACTGGCCCTCCAGGTTAAATTGTAGGCCTGGGTATTGCTTTAAAAGATCTTGAATCGGGGAGTTTTGCAGGTGGGCAGAGACAGCCACGGCGTTGGTTTGGGCAGGGTCCACTTCCGCTGTGACATTGAGCATCCGCTTTCCATCGGAGCGGGGAATGCGCGTATAGTCCCTACTCTTCTTAGTCTTGGCGATCTGGTCAAAAGGGATGGTACCTCGCTGTGGGTGAAACACAAGATACTGGTCGAGGAAATCGTGGCGGGATTGATCCTTTCGTGAGGAAGTCACCAGAACCTCAGTAGTGTCCCTTCCGGTGGGCACATCTCCAACTTTTAACCCGTGAATGGAGCCGAAGATCTGTCCTCCTAGCAGTGTGGCATCTATCCCAGATCCTCGACTTCCTGGCTTGAGCCCCAGTTGAATTTCTGGTTCACCGAGCCTGATATCGTTCATGATGTTGGAAACTCCTTCAAAACGGCTCAGTTCAGTTTCCACGACCTGGGAAACGGCCAGTAAAGCCTGTAGATCCTTATGGAAGAAACGCAGGTGAATCGGGCGGCCGGCTGGCCCCAACACGGGCTCTTGAAATGTGAGGGCTGCCACCCCGGGGATGATTCCAGCCGTTTCTCTCCACCGACTCAAAAGACTCGTCAGCTTTACTTTGCGAGTTTCTGGAGAAACTAAATCCGCGATTATGGTGGCTACATGAGGTCCTTTTTCCTGTACATCCTGGTTGAAGTTAAAACGAATATAGGTGCCCCTTAGCAAAGGGCTCCCATGCTGCTCCCTGTATTGAGAATCTATTTGATGGATTGCATTTTCGATCCTGGCAGCTGTCTTGGAGGTTTCCACTAGCGGAGTTCCGCCTGGCATAAGGAGTCTGCTTACCACAGTGGAGCCCTCCAGAGCAGGAAGAGCGCTAAAGCGAAGAAATCCACCTGTGACCATCGCCACACTGACACACAACATGAGGATCATGACTCCCACACTCGCATAGCGGTGTTTTATGGCATAACGTAAAAAGGGAGTAAACAGCCTATCGCGGAAGTTCTCGAAGTGCTTGAGAATGAATTGGCGCAACGGGTTTTCCTCAGCGGGTGCCCGCAGGGAGTGGGCAAGGTGGTGAGGAAGTATAAGAAAGGCTTCTAACAAGCTAGCTACAAGCACAAAAATTAGCACAAGGGGCATGGCCTTAAGGATTCGCCCAATATCTCCCTCCATCATCGTGAGTCCGCCGAACATGGCAATGGTCGTTAAGAAACTGGAAAAAACACTGGAGAGAACCTCCCTGGTTCCCTCGAGCGCAGCCACAAATGGCGGCTCACCAGCGTGATAATGACTAACAATATTTTCGCTGATTACCACTGCGTCATCCATTAGAATCCCAATTCCAAGTAGAAGACCAACCATGGTCATCATATTGAGGCTCTGAGAGGTTTGCTGCATTAGAAAAAAGCCTCCCGCAAAGGAAATGGGGAGTCCCATAACTACCCAAAAAGATAGGCGAAGATTAAAGAAGAGATAAAGAACGAGACATACCAGGAGCAGACCCTGAACCGCGTTAGATTGAAGCATCTGCAAGCGGTCTTGCACGATGTTGGCATTGTCCTTTGTTATATGAAAGCGTACGGAAGGGGGCACTCTTCTTTTCTCCCCCCTCACAAAGTCCTTCACCTGGGCACTGAGATCCAGTACATCATCCCCGGGATTCATTTCCAATTTGAGCAGTGCGGCACGACTACCCTCAAAGAGGATCATTTCCTCTTCAAATTCAAATCCCGCTTGAACGCTGGCGATATCGCCTATTGTCAGTTCAAATCCATCGGGGCGGGAAACAACGACTAGGCGCTCCAATTCTTGAATAGTGGTGCCTTCTTCCTTGAGTAAAAGACGCATTTCCTGGCCGCTGGTATGAATTACTCCAATGGGAATATCGCGGTTGGAACGCTCGATGATAGCGGCTAAATCCGGAAGTGAAAATTGATAATGGTGAAGAACTTCTTCGCTGACTCTAATTTGAAACTGCCGTTTGGAAAAGCCTTGAACACTCACACGCGAAAGTCCGGTCGAATCCAGAAGTCGAGCTTTTACGTCCTGGGCGTAATCGAGAAGAGCTGTAGGTGGAAGATTGGATGAAACAATGAGAGAAATAACCGGATCGAGTCGATTTCGATGCTTAATGAGTGGTTTTTGAGCCTCGGGAGGCAGGTTGTCGAGACTTTCGATTTCAGTTTTCACATCCTGCAGCAGACGAGAAAAATCTCCTCCCTCAGTGCTGAAAACAACCATTCTAGCCAGGTTTGGGGAAGCAAAACACTGCACCTCCTTTTTTCCCACCAGTCCCTCCACCGCAACTTCAAGTGGAAAACACAGAGATTGCTCAACCTTGCGAGCGGAAGCACCTGGATAGGTGACACTCACTTCGATTTCTCCAAGTTTGGCATTGGGAAATGTGGCTCGTCTGAGTTTGGAGGCGGCCTGAAAGCCTATGAGTAAAAGGAGCAGCATCGCCAGGTTGGCAGCAGTCTTATGAGCGATGAAAAAACGAATCACAAGGGCGGCTCCGTGGAGACGCAGTGGAGCGGCCGACCTGGAAAGGCAGGGCTGATATCTGTGAGTACCACGGACTCGCCATTCTCGACCCCACCTTCAAGTAGGGCCACGTCATCATGTTCGGTCAATACTTTCACCGGCCTCACTTCAAGCTTTGATCCCGGATTGCACAGATAGATAAAGCCTTCATGCAGAGAGCGTCTTGAGATGGCGAGTACATTTTCATAGGCCAGCCCCTGAATGAGGACCTTTACGTGAGCTCCTACAATCAGAGGAGGTTTTTTTCCAATCTGCAGATTTTGCCAGGGCTCCTCTACAACAAAAACAAGTCCAAGGGTCCTGGTTGCAGTATCAATGTCCCCTTCAATGCGGTCTAGCTTTGCGTCCCACGCGAAGGAAAACTGAGAGGCTACGAATTGAACCCGGGTATCCCAGGAAATAGAGCCTACCAGATTCTGAAAATCCTCAGCCCCCCACCGGACGCTGTGTTCATCACCACCTAAGAGAAGCTTCATCTTACGTGGTGAAATCTGCGTATGGACTTCTACTCGAGTAATACCGTCGGCTTCCAGTATGGTCTGTCCCTGGGAAAGAAATTGTCCTTTGACGAGCTGGAATTCATGAATCCTTCCATGAAAGGGCAGCGAAACAACAGTTCTTTCAACCAGTCGATTTGCTGTTTGAATGGCGGCGTCCTGAGCCTCTAGCTGTGCCAATAATGTGACGCGACGTACCGGAATAATTTCCAACTGGTTTTTTTGATGATCCAGGCGTAGCTTTACCGTCAGATGTTCCTGGTGAGCGCGGTCTAGCAGGGTTTGTGTGGTGGAGTCTTTCTTCTGTAACTCCTGTTGACGATGAAATTCCTTGAGGGAAAGTTCAAGGCTGATTTCTTCAGTGGAAATCGTATTATTCAGCTGATTTTCCGTGATGGAAAGCTCCTTGAGACGCTGCTCTATTTCCTCCCTGGTGGATTGGGCTTTTTGAAGCTGAAGTTCGTAATCAGTAGGGTCAATACGCAGAATTTTTTCGCCCGCTTTGATAATTGCCCCACCTTTTAGAGCGGGATGGATCCATTGGACTTCTCCAGAAACCTGGGCAATCGCACGATAGTGCTGATAGGGCTTTACGGACCCGAAAAGGCGAACGGACGGACGCCAATTCTGTCTCTTTATCATTTGAACTTTTACCGGCAGGGGTGGTGACTTTATCGTGCCAGGCAAAATCTGACGTTTATTAACAAGAGAAAGTCGGATGATGAACAGCCCAAGGGCAAGAAGCAACAACAGTCCTAGAATTTCCTTAAGGGGATACTTGCTCTTTGATCCTTCTTCCTGGCTTGATTCCTCCATGAATTCTCCATTGGGTCTTTAATTGTGTAAAGGGAATGTCATTACACCCTGTATGCATCTCTTTCAAGAAAAAATAGATTAGCGAAGAGATGGAATTTGCCTGGCGCTCTATTAGCGTCGTCCTCCGCGGCGCCCCCCTCTTCCTGGTCCAGGCCTGGGTCCTCGGTTTCCACGATGTCCGCCTCGACCTCTCCGAAATTCCTTTAACTGATCTGCTTGCTCAGGGTTCGTCTGTCTCCATGCCTTCATTTTTTCGTGGCGCTCTTCTCTTGAAAGCCCTTTCATGGACTCAAGCTGGGTTTTCACGTCCGGGTTGCTTTCGATGAATTCCCGACGCGCCTGAGAATTTCTTCCCCTGCCTTTGCCCTGTCCCCGGCCATTAGCGGCTTGAAAATCGGTCAATTTTTGCGCCAGGGCCGGATTTTCGAGGGTCCATTCTTGCATGGCGTTTCTTCTTTCTTCATTGGATAAACCCTTCCACTTCTCAAACTGCTCTTTGATCTGTGGATTAGCGTTAAAAAATTCAGCCCTGGCCTGACTGGCTTGATTTTGTCCGCTTCCTCTTCGATTCCCACGACTGTTGGCGGCCTGAAAGTCAGCCAATTTTTGTGCCAGGGCTGGGTTATCCAGGGCCCAATTCTCCATAGCAACTTTGCTATCTTCAGCCGATAGACTTTTCCATTGGTCAAACTGGGCTTTGATTTCGGGATTGGCATTGAGGAATTCAACCCTGGCCTGACTATTTCCTGCAGGTCTGCGTCGAGGTCTTGGATTTTGATCTCGAAAGTCTTGGAGGTTTTTGTGAAATTCTGGATTTGCCTGCTCGTAATCTCTGATAATCTCACGCTTTGCATCGCGGCTGTCTTGATTTTGCAATTCCGCTTGTAACTCAGGGTATTGTTCAAGAAAACTATCAAATTTATTCTTCTCTTGAGCTTGAACTGAGGTGCCTATAAGAACTGAGGCCAGGGCGAACAGGAATACTTTATTCATGACTTCTCCTATGTGATTGAGTAGATAAGCAAAAGGTCTTTCAAGCTTAGATTTATCTCAACCAGGATAAGTTACAGGTTTTTCTAAAGATAAGAATTTTTTGATTCGTCTCAAAAGGAGCCCAAAACTCAATGCGCCAGACCTACTATGAGTGAGCATATGTTATCAGTTAAGGAATAACCTTTGAGAAACAATGGAAACATTGGTATCCAGAAATAGCTTAGTCCTCCCGTCATTAAGGGCGAAGCTTTCCCTATTCCATTGCTTCTATTGTTTCCATTGATACCCTTGCTTCCTGGCAGTCTCAAGGAGTAGATCTTTGACCTTTAGATGTGATCGCTTAACCGATATTCTATGATGAGTGAGAAAGGAAAAAATTCTTATTGGATGCTGCCGTGGAGCTAATTTATGCCCGCCACAGCTTCTCCAATTCCAATAAGCGCTGCTTCCTCCACAAACCGCCTCCGTAGCCGGTTAACTTTCCATCGGAGCCGATGACCCTGTGGCAGGGAATAATGATGGCTATTCGATTGTCCCCGTTGGCCCTGGCGACGGCGCGCACAGCCGTGGGTCTTTCTATGAGACTGGCCTGCTCAGCGTAACTTCTGGTGCTGGCGTAGGGTATGGTCTGAAGTTGAGACCAGACGATTTCCTGAAATTTAGTTCCCGATATTTTTAGCGGGATTGTAAAATTTTGTAGTGAGCCTTCGAAGTAAGCATCAATTTCTCGGGCGGTCATGCGGGAGATCTCAGTTTCTCCGGGTACCAGGACAGCGCTGTGTGCCTTTTGAATCCGTTTACATTGGGTCTCTAGCATACGGCGATCGGCAAACTCCAAAAGGCACAGGGCATCTTCTGTGGCACCCACGACCATGGGTCCGAGAGGAGTCTGGATTCTGGTCAGGTGAATGAGAGTTTTATCTCTACTCCTGGCAGGAGAGTTTCCAACCAGCTTTCTGAGGGCTTCCCCGAAACCGCTCAAGGATTCAAATCCACTATCAAGGGCTGTTTGCATAATGTCCTCTCCTAGTTTTAGTCTACCCAGGGCCTTTCCCAGGCGTTGTGCTCTTTGGTAGGCGTGAAAAGTCATAGAGTGGTTTTTTTTGAACCAGCGTTGAACTCGTCTTGGATTCATTCCCAGGCTTCTTAAGTCTTCATCTTGAAAGCGCCGCGATGGTTCCAGAGCCATCGAGTTCAGGAGTCCGCGCAGCCATTGGGGAGAGTCGCTGGCAGGTTCCATAGGGTAACAACGAAGGCAGGGGCGATACCCGCTAAACAGAGCCTCCGCTGTAGACCTAAAGAATTCCACATTTTTTTGCAGAGGTTTGCGGGCCGAACAGGTCGGTCTACAAAAAATACCTGTGGTCCGAACGGCTACATAAAAGATGCCTTCGTAGGAAGAATCACGGCGCAGTAGCGCCAGATACATTTCTTCGAGGGGGGGTAGCTCTTGTGTTTCTTTCATCTGTGCTGATCATGCCGGATTTTAGGGGTACCCGTCTACCGAAAAATGGACACCCAATTACCCGGACAGGTCAAGCCTATGCCCTATGAACTGTTTTCTTTGCTAAGAATTCAGTCTGACGCGGATCCGCTTTCCATAGAGGCACCTATGTTAGGTTGGTTGTCCCAACTCTTTCCTATAGGAGGTTTGCAATGAGTATTACCACCCGCGGCCGGGAACTGCTCAGGCAACTACAAGAAACCGACTCCGATCAAATCATACAGGCTGTAATCCTTAACCTTCTTCAAAACGGTTCTGACTGGGACTGTTACAAGATTAATGTCTTTCGCCTGGCACAGGAATTCAAAGTTAGTAAGACCGAAGCTTTGAGGACTTTTCTATTTGCTACCAAATTGGGTTTATTCGATTTAAATTGGGATATTTATTGCCCTTCGTGCATGGGGCTTCCCGAGTATTATTCCCATATCATGGGGCTCAAGAATCGTGCGCATTGCGGTCTATGTACCTTTGATTGGGACCTGGATCTCGCCGAGCAGGTAGAAGTTACTTTTACGGTAAATCCAAATGTACGCTCCATTGATTATGTAGATTTCAAGGACCGTAATTTTGAAGGCATGATGGAATATCTCGATGAGAACCTCGGACGCGAGGGGAGGGCTTTCACAGCCGCGGACTGTTTCTTCCCTGACCGGATTGTGGATATCGAGGGAGAGTTTGTTGAGGGACACTATCGCCTATGGGTTCCTGAACATGCTAATTTTGCCAAAGATCTCATTGTCGGTTCGAAAGTATGCCCTGAAACTCAGATTGTTGAAGTTGTAATCAGTAAAGACGGTGAACCTCAACTAGACACTTTAGAGTTGGCTATGGGAAAGATCGTCTTTCGGGTTTCAGGCCCGGATTATCCGGAGTTCAATGGCTTTCTTGTCTATCCGGTCGGTCCTCTGACGAATTGGGTTTCGGCTGCTTATGTAGCCTGTCAGCAGGATTTCAGGGACTTGTTTGAGGCCGAGTTTTTATCCCCCGAGTCCGCGTTCTCTGTTAAGAGTATTGCCCTGATGTTTACCGATATTAAATCCTCTACAGAGCTATATGAGCAGGTGGGGGACAGTAAGGCATATAGCCTGGTTCAAAGACATTTTGAAATCATGAAGAAAATCATCAGGGATTGTGAAGGTGGAATCGTCAAGACCATTGGAGACGCAGTTATGGCGGCGTTTCCCCTGGATCAGAAGGCAATTGAAGCCTGTCATCAAATCCAGCAGGAGTTTAGGAAGCAAAAAGAAGAGTTGGGTGGTCTGGAGATAAAGATTGGCTTACATCGTGGGTCTGCCATCGCCGTCAGCAACAACAAAAGCAACGACTTCTTTGGCGGCTGTGTGAACACAGCGGCACGAATTCAAGGCAAGGCAGATGCCGGACAAGTGGTGATAAGCCAGACCATGATGGAAGATCTGGGAGTCAGAGAGTATATCGAAAAGACGGGTTTACAAATAAAGGAGTTCAGAGCCGAGTTAAAAGGACTTCAGGATTGTTTTCTGCTTTATTCTTTTTAATCCCGACACAAGACTCTATTTTTGAGCTTGTATCCAGGTTATTTTCCGATCAATTAAGGGTGCTGGGTGAAAGCTCGTAAACATAGACCTTACCTTCGATCGGTTCTATTTTATGAATCTGACTAAGGCGGGTGATTCGCGCAGAGGTTAGTTCGGCATTGCGGGGCAATAACATCTTATTTTTGATGGTAATCACGGGCCGGGCGAGGACCATCCCGGATGCAAGCTGACTCATTTCCAAGCAAGCCACTTTTGATTTTTCTACCTTTTTCCCCGAGTGGTGGCTGTGTTCATAAAGCCATAGAGCCAGGTCGACAGATTCCAGGTAGACCGCTGGATCTACAGGCTTCAATAAGAATTTATGCACCGCTGCCAGATTGATGGCATCGATGGCCAGATGGGTATCATCGTGGCCAGTAACCATGATCCGAATGGTGTCTGGGGCGATTCTCTTGGCTTCTTGGAGAAGTTCAAGACCCTCCATCTCAGGCATTTCATGATCGCTGATGATCACAGCGATTTTGTTATGTCTCAATTCATTAAGCGCAACCTTAGCGGAGCTAGTGGCCACAACTCGGCATTTTGCCCTGGCTAAAATTCGCTTAAACAGCCGGAGAATTGAAATGTCATCATCCACGATAAGTACATTTTCTAATTCTCCCTGATCAGAACTGGTTTCGCCCTGGGAAGACGGATGATACTGAGCCCCGATAGACTTTATTTTCTCAAGGTATTCATCGAGGTCCAGGGGCTTTCTTACGTATTCGTCTGCTCTCGTGGTTTCATCTTTGGTAATTCCCCGTCTGGGATCGAGGTTACTTAACATCACTACTGGGATATACTTGAGGTCATCATCACTCTTGATCTCTCTTAGAACTTCAAGTCCATTTTTTTTGGGTAGGTTTAGATCTAGAAAGATCAGGTTGGGACTGGGTACTTGTTTGAAATTCCCGTTCTTTTTTAGAAAGGAAATGGCCTCGGATCCATCTCGAGCTACACTGATGTTATATTCAAAACCGGCTTCTTTGAGTGCTGTTTTTGTCAGCCGAACATCTCCTGGATTATCTTCAACAAGAAGCACTTCGAACGGAATTTGTTTCGGGGCTGTCATCATCATGTTGCGAGTCCTTTGGTCCTCTTTTCAGATGCGGTAGTCTACCATCTAAAAGCTGGGGCAGATTGATAATTTTCCTTAGGTATTGAGTAGCGATATACTGTGAATAATCTTTTCAAATTGTTGAGAGCTCTCATGGAAAGTTCCATAATTCAAAATCCTGCAATGAATCAATACTTCGGGTACGTATCTTGAGAAGAATTAGTTCGAGGTTTGAAGAAGAAAATCATGGTAGGTATCGGATCCTTGATTTCTGAGGAACTAAAATTCTTAGATGAGTTTCTTTCTGCCCTGGACTTAAAACAAAACCCGGATGTCTTTGCTGTTCTGCTTGCCGGGTCCCATGCCCGCGGGACTTCAGATGAACTCTCTGATGTTGAGCTTTTGATATGGGTCAATACGCTTGAGGAATTCTCTTCCAGGAATTCTGCGCTTCGTCATCAAGTTCTGGCCTTACCTGAGGTCATTCCCTTTGTCCTCCATGAGGAAGTTTCAGAGAATACGCACCAGGTGAATGACTCTGTCTGGTTTGGTCAGAATCAAAGAATGGATTTAATGTACGCGGATTCCTTTCGTTTACATGAAATCGCTCAAACTATTTCTACTACATCGCGGGTCGATCCGTCCTATCAGTCCATTATCTGCTCCTTGAACGACTCAACCTTCCTCCATCGTTCCAACCACTGCCCGGAATTCCCCTTTCCCATTGGTTATACAGAAGAAATAGCGAAAAGTACCCTTGTCTACGGAGTGGCTCAAATCAAGCTTCAAATGTTGGAAATCAGTCAGCAAAGACAGGATTTCATCCTGGTCAGACACATCCTCTTAAATTTTTGCCGAGGCTACTTAACCTGCCTCTTCGCCCTAAACAATAGCTTTATGCCCGGTTATAAGCACCTGAGAAAGACACTGGCCCATCTACCAAAAAAACCACCAAAAGTAGCAGAGCGGCTGGATACCATCATGAGCACCCCTTTGAAGGATTCCACCCTAAAAAACACGATTCAAGTGTTGTGGGATGAATTAAAAGAGCTAGACGCAGAAAACACCTGGCATGAAATCCTACCTACCAAACTTGAGTTTTCAAGCTCAAGACAGATACCCCCACAACAAAAGCCAAAACTAACAATTTTCTAAAAAAAGAGTGCTCACAGGTTGGTGAATGGCGATAAGAAAGTCCGTGAGTCAATGGGCTGAGAATTTGGGGCTCATCGGCTCACCGTTAGGGGGTAGCTGGTATGTGGTGCGGCTCCGGCTTTTCAGCAGTGGTACTTGAAATGGGATCGTGAGGAGGAGGTAGCATCGTTACCTTCGACGAAGGATCATCTTTCAGGTGCCGCTGATGGAAAGCCAGAGACGTACCTAAATAGCAGTTACCCCCTAACTATTAGATTAATTAGCTTTCCCTTTACGAAGATGTGTTTAAGCAGGTCTTTGCCGT
>CAZIKF010000073.1:0-11330 GCA_964539825.1 uncultured bacterium
AAGGAAAGCTCAATCGTAGATGAAACTTGTGCTCTCGACCTGTTTTTCATCGGGAAGAGGGGGATCTTGTGAGACTTCATCCTCCTCTTTGGCGGGGATTTGTTCTGAAATTGCAGGGGCTTTTGGGTAATCCTTACCAGTTTCCTTTTCCACTTCTGGCTTTTCCTCTTTAGTTATTTCTTGTTTAGTTATTTCTTGTTCGGGCTTTTCTTCTTCCGGAAGCTTTCTTAGCTCTACCGTGAAGGAAGGGGTTTGGCTCATGACAAGGGTGTGATTTTGACTCTCATATCCAGCCTTATGAAATTTAATGGAGCAAACCTGGTCCGGACGAGCGTACAGGGTCATCTCATCCTGGTTCATGTTGTTGTAGGAAATCGCACAGTCAGAAGCTTTCAAATAAGCCCAGCGTGGAGAGATAGCAATTCGAATCGAAATCAGATCCTTAATCATCTCGTGAGCATGCCCGGCGAACTGGGCATTTTCTCCATTAACCCTTAAGTACTCTGTGGCCTTCTTATAACAACCCGTGAATTTCCCTACTTCGCAAAGGGAATAAGCATAATGGAAATAAAAATCAGGGGGCTTGGAAACTACATCTCTACCATGTTTATTCAAGAGGGAATCATACTTCCCCAGGGCTCTGGCTACGCCCTTCCAATGCCTGTGTTTGATCATCTTTTCAGCTTTACGAAGGAAAAACTTTGCCTGAAACTCAGGGGTAAGGGTCATGGACTGAGCCAGATGAACATCAACAAACAAAAAACAGAGCAAGATGAAGAATCTCATCGGAAAATCACCTTTCAAACATTCTCAAAACCAGAGTGTGCACCATTATATACTGAAATTTAAGTTTTTTGTCCGGCTCTGAGTCCAAACCAACCTTTTTTATGCCCAAACGCATTTGGTTTGTCCTGATTCCCGGCCAAACCATGAATCTGTTGATTCCTTTGCTCATCTGCGATGAGCTTATTTTGGTCATGATCCCACAACAGGTATACTGTTTACCCTTGAGTATCGGTAACTTGAAGCCAATCAGGTTGCTATAGAAACGGTAGGGTTTTGATGAATTTTCTCGACTGGTCAATCATGGTCTTGTACCTGGGTGGAATGATAGGGCTCTCCTACCAGCTTGGTAAAAAACAAACCGACGCGAATAGCTATTACCTCGGCGGGAACAATCTTAGCTGGTGGTCTATCGGCATTTCCACCATGGCCACCCAGTGTTCAACAAACAGCTTACTAGGTGCACCTGCCTTTATTCTCACCACCGGGATGCTCTGGATGCAGTACGAGTTCGCGGTTCCCCTTGCCATGATTCCGATCATGATCTTTCTCCTGCCTTTTTACCGAAAGCTTAATTTGGTGTCCGTGTATGAGTACCTGGAAATGCGCTTTGGCGTTGGGACCAGAACTCTATTATCCATTGTCTTTCAATTCTTGAGGGCCTTTGGAACCGGGGTGACCGTTTACGGAATTTCCATTGTTCTACAGGAAATTCTGGGCATCGACTTCGTCTATTGCGTGCTTGTCCTGGGGGTCGTAACCATTATTTACGATTTATTGGGAGGTATGGAAGCTGTAGTGCTCTCCGACGTCATACAGATGGGTATTCTCTACCTGGGAATCCTGCTCTGCCTTATCTACAGTCTCAGCGCGGTCGGTGGAGTTTCAGCCGCCTTTGAACTTTTCCCTCAAACAGGGGAAACCCTGAAGAATTTTTTCCCTGATCTTAACCTCTCTTTTGAAGGACTTAAGGCCATCGATTTTTCCGGGCATGGTTTCGGGGACGGTAAAACATTTACCTTCCTTCCAATGTTTTTTGGAGGTCTGTTTCTTTATATATCCTATTATGGATGCGACCAAACCCAGGTACAAAGAGAGCTATCCTCAAAAAACTGTGATGACACCAACCTATCCTTGTTTCTTAACGGGCTACTACGCTTCCCGCTAGTTCTAACCTATTGCCTCCTTGGAGTTTGTATCGGGGCCTACATCGTAAAAAACCCCCATTTCCTGAATTCCCTCGTAGAGGGATCAGGCGAACCCAATTTCAATCTGGCTGTACCCAGGTTCATTCTCCAAAACCTTCCTCACGGAGTCATTGGAATCATGATGGTCTCGCTTTTTTCAGCTGCAATGTCTTCGCTCGACTCGACCATCAATTCACTTTCCGCGACGACTACCAGGGACCTTTATGAGCGCTTTCTTTGTCCCCAGGGAATGGATGGTCCCACCCAGTTAAAGGTCTCCAGAATCTTTACTGTTTTCTGGGGAGTAGTATGTGTGGCCTTTTCCTTCTTTGTTGGTGGAATTTCTCCCTCCATCATTGAATCAGTAAATAAGGTGGGCTCACTGGGGAACGGCCCCATTCTGGCACTCTTCGTCCTGGGAATCCTGACGCGGTTTGTTCATGGTACCGGTGCGGTATGTGGACTCCTGGGAGGTTTTGCGTTTAATGCCTATTTATGGATCAATGAACCTCAAGTTTCATGGCTCTGGTGGAATGTAACCGGCTTTGTCGTAGCGGTGGGAATTAGCCTTTTAGTCTCAGCGCTCATACCCTCACAGCGCCGGAAACCTGAAAGCCTGGATGGGTTGGTTTT
This sequence comes from uncultured bacterium, assembly GCA_964539825.1. GTDB lineage: Bacteria > Muiribacteriota > UBA6191 > UBA6191 > UBA6191 > CAZIKF01. Next base: position 2,604 of record CAZIKF010000073.1, read on the forward strand.
TGAGAGTGGAACTGAGGATGAATTCCACTACGAACGAAATTGGCCCAGGTATCATGCGGTACTATTGGGTTACACGGTATTAATGATAACTGCGTGCTGGTTGTGGACTTCCTCTTTTAACTAGTGACAATCAAGGCTGAAACAGATCGGCCAACGGCTTAGATAGGAGTTTTTGCGAATTTACCCCTAGCTCTTCAAGAAAGACCTTTAAGGGACCAGTCCAGACCCCTTCAAAGGCATCGACGTCGCTGACTGGATAATCTAACCCAAGGGAATGAAACAATTCTGACAGGGTAGTGCGGTGTAGGTCTCTGCACAGTACATATCCTCCCGGCTCTGTATAGGCAAGGTATCCACGCATTTCTAATAATTCCAGTAACTCATGAACTTCTCCGGGAGAAGCACTCATAGATTTTAGGATTTTTTGCTCTTTGAGCTTGGTACCTTCACTCGCATTTTCGTAAAAAAGTTCCAATATGCTCAGCGATAGTGAGAGACGATAAGTGGGCGAGAATGTGGTTTCTGACTGGACCTGAGTCCCCTCAGGACTGCTTAGCAAATCCCTCTCTGGAAGTGTAGCCACAACTTCTGCACCCAATAGAGCGGCTCCCCATGATAGATACAGCCACAACAAGAAGATGGGTAAAGTTGCCAATGTCCCATACAAGACTTCGTAAAAAGGAAAATGAGTAACATACAATCCAAATCCAGTCTTTAAAATTTCAAAAAGCATCGTCGCAAAAGCTGCTCCGATCATTGAATAACGCCACCGAATCGGAGAATTCGGGACAAGGACGTACATGAGAAAAAAGGCCAGCCATTCCATAAATACAGGTAAAAACACAAGGTACGCAGAACTCACACCCGCAGCCCAACTTGCATCCAATAATTTGACTCCCGCGAAGAGATAGCTTGATACAGACAGGCTGACACCCAGTAGCAGCGGCCCCATGGTCAATGTTGTCCAAAAGGCCACCAGGTTTTGCACGGGAGTTCTTCCCTGTCTCCATTTCCAAATTTTTTGGAAACAAACCTGAATCTCCAGAAGGAGAAGAATGGAAGTGATGGCCAAAGCACTGACACCAAACAACGTGGAATGACTGGCGTTCTTTACAAAGCCTCGGACGTAGACTCGAATCGTCTCTCCTGCGGCCGGTACAAATGAATTGAAGACTAAAGTCTCGATTCTCTCAGCCATTCCTTCAAAAGCTGGAAAAGCACTGAGAATAGCAAAGGCTATGGCCAGGATCGGAGTCAGTGCCAAAAGGGAAGTAAAGCTCAAGCTTGCGGCGGCTTCCAGACAACCATCTTGGTGGAATCGACGCAAGACTGCTTTAATATATTGAGTGGTTCGAGATAATTTCACCCTTTTCATATTACTATGAGCTGACTTCAGGTTCGTAATTTCAAGTATTCGAAGCCTAATAAAATTCAACTGATGGAAGGAAAAGAACTCTCCCGATTGGGCAGTGCCAGGGTAGGTCTACTCAATATTTCCTACCCTTTCGCGAAGTTGCGGGTTTCCCGGGAGCTCGTAAAACTTAGTACCCTACTAGGAATCTATGAACTTAGCGCCTTTCAGGTAATTGAACTATATCCCATCCGATTTCTCGGAATTCATGGAATTCGGATCCTTCATCGGAAGTCTACCTACCCCGCTTTTCTTACCTTTTTTTACTTTGGATCTCGAGAAAAGTTTTTTCAGGAACTGGAGGCTACCGAGTTTCAGTCCCGCGGCATTGGTTTGCCGGTACAGATTAGAAAACAGGAGCAACCGCTTAGACCCTCCTTTCTATTGCTGTCTTTTTCAGGATTTTGGCTCCTTCTTCTGACAGGAGGAATTCCCCTATTTCTGGTGAGTATCATAGCCTGGAGTTCTTCTTTACACAGTATCGTACCCATTCAAAAATTTGGCCTGAAACGCAGGCGCCATATCGATGAGGTCAGACACTGGTTACGACTTGTGTTTTACGTGAGTTTGGCGATGCTTATAGCCCTACTCTAAGCAGGTACTAATCTTCAAGCAGTGCAAGGAGAAGTGAAGAAAATTCGGGACAAGACACGCCAATACACTCTTCATCATCGATTTCCACACTAGACTCAGCAACGAGGGAAGCAACCGTCATAGCCATGGCTATACGGTGATCTCCAAAAGAAGACACTTTTCCGCCTTTGAAAGTACAAGGACCGAGAATACGAAACCCGGTGGGCGTCACACGACACATGGCACCCAGGGTATTTAGATTCACTGCAATAGAGTTTATCCGGTCTGATTCCTTAAACCTTAACTCCTCTGCCCCGACGATTTCTGACTCCCCCTCTGAAAGAGCTGCCAACACTGCCAATAGGGGAATTTCATCAATGAGATCCACCACTTCTTCTTCGGTTATTGTAAAAGCCTCCAACTCGCGGACACCTCGTACTCTAAGATCACCTCTGATTTCATGGTTAATCTCTTCTTCCATCAGGATATCTACGTTGGATCCCATTCGTTCCAGAACTCTCAGGAATCCAAGCCTTCTCTTATTCAATAGAATGTTTCGGATCATAATCTCAGAATCTTCCAGGATGGTTGCCATGGCGATGAAAACCGCTGCTGTAGAAAAATCTCCTGGAAGATTGTACTCGAAGGGTTCTATTGGACCTCTGAGCTTCTGAATACTGATTTTATTACCCTGTACCTTTACTGGAAGACCCAGAGCCTGAAACATACGTTCAGTATGGTCCCTTGTATGAAAAGGATCAGTAACTACCGTGGCCCCGTCTGCCCCTAATCCGGCCAGAAGGAGAGCTGACTTTACCTGTGCACTCGCGATGGGCAGCTGATACTTAATCCCGTTGAGTTCCAGAGGATCAATTCGCAGGGGAAGTTTCTCATCCTTTGCTTCCAGAAACGCCCCCATGTGGCGAAGCGGATCTATGATCCTACCCATGGGTCTATTGCTGAGTGATTCATCTCCGCTCAGTGTTGCCTGGATGCCTTGCCCACAAAGAAATCCTGTAAGCAAACGTGCCGCCGTACCTGAATTTCCACAATTCAAGATACCTTCTGGATTTGAGAGTTCAGCCCCATCAATACGGTATCCCCATGGTTCCTCAATTACAGAAACTCCACATTGGGATAGACAATTTGCGGTCGATCGAGCATCTCGTCCTGAACAAGGATTGTAAATTTTACTAGCACCCTTGGCCAGGGTTGCCAGGATCAAAGCCCTATGAGTTAGAGATTTATCACCCGGAAGCGATAGAAAGCCGTCTAGCTTCATGGATTGGTTGACCTAGTTCTCTTCCAAGTGCGGAGGCTACCCCGCCACATAGTTTTAAAAGGGTTCTGAATTCATCGGGAAGCAGTGCTTGTGGACCATCACAAAGTGCCTCATCAGGCCGATCATGCACGTCTACGATTAATCCGTCGCACCCTGCTCCAACACCAGCCAGAGCATGGGGTAGTACCATGGTTCTATTTCCGCTCGAATGACTGGGGTCCACAATGATGGGAAGATGGCTGACCTGTTTAATAGCCGGAATGATGCTTACATCCAAAGTGTTACGTGCATGGGAGTTAAATGTACGAATGCCCCGCTCACACAAGACTACATCCTGGCACCCATTAAGCAATAAATACTCGGCTGACATCAGAGTCTCGTCCAGGGTGGCCCCCATTCCTCTTTTGAGTAAAACCGGCTTACCCTGGTTAGCTACGGCCTTAAGCAGCATGAAGTTCTGCATATTGCGGGTGCCCACCTGAAGCATATCCGCATATTGTGCCACGAGCGAGGCTGTCTCCGTAGTCACAACTTCTGTAACAACAGGAAGTCCGGTCAAGTCCCGGGCTTTTCCCAGAATTTCAAGCCCTCTCTCACCCAAACCCTGAAATGAATAGGGAGAGGTCCTGGGCTTATACGCGCCTCCGCGGAGCATTTGAGCACCACAATCCGCTACCTGTGTAGCAATCCTAAGTGTAGATTCCTCCGATTCGACCGCACAGGGGCCCCCAATGATGACTACATTCCCATCACCAAAGCTGACTGAACCTACTCGAACCACTGTGTTTTCAGGTTTGACTTCTCTACTGGCAAGTTTGTATGGGAGTGTTACGGGGACAACCCTGGCAACTCCCGGTAGTAATTCAATTCTGGCAATATCATCCGAGCCCCTCTCTCCAGTGACCGCGATACATGTCCTTGAATCTCCATGAACCTGGTGAGCGATATGACCTAGTTTTTGAATTTTTCTGGTCACACTCTCGATCTGATCTCGAGTGGCCGAATTTTGCATGATGACAAACATGGGTTCTGTTTCCGAATTTACCGGCTCCCTTCCTCCCTGGCCAAATCCAGCAAACTTGCCAGGGTGGCAACTGGATTTGAATATCCCACCAGAGATGGGTCTAGCAACACCCCATCAAAACCACAGCGCACAGCACTTCTTACTGCATCCGCTTGAGGGTTTACGTCCACAGCCAACTTGGGAATCCTTCGTGCTTCAGACAAAACACTGATCCATTCTTCCTCAGTGTACACTACAGGTCCTTCACTCCAACAGACCGCAAAGATCTCCGCATCCATTTTCCTTAGTATTTCTATCTGAGATGGCTCCCTTACCTCAGGTATAGAGGTCATCCCAAGCTCAACCGTGAGTTCATTGAGTCTGATCAGATTTTCCTCGGTAAGGCTTGAAACGCTCAAAGTCAGTCCATCAGCCCCATGTAAATAGGCTTGATGAACCTGTTCTTCACAAAATATCGGTCCTCGGAGCACAATAGGGACTTCAAGGTTTTTCTTGAGATTTTCAAGATCCTTCAGGGTTGTCCCGTAAATTTCTTCATCCAGGTAAAGAACAGTACAACAAGCTCCGCTTGCAATGAAATCACTTGAAAGACCGAGCATATCCACCGGGGTCTTTTCTGGAGTTTCCACGAAAGCGGAGAGTCCGCAAAGCAATTGAAACTCGCCATATTCCATCAAGGCGGTTTCGATGTCGAGCAGAACATAGGGACGTGAGCGAGAACGGAGTTGATCGAGAGACTCTTTGCCACGAAGACTCTCTATTTTCATTTCCTTCTCTTTCAACAAATTTTCAAAAAGACTCATTCATCCCGCCTTTCTCAAAAACCTCATGGGTATAGGCACGATTCGCTAATCGTCAGGTAAAGATACCAAAACGAAGCCATTTGTCCGAATTCTCGTCCAAAGCGGAATCTCAGGCCTACCTATTGTATTGGAAATGAAAAAAGCCCCCACCTTTGATGGTGAGGGCAATTTTTTAAACTAGAAACTACTTCAGTTCAACAACTTGATTAAAGCAAGCGGTTGCTTCCAAGCCAGAAGGCTTAGCGAGTACAACGGCGGTTAAAACAACGCCATTGGTTACACATCCTGGAGAAGTTCTCTCCAACATAGCCAATGTGGCTGCGTCGAGACCGGCAGATGGATAGTTATTAGCTACAATCACGGTTGCCTTGTCGCTGAAAAACTGGATGAAGTTGTTTCCACCCTGATTTCCAAAGTTGCGGCCATTGAAAGGAATTTGAGAAGCTCCAACACTATCGAATTGAGCGCCTTTATGAACTCCTCGGATTTGGCTAACATCACTACCATCTCGATAGATGGTGATATTTCCAATTTCGTTGGAAGCAGAAACTTCGTCACCGGGTGCCATGGGAACAAATTTCTGTACAGTATGGAGTTTCTGAAATTTACGAACCTGCCCGTCAAGGGTATAAGCCTTTTTCAGCTCCAGAATACCAAGAGGCTCACCAGTTACGATGTCCAGAACCTGTCCAGGAACCCAGTCAACAGCAAAAGTTCCAGTGGCGGCTACTACCGCGAGACCAAGACTAGCAATCCATTTTTTCATTTTAACTCTCCTATATTTTTTTATTTCGTATGGATGATTTCCATACTAATTTGATATTACGATTCAATGAGTACAAAAGTTTCACTTTCGAAAAAGTGTGAGGATTGTGCCTCTAGACGACCAAAGTGTCAACCCTTTTATTAATTTATTTTTACTCAAATTCCAGGCCTGCCTCAGCCTCCTTGAGAGTAGCCTCCATCATCCCCGAAGCCTTTGCTTCCATTCCCGCCTTTTTATAGGCTCTCATAAGCTCCATGCGAACCTTTGTCTTTAGCATGTCCGGCACCCCTTCTTTACCCGATTCCTGCATCGCTGTTTCAAGACTTTTCACAGCCATATTCCATTGCCCTTGCTTCCCATAAATCGAACCCAATTCCATGTAGGTGTGTGCCTTTACAGCTTTGATAAAGGGCGGAGCACTGGTGAAAACGGGTGGAAGCTTAAGCCTGGATCGCTTCTCCAGAACCTTGATAGCTTCCTGGAAACGCTTCTCACGAATATACATTCTAGAGACTTCATTGCTCGTATGCAGATATTGAACGACTTTCTGAGCCTGAGCCGCCTGATCTTCAGGAAGTCCTTTGATCCACTGCCCAACATCATCCTTCATTTTCTTGCGAAATCTGCCCTCTCCCCCCCTACCTTGCCTACCCTTCTTAGCACGAAGTCTCTTGGATCTCTCATTCCTGGGATTCTCTTCTCTGAATGAATCCGTATCAGAATCTTTTAGAAGGTGATTTTCATTGGCAAACAACGCGCTTGAAAAACCTAGCAGTAAAAATAGTATTGCTTTCATTTCAGACTCCTTTGCTATCCCTCATAGGAAGGGATGAATTCCCAGGGGTTCTCCTGCTCTAATTCCGTGGAATAAATCTCCAGGATTGATCCATGTACCACTTGATAAGCTTCATCCGCTCCATTTCTTAGAATTTCTGAATACTCATCTCCGTACAGGGATCCCACTTCTTCCCAGGGGTCCACATCTATCGCCTCTAAGGCCCCGTCCCAGCCCTCTCTCACTTCATTCTCATAAGCAAGAGCCAATTCCATTCTTTCAGTTGTTGGAAGAGTCAGCGGATTTGAGGGACCCTGCGTTTGAAAGGGAAAAAATAAAAACAGGGCAAGGGCTGCACCCGCTACAATCGGAAGGAAAGAAACTCTTGATTGGGTAGTGTTTTGGACCAACCCCTCCCGTCGAAACGCCATCTCCAGCCTACGTACCTCCAGATAAACTTCTTCACAGGATTCACAGCCGCGCAGATGAGTCGTCAACTCCTCGGAATATTCTCCTACCGGCAGTCCCATGACCTGTGCCTTTACCTCTTCACAGTTCACCAGAGCCTCCCTTCACATACTCTTTAAGTAGTCCCATTAATTTCTTGCGTCCTCGATGCAGAATCACCTTTACGTTGGAAATACTAAGTTCAAGAATTTCAGCAATTTCCTTCTGTGACATCTCCTCATAGACCGTCAAAAGAAAAACACTACGTTCTCTTTCGTCGAGCTTATCCAATGCTTCCCTGAAATCGTGACGGAGCATACTAGGCTCTTTTGAATCAGGCCCAAATGCTGTAGCCATGTTTCGAAAATAAAGATTCATGTGCTTTACCAAAGTCTTCTTCCTGCGTAGTATCTCAAGATTTTTGTTGATACAGATGGAATAAACCCAGGTCGTGAACTTGCTTCGGTTCTCGAAATATTCCATTTTTTCGAGAACTTGAACAAAGGTTTCTGACACCGCATCTTCAGCCTCTGCCCATGAGCGCTGGTACTTCAGGCTCAGGGATAAAAGTCGATCCTTCAGTTCCTCGAATTGGGACTGCAGCAACTCTTCTTTCATAGGTACATTTGAAACACATTTGAAGACTCCTTCCAACATACACTCAATAAGATGGAGGCCAACTATAAAAGGTTACAATATTCTATGGATTGAGTTGAAACCCCGGGGTAAACTCAAGAATGATGGAAGCACCTTCAAGAGAAGTTAACGCCCCCGTTATCCTGCTCACTGACTTCGGAAGCAGTGATGCTTATGTAGGAGTCATGAAGGGTAGAATTCTCACCATCAACCCTGGTTGCACCATCATAGATCTCTGCCATGAAGTCAGTGAGCAGAACATAGTGCACGCGGCCGTTCTACTCGCAGACAACTATGAGTATTTCCCCCCAGGCTCGATTTTTTGCTGCGTGGTAGACCCGGGAGTTGGAAGCTCCCGTAAGGCCCTGGTTCTGAAATCGCAGGGATATACTTTCGTAGGACCCGATAATGGGTTGTTCACAAGTATTCTTGATCTGGAAGACACACAGGGATTCAGGCTGGAGATTCCAAAGGACGCTTCAAAGACCTTTCACGGAAGAGACGTCTTTGCCCCGCAAGCCGCGAGGATCTCACTTCAAAGAGAAGTATCCCAGGAGCTCTTACCCATAGATATAATGAAATGCATTCGTTTAGAGGACCTTGAGCCAGAGAACATCGAGAACGGCTTAAAAGGAAGGGTTCTATATTCCGATCATTTCGGAAATCTGATAACAAACCTCAAAAAAAGTGATTTCCCCAAAACCTGCAAAATCCAAATCGGTGATCAAGAAGTCCCGCTAGTCAGCACCTACAGCGAGATGAAAGAGAGAGAACTCTCTGCTCTCTTCGGAAGCACCAACCGACTGGAACTAAGCGTTAAAAATGGAAGCGCTGCCCTGTCTATGAAAGGTAGTGAGTTGAGGATCATTGCGCCACAGGAATAATCCTAAGATGACTCGTCATTCTTGAACCATAATCTGGATTTCAGTTCCCACCACCCCCAGCATTGATGCTTGAAACTCTGTGCACCCCGGTTCCATTGTTTGTAGCGGTAAAAGTTTGCTCTCCCT
>CAZIKF010000074.1:0-9741 GCA_964539825.1 uncultured bacterium
GTATCACAGGTACCTTGCAGACTGCGGCTCAGCCCAATGTCACCAGCCTGGGTACATTGACTGCTGTTACCGCTACTACCGCGGATATCAACGCAGGTACACTCGACAATGTGACCATTGGGGGATCCACTGCTACCGCAGCTACCTTTACAGTCGCTACGATTGACGGTGCTACTGATGCAAATATGATAGTGGATGCAAATGCGGACACAAACGATTCTTTCGTCGACTTCTATGCGGCAGGAGCATCCCAGGGTTATGTTAAATATGACCACAGTTCATCCAATAGCAATGAGGTGATGAAGTTTAAGGTTGGGGCTAATGAAAACTTCTATATTCGAGGTACTGGGAATGTGGGAATAGGAACTGAACTCCCTAACTCACCATTGGAAGTCTTTGAGACCAATAATAGCTCTTTGACTGCACTGAGGATCACTAACGAGGGAACAGGTACAGGTACTTCCGCCGGAGTAAGTTTTTACTCAGACGACTCTGGGGAGAATGACTTTGAGATGGCTCGCGTGGAAGCGATCCAGGTAGACACTACCAATGGTTCTGAAGATGCCAACCTATCCTTTAAGACTATGAAGGCGGGTACTCTATCCTCGGCTATGATTCTCATGGAAACCGGCAGTGTTGGAATTGGAACAGACACGCCAACAGATACGATGGACATTCGGGGTACCGTGGTCGCGCCTCTCTTCAAAGGTACTCTCAACGCGGGAAGTGTAGATATTGACGGAGGAGCAATCGATGGTGCTACCATTGGCGCCAACAGCCAATCCACCGGCCAATTCTCAAACGTTACCGCTACTAGTTTGCGAGTAACAGGCCTGATGACAGCCACCGGAAGCAGCATAACCATGGTGTCTGCAGAAGTGACCGGAACCCTGACCGCAAACACCTTCAGCGTAACCAGCCTCAACTTAAGCGGAACCATGACAGCCGCTACAGTTGATGTTAATTCCGGAAATATCGATAACACGGTGATTGGCGCTAATACCCAATCAACCGCTGAGTTCACTAATGTAACGGCTACCAGCCTTAGAATAACCTCTGCCCTCACAGCAACATCCAGCGGCTTGACCATAGCATCCGCAGATGTTACCGGAACTCTTACTGGAGCAACGGTAGATCTTAATGGCGGAAATATCGATGGAATTGTAATCGGACTTTCCAGTCAATCCACCGGTGAGTTCACAAATGTTACAGCTACCAGCCTGAGAGTAACCTCCGCACTAACGGCTACGTCCAGCGGATTGACCATCACATCCGCAGATGTCACCGGAACTCTTACCGCTGCAACGGCAGATCTCAATGGCGGAAATATCGATGGAATTGTAATCGGACTTTCCAGTCAATCCACCGGTGAGTTCACAAATGTTACAGCTACCAGCCTGAGAGTAACCTCCGCGCTGACGGCTACTTCCAGCGGATTAACCATTGCATCCGCAGAGGTTACCGGGACTCTCACAGGAGCAACGGTTGATCTCAATGGAGGCAACATAGACGGAACGGTTATCGGACTTTCAAGTCAATCTACCGGTGAATTTACCAACGTGACGGCTACCAGCCTGAGAGTGACCAGTGCACTAACAGCAACTTCCACTGGATTGACTATCTCCTCCGCCAATATCACTGGAACCCTGACCGCCGCTGACTTCGATGTATCCAGTATGGACCTCACAGGTACTCTTACTGCCGCGACTGTTGATGTGAATGGAGGAAATATTGATGGTACCGTGATTGGACTTACCAGCCAATCAACCGGTGAGTTTACCAATGTTACCGCTACCAGTTTAAGAGTAACCTCCGCATTAACGGCAGCCAGTACAGGACTGACTATCACGACCGCAACCATCAATAATCTACTCACTGTGACTACCATAGATCTCAATGGTGGGAATATCGATGGTACCGTGATTGGATCTTCAAGCCAGTCTACCGGTCAGTTCACCAATGTAACCGCCACAAGCATGAGGGTCACCTCAAGCCTGACAGCAACCTCTGGAGGACTGACTATCTCTTCTGCGAATATTACCGGTACTCTTACAGGAGCTACGGTTGATCTTAATGGGGGAAATATTGATGGTACCGTGATTGGAGCCAACAGCCAGTCTACAGCACAGTTCACCAATGTCACTGCTACCAGTCTTCGTGTTACAAGTTCTTTAACAGCCACATCAAGTGGGTTGACTATCTCCTCCGCTAATGTCACCGGGACCTTAACTGCTGCGACGTTTGATGTTACGAGCCTGAACCTCTCAGGTACCATGACTGCCGCTACTGTAGATATCAACGGTGGAAATATTGATGACATCACCGTTGGGGCAACCACTCCTGGAACAGGTACCTTTAAGACTTTCACAGTCAATAACGGTGCGGGCGCAGGCCTTGCAACAGTGGTAGCCGGAAGCGGAAACGCAACTCTACTCCTGGATGCTTCCAGCTCGTCCCAACAGTCGAGGATTGAATTTGATCGTGGCACCGGAAGCGCTGAAGGAGCCCTGGTCTATAGTCACAATGCTTCCTCAACTGCCGAGAAACTTCAAATTCAGGTAGGCACCAATACCAGCTTACATATTCTCGGAAGCGGTAACGTCGGACTTGGCGCGGAAGCAACCAATCCTTCCGATGTAGCTGAAGTCAGCAAGGATCAGAATGGTCTGACGGCCCTTCGTATCACCAACCTAAATTCTGGTGCTAGCACCGCCGCTGGTGTACGCATGTTTTCAGATACAGCAGATGAAACATCCTTTGAGATGGCGAGAATGGAAGCGATCCTGGTCGATACCACAGACCTTTCTGGTGATGCGAACCTGCAATTCCACACCCAGAATGCCGGATCTTTATCGTCTGCCATGATCATCATGAGCACTGGAAGTGTTGGTATTGGAACTGATACACCAACCGATACCCTGGATGTTCGGGGAACCGTTGTAGCTCCTCTCTTCAAAGGTGTGATCAACTCACCCAGCATTGATCTTGATGGCGGCACCATAGACGGAACCACCATCGGAGCCACCACTCCTGAATCCGCTACATTCGACTTCGCCACTGTCGATGGCTCCACCGACGCGGAACTGACCATTGACGCGAATGCTACAAGCAATGATTCCAAAATCAACTTCTACGCTGGGGGAGCAACTCAGGGAGGCATTACCTACAATCATAATTCTACCGGGACAAGTGAGTTGATGGAATTCTCCGCCGGTGGCACCACCACACTGTATGTCAAAGGAGATGGAAACGTAGGTATAGGAGAGAGTTCTCCGGATCAGGACCTCGAAGTCAGCAATGCAGCGGAGGCCGAGGTACACATTGATGGAGGTACCAACGCGGTCCTCTCTCTTGATGCCAATGCTGATGCCAATAGTTCGACTCTGCAGTTCCAGAAGGCAGGTTCTACCGAAGGTTCCATCCTCTACAATCATGATGGTACCGGATCTGATGAGTTGATGGAGTTTAATGTAGGAGGCAGCACGCAGTTCTACCTACAAGGCAACGGAAGAATGGGAATCGCCACTTCCACACCTCAGGACCTTCTGGAAGTTTACTCTAGTGACTCCGGAAATCTAAGCGCTCTTAGAATCACGAACGAAGGCAACGCTGCTGATACTGCTGCTGGAGTTAGTTTCTACGGAGATGATTCCACCTCAGATGACTATGAGATGGCTCGTGTTGAGGCCTTACAGGTAGACAACACCAATTCTAGTGAGGATGCCAAGCTCTCCTTTAAAACTATGAAGGCAGGTACCCTCTCCTCGGTCATGATGTTGATGGAGACAGGCAGTGTTGGTATTGGTACCGATACACCTACAAACACTGTGGATATTCGAGGCACCGTAGTAGCTCCCCTCTTCCAGGGTAACATCAACGCTCCTTCTATGGATCTCGATGGAGGTACTATTGATGGAGTTACCATAGGGGGAACCACTCCCGAGTCTGCAACCTTCGACTTCGCAATCGTAGATGGGTCTACCGATGCTGAACTCACCATCGATGCCAATGCCAGCTCTAACGATTCCAAGTTAAATTTTGCCAGCGCTGGTACAAACCAGGGCGGAATTACATTCAATCACAATGGTACCGATGCCAGCGAGAAGATAGAAGTTAGTGTGGGAGGTTCCACACAATTCTACTTTCAGGGCAACGGGCGCATGGGTATAGGCACCTCAACTCCTCAGGATATGCTTGAAATCTACGAGGATAATTCGGGTGCACTAACCGCCATCCGAATTACAAATGAAGGCAATGCTGCCAATAGTGCAGCTGGTGTTAGTTTCTATAATGATGACTCCACCAGCAATGACTTTGAAATGGCCCGCATCGAAACCCTTCTCATAGACAATACAAATGGTTCTGAAGATGCCAAGGTTTCCTTTAAGACAATGCGAGCAGGCACCCTGTCCTCCGCTATGATCATCATGGAGACTGGCAGCGTTGGTATCGGTACCGATACTCCTACCAATACAGTGGACATTCGCGGAACGGTAGTAGCTCCCCTCTTTAAGGGTGCAGTAACTCTTACCGGCGGGAACATCGATGGCACTACCATCGGAGCTACCACACCCGAGTCTGCCACTTTCGATTACGCAACCGTTGATGGATCAACTGATGCTGAACTCATCATTGATGCGAATGCAACCTCCAACGATTCCAGGTTAGATTTCTATGCGGCTGGATCCTCAGAAGGAAGCATCGTTTACAATCATAATAGCAGCGCAACCAGCGAGCTGATGGAATTTAGTGTTGGCGGCAGCCAGAGGGTATATATCAAAGGGGATGGGAATGTAGGTATTGGTGAGAGCACTCCCGATCAAAATCTTGAGGTTAGCGATGCAGCTGAGGCGGAGATCCATGTAGATGGTGGTACGAATGCGATACTATCCCTGGATGCAAATGCTGATGGCAACAGCTCTAGCCTACAGTTCCAGAAAGCCGGGAGTACTGAGGGATCCATTGTTTACAACCATGATGGTACCGGTACTGATGAGAAGGTCGAGTTTAATGTGGGCGGAAGTACTCAATTCTACCTCCAGGGTAATGGGCGCATGGGTATTGCTACAGCAACTCCTCAAGATCTTGTTGAGATTTACTCCAGTGATTCAGGAAATCTCAGTGCACTGCGAATCACCAATGAAGGTGACGCAGCCAATACTGCTGCTGGAGTTAGCTTTTACGGAGATGACTCCACTTCAAATGACTATGAGATGGCTCGTGTTGAGGCTCTGCAAGTTGATAATACCAATACCACTGAAGATGCTAACTTATCCTTCAAGACCATGAAGGCCGGCACTTTATCCTCGGCTATGATTATCATGAGCACAGGTAGTGTGGGAATTGGAACTGACACTCCAACAGATACAGTAGATATTCGCGGATCGGTTGTAGCACCTCTGTTTAAGGGAACGCTCAATGCCGACACCGTGGACATAAATGGAGGAGCCATTGATGGAACGACAATCGGAGCAAGTTCCGCTTCATCCGGTACCTTTGCTTTCGCTACAGTTGACGGGGCCACGGATGCTGAACTCATTATTGATGCAAATGCTACCAGCAATGATTCAAAACTAAATTTCTATGCTGGCGGTGCTAGTGAAGGTGGTATCACTTATAACCACAGCGGTACAGCTGCCAATGAGCTCATGGAATTTAGCGCGGGTGGATCAACGACTCTGTATGTCAAAGGTTCAGGAAGGATTGGTGTCGGAACCAATGCTCCAGCGAGTACCTTTGATGTAGAGGGTAGCGCTACGATTGGCGCCACCTATTCAGGATCCAACGCCGCACCTACTAACGGCATGATTGTTGAGGGTGATTCTGGCTTTGGAACCAATAGTCCTGAAATGCGCCTCCAAGTTTCAGGTGGGGGTCTGTGTGTTGGAAGTGATGCTAACTGTAATTCAGATAACGATACGGAAGGTACGATCTACGCCACGAATACTACGGTCCAGGCCGCCGACTACGCAGAGTACTTTGAGCGTGAGGAAGTCCTTTATCCCACGGATATCGTGGGAGTGAATCCACGAACTGGGAAGGTTCGAAAGTACCAGCCTGGAGACCGCCTCCTGGGTGTCGTACCAATTCAACCCGGAATTGTAGGAAACGGTTGGGCTGATAAGGAGACCAACGCACTCGTAGGTCTGATGGGTCAGCTAGAGTTTGATAGAGACCAGGTAAAAATCAAAGGTAATTATGTTCAAACATTGGATGGTAAGACTCTCGGGTTCCTGCTATCTAATGGAAAGGTCTATGTGAATCTGGGTAGTAATCTGGATGGAGACTCCCAGAATCAAGATGAGCGTATTGAAGAACTAGAGCAGCAGCATAAGCAGCAGCAGCAGACGATTGATGAACTGAAGCAGCAGATCAAGTATCTGATGAAAGCATTGAAGTAGACTACACGCTCAATCTCCACCAGGGAAGCCCGAACCGTTACGGTTCGGGCTTTTTCTTACTCTGAAATGAATTCCTCCCCTATCCTCACAGCCTTGAGGCAATTTCAGTTTGAAAGACTAATTTTGGAGGTAAAGGACTCAGCGGGAAAAGTCTTAGGACGTCTTGAGGCTTTGGTATACTCGCAGGGCTAAGTTTATTCGTCTTAAACTTTCTTCCAGACCAAGCCCCTCCGCGAAAACGAATATTTCAGGACCATGAGTAGCTCCGGTGAGAGCCACTCGAATGGGCATGAAAAGAGATTTACCCTTGATCGAAAGCTCCTTTTGAGCAGCTTTGGTCAAAGAACGCAATCCATCGGCAGTCAGAGAGCCCATGCTCTCCATCTCAGAGATAAGAAATTCGAAGAGTAGACCGTTGGTTTCCAGAGATAGAATCTGAGCACTTTCCCCTTCCTTGAGTCTCTCTTCTTGAGGTGTGCAGATAAATAAGGAAAGCAGCGATCGAATCTCAGGCGGCTTCTCAAGCTGGTTTCTCAAGGTGATCAGTACTCTGTCCAAAACCTGGGGATTCCACGTTTGAAGAGACTCCAGATCACAGTGTGGCCTGACCAGCTCCAAAAATCTCTCTTCTGTGATTCTTGATCTGAGATATTGAGCATTCATCCATGAGAGCTTGTCCTGATCAAAAACCGCGCCTGCTTTGCTGACTCTCTTCAAATCGAATTCATGCACCAGATCTTCCATATCAAACAATTCACGGTCGTCACCAGGATTCCAGCCGAGTAGAGCAAGGAAATTTACCAGGGCATCTTCGATATAGCCCCTGGCTAAATAATCTTCCACGGAAACATCACCCTGCCTCTTTGATAGCTTGGATCGGTCTGGATTCAGCAACAATGGTAAATGAGCAAACTGCGGAGAATTCCACCCAAAAAAGTCATAGAGAAGAACATGTTTGGGTGTGGATGGAAGCCATTCCTCTCCACGAATCACATGACTAATCTGCATCAGGTGATCATCCACAACATTAGCAAGATGGTAGGTGGGGAAACCATCAGTCTTTAAAACTACTTGATCGTCAATGACATCGCTCTCAAAAACCAACTCCCCCCTCACGAGGTCTGAAAATCGGATCTTTTGATGCTGAGGCACCTTCATCCGGATCATATGAGGTTCAACAGCCATTCTTGATCTACCCACATCTGTTGGTATCGAACGACAGAGGCCATCATAGCGGGTATCCTCCCCGCGCTGAGACTGGAACTCTCTCATCTTTTCCAGCCTGGCAGCTGAACAAAAACATGGATACGCATGTCCGAGTTTTTGGAGTTTCTCAACATGTTCGCGATAAAGACTGAGTCGTTGCGACTGTACATAGGGACCCGCATTCCCTTCCTTACCGGGACCTTCATCATAGTCTATTCCCAGCCTGGCCATGTTGTGGATTAAGTTCTCCACGGCTCCATCGACCTTGCGAGCCTGGTCCGTGTCTTCGATGCGTAGGATATAAGTACCACCGTGCTTGTGAGCAAAGAGATAATTATAGAGTGCGGTTCGAACCGAACCCACATGGACTTTTCCAGTTGGTGATGGAGCAAATCGGGTACGGATTTCAGGCATCGGGATTTAGACGATAGGTCCAGCGGCTATTACTTCAGGAGTTGCCTGATCTTCATAGGTTTTGAAATTGTCCTTGAATAGAGCTGCCAGTTTATTTGCGGTCTGATCGTATTTCTCCTTATCTCTCCAGGTGTTCTTTGGATTGAGGACTTCAGCGGGAAGTTCCGGACATTCCTGTGGAAATGAAAGTCCAAAGAAAGGATCTGTTTCAAAGCGAGCATCCTGTAACTTATTCTCAAGAATCGCGTCGATGATGGCTCGGGTGTATTTCAAACTGAAGCGGGATCCGATTCCATAACTACCGCCTGACCAGCCGGTGTTCACCAACCAAACCTTCGCCTGACTCTGCTGAATCAACTGGCGGAGAACCTGTGCGTATTTCATAGGATGCCAAACCATAAAGGCGGCTCCAAAACAAGCTGAAAACGTAGCGCTAGGCTCTGTAATCCCCACCTCGGTTCCCGCTACTTTTGCAGTGTAACCGCTAATAAAGTGATACATAGCCTGTTCGGGAGTCAGTCGAGACACTGGCGGTAGTACGCCAAATGCATCGCAAGTCAGAAACACTACGTTTTGAGGATGTTCTCCAACACACGGGATTTTAGCGTTATCAATGTGCTCGATGGGATAAGCGACTCTTGTGTTTTCTGTGATGGAGGTATCGCTATAATCTACAACCCCGGTTCTCTCGTTAAAGCCGACATTCTCCAGAATCGCACCAAATCGTATAGCACGGTAGATATCCGGCTCTTTTTCTGCGGATAAATCAATCGTCTTTGCGTAGCACCCACCTTCAAAATTAAAGACTCCCTTTTGAGTCCATCCATGTTCGTCGTCTCCGATCAATTCCCGTTTAGGATCAGCAGATAGTGTGGTTTTTCCTGTACCAGACAATCCAAAGAACAACGCGACATCGCCGTCTTTACCCTCATTAGCCGAGCAATGCATAGACAATTGATCTCGGAGGGGGAGCAGATAGTTGAGAATCGTAAATACCCCTTTTTTCATTTCTCCAGCATATTGGGTACCCAGAATCACAAATTCTCTTGAGGCGATGTTCAGATTCACCGAGGTCTTGGACCCAACTCCCGGAACATGCTCAGAAGCAGAGCATTGACCGGCGTTGTAAATTGTCCAGTTGGGTTCAAATGTCTCTAGCTCTTCATCGGTGGGACGAATTAACATATTATGCATAAAAAGAGCGTGATAGGCTCTGGCGCAGATCACTCGGACTTTTATGCGGTAGCTGGGGTCCCATCCAGCATAGCCATCTACAACGAAGAGGTCCTTTCTGGAGTCAAGCCAGGAGCAGGCGATATCTTTATTGACCCGAAAACTTTGTTCACTGATGGGCATATTGATATCACCCCACCAAATATTCCCTTCACTTTCCGGATCCTCGACGATGCGCTTATCTTTTGGGCTGCGTCCCGTCTTTTCACCCGAGCGGATGATCAGCGCACCCGTGGACGCTACAGAACTACCCTGGATCTTGATCGCAAACTCATAAAGTCTGGCTGGAGAAACATTTCTATGTACTTTAGGATGGATAATCTCGTACCGGGATAAATCATAGCCACTCATCGCTCACTCCTTAGCTAATCCAGAAACACTTGTTAAAACTGTCAAGGTAAAACTCTCGTATAGATTCAAAGGTCCCTATTGTATACTAAATTCTCTTAAATTTATATGCTCAGGCAGGGTACGATACCTGGTCAGG
>CAZIKF010000075.1:0-8464 GCA_964539825.1 uncultured bacterium
ACAGGAAAGCCGCCCCCAAAGGGGTCATTGCCCCCCAGATCATCATCGCACCGATATTCTTGAAATCTCCCATAAAGACATGGGCCAAAGCCGTAATTAAAATGATCAGCAGAAACTGGGAATTCTGGAAAAAACTCCTGGTTTTCCAGAACACAAAATGAAAGAATCCTAGAAAAGTGAGGGCCCAATTGGTAAATAAGGCTCCACCTACAAAGTGATCGCCTGAATATAGAATCGCGAACACATCCATGGGTAACACCAAAACCAGGATGAGCCCAAAGAAGAATAGAAATTTCTTTTTCCGCTTCTCTTCCTCCAAATCACTTTCCCGAATCCCAAATTCAAAGATGGCTTGAATCATCAGGCAAATTTCCCCTCTAAACTTTATGGGAACCTTAAAAGAAATCCAATTGGAATAGCTCTAATCAAGAAGAATCACCCTGAGAAAGCTACCCGATCCATGGTGTTTCATCGTGGCTCTATATGGCCTTGGTCATCCATCCTGTTTCCACTGGTCCTGGATAGCTATATATCATCATCCTCTAATAAGTAATTCCTGATGTTCTAGGGTGGGACTATCTCAGTTTATTTTCCTTTGAAAGAAAAAAAGTAGAGACTCCAGCCAGGGAAAATAGTGGTGTGTATCCCTTTCCCTCCCTTTTTCTCTTAATGTCTGGGAGAATACAGATCGTGATGTAACTCGTTAAACTTTTGGCCTGGGGAAGGCGAGGCCGGAGAGGATAGCTCCATCATTACATGCATGGGCACCAATTGATGTATCTGCATATGACGTGGTTCAAAGCGCTCAGGCATCCATGCACCGGAAATTTCATTTCTTGAAGGTCTCCCATCAAGCGGTAGGCGTTGGAAACAAACCCTGATTGGTTGAAGTCAGTGCGGTTAAATACCAGGCAGCGATCACTTTCCACTCCATAGGCAGTTAGACGAACGATTTGGGATTACTGAGTGATCCTATTCTGATTAGGATGCGGATGGGGAGTGTAGGGAACGTCTCGCCTGGGCATAGTTGCCCGCCTCGCCAAGGAGTTTTAGTACATCAAGAAATCGAAGGCTGCTCTTACCCTTCTCTCTCTCAGTATAAGGCACAGGAACTTCCTCAATTTTGAACCCGGTGCGAAACGTCTCTAGAACCAGTTCCGCGTCAATGAACGAGCCAGATGATTTCAATGGGAAATTGTCCAGAATCTTTCGGTCAAAGACCTTATAGGAAAAATTGATGGTCTGGAATTTGGAGCCAAAGAAGATACGCAGGAAAAATCGGTATGCATAGGAGTAAAATTTCCTGATGAGATGCTGCCCACCCTGTCGATGTCCCAGTACAAAATCACAGTCGCACCGGTCAAGGAGGTCGATAGCACGATCGATTTCTAGGAGCTTATAGGGCATGTCGCATTCATAATGGCAGACGTACTGGTAGCGAATGTACTGATAAGCTTCGCGAAGAGCAGATCCCATTCCCATTTTCCTATCTTGGAATATGGCGTGGATATGATCTTTTTCAAGGGAAATTTTCTCAAGTCTTTCACGGGTGCCATCAATGCTGCCTGAATCAATGACAATGATTTCAAAATTTATTTCACGTGCCTTGGCATAGGTCTCGATCCTATGAATGCAAACGATAAGATTTTGAATTTCGTTATATGTAGGAACGATAAAGCTGATGGAACCCATTGCACTCCCCCGTGTTTCCAAAGCCGAAAATAACCCCATGTCATCCTTATCGACCGGAAGGCGAAGTCCCATGAGTAATAAATCTAAATTATTTAAAAATTTGTAGAAAAGATTGGTCAGGGCTCAATAAAGATTTAGAAGAAACGACCAATCAGATTATCCATACTCAACTGCTGACGGATTTCTTCCATTAGGGGCTGGTGCTTCTCCAAACAGAACGCATGCTCATCGATAAGTTCTTGCGGATACTTCCAGTAGGGCAGAGTCCTCAACTCTCCAGGTTCTGTGTTAAAACGAGGAATAATGTGGGCATGCAGAGCAGGCTCCAAATTACCCAGAATTTCATAGTTAATCCGGACCGCGGAAACGACCTTAATGATTGATTGGCCTACCAGGGTCATTTCCTTGAGAAATAAAACTCTCTCATCCATCGGTAAAGCATTCAGGTGTGGTGGAACCGAATGGGGCAGGAGCAAACAGTACCCTCTCAATACCTGGCTGGCACCCATAATTATAAAGCCAGCGTCAGTGCGCCCAATAAAGCGCTCAAAAGTACCCTGTCTACACGCCTCAACCTGTCGGTGAATTTCAGTTTGGATTGAACTCATAAATTTACCTTTCCCTATTTTCTTCCCCATTTCTTCTTAATTAATCTCAAATCGTTTATCTCTTACGATGGTGCAGCTTTCTCTTCCCTGGATCCATCGACAGGTCGGATGAGCGAGATAGGCACCCAAAATGGGTGCGGCTACATATAGCCAGATAGATTGGAGTTGCCCGGAAACAAGGGCTGGTCCGAGGGAGCGGGCAGGATTCATAGAAGCACCCGTCACGGGTCCTCCTAAAAGGGCTGCCAGTGCCACGGTTCCACCAATGGCAACTCCTGCCATAATGCCCTTTTCCATATGTCCAGTGGAAACATTTAGGATCACAAACATGAGAAAAAAGGTAAGCAGCACTTCCATTAAGAAGGCTCGGTAAAGCGGCACGGTAAATAGCGTGGTCCCTATCGTTTCACTCTCTGGAAACAGAACGCAAAGTACTACTGCAGCAGCAATCGCACCGAGCAGTTGAGACCCCATATAAGGTAGGACCATCCGTCGATCAAGACGGCCCGCAAACATAAAACCCAGGGTTACGGCAGGATTGAAGTGTGCTCCAGAGATGTTGCCGACGGCATAAATCATTGCCATGACAACCAGGCCAAAAACAAGGCAAATGCCTACATGTCCAAGTACTCCTCCAAAGGAATCATTCACAATGATGGCACCGCAACCTGCAAAAACCAGTGCAAAAGTACCTATGCCCTCCGCTATGTAAGTATTTTTTTTCATATTCTTCCAATCATATTCCAAGACAAAAAGTCGTCGGTTCCCTTTGGTTAGCAGAGCATGGCTCACCGGCACACTTTGAAGTAGCCAATATTGAGTCTTCGCATTACAGCCTGAGACTGCTTGATTTGCAAGGATGAAAATGAACACCACTTGATGAAAAAGGGCGTTCCAGCTTCAGAAGAATACTAAATCCCTTATAGGATTTTGATATGCTGACGGTCCTGGTGAATTTCCCTTGCGGCAAGCTGATTGTCCCAGTGGTTCTTACACTCTCTTAGATGAATCTGGAATCACTCAAATTCGACAATAAATTTACCCGCCTCCTACCTGCCGACGAGGTGAAAGAGAATTACTGCAGGCAAGTCCGCCAGGCCTGCTATTCCAGCGTACATCCTTTCAAAGTAGCTCAACCTAATCTGCTGGTCCACTCTCAGGAAATGGCTGACCTATTGGATCTGTCCCTGGAGACTTGTTTGTCCGAGCGATTTTCCAGTGTGTTCGCAGGCAATGAGCTTTTGAATGGTATGGAGCCTTATGCGACCTGTTATGGAGGCCATCAATTTGGGAATTGGGCAGGGCAGCTAGGCGATGGGCGCGCGATTAATCTTGGTGAGATTGTAACCGAGCAGGATCAGCGTTGGGTACTACAGTTAAAAGGAGCCGGGCCAACACCTTATGCAAGGAGTGGAGATGGCTTTGCTGTTTTACGTTCCTCTGTTCGTGAGTTTTTGTGCAGTGAGGCCATGTTTCATCTGGGAGTCCCCACCACAAGAGCACTGTCGTTGGTCCTGACCGGTGAACAGATTATGCGAGATATGTTTTATGATGGCCGTCCCACCTTTGAACCGGGTGCTATCGTCTGTAGAACGGCTCCAAGCTTCACTCGCTTTGGTAATTTCCAGATCTTTGCAATGCGCAACGAGTTAGATGTTCTAAAGCAGCTTCTCGATTACACCATTCAAACGGACTTTCCTGATTTGTGCCCTCAGGATGAACCTGGTAAGGAAGTCTATCTTAAATGGTTGCTTCAAGTGGTAAAGACTACGGTGGAAATGACAATTGAATGGATGCGGGTTGGATTTGTGCACGGGGTTATGAACACGGACAATATGAGCATTCTGGGTCTAACTATCGACTATGGACCTTATGGGTGGTTAGAGGATTATGATCCCAGCTGGACACCCAATACAACCGATGCACAGGGTCGTCGCTACTGTTTTGGTAATCAGCCGCAGATGTCCCAGTGGAATCTAATACAGTTAGCCCAGGCTATTTTTCCATTGATTGAAGAATCTGAAGAAATCCAGGCTGTCCTCAATACTTTTGCAAAGGAGTTTGAGGCTGGTTTTCAGGACATGATGATAAAGAAGCTGGGATTTAAGCAGTTTGAAAAGTCTGACGATGAAGAGTTTCTGATAGAACTAAATTCAGTATTGCAGGTGGTAGAGACGGATATGCCCCTTTTCTATAGAAGATTGGCACAACTTCCAATCAATTCTGAGCCACAAAATGATAGGCAGGCTATTGAACCTCTATTGGATTGTTATTACCAGCCCGATCAGCTCACCGATGATAAGGTGGCTATCATAGCCAAATGGATTCAAACCTATAAGAAGAGAGTGAGTAAGGATGGGACCTCAGATCAAGAGAGGCTGGAGAGTATGAACCAGGTCAACCCGCTCTATGTGATGCGGAATTACCTGGCTCAGCTTGCAATCGACAAAGCCGAAGAAGGAGATTATTCTCTTGTAATTGAGCTGTTGGATGTCATGCGAAATCCCTATCAAGAGCAAGAAGGTAAAGAAGAATTCTGCCAAAAGCGACCAGAATGGGCTCGCCACAAGCCCGGTTGTTCCATGCTCTCCTGCAGCTCCTGAAAAAGAGAGAATATTGTTGGCGTGCCCCTCTTTCTTCTTTTTACTCCTGGCCGGGAGTAAACCATTTGTCTCCCATCTTTCTTGGAGGAAGAGGATTCTCTTCTTCAGGAAAATGTCCTTGATCAATCAATTCACCGGTTTTAACGATCGCCCAATATTCGGGAGCGCTATCTTGATTCAGTGTAAATTCCATCACAAGAGAAGTCTCCAGTGTATTGTGGCTCCCAAAGTGCTGAATATCTCTCCAAAATACGCCCATCTCTAATTGAACTTTCTCTCCATCGTGACTAATCAATTGAACATCTCTGACCTCAACATGGGTGTAATTGAGCTGTTGAACGCTCCTTTGAAAAAAGGAGGAGAGAGTATCCAGCTGAACCTCGTTGTGAAGTTGTGAGAAGCCACTCTGCTGTTTTGTCTTCTCGCCCCAATTGATTTCAAATTCACCATCCTTGAGTTGGTAGATGGACTGCCATTCCATCATGTATGCATAACCAATTCTATCCACCCTGGTCATTCCAGCATAACGGCCGTTGACAAAAACTTCCTGCCCGAATACCTGGGTTTCATTGCCAACTTCAGCCGTGGGCATATGGAAAAATTCGATCTCAAGACTGCAATTAACTTGGGTGAGACTTCCCTCTTTCAGTTCACATTTCTTACGGGCCGGGTGCTGTAGATAAACCTTATTTTCGCCATTGAAATTTGCACTTACAACTCTTGCTTCCATGGAGTTTCTGTCCATGACCCAAAAGCGGAAGACTGAGTTATGTATATTTTGAATTTCTTCCTGGTTGTTAATTTTTGATAGTTGAATTTTCTCAGTGTCCCACTGGGCTGCTGCACCCAGGCTTGTTAGTACGAAAAATAAAATTGTCTTCATGATTAACTCCGTTCCTTGTCGATGTTTGATTTGTTGTTGTTTTGAATTCGTCAGGAAGATAAGGACAATTACCAAGGTTGAAAACAGTTTAGAAGAGAACAAAACGAAAACATCGAAAATCCCCTGCTCTGTGACCCGAGAACCAAAGAAAACAAAGCAAAGCATCCCCGTCTACGAGGAAATACTGAGTAAGTTTCTGTGATCTATACCGAAAAGCAAACGGTATGCCCGTTTGCAGGTTCATGACCAAAATATGCTCATCGCAGATGAGTAAAGGAATCTACAGATTCCTGGTTTGGCCGGGAAGCTGGGCAAACCAAATGTGTTTGGGCATACAATCCACCTGGGGCTTCAGAAGCTTGTCCATTCCTATTAGTACCAAACCAGAGAAAACTAAAGGTGAGTACTCACGGGTCCTCAAGATGTCACCTGAGTTTTGGTCGTCAGGTCACCTACATCAAAGATGAACTGATAGTCTAGTTCAATGGACGATGAAATACTTTCACAAACTGGACAGGTTCGGGCAGTTTCCTTCAAAAAGGACTGTTCATCTTCTGCAAGGCCCTTTGGAAGATGAAATTCCAGCTCAAGTTGGGAGATTCGGCGAGGTTCAACTCCCATATGTTTTCTGAGTTTTACCGTGCTGCCTTCCAGGTCGATTAAGCGGTCTTTCGATTTGATACCCATGATGGTCAAAATACAGGCAGCCAGTGATGTAGAAAGTAGGTCGGTGGGAGAAAAACTGGAGCCATCGCCCTGGTTGTCCACCGGTGCAGCGGTCCGTATGATTTTTCCCGAAGGTTCATGGCGGGCCTCGACATTAAGGTTTCCCAGATATTTCAAATTCATTTCAACCATTTTTTTCTCCCCTGGTAATCAATTCCCTTATTTCTATCTACATGATCTGACAACCATGCGGTTATTGTCGATCCCCCTATTTTTCCCTAAGATAGACTCTAAGATCTTTTCCTGGTGATCTGTCTTCAAAAGATGTCATGAAAGCAATTTTACTATCGGTGTTGATATTTAGCCTGGGTATTCCCCTGGCCGTTGGGAAGGATCAGTGGGTTATTCTCGGTGACAGTCTCAGCGTGGGAATCATTGGTAATGGGTCGCAATTCACCAAAGAGGTGAAGGAACGATGGAACCGCGATATAGAAGTAATCAATCTAAGCAGGGTGGGCAAACATACCCATGAATATAAAAAGGAAATTAACGGAATTCTCGCCCAATTTCCCGATGCTCGCTATTTTCCCATCTTTTGTGGTGTCAATGATGTCCTCAATTATTCGAAATCTACGGCAAATCAACTCCGTTCCTGGCTTGTATATGTATTGAAGGCTATTAAAAATGCAGGCCGTACTCCCATTCTGATGAGAATCACATATCGAAATTACAAAGGACAGGATCCACTAGAGCCCTTTAACCCAAGAGTCTATGATCCTCTCATTAAGACCTATTCCCCCCGGTGGTATGATTATGCAAAGAAAAGGGGCTTACTGGACCCTCACGGCTTTCTGAAATCCCATCCCCAGTACGTGGCCTCAGATGGTGTTCATCTAACTTCCCAGGGTTATCGTGCATTTCGAAAGGAAATTATGCTGGAAGCCATGATGGAGCCGGTATACGCTAAAGACCATCAAAGGGACTTAAATGAGACCAGGGAGCCGGACCATCTCACTTTCGATGACCTGGCTCTCAAAGCCAGTCCCACTCCAGAGGTTGATGACTTCAGCGGGCCAGCCAAGAGCTCAAAAAATGATGTACCCGCAATTATAGCCACCCCAAAGGTTACTCCGACTCAACAGCTCAAACAGGAGCTTCTCGATGCCTCATCAACAACGGATCCAATCATGCGCGGGATACATCTCTCACGTGCCAGCCTCCTCCTGAGAGAGCTTTGGCAAGCTGGAGAATTATCCGAAGAAAACAAAGGTGATATCCAAGACTTCCAAAGAGCTCTCAAGGTATACGGGGTGGGTATAGAGAAGGTTGAAGGTACCTACGATTCTAAAACCCGAGAAGCCGGGCAAGGGTTGAGAGTCATGATGGCGCAGACTTACCTTAAGAAACGAGGTCTCTATCCTTTTGAAATCAACGGAGTCTTGGATGAGAAAACCACGGCCGCTTTGAAACAATACGCCCAAAACCGCTTTCTTGATCCCCAAGAACCTGATCTTCTCCCCGGCATCATCAAGAGGCTGGCCCGCGAACATAACCGCTGAGACAAAAAGCAGCCCGTCCCCTTTTTTTGCTGGTCTTTACTATAGTGGATTGGGACTACCACAAGAAAGTTCTACAAGATCGATTCCTACGTGACCTACATTCCTTCTTTCTGAAAAAAATACAGATTGCAAAATCCCCAGGTGTAGGTTGAGTTTTAGTTCTCTTCTTGGGAAGGTTCTTTCATCACCTCTATTCCCAGAATAAAGTAAATGCCATAGCCAAGTAATGCCAGACACAAAAGCTGAATTACCAAAGACGAAAGTACAAATACCACCGTATAGCCCCCAAAGATGAAAATCATGGTCAATGCTAGATTTCTAGATCTTCGGGAAATTTTTCGATGTTCTTGCCAGGCTTTAATGGTGGGACCAAAAGTGGGATTGTTCAGTAGCTTACGGTGCAGGGTTTCAGAACTTCTTGCAAAGCATCCAGCAGCAAGAATTAAAAATGGG
>CAZIKF010000076.1:0-8233 GCA_964539825.1 uncultured bacterium
TCGCTTCGATGCCGCTGAAATTCGCAAGATGAGACAGGATGGCTGTTCAATGGAGAAGATCCAGGAAAGACGGCGAGAACTCGTGGAGGAAATTTACAGGATTCTGGTCACCTGTTTCGGCACACCCCCCAATAGATTCTCATGGAGTTACCGGGATGAGGACAAGGCTTTCCACCGCTTCACTGATATCACCCCCCATGCTTTTTACGAAAAATGCGCCGGGCAGGATCTTGATGCCTACGCCTCCATCTGGAGCAGTCCTCTTCCCGACACGCCCTACGACAAGACCTACTCCATGGTTCATTCCAGGAAAATGGTTGGCGGCCAAAACCTCCTTTCCCTGAACATCTCCTTTGAAAACTTCAAAGCCTATGCCATCGACCGTTTAAAGAAGCACGAACCCCTGCTTTTTTCCTGCGATGTGCTGAAGGACAACTTGAGAAAAGAGGGTTACCTCCTGAAAAACCTGTATAACTACGAACTCATTTTCCAGACCTCCTTCAACATGGACAAGGTCCCACGCCTGCAAACCCGTGATACCTGCATGACCCACTGTATGCTCCTGGTGGGGGTAGATCTCGACGACAACGGGGTGCCTATCAAGTGGAAGGTAGAAAACAGCTGGGGGGCGGAGTTAGGCAACAAAGGTTACTTCATCATGGACGATGGCTGGTTTAACGACCATGTCTACCAAATCATCATGCCCAAGGCCGATCTTGACCCCAACCACCAGACAGCCTTGAATTCCGATCCCGTCATGCTGCCGCTCTGGCACCCGATGGGGTAAGGGGATTTCAGGACCGTCCCCTTAATTATCCTTTTCTGATCACAGCTCATTTTCGACAATGACTACATGTGGTGTCAGATTCAGTGAGAGAGTTGAAGAGTGGTGTGTCCCCAGTTGAAGAGTGGTGTGTCCCCGAAAATACCAAAATTCTCCCCCTACAGACCCGACCCAGCCATGGTCGGGTGGATTCGGATGTCCCTGATTGGGGTAGTATCAGGTTTATTTGTTCGGATTGGGTCCTGAAAAAGCAGGTGCTGAGGACTGTCCTTTTGGTACACCACTCACCTCAAATCTCCCCTTACATCCCTTCACCCAGATTGCATGGCCAGCATGCACCCCAAAGGTACTGCCCTCCTGGCAGATATATTTGTCCCCGATCTGTTCCACCAGGCGATAAGACAAAAGCTTGGAAAATAGTTCGCCACCACAGATTCGTTTCTTTTTAAACAGACCCAGAACTTTGGAGCTTTTACATGTGATTACGAGAGTCTGAGCCCCACCACCGGAAGCTCCGGGGCCTCCAGGCCCTGCTCCGCCGGGGGTGGCTCCCGGTACGCCTGCCCCTCCCGCCCCTGGTCCGGATGGTCCGGCTCCTGCGCCGGGATTCGCTGCAATCCCCGCTCCCGGGACTGAAGGTCTAGAACCCGGGCCTGCTATGGTTGGAGAAATTTGTGAGGCTGGTACAGCCTGCGCGGTCCCTCCGGCAGGAGGCCATTTCAAACCGACAATATTAGTTCGTTCATGGCTCCCCTCGTATCCACCCCTGGCAAGGCCGGAAACCATGAAATAATAAACTTGCCCTGGTACCGGTGACCAGGAACCCAGGGGCGGCTGTTTGATATGATCACCATTCACGGCTTTTTTGTGCTTTCGAGTTGAACCCGGCCTCATCCACTCAAAAGTACCCGCGTACCATTGTCCGTTTTGGTTTACGAAGACCCATGGATTGGCGTTTACCTGAATATCCTTGGTACCGCTATTGTGACGGATGGTGTGACTTTTCCACTCCCTGGTTTTATCGAAATTCAGGTCAATAAATGGGCCGTGAACCTTCACATCTAAATTAGAGGTGGCAGGCCAATTATCTACCCTCGGATGAAGCCAGTGGACTTTGTCTAGACTGAATGGTGACCCCTTTTCACTTGCTGCATCGGATGCTGGTGCTCCTCCTTGACTTTCTCCAGATGATGTAATGCTATTGCGCACGTAATCCGTGTAGTCAAAAGGTACATTGTTATTTACCTTGTTGTAACCCCGATCCTTTATATCTTTTTTGGCATGTAAGGTTTTAACCAAGGTTTTTTGGTTGTTGATCCAGCCATAGACTTTAACAACGCTTGACTTATCGCCATTAGCAATTCCTTCAGCTTTGTTAAATTTCATCCACAAAGTAGCCTTTTTAATGCTTGCGTTGGATGGAATTGAACTGATGTCCCAATCTATCTTACCTATCCGATTGCCGCCTTGTTTGACTAACATCGATGGTCCGTTTTTAGTGAACGTCCCGGCACTATGTTCGATTACTAATTTTGTCGAATCGAACAGCCACCCACAACCGGGACAAGCCAGAAATGTTTGCCTTAATTCCAACCTGAACCTTTTGAGATTTGTTCCTTTAGATTCCGTGTAGGATATAGACCACGGACCAAAACAAAAAACGAGATAAATGGCAAAACGCACAAGCCACTCCTGTAACCCTTAAAAACCTCGATGTGAGTCTAGAACCTTATGTTACCTAAGGATACTAAAGACTTAACGTCTTCGCAAAATCAACAGCAATCTTGACTGGCTCATCGATCTTTACTGGGATCAGTTTCAGCACCCAAAAAGTAGCCTGTCCATTTTTCACTTTCAAACATCTTAAATTTCCGGAACATAATCAAGTCTTTGTGTTCCTCTTAGATGAAATGCAGGCCATACTTCGTGATGCCATGAAGTTAGCATTTGCAATGGGTAAAAACTGGCCTGTCCCCTTCATCCTTAAGACAAAAACTAGCCTGTCCCCCAAATTCCCAAATTTCACCAAATTCCGGTGCCCCGCCATTTCATGCACTAGCTCGTTACCCCAAATACTTTCAAAACGTCGGCTTCTGTCATCATTTTAGTGTTATTTGCAAAAGCATAGTACCGAGGTTTGTGATCTATATATATCTGGGAGGTAAACTCGAAATCCGACTGGTCATCAAGTACACCCAATGGAACATTCCAGAACTGTTGGTCTTTCAACCGATAAAATAGATGGGTCCCGCA
The DNA here is from genome assembly GCA_964539825.1 of uncultured bacterium. GTDB lineage: Bacteria > Muiribacteriota > UBA6191 > UBA6191 > UBA6191 > CAZIKF01. The sequence goes on from CAZIKF010000076.1 coordinate 3,038, forward strand.
ATGACTGCAAAAGCCACGCTCCGCCCACTCACTTGAACTATAAATATTTACAAACTTATCATCTTTGAACGTAACGCCATCTTCCACTTCAACAGCCAACGCTGGACCACCACCCCAGCGACGACACATCGAGCAATGACAAGAATCAAAGCTCTTTGATTGCGTAGAAATCGAGAATTCCACTTTCCCACACAGACAATGCCCACCTATCTTCATTTTTTTCTCCTTCCCTCACTACCATTGATTGCTTGCCAATAGTAACTGAAGTCAAGTGCCAATTAATAGCCTAAGGCACCCTGTGCTTAACTGAGATTTCTATACTTGACCCCCATTAATTCCCTCACGAAACCGCTACACAAATTGAACCAGGGCCATCCAAGTCCCCTTCCGATCACAGCTCATTTGCGCCAATGACGACATGAGGGGTAGGATTTGTTGAGGGACGAAGATCATTCAAGATGAAAAAGTGGTGTGGCCCCAAAATTCCCCAAAATTATACTTCTTCCGGACTGGTGCTGATCTTCATCTGCTGCCTTCTCACTCCCAACCTGAGCTACTCTAAAGATCTGAGTTTACAGAGTCTCAGCATACGCGCACGCGTTTCAGAGAAGACTTTGCTTGGAGATGATGCTAAAGAGGATTTTAAGGCGTACGATGTGTCGGCGAACTTCGGGTTACCATGGAAGAGATACTCCACGTCAGGCTGGGGTATGGGCACGCGTTTGATGGTGAGCACCGGACTTTTGCGGGGAGCGGGAAAAGATGCGCTTGTCTTTTCTGTTATCCCTGAATTGACCTTGGGTAGTGAAGACGGGAGGTTTACCCTAGATTTGGGAGCAGGTGGAGCACTATTCAGCAGGCATCGTTTTGGGGCGCAGGATTATGGCGGTTCATTCCAGTTTGCCCTGACCTTGGGCGTCGGTATTCCGCTCTATAAAAACCTGGGGCTAGGCTATCGGTTTCTGCACTATTCCGATGCCGGCGTTTGGGGATCTGACACGACCGGGGCTGATTTCCATATGATTGAGTTAAACTATAGATTTTGATCATGGTTTTCTTTTCGTTGGGAACTTGGGGACAGGCCAATTTTTTTCTCACCCAAACGATGCCGCTCCCGATGGGTATAAACCTTCCGCCTCTAAGCCACCCAAACCGAAAGTCAAATTTTTCAACGAAACCCACGAGAATGAGGACCATCAAATCCAAATTTCCCTATCAGGAAAAGTAAAAAAGCGAGCACCTGAAAACTAGCCTGTCCCCTTTTTTTCCCCCTTTTTTTCTTTTTCCTTTCTTCCCAAATCAACTAGACACCAGAATACTTGATCGTACTTCTGACTCAGCTACACAAATTGAACCAGGCACATCCAAGTCCCTTCCGATCACAGCTCATTTGCGCCAATGACGACATGAGGGGTAGGATTTATTGAGGGCCCAAAAAGTGGTGTGTCCCCTTTTTCCTCCCCTTTTTCCCCTTTTTCTTTCGGATGGGGGATGGGTCACAAAGGATGAGCAAGAGAGGACGGAAAAGTGGTGTGTCCCCTTAATCTCCCTTAATCCCCTTAATCTTTTTCTAATTCGATCCATTGGTCCATATTTGCCTTTAGACGGATGCCAAATGCCTGTACCGCAAGTTCCAGCCGGCCATGAGCTGATTGCAAAATTCCCCTCAGATTAACCCTGGCAGTACCCTTACCCCCTAAAATACTAATCTGTCCACGTTCTTCAGCACCTTCCAATTGGTAGCTCACATCCAGAAAAACCCCATTTTGATCTCTAGAAAAGTCTAACCTGTCTAGAATCAAACGTGTCTTCATTTCACGCTGCTTGATCACCCTCCCCGTCTCTAAGGCGATTGGGCGTTCCATCTCGATTGGACTGGCGGATAAATCGCGGGGACGCTGTAAGATCCAAGCACAATTTTGAAGCAAAGGGTCATCAGAACCCGGACTCCATTGCAACGCTACCACCTCTCCTAAACGATTCAGTGTGAAATTCCCTTCACTGGCTACTTCTTCAGGCTTCCAGCGATTCAGGCGAACCCGCCCTTCAATATACTGTTCGTTTCGCACTAGAGGCTCTAATTCGAAACGTCCTTCCATACGCTCCTGAGTCCCGCCAAAAACTAACAGTACCTTTTGCACTCCGCTTTCAATGGTAGTCATATAGGACTTTTTTTCAGAAGAGGTCAACAGCATTTCATGGAAGGGGTTTTTCAGCACATTGAGAACCTCCAGATTTCCTTTTTCCAGTTCATCTGCCAAAGTCTCATAACCATGAAGCTCTTCTCGCATAACCGCAGCAATAGTACTTATTGGCCTGCTATGCATAGTGCTGTAAAAGGACTTTTTTCCACCGCTCCATGCCGAAAAATTACGCGTAAACGCCTTAAATTCAAACGCTGGAATCAGGGCATGCCCGGTTCTATCTAATGAGTTCTCGGTACTTTGCCAACGTTTGAGGACTTCACCTTTACCAAGGTAATGAGATTCCCCTCGATGGCAGACGATGCACTTGGAGTTTGCCCACAAACTGAATATAGTCAACAAAAAGAGAATCGCTCTGATCAAATTTTCCTATACCTCAATAGAGCTTGCATAATCGCCAGAGCAATTCAAGAGTGAATTGGCCTGTCCCCAAAAACTTCCAAAAACTTTACTAGCCTCTCACCAAATATGCAATCACTGCTCATTTGCGCCATTGAGTACACAAGGGGCAGGATTTAGCCGCTAGCTTCTAAAAGTGGTGTGTCCCCATAATTTCCATAATTTCTTTCTCAATCAACGAACCCTGATGGGCGCACTTGAAATTTATTCCTTGGATTTTGACAGGTACCCCGAGATTTCCTCGGAAGAGAATTTCTCCATACTCAAGGAAAGCGGAGCTCTCGAAGCTAATATTCAAGATACTCCCCGGCAAAAAGTCAGCAATCTGAGATCTGATAAATTTGGAAATGTATGGTGCCTGGTACATGGACCCTACTCCACCCATCCGGTCAAAGTGCCCGATGCCTATGAGTGGGCTATGAAATTCCAAAAACAACTTGCTGACTTTCCCATGGTCGAGGAGGCTCGCAATTCAATGAAGTAAAGTTCTGACAATCTTAATAACTGATTCTGGCTTGTCCCCTTCTCTTCCCTTCTCTTCTTCCTCTGAAAATCTAGAACATTACGAACAGTTGATAGTTGTTTTCTGAAATATCCCCTTGTGATTCTTAAATTTAACCTTGAAATGGGTATCTATTTCTTCTTCCCAGGGTTGCCGGAAATCGGGAAGGAATCAATGGCAGGACCCATTACACAATATCGATTCAAGGAGAAAAAATGCTAAATCCCCAAATGATTTTCACCCTGCTACTGCTGGTGGTCTATCTCAACACCATAGAGTCTCGTGGTTTTGTTCAATTTCTTAGTGTTCCAGGCCAAACTAACGATACCGTTCTAATGCAAGAGCAGCCGATGCCTGAGAAATCCGAGACATCCGGTTCGCAACATGATCCTGAGGCAATGATGAATGATTCAATGTCCGGTATGGATGAAACGATGGAAGGAGGCTGTAGTGTTTCATCTAAGAATAGTGGCAATTGGAGTGACGAAAACTCCTGGAATCGGCGTATCCCACACATGGGGGACACTGTTTGTATCGATAAAGAGCACTCCATTGTCTTTGATATAGAGCAAGAATCTTCTGAAGGGATTTCCACCCTGGATATACACGGAGAATTAGACTTTTCCAGAAAGCAGGATACCAGTCTATTCGTAGAAACAATCACGATTCATACCGACGGGACTCTGAGGATCGGATCAAAGCGTAACCCTCTTCCAGAGACGGTTAATGCCAATGTTGTTTTTCAAACCAATGGAAATTTGATGCCTGGCTCAGAGATGTTTCCCCACCAACTTGGAATCATTAATAAGGGCGGATCTCTTGAGTTGCACGGTAAGAAAGTATCGAGAATCCTCGAAGCTAGCGACTCCCTGGGAAATAATGCCTCATCCATTCGTTTAGATACGAATTCGCACGGTTGGTCGAGAGGGGATGAGATTCTCATTCCCGCGACGACTTTTGAGCGGAATCAAAGTCCTGAAAATCAGAAGCGGCTCATAGCCAACGTCTCCGGAAACTTAATTACTATGGAGAAGGCTCTCGATTCTCCCGCGAATCTGCCGCTCAGGTACAATCCGATCATTGCCAACCTCTCCGGCAATATCATCCTTTCTTCCGCCAGTCCTGAGATGGTTGACCGTCGGGGACATGTAATGGTCATGACTGATGAGATGGAGAGCTGCGGAAATGTGGAAATAGACGGGGTCATCTTCAAGGATCTCGGCCGCACAAATAAAGGTAAGGCGATCTCCGCTACCAACCAGAAGATGATGTACCCCTTACACTTTCATCATTGTGGTCTAGAGACACAATATACGGTGGAAAACAGCGTGGCATCCGGCAGTCCAGGCTGGTCATTTGTAAACCATCGCAGCAATGTAGTGTTTCGTAACAACGTAGCGTACGATTTTACCGGTGCTGGTTTTGTAACGGAGATGGGAAATGAACTGGGTCTTTTTGAAAACAACCTGGCCGTCGGCGGAAAGGGAATTGTGAATTCTAAAGATGAACCGGAGTACCCCTTTCGCAGACTCTATATAACTAATTCCGCCAAAAAACGGTTGCGTGCGGCCGACCTTGGTTTTCACGGAGATGGCTTTTGGATGGCAAGTCCCTTTGTTGATGTGAAAAACAACATCGCCGCAGGGAATACGGGAGCCGGATTTCTTTGGTACTCACTGGGTCTTGATGATGTTCATGTAAACGAGCGAGATCGTGGGATCAATGTTGCGGGATCCTATACCTTCAATGAATTACCCCGCTTCGCCCAAAAGCAGATGAAATATAAAACTCCAAAAAGATACTACAAGAGTCTCGGAAATCGGTATTTCATGCAGCAGGATCTTCCCTTGTTTGGAAAGATTGAAAAGAACAAAGCGTATGGAAATTACGTAGGTCTTCGCATTCGCTATGTAAGTAATTTAAACCTCGTGGCGGCTGCGAAGTTTTTAGGAGTGGATACTAAGACGGTTGAACGGTACGTAAATTCCGAGGGTATTTCAAAGAAGACAATGTATATCCATGACAGCCACATCACCGATACCACACTGCTTAACAACGAAATAGGTCTCCACTCTACCTACAGCTCAAGAG
>CAZIKF010000077.1:0-7823 GCA_964539825.1 uncultured bacterium
ACGGCAGAGGTCTTCATGGACGAACCACAGAAACAGTGGGAAGCCTTGAAGGATCTCAAGCTCAAGAACAAATCCAGGCAACAGCTGGAGAAGGAACTCGAAGGTCTACTCGTTCAGCAGCTTCAGGAAAACTCCGAGGTGCTGGAAGGGGTATTCCTCAAGCCCACCCGCCGGAGCTCCTGGATCGAGAAAGCTCTCGTCACGAAAGCTAAGGAGTTAGGTATCTCCCGAAAAGAGCTCTTTGAGAAACGGCTTCAGAAGATGTCTGATCTTGAAAAGTTGCTGAAAGACCGGGGTCTGGACCGGGAAGGAATCCGCGAACTCAAGAATGAACAAGTGGTTTCCTGGAGGTTAGCGGAAGAAGTAGCCTGAAATACAATTTAATACTATATGAAAAGCCGACTTCAATCGGCTTTTTTTTAGGTAGTAATTTTGTAACCCGGAAAAATATGACACCCGATGATAAAAGTGAGCCAGCCTCTGTAGCCGCACTCTTAAAACCCACCCAAAGCAGAGGCTGGACTCTTCGTCCCACTTGTGTGATCGAGCCTTTTCATCCAAACATCCCCCATCTGCAGATTTCTAGATTGGTTTGATAGGATGTAGACCCATGAAGAAACCTTTTTTGCTAAGCCTCCTTGTGCTCACTTCTGTAATTTCAGCGGCCTCCCTGGTCAGGATCAAAGACTCGAAGGGCACCGAGGTACTTTCTTATTCCGGCTCCTACGCCCTGGTAATCGGCAACAGTGACTACACCAACGGGTGGTGGGATCTACCGGGAGTGAAAAAGGATATTGAGGCCATCCGGAAGGGCTTGATTGCCCAGGGATTTCAAGTTGTTCTCAGAGAAAATTTAACCAAAGAGGGTTTGGACCGGGCCTTTGATGACTTTATCCAGAAATATGGAAGAGGAGATTCAAATCGACTTCTTTTTTATGTAGCTTCCCATGGCGCAACGATTCAACAACCCTGGGGTAAAAAAAGAGCACTTGGCTATTTGGTAGGAGTAGATGCTCCTACAGCCGCCACCGACCTGACAAAGCTAGACGCGAGATCTTTGAGTCTAAAGCGTATAGAAGAATACGCTTTGAGAATCCGATCAAAACACGCCCTCTTCGTTTTCGACAGCTGTTTCTCTGGTTCGCTCTTCTCTCTCTCCAAAGGAGAAGATATCCACATCGCTAAGAAAACGGCCCTCCCGGTAAGACAGTTTCTCACGTCAGGCTCTGCCGATGAGAGAGTTGCAGATAACGGCCTCTTCAGGGAACAATTTCTGGTAGGCATTGGCGGAGAAGCAGACCTCTACAAAGATGGCTATGTTACAGGTACCGAGCTAGGCAAATTCCTGAGCAACAAAATGATCAATTATTCCAAAGGAACCCAAACACCACAGTTCGGAACCATTATTCACCCTGATCTCGACAAGGGTGATTTTGTCTTTAAGTTATCGAAAGAAGAGTCCTTGGAAAAAACAAAACAAACTCCTTCTCTGACCTTTTATGCAAAGGGTTCTGAAATCCGAGGGTTACTTGCGAAAGGCAGAGAAATCGATGTCATGAAAGCATCGATGCTCTTCGAGGGTCTGAAATTGCTCCCCAATGCAGATCCCTTGATCTTGGACCAATTGACCAAACAAATTCAGCAGGCTTATAGGACCGTATATGCAAAGCCTCGCCCGACTGTGCCTGCAGCTCCCCGAGTAGCTGGAAAACTGCCGACACAAGTTACGAATAGTACGGGTATAGAGTTTGTATTGATTCCTCCGGGAGAATTCAAGATGGGTTCCACGGAGGCTGAAAAAGAGCGTGTCATTCAACTGTGCGAAATCAAGGGTATGGATTCAAAAACCTGTCGTAACTTTTGTAAAAACGAGAATCTGCATCACGCCAAAATCACCCAGCCAATTTATCTTAGTAAAACAGAGATTACACAAGCCCAGTGGAAGGCCGTCATGGGTTCAGAAACCTGGAAATATACGGAGGAAGCGCATTGGTTCAGTGCCAAACACCCCGATCCAAAAATAAAGCAAAACGCAAGGGCGAGAAGGGAAGCGCAAGACACCAGCCCTGACCACCCTGTGATCTTTGTTTCCTGGAAAGATGTTCACGGTTTCATAAAACGGCTAAATCGTTTGCAAAAATGTGAACTAAGATTCGTTAACGGTAAGGGCAGGTTGATGCCGGGCTGCTACCGCCTCCCTACCGAGGCTGAATGGGAATACGCGGCAAGGGCAGGGACACACACAGCCAGGTATTGGGGTGATGACCCTGACCGCGCATGTGAATATGCTAATGTTGCTTCTCTCGCCCCGCTCAAACTGACGGACTGGAAGTGGAATACACCCCATAATTGTGACGATGGTATCCCCAGGTTGGGACCCGTAGCTCGCTACGAGCCAAACACTTTCGGACTCTACGATATGCTTGGAAATGTCGCGGAGTGGACTCTGGACTCGTATCAAAGTGAGTTTATTGTTGGGGAGAAGGTGATTGATCCAATCAATGTTTCCCGGGTGAATGGGTTCGTAGTCAGGGGCGGATCCTGGGCTGATTCCCAGTGGGCTGTTCGTTCTGCCTTTCGGACCTGGAACCGAATTAAGAAACGCAGTGATAAATTAGGCTTCAGGTTAGCCAGGATCGCCAAAATGGATAGCGTTTCAACTATCACATCAGCAGGTTCTCAAAGCAAATCAGTAAAGAAGCACCCTGGAGTCCAGCGGCCCGTCACTAATCAAATGCCGAATCAAAAATCCTTTACCAATAGTATTGGGACGAAATTTGTTCTAATTCCAGCAGGCAGCTTTTCTATGGGTTCGAGCAAACGGGAACAAAACCAGGCCATTGAAGAGTGCAAAAAGAGTGGTAATAAAGAGCAAAACTGCCGCATCTCGATGGATCCCGAGGTTCAGCACGAAGCAGCTATATCTCGACCTTTTTACCTGGGGATTTTTGAAGTCACACAAAAAGAGTGGCGCGGTGTTATGGGAAGTGATACGTGGAAAGTTTCCAAAGAATACAAAGCCTCCCAGGTACCTGTCCAAACAAACGATTTATTTGCCGTATCTTTTATAAACTACAGTGACATTTGGGAATTTATCCAAAGGTTGAACTATAAGGAAGGCTGCCCGGTAGGCAATGTGGAAGCCTTCATCCGTGAAAAAGGACTACAACAGGTTCCGCCTGGATGCTATCGACTACCCACAGAGGCTGAGTGGGAATACGCGGCCAGGGCAGGTACGCAAACTTCCCGCTTTTGGGGAGAAGGTGCCCACCAGGCATGCAAATTCGCTAATGTAGGCGACCTGTCATTTGGGAAGAATCTTTCTTTCGAATCATTTGTTCACCAGTGCTATGACCGTTCCCCTGTTTACAGCGTGGTAGGGAATTATCAGCCCAACCAGTTTGGGCTTTACGATATGTTGGGTAACCTGGCTGAATGGGTTGTTGACGCTTATGCGGCTGACTATTATTCCCGCAGTCCTAAGACGGATACGGTTAATCTGGATTTTACTTTACTCAATTCGATCAGGGGTGGAGCATTTATGGATCAACCCTGGGCTACTCGCAGTGCACTACGTTCCTTTGGAAGAGCAAACCTGCGTGATATGAGCACAGGATTCAGGCTGGTCAGGGTCTTTGGCCCGTAAAATTCCCGTCAGCGATTACAGCTCAGTTCTATAATCTTCCATAGTTTTCTATAGCTTCCCAATTCCAAATTTCCGGCAAGTCCCGTCATTAGCGGATTTACTATTTGGCACGATCTTTGCCTTTACTTCTGCTGAAAGGAAGGAGGATTGAGATGGTTATAACGTGTCATTTTTTACAAAGACTCTCACAAAGAGGCCTCAGCATGAGGCAGACAGACCTCGCTATGGAGTTTGGACGGGTCAATCAAGATAAGTTCATTCTAGATCGCAAGGGAGCGCAGTCAGTGATCGAAAAACTCGATCGGCTGCGCAAAGAGCTTGTCAAGATCAAGGATAAGGGAGGAGTCACAGTGGTCTATGAACGTGGCAGCCTGGTAACGGCCTATAATTGCAACAGGAGAAGATATGAAAACAGAAAGTCAGTTTTTCAAAGTTATTGAGGATTTAACACAACCAATCAACGGGCAGTATCCCAGGCCCTGGACAACATCTATGGTGGATCCACTCAAGGCCGAGGGGCTCATAGTTGGTATGAACCAGGCTACGGCGATCACAACCGATGTGATCTCGCACTCCCAGTTTCTTGACGCTCATTTCGGAAATGGGAGTACGACCTATGAGCTATATTCAATGCTAAGACCCTCAGCTTCTGAAACCCGGATGAATATTGAGGCATTGACAGGTACTCTCGAAAAACAGGTACTCGAAACCAATGTAGTGTGCTATTCCACAAAACGGGCTAAACACCTCTCGCTTCCCGAGCACAAGGGCGGCAAAGAGAGGGGAATCGAGATCTTTAAAGCGGTCCTGGGATTTTCTCAACCAAAGTTTGTTGTGGTGTTCGGAGCAAAAGCTCAGAGCACATTTCAATCCGCATTGAAGAGAGCGATGGTCAAAAGGGCGATGATCAGTTCAGAACCCGAGTGCGCGCTGGTGACGTTTGATGTCGAGAAATTGCACCCAGGGCTTGAGGGTCACTTTCAAACAAAGCTGATTTTCATTCGATCTCTCGGGCTACCCGAGTGGAACAAGTGGAAATGGGATGCCCCTCAAGTCTTTGAACAGGTCAAGAAACTGATTCATTGAAGGGTTTTGAGGCACGAGTTTCAGGCTCGTGCCTCAAATCCAACTCCCCCCGGTACAGGTTTGGGGTCTCAATTGATATAATCGCTGAATGTTTTGTCCAAAATGCAGATCAGAGATGATCAAAGGCCGTAAAGGCTGGATTTGTGAAGAATGCGGCGAGAAACTTTCAAGCACCTCAGGCAACCTCACCCTTGTGAGCGACCCGGCGCCAAGCCTTTTAGCCGCGGTGACTATCGCGGATGACCCAAAAACCCTGAAAGATGGGCAATACACTATTGTGGAGGTTCTGGGCCAGGGAGCGATGGGTGTGGTCTATCGCGCCATAGATAGAAACCTTGATCGAATCGTATCCATCAAGGGAATGAATCCTGATCTCGTAGAATCTGAATCCTTCGAGAAGCGTTTTGAAAAAGAAGCCAAAGCCATTGCCAGGCTTAACCATCCGTCAGTCATCCAGATCTACGATTTCTTCCGTGAAGGAAACCGCTGCTATATTGTGATGGAGTACTTCAAGTCCGAATCTCTTTTGGAGTTTGTCAAATCAATTCAAGACGGTAGCCCCTATGATTTTACTCCTATTTTTCTCAAGATCCTGGATGCCTTAGACGCAATTCATAAAAGAGGATTGGTACATCGGGATTTAAAACCAAGTAATGTACTGATCAGCGCTAGTGAGGAGATCAAGCTCATCGATTTCGGACTTGTAAAATCCGGCGGTCCGATGGTCTCAATGAGCGGACATTTTCTCGGAACACCCGGATACATGGCACCAGAGCAAGAAATTGATTCCTCTATGGCGGATGCCCGCTCAGACATTTTCTCCATGGGAGGGCTCATCTATTTTTGCGCTACGAGGGGAAAACCACCGCCAAGATTACTCCGCCCGTCTGCCCTACCTGTTAAATACAAAGAGATTCTACTGAAATGTCTCGATGATGAACCAGATCTACGCTACCAGAACGCGAGCGAACTTCGTATGGCCATTGAAGGTAATACACCCGTGCGAATTCAACCAAGGCCCGCCGCGGTCACACAAAGCCGGGGGACAGTACCCCACGAAACCAGAAAACCAGCCAAAAAACCGATCTCACAACCCTCCGGCCAGATCTTGAATAACCAGGCAGACTCCTTCACTGTTGAAGAAATCATCGAATTCGTCAATCAACATGGCGCAGGCTCAACTATCACCACGCTGCACAAGTATGTAGACAAGTTGGACCCAGGTACTAGAATCAAATTCGATTGGGCAGGCACAAGCTCTCCCCAGGATAAGGCGGCGGTGATGCGTGGTGCTGTGAAGAGGATCAGCAGGGGGGACAAACGAGGTAAGTGTTCCAACAACCATCCGGCTCGTTTCGAGGTTGTATAACCTGACCACATCTCATGGACACGGAAGATCTGATTAACGCGAAGACGCTGATTGACACAAGCATTGATCGCGGCTACAGGTTTCGAGAAGGGTCCGAATTTGATCAGTATCTTCTTCGTTCACAGCTAGGACGCGGAGCACTTGGAGAGGTTTATGAGGCCGAACATAAGGTCTTAGGCAAGTTCTTCGCCTTGAAGATTCTCAAGATTGATTTAAAATCAAGCTCGGGTTTGAAGAAATCTTTTGAGCGTGAAGCGCGGGTAATGGCTTCACTAGAGCACCTTCGCATCCTGAAGGTCGATGATTTTCGCATCACCGATGATCTGCCCTGGCTTCGAATGGAGCTTTGCAGGGGTTTTAAGAAAGATTTGGTGACCCTCGCGCACTTTGATGAGAAAAATGCTGGAAAGATCAATGAGGGCGAGTTGATTGAAATTCTCCAGCAGATCCTGGATGGCCTTGAATACGCCCATGGCAGGGGAGTCATCCATCGTGATTTGAAACCCGCCAACATCTTACTGTTTCCAGGAAAAGACGACATCCCGGAGATAAAAATCGCGGATTTCGGACTCGTTAAAATGGTGGGGGAAGAATGGCTGCACTCACAAGCACAAATGAGCCTGACCCAGAGCATGGGAGTCAGCGCCATAGAGCAAGGCAAAGAGGGAGGCAGCGCGACAAGATCGCTAGTAGGTACCTGGGAATATATGTCCCCAGAGCGGCAAGAAGGTAAAGAGGCTGATACCAATGATGATTGCTACGCGGTTGCCCTCATGGCCTGGAAGTTGTTAACCGGATACCGAAGACCTGGGTTTGAAAGAGCCAGTGAACTCAGCGATGCCAACCCCATTTGGGATACATTTTTTTCAAAAGCCCTCTCTATGAGAAAAGAAAAACGCTTCGAGAGCGCGAAGCAGATGAGCCAGCGCCTCGAGGAGCTAAGAGAGTCCCTGGAAAGCGAAGAGAAACCAGTCATAAAGCCAACAATAGATAGGCCCGCGAACCAGAGAGGGAAGGAGCAGAAGTCAGAAGAGGAGAAAGAAAAGGGCGATCCACCGGCAAAAGAACCAGAATCAGAAAAAGAAAAGCCCGACCCTCCCGTTCTGGAAAAAGCTCCAGGTGATGCAACTTCCAAAAAGGCCTGGTGGTCCAGAGGCAAATTTGCCACTTTATCTCTGTTGATTTTAGTTATGGGAATAGGACTATACGAATCAGGTAAAACAACTGCCTTCCCCCAAAAGGCACCTCCCACCCAGTCATCCCGCCAGTCCCACGTCATTCCGGACCCCGATCCGGAATCCAGAAATCCAACCACCTACACAAATAAAATAGGCATGAAATTCGCTCTGATCCCGTCGGGAAGTTTTCAGATGGGTTCTCCTTCTTCAGAGTCGAGTAGAGACAGTGATGAAGGCCCCGTACATACGGTAAGAATCACCCGCGCGTTTTACCTCGGCAAATACGAGGTAACGCAAGGTCAGTGGGAGGATGTGATGGGTGCCAACCCATCTGCTTTCAAGAACTGCGGAAGAAACTGTCCAGTAGAAAGCGTGAGTTGGAATGATGTCCAGGAGTTCATCAAGAAGCTGAATTCTCGGGAGGGATGCGTAGGGGCGAGGCCTGCCTCACCCGGTAGTACCCCCCCCGGCTGCTACCGGCTGCCTACCGAAGCGGAGTGGGAATATGCAGCGCGGTCGGGTACCAATACAAAGTACTACTGGG
>CAZIKF010000078.1:0-7248 GCA_964539825.1 uncultured bacterium
GTAACAGCTTCGAGGTAGAAATCTCTGAAGCGGCGCGAAAGGCTGTAGAAGGCTTGCTCTTGTAGGGTGGATTTGAATTTTGAAGGCTTCTTCGTAAGAAGTTGTATTCAACAAGGCAAACCCGCTTCATCGCAAGAGTAAAAGGCTTAAGCTGAAGACCGTGGAGTCGTCAAAACGACAGGACGGAGTCGGGGTGACCCGATAGGCGAAGAGTCTCAGTACTTCAAGAGTCCGTGAAACCGCAAGAGGGAATAAATCTTTAAGGGGTAACCTTTGAAGAGGAAGCCAAGAACTGGAAAAACGTACGGGCTACCGACCTTTGCAAGGTTCGTTGAAAGCTTCTTCGCAAGAAGAAGTCGATCGCAAGATCGAAAGAAACCCCCTGGTTCGCCAGGGGGTTTTTTCGTTATTGTGGACTACGATTTGCAATTCAGTACCAGGTCATCTGGCCTCCATTACTTCTAATGGACCAATAACTACCTCGCACTCATGAAGCGAGTTCTAAAAAATTTGGGCTCAATTCGTGGGTCTCCACTCAATTTTTAAGCTCATCACCCATTTGCAAAGCCGTGAAACAGGGAGTAAATTATCTGATAGGAGATAATCGAATATTAAAATATTCATTCTCAAGGAGAATAATCATGAAAACGATTCGAGGATTCCTTAGTTTGTCGCTGATATTCCTGAGCTTGAGTTCCTTGCAGGTTTTTGCAGATCCACTGGAAGATAAGCTCAATCAACTGAATTCCTGGTATGAAAAGGGCCTGATCGATGCAGCGGATTATGCACGCTCAAAAACAGACTTGCTAAAAACTTTCACTGAGAACCAGAGACTAGTGGAAAAAACCCCCGCCAGACGTCAGATAATCCAGCAACAGAATTTAATCGCCATCATCCCATTCTACGGAAAAGTCTATTCAGACGGAGATCGCGATACCATGGCAAAGTTCTCCGTGAAAAACATCAGGTTGTACATTGAGCGACAGCAGTATCATCTTGGCGGCGGCATCCTCGATTTTCACCTTGCCAAACGAGCCCTGTTTGAGGATCACAGTTTGCTGGACCCAGACCAGCCATACTCGAATGAATTTCTAGCAAACGCCGCAAGAAGCCTCAATGTTCGCTATCTGCTCTTCGGACAGGTCAACCATTACGCCTTCACCCCCCAGGTCTACCGCTTCAACGTAGAGTGCAAAGTCTTCGACGCTAAAATAGGCGAAATTGTCTTCACCAAAAGAGCCAGACAATCCAGTATGAAGAAGCTATTCAACGTAGTCCAACACGACAAAGGAAAGACCATCGGAAAGATCTCAGAACAGTTCTACTTCTTCATCGACCAACTAGCCAGCGAAAGAGGAATGAAACCAGCCAGAAAGGAAAAAACTTCAGTACTAAGATTTCGATAACTACTAAGCCTAAATATTCCTCAAATTCCTGAATTCCTGTTAAATCATTTCCACCCACAAAACCCGGCTTCTTTGTTTTCACGTTAAGGCAGAAAATCTGCCAGTCGACTTTCACTTCATCCTTGTGTACGCCACCAATGACATCATGGCTATGAAATTCATGGGAAACTCCTGGAGTGAGTACTGAAGAATGGGAATCAAGTGGTTTTGTATTTTCTCAGGAGATCGTCGAGGGCTTCTCTTAGTAAGATTGCTTCTACCACTCCTAGCTTTTCTTTTAGCTTTCCCAGGCGATTGAGTTGGGCCTGGGTGTAATGGACTGTTTTGGGGACCATCTTTTCTTCTTTTGATAAGCAGATCTTATTACGTCCCGTTTCCTTTGCCCGGTAGAGGGCATCATCAGCTTTTCTTAGGATTTCCTGGACCCCGGTTCCATCATCACCAAAGGAGCTAATCCCGGTGCTAAAGCGTACTGGAAGAGTCACCGTTTTAGAATCACATTGAAATTTGTGATCTATGGCAAATGAAAAGCGAGTTTTTTCCATGAGTAAAAACGCTTCTTCACGCTCGTGGTCTGGAAAAAGAATCGCGAACTCTTCTCCTCCATAGCGATAGACTTCGGCTAAGCCGGTTAGTCCCAGTGCCAGGTGATCTGCGAGGGATTTAATAATCTCGTCACCTGTCAGGTGCCCATATTGATCGTTGTAGCTCTTAAAGAAATCTATATCTATCAAAGCTAGTGCGAGGTTCAATTCCCCTTTTCCAGCAGCATGTCTCTGTAGCCTTGAATCCCAGTCTACAAAGAACTGTTTTTGAGTTTTTAGACCCGTCAAATTATCGATTAGTATTTTCTCCATTTCCATATTCAATCTCCCTTTTGAAGAAGTATTGATGGATTAATATTATTTGTCAATATTACTTGTCTATATTATTTATAAATATGGCCATGGACTAGAGGGATCAAAGGATGCTAATCCCGGAATTGCTTGGGCTTTTTTTAAGGCGAGGAGGATTCATGGAATCCAACATTTGGTTAATGTCCGGGATAGGTGAACTTGAGAGGAAGCTACTTGTCTCAGGGCGATACAGAGGATATTTGGATGGATTGGAGGCTAAAAAAATTTGTTGTAGGGTTTCCCGATAGATTCAGAACTTCGCTTTAAGAGCGAGTCCGAAATTCTCAGCCGATTCCTTACTCAACCGGTTTTTTATCTAAATTACGCAGCTTTCCTCAATCCATTCTAAGTCTTGCGAGCAGTCTGGGATAGATGCCCTAGAAGACGGTGAAGCCTTCTGTCACAATTCAGACAATGAGGGCACGTTTTTGTATAAAGGTAGTACACCCCAATGGGAACGATGATAATGGCAGGTATGACCCATCCAAGAGCAAGACAAAGAATGAAAAACGAGCTAACCGTCAAATATTCCTTGAAACCTTCGAGCCCTCTCGCCGGATGAATCTTGCCTGAGCCGCAGTGGGGACACTGTAGCCCCTCGACATGGTGTTCTTTCACGACGGGAGGTGTCTCTCCGGTCCTATGCTCCGTGCCATCCAGCTGTCGATGACACTCAGGACAGTGGCTATGCTCGCCAGGAATGCGATATTGACACTTTGGACAAATG
Source organism: uncultured bacterium (assembly GCA_964539825.1). Taxonomy (GTDB): domain Bacteria; phylum Muiribacteriota; class UBA6191; order UBA6191; family UBA6191; genus CAZIKF01. The sequence goes on from CAZIKF010000078.1 coordinate 3,030, forward strand.
ACCAGTGACATGACAACCTCCTCAAGTTCTCTTCAAGTCCACTGTGGACCCGAAATACTTCTAGAAAAGCCGTACTTTAATGACCAATTCCCCTAACTATAGTTTACTCCTGAAATTCGCATTCGAATAGAGTTTTAGAGCAAAAATGGAATAGTTCTTTGCTACTATATTGCAAGGCAAAACAGGCAGGGGATACAGGTCGATCTTGAATGGTCGTGGTAAACTATCTCAGGCTAAAGGAGGGAATCATCTCAGCTTCCGATAGGTTTTTTAAGGAGACGCTTGAAGTATTGGAGCCTTCTTATCTTCAGGCTGATGAGCCCTGGAGCGGCTCTGGAATGTCAGGTCCACTTGATCGCTGGGAATCTCTTCGACGGCCGGTGGCAGAAGCTGTGAATAACAGCGGTTCCTTTCTTGATATTGGCTGTGCCAATGGGTATTTGCTCGAGAGCCTTATTGATTGGCTTTCCGTGCGTAACATCGCTATCGTTCCCTATGGCTTAGATCTGTCAGAGGCTCTTGTGCAAAAGGCGCAAGAGAGACTTCCTGAGTATCTTAATAACTTCTTTGTAGGGAATTCTTTGAATTGGGAACCTCCTCACTACTTTGACTGGGTTCGTACTGAACTGGTCTATGTTCCAGCTCGGCTGGAGAGGGCTTATCTACTGAGGCTTCTTAGCGAAGTTGTGAAAGCTTCGAGTGGAACACTTCTTGTGTGCAATTATGTTGAAGGGCATCCGGACCCCCATTCCACTGTTATTAATGGAGCCGGGGCCACGGCTAACCTGCGCGATAGGCTTCAGGAGTTGGGATTTCATCACCTGAATCATTACGAGGGATTCGACTCTAAGAAGGGGAGGCGCAGCCTGATCTGTACTCTACAGATCCCCGCTAGCGGAGTCTCCCCTATTCCAGCTCATTGGACACACGCTTTGCGCCATAAGATCCTACGATCCCACCAGGATATCGATGAAATGGATTACCCGGGAGATAATTCCCCTCAGAGTCTTCACCTTGGAGTTTTTCGCTCCAGTGAATTGAAGGGGATCGTCTCTTTGCTGGATGAAGGATCACAAGAAATACTAAGGCTTCGTGGAATGGCCATTGATGAAGATGTTCAGGGGCAAGGACTGGGGCGAGAACTGATGGATCGAGTGAGGGATTTCCTGGATCATAATTCTTTGAGAGAGGTCTGGTGCAATGCCCGCACACCTGCGATTCGCTTTTATGAGCGAGAGGGGTTTTGTGTTATCGGGGATGAATTTGAAATACCTGGAATCGGTCCTCATTATAAGATGAAATGGAAGGGTAAGAGGTCTTGAAAAAGGTAGGCTAAATCAATGGACCATGTGAAAATTCACTGTATGAATTGAGCTCTTTTCTTACAGTACACTCGAAAGTGGTCAAGTTTAGCTCGGACAGCTTTGTCAGGCTCTCTTTGGGTCCATTTCCTAAACGCGTAAGTACCAATACAGGCTATGTAATACATCTCAAATTCAAACCAGGCATTAGAGGTAGACATAGCACAGCGTGCGAGGTTTTTTAGGAATCTGATCAGGTCATTGCTAATTTGCTCCTGGAGTTTGGAAAAGAGAGACTCCTGGCCTGCCCAAAAATCTGTAAAATCATCAAACATCTTCTTCAATATCAGATCTTGCTCTTCGGTTTCTCCCAGGGCAATGTCGTGAAGCCGATCCAGCACAGAAGTCATATCGAGGTCGTCATAGAAGAATTGAGGCCTCATTTCGGTGACAAAGGTGGCACCTACGATCCCTTTAAGGGAAACCGAATCAAAAGGGTGAAAACCGAGGGCATCCATCAAATACGGTTTCAATCCCATCTTCTCTATTTCCTGGATTCTCTTTTGACGGTGATACTTGTAATACATGGCACAATGCTGGCTTAGAAATACGAGCGAAGAGTTTCCGGCACGGGTAATACTTTCAATGCGTTTGGCAATATGAATGGGGTATCCCACGAATTCAAGCCTGCGGGTTGAGCCCCCGAACTCAATAGGAGATACACGATCGGCATTCATCCCCACACTGATGTCACGGGGAAATTTACCATCCTGAATTCGGGCATAATTGTAGTCACATAAGTGCCAGTAGATTTTTAAGTTCAAGGCAAAAACCAGGGCTGATGTGATCTCAAAACCAAGGTTTTCCTCATCAGGAACAGGCACCAGGAGCATGAATTCGTCACCAATGAACTTGGAACGATTGGAAAAGGCTTCCTCCCAACGGGCTGGACGCTCGGCAATCTCCTGATCTCCCGGACGACGCACACTGAAAAACTCCATCAGATGTTGGCGGCTGAGGTCACAGCATTGAAAATAGTATGTGAGTATCTGGGCAAACCGTGACTGGGGAACCTCGGCGGCCACATCAGAGCTGCCAATCAAATCACAAAATAAAATCAGGTGGAATTCAGGCTCTCGGGGAGAAACAGTATCAAACATAAGCTTAAGAACTAGTCCGGACGTTCATGATTTTAGACTATTTTATGCCCAAACGCATTTGGTTATCGAAGAACTTTATGACAGAATTCGATTACCAGGAGGAAGAGAGAGATTGAATTCATGGCTGATGACAAGTTTTACATGAGGAAAACTCTGGAATTGGCTGAAGTTGCACTGGAAAAGGGTGAGCTGCCCATAGCCGCCCTCATCGTTCTCAATGACTCCATTATCTCTAGTGCCCATACTTCGGAAAAGACCCTGGGCCGTTTCCTGGTTCATGCCGAGAGTCTTGCATTGGAGAAGGCTGATCAATTAAAGCTCACGCTCGCACAGAGAAGAAAATGTAAACTCTATACCACCCTGGAACCCTGCATGATGTGCATGGGTGCTTCTATGTCTTTTTTCATCGGAGAAGTTTTCTATGCCCTGGAATCGAAGGGAGATGGTGCTGTGGAGATGGCTGCCAATAGCGGTAGAAATAAAGAAGATCTCCCAGGCTATCAATTGCCGAAAATTCAAGGGAATCTACTCAGGGAGGATAGTAGAGTCCTATTCTTAAAGTTCCTGAAAACGCATTCAGCTGGTCCCGTGAGGAAATGGGTTCAAACATTGGTGTTATGAAATCCCTCTTAAAATTTTTGTTGTTAAAAAAGTCTGTACCGGTGCTATCAAGCCAGGCTCGGGTTGTACTTCCAGATCAACGAGAGCTGTGTTACAAAATTCGAATCTCACCCAGGGCAAAGAATCTACGCCTTAAGGTTACCGCCTGGGATGGGCTCTCTGTAGTGGCCCCACGCGGTATGAGCCATAAGAAAATTGAGAGGTTTGTGGCTGAGAAGCGCCACTGGATCAAAGCTCACCTGGATGAGTTTGAACAGTTTCTTACCCCTGGAACTGAACACTCAATGCGCTATCCAAATACAATTGAGTTACCAGCTCTGGCTGAAACCTGGAAGGTTGAATATCAGAAAACAGAAGCTAAGAAAGTGAGCACCCGAGTGCCAAAGACAGGTGAATTGTTGATTTCGGGTCTTACCAGTGATTGGGAGCAGTGCGAAGCTGCACTGCGACGCTGGCTCATGCACCGAGCAAACCAAGTCCTCATCCCGTGGCTGGAATCCCTATCAGAAGAGACCAGTCTAAGATATAGCCGCGTGTCCATTAGAAACCAGCGTACTCGCTGGGGAAGTTGTTCCTCGAAAGGAGCCATCAGTCTCAACTGCAAACTCCTTTTCTTTGAACCTGAGATGGTCAGGTACGTTTTGATTCACGAACTCTGCCACACCCAGGAGCAAAACCACTCCTCAAGTTTTTGGAATCTGATGAGTCATTACGAGCCAGAAGCAGCCACCTTAAGAACAAAAATGCGCAAAGCCTGGCAATGGATTCCCACCTGGGCCTATTGATTGGATGGAATCGGAGATTCCGGGAAACAATGGAATTAATGGAAACAATTGAAACAATGGAATAAGGCATGAGCCCGCCATGAGGGCGGTAGCATGGATCCCGCGATCAAGTAGCGGGATGACGAATGGGGCAAGATGACACCAGGGCCAAAGACCCAACTCTTCACCTATCCCGAGGCGAAGCCAAGGGATCTAATCATACTTCATTCCATTGCTTCTATTGGTTCCATGGATTCCATTGATTCTCAAAATTATTTCCCACCCACAAAACTCAGTATTTAAGCCACTTATGAATATATGTGGGAAATAATTTGAAAATATCATTTGACAATATTTTCAAGTGTGTTACTCT
>CAZIKF010000079.1:0-7040 GCA_964539825.1 uncultured bacterium
GTGAATCGTGAGGAGGACGTGGCAGCGTCACGTTCGACGAGGGCTTGGCTGTCAGGTGCCGTTTACAGGGCACCATTCGTAGGCGACTCTACCGGGATGGGCTTGTCGCACTACCTACCGGATTCATCAAATCTTCGAAGGTCTGTCGGGCAATATTAGCTTTATCCCTGACCACTTGCCAGGCTGCTTTGATGTACTCGTTGGGATGATAGAGCACAATCGCGGTGATTTGCCTGGAGACCCTGATCGATTGCTTCAGACTGTTCTCTAGTTCATATCTCTGGGTTACGAAGGAAAAGGAGCAAGAATGCATCTTACCAACATGTACGGAAAACTCATCTACATAAGCAATCAAAGCATGATTTTCAACACCAATCATAACCAAACCGGTTTTTAACTGATGCTGTAGATGTTGGACAACTTCCTTGAGCTCACGCATATCCACCTGGAGTCTCTTCAACCTGGGATCATTGAAATCAACTGGGGGACTTGGATGAACATCAGTACCTGTATGGAGCTGAACCATACGGTGATAGGATTGCAGACTCTGATCCCAAGTGCTCACAACATGTGAAAAGAGAGGATTATAGGGCAAAAACTGACTCACATAGGTCAGGGGCTGCTTCATCTGGTAGAAGGATTCTTTACCGTGGGAACTCGTTTCACCATGCTGAATAATTTGCTTCACGAGATGAAGAAGATGAGAAATTGCCTTCATGGTTTCAATCTCACTGTAGCCGAAATACCAGGAATGACGTCTGGCTGAATATTCGAGATCCTCGAGTTGACCCTTATAAGCCTTAGCGTGGGCCATAAACTCAGAATCCTGCACAAGAGCGGAAGAATTCTGCATGTCTTCCGGCACCAGGATTTCAGCATAGCCGTCGGCAGAGAAAGCAAATCCCAAAAACGAAAAGAAAAGAACGAATAACTTCATGAGAATACCTCGCGTTGGTTCATAGTCTACTACGAGGTGAAGTATGAAAGGTTGCAGATTTTTCGGACTAGGCATGCCTCGCCCCTACACGACCCTGTGATTCCTCCGTAGGGGCTGTGCCTTGAGCGACAAACACCGACCGTAGGGCGAGAAGTCGATCCTGGTAGGGGCGGCGTACGACAGGGGTGCCTGGAGGTAGTGCCTGTTCATGGTTCGTGAGGAGTACGTGGCCTGGTCACGTTCGACGAAGGAACCATGAACAGGTGCTGCTTCCAGGTATCTCTGCGTAGGCGACGCTGCCAGGATCGGCTTCTCGCCCTACACTTTGTACATCTCTTTATAGAATTCCAGTGTGGAGGAATGTCTTTGTTTTGGATCTGGACTCAGGGCCTTTCTCAACACATTATTCTGCCTTTTGGTGAGAAAATTTACTGGCTTAAAATGTTTCAGATCCTCCCTGTCCTCCAAACTTTCTCCAAAGGGAAATCGGAGGGTCATGATCTGGTAAAAGGTCGTGGCTGTAGAATAGAGGTCCATAGCCTGATGAGGTGATGAAGCGCGCATGTGTTCTGGAGCCATGTATTGAGAAGTTCCCATGAGGCGAAAAGACTTTGTAAGAGCAATACGATGGTGGATTTTTGAATTTTGGAAACAGGCTGCGTCAAAATCAAGGAGATATAAAATTTCTCTTTGATCAATCAGAATATTCGATGGTTTCAAATCTCTGTGAACCACCCGAATTTTATGAAGATAATCGAGAATACCGGCTAGCTGAGCTAGAAACACACCTGCTTCCTGGAAGCTCAATCCCCTTTTTTTCTTAGCCCAATCCCAAAGATTCATTCCCTTTACAAAGGGTGCGACTGTACAGACAGGATCGATTTGGACAAGAGTATGGGGAACTAGAACCTGGGGATGATTTAGCTTCCTACAGTTTCCTATCTGCTTCTGAAGGTACTTCAAAAGTCCAGGTCTATCCTTATAACGCTTGAGAATCTGATGAGTTTTTTCCTGTTCATCAAAAACAATGAAGAGCTTTCCCTGCCCTCCCTCTGAGAATTCATCCAAAACCCTATATCGTTCATGTACGATCATTCATACTTTATCGGTTTAGCACCTGATAAATGCAAAGTCATTCCGCGGCTTGACCGCGGGATCCAGGAATAAGGTCACGGTGGTTAGTTCAAACAAAGAAGTGGATCCTCCGGTCAAGCCGCAGGATGACCTGTGGTTGAAAGAAGCTTCAGACCCAGGGGAAGAGACTCACCAAAACAATATCTTTGAGCCTGTTTGGGCTCCAAAGTTTGATCTCCTAATTCATATTGAATGGAAAGTTTCTCTGTCCAGCCTTCATCAAAAGCGAGCGAACGGTCTGCCGTTTGAGAAAAAAGCGAATTGAGAACGTTTCGCATCTCTGGCTCCTTTCTCGGTCGTCGGATGACTTCCTCAAAGAATTTATGAGCAAAGACTGCGGGTAGGCATCGGGTGAAGTCCGCATATTGCATCTGTCTGCTCAACAGCCTTGAGAAAATCCACCAATCCTCCGGAGCTAATTTTTTCTTTGCAAATGTCTGCAGTACAGCTCGGAAGAGCTTCTGCCTGAATTCAGGTTCAAGATATTCAAAACTCGCGAAACATCGAGTCATTTCTCTCAATTCCTGTGATGTGGGAGCACCTCCGGCCAGTTTCACCAGGGGAGCCTTTCCAAACAGGTAGTTTCCATAGGACTCAAACAAAGTATTTTGAAACTCTTCTGAGATACCACCTGAGATTCTTCTCAAGAAAATCCAGTACTCCAAACGATTTTGGATGATTTTGGGATATTGAGTAAAGTTGGCAAAATCAAGTTTCTGAAAGAGTCCCTTATCCAGGGGATGACCAAAGCCCGGACGCAGGAGGAAGCCAACAGCATTTAACCAAACCTGCTCATGAATTTCAGATTTACGCCTAGATTTTTGTCTACCAATCAGTACCTTTGCGAGGAGCCTGCAAAGATCCACTCCCCAATCCAGGCGACGTGTTTGTAGAATCGTTTCGGTTCTCTTGAGAATTCCCCTCGGCCCCTGCTTCCCCTGGTTTGAAACCCCGTGTATCCCCTTTCCAAAATGAGATTGGAAAAGGTCTTCTATCTCGGGTGGTACTTTGAGTATTTTCTGCTGGCTCTTCTGTGCTGCATGGTGAAAACTCAGTTCAAAGCTCTCGTCGGAACGCGTACTGCACAAATCCATTTTGAGCTCTCCTGTAGAAGCAAGCTCTGTAGAAACCTGTACAGGAAAGAAGTTATCAGTCGCAGGCAAAGTGCTGTAAACAGGTGCGAGTGAAATCAACTGAGGATGACCACTCCTGGTGTTGTCAGACTCCAGAACCTCTCCAAGTTCGGCAGAATCAATTGCGCGCGATCGAAACAAGGGAAAGCGAATTTCCTGGTTCCCCTTTAGTTGGAACACTGCCGGACAAACTAATCGTTGAGATTCCTCCTGCCCGGATTGAGCCACACAGTAAAAGGCTGACTTCTGCGATGGCCGCTCCACTTCAAGATAGAGATTATGAGCAAGACCACTCTGAATCTTTTCTGCCAGCCCATCCCGTGCCAGGGCATAAATGCAGGCTCCATGAGAAACTCCCAGGTAAGGATGGGGAATCCCCAAAACCTTGATTTTTCGACCATAGTGAATTTCAAGATTTTGGAGAATTCTCTCCCGTATCAAGTGGGATTTTACCGTGCCTCCATGGAATAGAACCGTATCAGGACCTGCCGGGCAATATCCTTCTAAAAATCTTATCAGATGGATAGGTATTTCAGGGTTCTTTTCATAGGGTAATCCGAATTCTCGAAGACCCAGATCTCGGTCTCTATCCTTGAGTTCACCCGAAAGCTGGGCAGAATCAAGTAAAGGGAAGAAGCCATTTAGTATGAATTCCTTGACCTCCAAAGCCTGGAACCGGACTTTTATCTCCGAACCAAAAAGACTGCTGCCTGTCCCAATCAGACTAAATTCACGGTCCGGGGCCGAGGAATCCTTTTCATCAAGACAGTCCTCCTTAAGGTCCCTGCAAAGATTCAAGAGCTGAATCCATTGGCCCGAATCTAACCGCCCACCAAGTTCTTTCTCCTTGGAATAAGCCAGGGCCAGATCGATATTATCACCGCCCAAAAGCAGGTGTTCTCCCACCGCTGTTCGTTTCCATTTCCCTTTCTCCCGGCTAAGTAAACTAAAGTCCGTTGTACCTCCGCCTATATCCACAACAAGGATGTTTGAACCGGAATCCATCTCTTTATTCTGGTAATACAACCAGTCATAAAACGCCGCTTGAGGCTCTTCAAGGAGAGTGACGCGTCCAATCCCGGCCATTCTGGCGCTCTCCAGGGTCAGATTCCTGGCCCTTTCGTCGAAAGAAGCCGGCACGGTTACTACTACATTGGCATCTTCAAATATCTCGGGGCTCTGCTCTCGTATGTGTTGAAGATACTTAGCCTGTGCTTCAATTGGAGAGAGGCGTACCTTCGTCGCATTAGATTTCTCTTCGGTGGGATCAGGCGCAAAGGGCAGAATCTTATTTGTTGAATTCTCGTTGGAAAGCGAAATCCAGGATTTAGCGCTCTGAATCACCCGGGAAGGCTCTTTGGCCGCCAGTTCTCTGGCGAACATCCCACAGACTCCCCCGAGCGATGAAAAGGATGGATACTTCTCGAATCGAGTCCTTTGTTCACCCTCCGGAAGGTAAAAAAATGAGGGAAGCTGAATTCTGCGATCGAAAAGATCTTCCCCTACGGCCTGATAGATGGAAATATCCTCGATACCCGTGCCGGTACTCACAGCAAGTGAGCAATTTGTCGTACCAAGATCTATCCCCACATAGTGCATAGGTTAACTTTGCTCACGCACATGAAACTCGAGCTTCCACTTCTCCTGGGTTGCTCCAGCTCCCTGGCACCACACTTCCAGAGTTCCGATTTCAGTAGCCACACTCTCTAACTCTACGGGTACGAATTCAGTTTGGCTGTCTGCGGCGAGTTCTTTTTCCAGACAGGAAATCTCTTCAAATTCATCTTGAGTAAAATCAGTTCGAGTTCCTAATTCATCCCTTCTAACAGGGGATCTAAAGAGTCGAAACTGAACATTCTCACCATGGACCAGGTAGAAGAGTTCACCATCGAGGTGAGCACTTGTACCCTCCTCCATTCCATAAGGTGCTGTACAAACTAAAGAAAGCTCCGGTTTCATACCGGGAATTGCCATCTGGGCTTTTTCCACACCAATGTAATAGGAATAAGGTAAGGAAGCCTTGATCCGGATCCCTTCTCCCTGGCTTACCCAGGAATAATAAGCAGCACCGCGAGATACAGCCAGGGGAAACTCAATTCCACCCAGTAATTGAAACTCTTCTCCCCGATTTGCCACACTCCACGAATTCAGCGTACTGAGGATTTTTTCCTGCAGTAGACTGGCCTGAAACATGGATCCATTAAACAGAATTGTAGTGGGGAAATCTTCCCCATTCCCGGAGAGGTTTTGTGATAGGAACTGGGCCAGGTACTTGAGTATTGATGGATCCTGAGCATAAGCTAAGCCTACTTCCCTGAGACCGGCGGCTCTGCTTGAGGCAGGCAGATCTGAAAGTTCACAAGGGGAAAAGAATCCTTGCAGTACCACTGTTTCCAAATCCTCTCTTCTCAGGTGGGTTTCCATGGATGAGGCAAAGAGGCTTGAACCGCTTCCTGTAAGGACAACGTGAACCTCTTCTTTGGAACCGGAAAGGATCTCTTCCTTGGCCTCTCTTGCCTGACCCAATAAAGAGCCGAATTGTAAATCGTCCGGCTTCTGTTCATTCTCTTCAAGACGGGCTCTGAGCAAGTGTGCCAGGGCGAGGTCCATATTATCTCCACCGAGCAGAATATGATTTCCTACTGCTACCCGGCGAAGAGCAAGATGTCCTTCTTCATCAACAGCCTCGATGAGGGAGAAATCTGTGGTTCCACCACCCACGTCACAGACCAGGATACGGTTGCCAACCTGAAGATTTTCTCTCCAGTCCTGACTCTGATCCTGGAGCCATGAATAAAGAGCAGCCTGGGGTTCCTCCAAAAGCCTCAATTTTTCTAACCCCGCTTCTCGCGCTGCTTCAAGAGTGAGTTCTCTGGCCGCGGGATCAAAGGAGGCCGGGATGGTGACTACCACATCCAATTCTTCTAGTCTGGCAGGTACTCTCTCGTGAAGAGCATCATAGTTCCAGGAACTTTTTAAGTGCGATATTATCTTCAAGGTGGCTTCATAAGCTGAAACCTTGTCTTCAATGGTGCTCTTAAAAGGCAAAATGGGATCTTTACCGCCAAGAGCCCCATGACACAGCCAGGATTTGGCACTATGAACTACTCGATGCCCCGCTCTTGACCATTGTCGGCGAGCCATTTCTCCTACGATCCAGGAAGGTGATTTTTCCCAGGGTAAATCAAGGTCGCCTTCAGAAAATTCCCCATCCGCCGGGGTATATAGTACGGAAGGAAGAATGTCACGTGCGTCCATAAGCCCTTCGGAAATCATTTGATGAATCTTATATTGAGTTAAAGAACCGGTTTCAGGATCCAAATAAGTGACAGAAGTATTGGTTGTCCCTAAATCAATTCCAACAAAGCAACTCATATGTCGCTCCTTTCAACCCCTGCGCAAATCATTTTAATTTATTACTGATGGTTACTGCCGACAGGGGAAATAGTGAATTCTTCGTTCCGGACCAGGATCCGGAATTGTCGGGGCCGTGGCATGCCCGGCCCGGATTCATTTCATCGCAGCGCGTGCCATCTACGGTCAAGGCGTGCCTCGACCCTACGAGCCACCGGAAAATAATTTCTGGATCCCGTGGTCAAGCCACAGGATGACGGTGAGGGCAACGGTATACCAGAAAATGCCTCTATAATCAAATCTTGGAGGATTCTGGAATCCCTTGATAGATACTTCCCTCGGACGAAGCATGCCTTGTCCCTACATGGTTCTACGCTTGTTACATAGGGGCCGCGGCATGCCCGGTCCGCCGAATCGAATCAATAAAAGGCTCAGGATTAGAATCACCGAGAGAAGAGGATTCTCCAGAACGTAGGCCACTA
>CAZIKF010000080.1:0-6554 GCA_964539825.1 uncultured bacterium
GCTTTCTACGGTGACGGTTCAAACCTTATAAATCTGTCTAGTGTTTTTACGGATAACACCACCAGCATCATCTACAACGCTGGAAATATGGGATTGATGGTAACGGATCCCGATGAGAAGCTGGTAGTAGGTGGAAAGGTCCGATTGGAGCCAACCACTGATACAGCAAGTCTTGACGGCACCATTCGCTATTCGGGTGAGGAATTTGAAGCTCGGCTCGATAACGAATGGGTGGAGATCAGAACCAGTCCAACCTCAGCGTCGACAAACTCTACGGATAGAATCGCACCTGTTCTTCCCCTTGGCGCTTACTTCCTAAATGCAGAAACTCCCGTCCCCGAAGGTTTTGCTGAAACTATCCTTGCCAGATCTTTTGATTTAAGCATTGAACAGCTTCCAGATCTTCCCAGGGTTAATCGAAATGTTTCCACTAATTCAGTTTTACACCAGGGTCAGCTCTATATTGTGGGGGGGCATGACGGCACTTCTGTAACCAGTAACGTCCTGATATATGACTTTGGCAGTACTCAATGGACCCAGGGACCGAGTATGCCTATAGCGCTGAACGGACACTCAGTGGTATCCCTGGGAAATTCGATTTATTCGATCTGTGGACTTGATGCATCGGATACAAGAACGGATGCGGTCTTTGTACTGGACACCATTACCCAGTCCTGGTCTTCAGGGGTAAGCTTTCCCATTGCAAAGCACGTTGGCGCGGCTTTTTCCGATGGGATAAGACTCTATTACCTGGGTGGAGATAAGGAGCATCAGGCTAATGATACCACCCGGAAAGATATCTGGTCTTTTGAGCCTGGTAAGGATATATCCTGGTTTAAGGAACCTACAGTCCTTCCGCAGAAATTTGCCCAGGGAACCTATACCTCTACGGGAGAGAAGTTCTATTTGATGGGATCAGAAGAGGGGTTCGGGCCTAATGTAGCCATGTCTGTTTTTGATCCAGGTGCAGGAAGCGCCAACGCACTAGCTACATTGCCTGTCTCTCATAGTAGGAATAACGTTGCATTCAATTTCAATAATAAGATCTATCTAATTGGAGGAAGTGATAATCCCAGGAGAATAGATGAATATGACATAGCCAGTGACACCTGGTTCACAATCACTCAAACTCTCCCTGTGGACTTGATATCGGCAGGTTGGGCCCAGGATCACGGCAGCGGTTATATCCTTGGTGATTCTGATGACCCCCATTTCTTAGTTTTCACTCCTCCTCAAGATCGGAATTTTGTGCAACTGGTGGATACCGAGGAGGTAGGTGATGACCTGGTGCCTTTCTCAGCCTCTATTCTCACACGTGATGCCAATTCTCCCGCGGGGTATACAGCTCTCAATGAGTCGGTGGAGAGCGATAGCGCTATCTCTACGTTAGCTTCTTTTCCTACAGCCCTCTACAGCTCAGCCAATAACCTGGTTTACAGTGATAACAAGGTTTACACCATGTTTGGGGAGTTAAACAGCACCTTTACAGATCTGGTCTATGCCTATGATGTGAATTCAGATAGCTGGAGCATAGAAACTACCGCTCCTTTTGTCGCACGCAAGCATAATGGTGCGGTTTCTTATAAGGGAAACCTCTATTCCTTTGGAGGTCTCTTATCTCCCATCGAATTTCACAGTACTGAAACCTTAATTTATAGTACTCAATCCGGGTGGACGACTGGCCCGGCTATCCCGCAAGGACTTCAGCAGATTGAGGCTGCCGTTGCTGACAACTTCATTTACCTCGTCGGGGGGCACAGCGGATTCAGTAATGTTGCTTCTGCTTACGCATGGGATCCTGAAACCGGGGTATCTTGGAGCACTTTGTCATCGTTAAATGTCGGACGAACTCAGCATTGTGTTGTTGGATACCAGGGAAAAGTCTATGTTTTTGGTGGTCTCAATGATGGAACCGCGACTGATTCGTCACTAAGCAGGGAAGTCTATGACCCACAATCAGACTCCTGGAGCCTGCACTCTAATGAACTGCCCGAGGCTATAAGTGGGCACAAATGTGTAACATTGGGAGATCGAATTTACCTCATCGGTGGAGATCTTGGCGGTGGTAACGGTAAGAGTAAGGTCTTTGAGTTTGATCCCGTGACAGCTTCCTATACTCAGTTAGAAGATTACGTTGAAGGCCTGAGTTTCCCCACCATGGCTACTGATGGTCAGGCTATCTATATCAATACTCGAGCTAACGGTAATTTTCGAAGATATCGTCCCGAGGGCAAGTTTTTCGTACATCAAAATCAAACGGGTGGACAGGGGGCGGATCTACCCCAGAGCCTGGCAGTTGTGGAGACTACTTCTGCAGCAATTGAAGGCTTTGATTCATCAGGAAGTACTTTGGAATCCACAGCGGGTACAGATTTTTTCCTGCATTTCAGAAATACCTCGCAGCTTACTTCCCTTGTAGGAGTATATGACGATTTTCGAGATCAAGATGGGGACTCAGGATTGTTTGTGAGTAGTGATTCCAATTCCAATGAAGTGGAAATTCGAAGCGGTGGTGTGAATCGAATTGAGATTGAGAAGGACGGTACGGTAGAGATCAATTCAGATATTGTGGATGTGGATGGGATTGTCACTCTTGGGGTTTCCAACCTGGATTCAGCTGAGGATGGCTCCATTCGCTGGACCGGTTCAGATCTTCAGATTCGTCAGGGTGGAACCTGGAATAGTCTGACAGAATCCCAGGTTAAAGAGATTCGTGATGCAGACGGGGATACCTTCATCACTGTAGACAACGGTTCAGACCCTGATTTCATAGACTTTCAGGTCAATGGGATGGTGGCTATGACCATCAATACCGATTCCAATGTCGGAATTGGGACGACCCAGCCCCAAGAAAAACTTGAGGTTAATGGTGCGGTACTCCTTGGCAACACCGGCAATAACAATCCAGGTTCCATTCGATTTAATGGTTCTGATTTTGAAGGATTTGACGGTGGAAGCTGGACAAGTTTCACTTCAGGGAGTTCATCGGCAGGGTCATCTGGAATCGGTGAGAATTCCTTTATCGGGGCTGGTATTGGTAATTCTGCCACATCAACCGGTGCTTTTGTGGGCGCGGGGAGTGCTAACTCGGCCGCGAACCAGAATTCGGTTGTGGTTGGCGGGGACACTAACTCAGCCAACGCGGACAAAGCATTTGTCGGTGGCGGGTACAACAACCAGGTGAATGGACTGGAGAGCGTCATCGTCGGTGGAAATACCAACCAGATATCAGGGCAGTTGGCAGCCATAGTCGGCGGCTTTGATAACTTTGCCGGCGGCTCAGAGAGCTTTGTAGGCGGTGGAAAAGGAAATAGTGCCAACAATGACTTTTCCAGCGTCGTTGGCGGAAAGTGGAATACAGCGACAGCTGATTATGTTGTTGTGGCAGGAGGATTGCAGAACCAGGCAAGTTCTACCAGCGCCTTTATAGGTGGAGGAGAGTTAAACAACGTATCCGGAGGGTGGTCCGGGGTAGCTGGAGGGATGAACAATGCCGTAGGAGGTCAGTATTCGGCCATTCCAGGTGGGAAGAACCTTACCGTAAATTCCGACAATACCTTTGCGTTTAACGGAAGCGCTAACTCTGTGATTGTTTCTGATCCATATAGCCGGGGGGTCTTTTTCGTGGACCACTTCAGCGTCAATACTGAGTCTACCTTTGCCATGTTTGAAGTGAGCGCTAACAGTGAGACCGAGCTCATGATCTTAAGAGATGAAAGCGGAAATGTGGATTTTGTTGTAGACGCGGGTGGCCGCGTGGGTATCGGTACCGATTCACCTGGTCCCATACTTGATGTCGTAGGAAATATGGCTGCTTCGGGAGACATTACGGCCTCAGGAAACCTTATTGGAACTCTGTCCACAGGAGCACAGCCAAATATCACCAGTGTTGGTACTCTGGCTACAGCTGATATAGACGGAGGCACGCTGGACGATGTAACCATTGGAGCCACAACGGCCGCAAACGCAACATTTACGGATGTCATTGCTACAGGAAATTTGGATTTATCCTCTTCCGCAACTCCATTGGTAACCCTGGATGCTAACGACTACATAGAATATGACAAAACCAATAACAAAATGAAGTTCTCAGCCAACAATTACGAACGGTTGGTGATTGATGGGAATAGCTGGCATGTTCAGGCCCGCAGTGCGCAATCTATGGTGCTCGACATTAACGCGGGTGATAATACCTATAGCAATATACATTTTAACCACAGTGATACAACCAACAAATGGTCTATCAGTTCCAGAGCTTCTTTCGATACACCCAATGATCGCCTGGGTATTTGGAACGCTGGTGCGTCTTCTGAAAAATTCACCATTTTGCAGACCGGTAGTGTCGGTATTGGTACGAATAGTCCCTCCCAAAAACTCCACGTTGCCGGGTCGGGTACCGTTAATGATGGGCTTGATGTTGGTTTTATTGGTACATCTGTCGCGGATAGAATCAGAATTGGTGATGCTAATTTTTACGCCGATCTGACGAGTGCTACTGCCCCTATTATCGCTTATGATTCCAACGATTACGAGACCTATGATCGTACCAATAATATGTTCAAATGGTTTTCTGGAGGGGCTGAGATGGCACGGCTTGATTCAGCGGCGAATATGTCTATAGGTACAACGAGTTTCGTAAACGGGTTGGTTGCCTGGGGTGAATTGAGTTCCATCCAAAATACCGGTGAAGCTCGTTTTCATCTCTATAATTTTGGTAATCAGGCAGAATGGAAAATGGGGCAGAAATCTGGTGTTGATCATGATTACTACATCTCGAAGATTGTTGCTGGAACTGAGTTTGATTACTTTATGATTGATTATGCTTCAGGAAATACGGGAATCGGAACGACCGCGCCAGCAACCAAACTAGATGTAGCCGGAAATGTTACTCTTACCAATGGGGGCGGTTCCGCTGTACTTACGATTGATACTACGGCAACATCTGGTGTCTCCAGAGTTGATTTAAAAAATGATGGAACTTCACAGTGGTTTATTGACTCCAGAGGCACTGCAGAAGCCCCCAATAACCGACTGTCATTTTTCAATAATGTTCCGACGGAAGTTGTAACGGTTTTACAAGACGGTAATCTAGGGCTCGGTACTACCAACCCGTCTAGTAAGCTACATGTAATCGGTGACATCACGGCGACCGGCATTGACAGTTCCGGGGTGGTTACAGCCTCAGATTTAGAGTTTTCTGATGGGACTGCTCTCGGAGGAGATTTTGTTGCTTTTCGGGCTAAGAAGAATGGCGTTGATCAGCCGCTTTTAGGCACTGGGGCCTCCTTTTTGGTTACCTTTGAAGCAGAATTATTTGATTATGGTAATAACTATGATACGACGACCAGCAAATTCACAGCCCCGGTGAAGGGGGTCTACCAATTTCATGTTCTGATAAAGTGGACAGCAACTACCGATGATGTAAATTTCCAGTTACTTGCTCGTAAAAATAGTGAAGGCGGCTGGCGTGCCAGGCATATTTTCACAGGCAAAGGTACCCAAGAGGAAAGTAGCTACATATCATTCATAAGTCAATTAAATGCGTCTGATACCATGCACGTTGAAGCGATACAAAGTTCTGGATCCAGCAAAAATGTGGGTCACAATGAAGGGGACTCATATTTCCAGGGGTATTTAATACGTAAGGTACCGTAATTGATTTTTTCAGTTGCACAAAGGCTGGGCTAAATCTTCGTTAACCTTAGCTTCCAGATAGAAAGTTTTAACATTTCTTTCCAATTTCCCATTTCAATCTTTGATTGATTTTTCCCCTTGCCGTGTTTCTCATATTTTTCCAGAAAACCTGCGAAACTGCCGATAAAGCAAAAGGGGAGAACCAAGACAATCTCAGCAATATACCTGGGTACTTTATCCTGGATTTTATGAGATGTACTTGAATCAAGTTCTCTGTATAATTAAGCTATTGGGAGCGCAAAAAATAGTCTTTCTGATTCAGAAAGTCCTACCCGGGATCTTGAATCAAATTCAATTCAAAATTTTTCCGCTTAGGCAGTATGGGAGTTTTTCTATAAATTCCTTCGGAGGTCTGGTTATGAGACGGTTGGCATTGCTTTGCCTTGGAATTTTCCTATTCACTCTAAATTCGTTCGCGGTTACTTCCGCATCTTCTACGGCGACGTTTATCTTTAGCGGTCGCCTTGGTTCGACCTCCGGGGTCTCGTTAGCGGGAACCGCTGTGGTGAGTATGACTGCCTCGCTTTATGAGCAGCAAACCAGTGGTTCTGCTCTCTATATGCAGACCTATACCTCCGTAGAGGTAACCAATGGTTTTTTCAGCATAGAAATTGGGCCTGCTTTGCCTACACTATCTAATGCCCCTTACCTGGAGTTAACCGTTCAAGGCCAACTATTGTCTCCGCGTCAAAAGCTGATTGTAATGCCCTTTGCCATTGAATCCATAGACTCTCAGACCGCGCAATTCGCAACTGAAGCTCAAAACGCGATTACAGCCCAGGAGGCTCAAAATTCTCAAACCTTGCAGAGGTGGTCCTGGTTTCCTTACAGATTTCCCTCAAGTTAAGTTATGTGTCTTT
>CAZIKF010000081.1:0-6146 GCA_964539825.1 uncultured bacterium
AGAGATATCTCAACTGTTGTCATTCCGCGACTTGATCGCGGAATCCAATCCCCCGCCCTCATGGCGGGATCAAACCTCATTCCCTTGATTCCATTGTTTCTATTGCTCCCATTGATTCTTCCCCTTCCCAACTCTTGACACTCCCTGCCATTTTCTTATTCTTGCGCAATTCATCTCTTTTCGAGAAATAATAATCCCAATTATTAGGAGTGAATCCGATGAACAAGTTATTGACTGGAGTGCTCGCACTGGCCGTCTGCTCACAGCTTATCGCTAAGCCTGTTGTTGACCCGGCACTTGAAGCACGGTTTCTATCAAAGAAAGACACCGACATTACCGTGATCGCCAAGTTTAGGGCTCAAGGGCCTATGAACAAGAGGCTCGCTGGTAAGAGTCCTTCCGAGATTTTGAAGCAGAAGAGAATTATTGCCTCTATTTCGCAGAAATCTCTGACGAACCAGATCAATTCTCTTCGCAAGAAGACTTCTGATATTAAAAAGATGGAGTCTCTGTGGATTAACAATTCCATGATCATCACTGCCAGAGCAAGTTTCATCAGGTCCTTGACTCAGCGCGATGACCTGGAAAGAATCGATCTTGATTCTGAAATCAAACTTTTTGATCCTGTCACCAGCCCCCTTCGAAAAAGTCCTGATACAGAGGAATCCACCTATGGACTGAAGAAAATCCAGGCCATGAGAGTTTGGGATGAACTTGGAATCAACGGGACAGGCGTTACGGTTGGCGTACTGGATACCGGAATTGATACTGAGCATGAATCCCTGGTTGGCCGCACCATCGCCACCAAGGACTTCGCTTCCAGTTATGAGGATAATGCTCCCAATGACGGTCACGGCCATGGAACTCACTGTTCCGGTACAATCGGCGGAACCAACGCCGCAGGGAAGCATATTGGTGTAGCACCAGGGGTTAACTTCATTGTGGGTAAAATTTTCAGTGACTCCGGATCAACTTCAGTTTCCGCGATCATGAACGGAATGCAGTGGATTACAGACCCGGACAACAATCCTGAAACCGATGACTTTCCCCGTGTAATTTCCAACTCTTGGGGCGGTCCTCTAAACAACACATGGCAAGTTATTATTAAAACCTGGAGATCCATGGGAATCATTCCTGTATTCGCTGCCGGGAATGCCGGCCCGAGTCCACGTACAGTCGGCGCACCCGGTGGTTATAAGGAAGTCATTTCCATTGGCGCCACGGACCCGGTGGATAAAATTGCGCGATTCTCAAGCCGTGGCCCCGTTACCTACAATCAAGAAACCTATATCAAGCCCGATATGTCCGCTCCCGGAGTAACCGTATACTCTGCAAAACCGGGCGGTGGGTACCAGTATATGAGCGGTACTTCTATGGCAACTCCTCATGTTGCTGGTGTAGTGGCTCTCATGCTCCAGGCCGATCCCCAAATCAGTACTGAGAAAGTCCGCAAGATTCTTGAAGAGACTTCCCTTGAACTTGGCCAGCCGGGAAAAGATGCCGCTTATGGCTCCGGTAGAGTAAACGCGTTTGAAGCCGTGCAACTAGCGCTCTCAGGAGGAAAGGCCACCTTTCAGATAGACGCGGGTGACCAAATAGCAACAATCAAGGCCATGCCGGGTAACAAAATTTTCAAATCCAGCCCTGGTGAAACAGCGATTATTTCTCTTCCTGCGGGAAGTTATCAATTTACAATCAGCGCTTATGGATATTTCCCCCAAACCATCGAAGCTGAAGTCATTGCCGACGAAATCGTTGAATTAAGCGCCACGCTAGAAACATCACCAGATTTCACAGTTTCATTTGAGACCCGTGACTCCAACGGTGTACTCCAAAATTCCAATATCTCCTTTTTCGATGTACCCGTGGAAGGCGGTAGTACAAACGGGGGAGTGCTAGAAATCACGGCACCCGGCGGTAGCTATACGGTTGAAGTGAAAACTCTGGGTTTTGAATCTGCCACGGTGAATTTTTCCATGTTTGACGACACCCATGTAGTGGTTACTCTTTTATCTTTACCCGACTATCTGATTATTGAGCATGACAGCGGCAAACCCTATGAAACTTTCTATACCGCGGCTCTTGATGCGGCGGGAATCGACTACCATCTCAGGGATAGTATTAGTTCAGATGACATTTTCGGATACGAAAATGTCATCTGGTTCACCGGCATGAATTCCGGTCTTGGGAGAATTGCCACAGCGGAAGAACAAGCAATGCTGACAGAATATGTAAATACCGGCGGCCGCCTGATCATCTCAGGTCAAGATGTTGGATACGCCCTTAAGAATACGGACTTTTTCAAGCAGGTTCTCGGAGCTAATTTTGTTAAAGATAAGTCTGAAGTGAAATCCATTTCCAATGAAAATCTTTCCTTTGAGCTGGATGGTGAAGACTCCGCCAATAACCAAAAGTGGCCTGATGTAATCTCTCTGAATGAAAACTCGCCCTCCGCTGAAATATTGTTTAGCTACGAAGGCGGGGGACCGGCGATCATTTCCAATATTTTCGGCACTGGCAAAGCGGCATATTTAGCTTTTGGATTCGAAGGAATTAACGGAGTGGATAATCGAAACGCAGTCATGGCTGAATTACTCGCCGCTGTGGGAGCAACCGCTTCAGAAGTCCTCGATCGTATGGAATGGGCTTTCCATTCTAATCCACATGCTTACAAAGCAATGATTCGAAACTTTGAAATCACCAATGAGAATCGGCAGGAAGTGGAAGCTTATCTGGAAGGAAAAGTAGATAAAGCTCCTTATCGAACTATCTTACAAGCTTTAATGAAATAGGTGTTTAAATGAAAAAGCCCCGGCATTTTCGCCGGGGCTTTTTCATTTAGAATAGAGAATGCAGGAGAGAGAAGAGAGAATGAAGTTTGATCCCGCCATTAGGGCGGGGAACTGGATTCCGCACTTCGCTTGGCTCTGCATACACTCTCAAGTCGCGAAATGACAACGGTTGAGATATATCTCAACCCTACAACCAACTATCCAGAGGGAACCGAAGGCTCAATGGTAACTTCATTCTATGGATTCCATTGTTTCTATTGTTACCATTGATTCTTCCCCATTGTTTCCATTAACCATTTTCTTCCCCTTCCAAGCCCTTGACTCTTGGCCTCCCTATTCTTATTGTTCTACCTTTCTAGCTTGACCTCTTAAAACAATAAAGAGCTAAGATTCCAATTTTCCATCGATCTAAGGAGTGAATCTCATGAACAAGTTATTGCAAATGGTGCTCGCACTGGCTGTCTGCACACAGCTTATTGCCAGGCCGATCGTAGATCCAGCGCTTGAAGCACGGTTTTTATCAAAGAAAGACACCAATATTACCGTGATCGCCAGGTTTAAGGCTCAAGGGCCGATGAACAAGAGGCTCGTCGGTAAGAGTCCTTCCGAGATTTTGAAGCAGAAGAGGATTATTGCCTCTATTTCGCAGAAATCTCTGACCAACCAGATCAACGCCCTTCGCAAAAAGACTTCTGATATTAAAAAGATAGAGTCTCTGTGGATTAACAATTCCATGATCATTACTGCCAGGACTAGTTTCATCCGGTCCCTGGCACAAAGAGACGATCTGGAAAGACTGGATCTCGACAGCGAAATCAAGCTCTTTGATCCTGTTGTCCGCCCCTTGGAAAAAGGTCTCAATACGGAAGATTTTACATACGGACTCAAGAAGATTCAGGCTGAAAAAGTTTGGAATGAACTTGGAATCAATGGAACCGGCGTTACCGTTGGTGTTCTTGATACCGGTATTGATACCGAACACGAAACTCTTGTTGGCCGAACGATCGCTACCAAGGATTTTGTTTCCGAGTACGAAGACAATACTCCTAACGACGGTCACGGACATGGAACCCACTGCTCCGGCACCATCGGTGGAACCAACGCTGGTGGAAAACATATCGGCGTAGCTCCCGGGGTTAATTTCATCGTAGCTAAGATCTTCGGTGACTCGGGCTCCACTTCTGTTTCCGCCATCATGAACGGAATGCAGTGGATCACTGATCCTGACGGCGACCCTGAAACCAATGACTTCCCACGAGTTGTTTCCAACTCCTGGGGCGGACCATTGAGTAACCGCTGGCAGAATATTATCGATACCTGGAGATCCGTTGGAATCATCCCAGTTTTCGCTGCAGGCAATTCCGGCCCCGGCGCTGGAACCATTGGTGCTCCCGGTGCTTATCCGGAAGTAATCTCAATTGGGGCCACTGATTCACAGGATAAAGTGGCCTACTTTTCAAGCCGCGGCCCGGTGAATTACAACGGCGCCACCTATATCAAGCCCGATGTATCGGCACCTGGTGTAGATGTATATTCCGCCAAGCCCGGAGGTGGATTTCAGAACATGAGCGGCACCTCTATGGCCACTCCTCATGTAGCCGGGGTCGTAGCCCTGATGCTTCAAGCTGATCCTGAAATTGAAGCTGACAGAGTTCGTAATATTCTAGAAGAAGCCGCTTTGGAACTAGGCGCTCCTGGAAAGGACGGAGACTATGGTTCCGGAAGAGTCAACGCCTTTGATGCTGTTCAACTGGTACTTACCGGTGGGAAAATCTCTGTAAGCATAAATTCCGGAGACCAGGAGGCTTCCATACGGGTTATGCCGGGAAACAAGACCTATAGAACCATCAATGGACAGACAATGATCTCCCTTCCTGCCGGAAGCTATGATTTCACCATCAGTGCTTTTGGGTACTACCCTAAAACCATTGGAGCTGAAGTGACTGCGGGGGAGACAGTGGAACTCAGCACTGCCCTGGAGAAAACTCCAAACTATTCCGTAACCTTTGAAACCAGGGATGCTGATGGAGTGATCCATAACTCCTCCATATCATTTTTAGATGTCCCTGTTGAAGGCGGAAGTACAAATGGAGGCAGCCTGGAAGTTACCGCTCCCGGCGGAGATTATACTGTTGAAGTAAAAACTATCGGATTTGAAACAACCCAGGTTAGTTTCTCAGTCAATGCCAATACCCATCTATTTATAGCTTTGGAGCCCCTGCCGGAATACCTCATCGTAAATCATAGCAGGCCCTATGAAGATTTCCTTTCCTACTATACAGATGCCCTGGATGCGGCAGGTAAGGAATACAACGTGACAGACAATGCCATCCGGGATGGAGTTCTCGGATATCAATATGTGATCTGGTATGCCGGAGGGAATTCATTTGTTTATCGGGTTCTTAACTCTGTGGAGCAGGTAATGCTTAAGGAGTACTTGCAGACGGGCGGCCGGTTGATCGTAACAGGACAAGATGTTGGCTATGCCCTTAGAGACAGAAGTTTCCTCAAAACAGTCCTGGGAGCAAATTGGATTAGCGATAAATCAGAGGTAAAAACGATATCTAAAACCGGCTTTTCGTTTCAGCTTGATGGTGAGGATTCCGCTAACAATCAAAAATGGGCTGATGTGATCTCGGTTCATGAAGAAGCTGAAAATGCCCAGGTTCTCTACTCCTATGAAGGTCAGGGTCCGGCTATTTTGAGTAATACTTACGGCTCTGGAAAGATTGCATACCTTGCCTTTGGATTCGAAGGGATCAATGGTGAAGATAACCGAAACGCGGTCATGGCGGAACTTCTTGATACCGTAGAGATTAGCCCCTCTGAAGCCCTCGATCGGTTGGAATGGGCCTACCATTCCAACGCCCATGCCTACAAAGCCATGGTTCGAAACCTGGACATTACCGATGAGAACCGGCAGGAAGTGGAAGCTTATCTGGAAGGGAAAGTAGATAAAGCGCCCTATCGAACGATTCTCCAATCTCTAATGAAATAGAGTATCTAAAGAGAAGCCCTGGCGGAAATGCCGGGGCTTTTTTTATGTAAGGAAGAAAAAGGGTAATGGAAATAATGGGGAAGAATCAATGGAAACAATAGAAACAATGGAATCCATTGAATGGAGCTTGTAGAGATCCATTGAACACCTGATTTCATCTCTTTTTCAAAAAGATTTTGAATTTAAGAAAAAAAATCATTTTTCACCCTTGACGCTTTTATTCTCAATTCTTATTTTTATGCACTCAGCTAATGTTGAGTAATAATAGCAAAACTAATAATCCGATTTTCCAGAAGGAGTGAATGCCATGAACAGAATACTGACCGGAGTGCTAGCGCTGGCCATCAGCACACAGC
>CAZIKF010000082.1:0-5729 GCA_964539825.1 uncultured bacterium
TCCTTCCTGAATCAGCAAGGCATTAAGACCAGGGAAAAAAGGACTGGAGCCCCTGATCTGGTCCTGGGGTGGAAGGGATTTACGGAGCAATATATTCTCAGTGAAATCTTTGCCTTGTTAGTGGAGTCACAAAGTGACTTAACAGTTGAGCTGAAATCAGCCCTCGGAGGGACAAAAATTGTATTCGAGGCCCTCAAAAGAGGGGATATTGATGTGTATCCAGAATACACTGGAACTGGCTTGCTGGTAACTCTCAAGCCTGAGCCGGAAGTGATCAAAGACCTGATTCGTGACCAGGAAGCGGTTTTTCAATACGTGAAGGAAAAGTTTTCCAAACGATTCAACCTTTATTGGTCCAAGCCACTAGGATTTAACAATAGCTATGATCTGATGATGCGTAAGACGCATGCTAAAGAGCTAGGGATTCAAACAATTTCTGATTTGAAAAAGTTCGCCCATACAATCGTTGAAGCCAAAAACTAATCGCTCAGAGATAGCGATTAAACCAATTCAGGACATTTTCCCAAAGTTCATTCCATTCCTGTTCCTCCATGAAATGGTTGGATCTTGGAAATTCCTCGTAACGCAAGCGCATTGAATCCCGTGAATATTTCTTTTTCAAGATTCGTAAAAACTCTCGAGAGAATTTTGGCGGAACACTTTCATCGTTTGCCGCGTTTTGGGCCAACAATGCCACGGATGAAAAGCGTTCGGGAAACAAATGGGGACTTAAGCTATGATTCCACTTTGGAGATCCTAAAATGGGAGCACAGACCTTGATTCTGGGCTCAACCGCGACGGAGCCATAGGCTATGAATCCTCCCATGGAAATACCAGCGATTCCCAGGTGGCCTGGTCTGGCCAGTTCCAGGTCCATGAGTCGACTCACCAGGCAGGGAATCTCTTCTATTGTGGCGGCAACCTTCGCAAGATAATTAGCCTCAGGTTTACCCGGAAAATCTTCTTCTGTTTCAGGCCGTTCACCGTGACCCACATTATCAACCGCGATCGCCAGGTAACCCTGTTTTGCCAGGGAGTAGAGTTCCTTCTTGTTTTCCTCTTTGCGCGAGAAGAGTCCGTGATAAAAGAGTATGGTGCCCTGATTCGCTGCTGCCCTGGGATCATGGCGAAAAACAAGCAGTGTGGGAATATCTTCGATATGTAGGAGCTGCTCCTTGAAATTCATGACAACCCTCCGTGGATCAAGACTGAGTCAACAGGGATAAATCCACCTTCTCCCAGTCAATTTTACCATCACAGGATTCAACTTCAATTACCAGGTTTGGATTCGAGGTCGGCCTTAGAAATTTCAAACGTGCTACCGGTACCGAAAGCGACATTGTAGTCGACTCCGGGTTCCTCCCTGTACTTTCCATCATACCCAGAAGTTTCAAGGAACCCGAGGCATGATCAAATAAGGAAACGCGAAATTTCAAAGCGGTTCCCTTCTTTATTTTAACTCCAAAAAATCTTAGAAAGGCCCTCGTGATACGAGAAGAACGAAAGTGGGTGTTGGCAAGGGTCATTGCCCGCAGGGGCTCCAATGTGAGATCCCGGGTTCCTTGCGCGGTGCCCGATCCAGGATATCGAAGATGAAACAGACTCCCTGCCTGCTCACCACGCAGATTGATCTGCAAAAGATCTCTACCTAAATCAGGATTCTCTTCCATACCTAAAACGGCCATCATTTTCGCCAGACCAGCTTCAGGAACCATATCCAGGCCACTTACCACTCCGCATTCCAGAAGCTTGACACTGGTTTCATAGAGGCCCATATCCACCTCACCAGACCAACACTGGGTTACGTCTAGAATCAGTATTCCTTTATCAGAAGCCTTGCGTATGGCCTTGAGGAACCTTGGATGGGTGGGAGCATTTCCAGCTCCGAAGGTTTTGAGCACTACCCCACGAAGTCCAGGAGAGCTTAACAGATTCTGAAGAAGCTCTACACTCATGCCTGGGAACAAATCCAGCGCAACCACCTTGCGCTCCAGGTTTGGTAGAATCCTTAAATCCTGACGGGGCAGACGGACCACCTGTTTCCAATCAAGGCGAATGCGTTTCGCGGCCACTGCCAGAGGGGGAAGATTGGGTGAACTAAAGGCTCGAAAGTCGTTTGCGGAAGTCTTTGTGGTCCGATTTCCCCTTGTAAGCGTATCTCGGAAGAACACGCAAACTTCTGGAATGCTGATTCCATGGAGAGTCTTGGAAGCCGCGACCTCAATAGAGGTTACAAGATTTTGAATGGCATCTGATCGAGAGCGAATAAGAGGTCTTTGAGAGCCGGTTAGAACCACCGGTTTAGAGAGGTTCTCAAGCAAGAATGAGAGTGCAGCGGCACTATAAGCCAGGGTATCGGTACCATGCAGGATTACGAATCCCTCAAACTCATGGTATTGGTCAGCAATGGTTTCCGCCATTTTATACCAGTGTTCCACACGTAAATTTGCGGAGTCGATGGGTTCCTCCCAATCGTGCACAGAAACAGGTACCGCACGATTTTCAAGAGTCAATGTCTGCTTATCGTGATCAAATCCCGGAACAACTTGAAGCAGAGGGATAAAAGACTTGGTGGGAACGAGGGGCGAACCAGGGTCCCCTGGCTGGGAAGGCACGCTTCCAATGGTACCTCCCGTATAGATTAATAGAACTCCTCGTGGCTTTGACATAAAAATCCCAATCAATTTTCAGGTTCTGGGAAAACACTTAAATCTCGGATG
Organism: uncultured bacterium; assembly: GCA_964539825.1. Lineage (GTDB taxonomy): Bacteria > Muiribacteriota > UBA6191 > UBA6191 > UBA6191 > CAZIKF01. The sequence continues at coordinate 2,721 of CAZIKF010000082.1, forward strand.
GGTTCTCTGGATTTCCAGTGTTTTTGAAGACATATCCAGGCTTCAATCAGCAGCCAGAATGCAAGAATAAGTAAAATACTTCCAATGGTAAACAGCGGCCACTCGCCCTTAAGATAAAAATCTCTGGCCTTGGTAATCATGGCTATCAAAGTACTCAGGAGTAGAAAGATCATAGGGATTCCCGTATAGATCCAGGGACGTCCTCGCTGCACCAGGTAAAGCGTGATGACCAGCAGAGCCAAACCAGCTAATAGCTGGTTTGTGGTTCCAAAAAGCTGCCACAGAGCTAGACCGGCCGGCTTTCCATCTACCTCATAAAATGCGAAAAATCCGATTGCTCCTACAGCCAAAAGGCTTGAAAGGACACGGTTTCGCATAAATTTCCAACCAATAGTACTGCCCATTTCTTCCAGGTTATAGCGTAGTAGTCTTGTAGCGCTATCCAATGAAGTGAGGGCATAGCTCACAACAATGATGCTGATGAAGGAAGCGCCCGTGCTTTTTTCAATTCCCAGGGCTTCAAGAAAAGAGGCTCCTCCATTTATAAAAACCCCTACCTTAGCGCCAAGACCCTGGACCGAGGACCAGTCAGCATAGGTCTGATGCCAGTGTTCTGAAGAAGCAAATCCCGCTGTTGTAGCTAAGACAGCAATCAGACCAAGAAGAGATTCTCCAATCATTCCCCCATATCCCACCACCCGGGCGTCAGTTTCGCGAGCAAGTTGTTTTGAGGTTGTCCCGCTGGAGACCAGGCTATGAAAGCCACTCGCCGCTCCGCACGCGATGACAATGAATACAAATGGAATCAGACTGGGAGCACCGTCTACCTCAGTGCGAATGGCTGGGGCCGCGAAATCGGGACTGAGCAAGAAGAATCCAAGATATAGTCCGGTTAGACCCATGTACAATAGGAGACTATTGAGTAAATCCCGTGGCTGCAAAAGAAACCAGACTGGTAGTACCGAAGCCAAAAAAGCATAAAACAATAAAATTTTGCTCCATCCTTTCACACCCGGTGCCAGGGATGGATCATTCAACCCGGTAGAATCTACAAACGAACCTAATCCTGCCGCATAGACAAGGATCAGGGTAAGTATGAAACCTATAACCCCCAGGCTTTTCCAGGACTTTCCCTCTTTATAGACCAGCCAACCCATCACACAGGCAATTAGCATCAGTCCGAATGAAGGGATGACGGACTGGGGAAAATGAATATGTGCCTGTGCTTCACTGGTTGCCGGGCTAAATAAGAATGCAATGACAAAGACGAAAACTCCCATTGCAAGCGAAACAAGGAAAAAGATGATGCAGTGCATGAGCGATTTGGCTCGCTTCCCCATGATGCCTTCCGCAACCACCCCAATACTCTGCCCCTTCGCACGCACACTTACCACGAGAGAGCCAAAATCATGTACACACCCCACCAGAAGCGCTCCCAGAACTACCCAGAGCATGGCCGGAAACCATCCCCACACCACAGCAACCGCAGGACCCAGCATAGGAGCCAGACCTGCTATGGAAGCATAGTGATGCCCAAAGAGGACGAAGCTCTTTGTGGGAACATAGTCAACGCCGTCTTCCAATTCGACAGCGGGTGTTTTTACGTCCTCGCGCAGTCCAAATACCTTATCAGCAAGGAATCGACTATATACAAGGTATCCAATCACATAGGCAGCAAGGGCTATTGCTGCAGGTAGAGCGGCGTTCATTGTTGTTCTCCATCAATTAGCGGGATCGTTAGTTTTTTTCAAGATAGCATTTTAGACTCAAGTGGAAGGAGTTTCGCTAATCTCTATGTGCTCATCCGGATTCGCTAATTTCCACTCCTCGAGTCTTTCCAGGGCAAGATCAGCCAGGGGTTCCAGCTCTCTACGAGCCCGAGCAGCTTGCGAGATTAACCAGTGAACGCTGTCAAAGTCTTCCTGCGTATATGCGATCTGGAATATAAATTCTACCCTCTCTGTTGTTGCCGTCGGCTCAACCTGGTCCATTGCTAGAAGGGCTGTGGTACGAACTCTTACATCCGGGTCTACCAGGAAATTGGAGAGAACTTCACGAATTCTTGATCCCTCCTCTTCATGCTGAATCAGGGTTCCAAGCCCCTCCAAAACATTAGCCCGCATCCGTGGGTCCTCATCCCACAAAAAAGACTCCAAAATAAGCAGGAACCTGGAAAGAGGAATTTTAGCCTGGGCAAGAAGGGGAGGGAGAACCTTGATCAGGGAAGAAACAACGAAGGGGTCCGATTCCATGCAAAGAGCACCTATACCCCATTCAAAGAGGCTTTCGGAAGATTCAGGGGCATTGAGACTGGTTTGGAGCCATTTCAGTTTCTCTTCCCTGCCGGCCTTTTGATACTCTCGTAAGGTCCCCGACTTGCAAGGCTGGAGATAGAGGGCCTTCTTTTCTTGCCATACCCCGAGCTTGCCAAGAGTGTCTAGAACCTGCTTGGCAACTTTGCGCAAGGCAGCGTGATTCGATTCTAAGCGGGCTTCAAACCAGCCTATAATTTCCTGATGCTCAGGCTTAATCTCTTTTAGATACTGGTTAATGAGGTAAACTTTTTCCTTGAGCGGGCGGTTCGACTCCATCTGGATCAGAAATTCAACAGGATCGAAGGAAACCAGGTGGGTACTAAGATTGTTATCCACCCAGACGTGCCATTTTCTGCAGGTCTGAACCCATTCCTTGTTGTGGGATTTACGAATTTCCAGCTCGAGGTAGTCCTTCAAGGCAGGGAGATCCTGTCTTGAATGCGCAAATACCTTAAGTAAAGCGGCCTTCTTTCTGAGATTCTTGGCCTTATCGATTTCCTGGATCATGGAAACCCATACCCCCGCCATTCCAGGACCCAAGAAAGGAGTCCAAAGAAAACTCTTCGCCCAATTCTTAAGTATACCGAAAAATCATGGCTTTGCCCGTCCAATCGGACAAGCCTGGATGCTCTATTTTTAGTATGAACCCAAGATTCAATAGTTTTCGGTGAATGCTCAATAAATGATAAGAGGA
>CAZIKF010000083.1:0-5385 GCA_964539825.1 uncultured bacterium
TGATATCCGCACTAGTAACAGTTACAGCTGTAAGAGTACCCAGGCTGGTGACATTGGGCTGAGCTGCCGTTTGTAGAGTTCCGGTTATTCCGTTACTTGCGGTTATATCGGTAAACGTGGCGGTGACTGCTGTGGATCCGCCGATGGTAACTCCATCAATCGATCCTCCCGAAATCGTGGCCGTACCGACCGTTAAGGTGCTGAGTTCTGCGGTCAAAATACCAGTGATATGTAAGGAAGTAGCGGTGATACCTCCAGAAATATTCGCTGATGTAGCCTTGATTTGTCCATTTACGTCCAGTTCAGAGGAAGGTGATGCGGTTCCTATTCCAACCCTGGTAGAACCCGCGTTGGAAGTATCCACAAAGAGGTGCGTGGTGTTGATCGTAAGATCACCAGAGACAGTCAGGGCGGTAAGAGTCCCTACACTTGTGATATTGGGCTGAGCAGCTGTTTGTAAAGTTCCGGTTATGCCGTTATTAGCGGTAATGTCTGTGAAGGTTGCCGTTGCTGGCGTTGTGCCTCCAATAGTGACATCATCGATAGTTCCGCCATTGATATCAGCAGTGGTTGCTGTTACGGCAGTCAAGGTTCCAAGACTCGTGACATTTGGTTGTGCAGCAGTCTGTATTGTACCAGTAATTCCGTTGTTGGCGGTGATATCGGTAAAGGTACCTGTAGCAGGGGTTGTTGCACCAATGGTAACGTCATCCATATTTCCGCCGTTTAGATCAACGGTAGCCCCGGTAAGGGTACCGCTTACATTTGCGGAAGTAATTGTTAGACCGCTGCTGTCGGCGGTAAGCGATGTGCTTACCTCCACTGAAGTATTTGCTGTAAGGGTTGTTACTGTTGCTGCTGCAGGTGTTGCTGCGCCGACTACCGTCCCATCAATATTACCGCCGTTAATGTCTACAGTTGCTCCCGTAAGGGTTCCGGTTACATTTGCAGAAGAGATTGTTAGTCCGCTGCTAGTAGCCGTCAGGCTTGAAGTAACTCTTAGACTGGTAGCCGTAACATTGGTAAACTGACCTGTTGACTGGGAAGTGGAACCGATCACTGTTCCATCAATTGTCCCGCCGTCAATATCGATGCTAGTCGCGTTTACTGCACCCTTAAAGAGGGGAGCAACGATAGTACCGCGAACATCCAGGGTGTTCGTCGGTGTATCCGTACCAATTCCAACACTTCCGGTTTCCATGATCATCATTGCTGATGAGAGGGAACCTGCTCGCATTGTTTGGAAGGATAGCTTCCCATCTTCACTGCCATTAGTATTGTCAATTAGGATGGATTCCACACGCCCCATTTCAAAGGCGTTTGAACCGCTATCGTCGGAGAACAGGCTTATACCTGCGGAGCTTCCTGCTGCATCACCATTGTTAGTGATTCGGATGGCTGTGAGAGAACCGGAGTTATCCTCGAAGATTTCGAGCTGATCCCCTGGACTATCGATGCCGATTCCGATGGTTCCGTTACCTTTTATGTAAAAGGATTCGTTGGTACCGACCTTGAATTTCATGAGCTCAGTTCCAGTGGAGGCACTATGATCGTATTCAATATGTCCCTTGTTGGAGCCGTTCACATTAAACTTAACAGAAGAGAGATTGGAGGATGCATTTGCATCGAGTGCCAAATCCGCATCAGTAGCCCCGTCTACGGTGAGATCGGTAACTGTGGCTACAGCTGGAGTAGCAGCCCCAATAGTGGTTCCGTCTATATTTCCACCGTTTAGATCTACTGTTGCACCTGTAAGGGTTCCAGTAATGTTTGCAGAGGAGATGGTTAATCCACTGCTTGTAGCGGTCAACGAGGAGGTCACTCGAAGGCTAGTAGCTGTGACATTTGTAAACTGAGCCGTGGACTGGCTGTTATCTCCAATTATGGTTCCATCAATGTTACCTCCATTGAGATCTACGGTTCCCACCGTGAGGGTACTTCCGGTGGCTGTCATGATCCCTGTAACTCGTAGAGAAGTTCCAGTCATGGCCGTAAACTCAGCTGTTGACTGTGAACTAAGACCAATGACGGTTCCATCAATATTTCCGCCGTTAAGATCCACTGTTGCTGCAGTCAGAGTATCGGTGATGTCCGCTGAAGTGATGGTGAGTCCCGTACTCGTGGCAGTCAGTGAAGAGGTAACTCTAAAACTAGTTGCAGTCACATTTGTAAATTGACCGCTTGATTGTGAAGATAGCCCAATGACTGTGCCGTCGATATTACCTCCGTTGAGGTCAACGGTAGCACCGGTCAGGGTACCTGTGACATTAGCAGATGAGATGGTCAGGCCACTGCTGGTAGCCGTGAGAGAAGATGTAACCCTCAGGCTTGTAGCCGTAACATTTGTAAATTGGGCAGTGGATTGCGAATTGGCTCCAATCACAGTTCCATCAATGTTTCCAGCATTCAGGTCAACTGTAGCCGCTGTAAGTGTTCCCGTAAGGTTAGCAGAAGAGATGGTGAGACCAGAGTTGGTAGCCGTGAGGCTGGAGGTCACCCTCAGTGATGAAGCTGTTACATTGGTAAAGACTGCTACGGATGCGCTGGAAGTACCAATCTCAGTACCGTCTATAGATCCTCCGTCAAGATCAACCAGGTTAGCTGTTAATGCGCCTGTGAAGTCCAACTCTCCCACAGTAAGTGTTCCGGTGACCTGTCCGGAGGAAACGGTGATGATTCCACTGGCCGCAGTGAGTATTCCGCTAACACGGAAGGAGGTGGCGGCAGTCAAGTTGGTAAACTGACCTGTTGACTGAGAGCTTAGTCCAATGACAGTACCATCAATGTTACCTCCGTTGAGATCAACACTGGTAGCGGTGAGGTTTGTGAACTGGCCGGTTGACTGGGAACTAGACCCAATTACGGTTCCATCAATGTTGCCACCATTGAGGTCCACCGTGGCCGCCGTGAGGGTGCCTGTTACATCTGCGGAGGAAATCGTCAATCCACTGCTGGTAGCGGTCAAAGAACTGGTGACTCTCAGGCTGGTAGCCGTAACATTGGTAAACTGTGCGGTGGACTGACTGCTGGAACCGATGACGGTTCCATCAATATTTCCAGCGTTGATATCGACGGTTGCGGCCGTCAGGGTCCCCGTAATGTTACCGGTAACTGCTGTCACGGTATCTGAAGCATTGATAGACACGATATCAAAGCTCGTAGCGGTAGCGGTTAACCAGCCTGTCACTCTCAGAGAAGTACCAGTTAGACCGGTAAACTTTCCGAGCGAAGCTGTATCCTGGCCCAGGGTAGTACCGTCAATAGTGCCGCCATCAATATCTGTATTGGTACTGGTCTGATTCCCGGTAATAACAAGGTTATTTACCGTAAGAGTATTACTGATTGTTGCGGAGGTAGCTGTGATTTGAGATCCGCTAACAGTCATGATACTAGTGATTGTCATAGAGGTTGCTGTCAGAGTAGTAAAGGTTCCTTGTGCCGCAGAAGCGGACCCAATGGTAGTACCGTCAATATTTCCCGCGTTGATATCCACAGTTGCTGCGGTTAAAGTACCAGTCACGCTTCCAGAAGTCGCGGTGATCGTCCCGGAAACCTCAAGTTCGGAACTCGGTGAAGTGGTTCCAATACCCACTCGCTTCTGATTGGTGATGTACATAGCAGTTCCGACGGTACCGTTATCATTTACATCAAAAGCCAGGTCACCCTTGCCAAAGTTATTGGCAGAAGAAATGAGGATTGCCCTTACACTGGCCAATTCCAAAGGATCAAGATCATTTTCATCGGAGAAGAATCGAACACCTGCTGCTGAGGTTCCACCCTGGCCAATGTTGGTTACACGCAATGCTGTGAGACCACCGGAATTATCCTCATAAACATCCATTCGATCATTGGGATCCGTGGTTCCCAGGCCGACCTTTCCGTTTCCTTTGATTGAAAAGGACTCCGTTCCTCCAATGCCGAATTTCATGACTTCAGCTCCATTGGTGGCATTATGATCGTAGCGGATATAGCCCTGAGATCCACCGTTAGCATAGAACTCCAGGCGGGAATCATCTGTGTCAGCATTGGCATCAATGATCATGGTGGCATCACCTGTGCCGTCAACGGTGGCCGCGGTAAAGGTGGCTGCCGCGGCGGAGTTAGCCCCGATGGTGGCGCCATCAATGGCACCGCCGTTTATATCCACGGTTCCAGCAGTGAAAGTACTTCCTGTTGCTGTAAGAATTCCAGTAACCCGTAGACTGGTAGCAGTTACATTGGTGAATTGTCCGGTTGACTGAGAGTTGGCTCCAATGGTAGTGCCGTCAATTGCTCCGCCATTGATATCTACGGTTGCACCTGTCAGTGTTCCCGTGATATTTGCAGAGGAGATTGTAAGTCCACTGCTGGTAGCCGTAAGTGCAGATGTTACTCTCAAGGATGCGGCAGTAACATTGGTAAACTCTGCTACAGAAGCACTTGAAGTACCGATTTCTACTCCATTAACACTACCATTGCTAATCGTAGCTGTAGCAACGGTCAATTCTCCAAGCTCGGCTGTAAGAATACCAGTGATTCGTAAGGAGGCAGCCGTAAGAGTGCCTGAGATGTTTGCGGAGGACGCAACAATCTGACCATTGACTTCAAGTTCAGCAGTTGGGCTTGAGGTTCCTATCCCAACCCTGGCAGCGCTTGCGGTAGAAGTATCAACAATAAAGTGAGTGGTATTCACGCTCAAATCTCCAGAAACTGTGAGAATTGTCAGGGTGCCCAGGCTGGTAACATTAGGCTGAGCGGCAGTCTGCAGTGTACCGGTTATTCCGTTATTGGCAGTGATGTCCGTAAAGGTACCGGTTGCTGGTGTGGTGGCTCCGACTGTAATGTTATCCAGATTTCCCCCATTGAGATCCACCGTAGCACCGGTCAAAGTCCCGGTGATATTGGCGGAGGAGATTGTAAGTCCACTGCTGGTAGCTGTAAGTGAGGAAGTCACACGCAGGCTTGTGGCGGTCACATTAGTGAATTGTCCGGTGGATTGTGAACTGGAACCAATCACCGTTCCATCGATATTTCCACCGTTGAGATCTACAGTAGCGGCAGTTAGGGTTCCGCTCAGGTCCATGCTGGTAACATCAAAGCTGGCAGCGGTCAAAGTACCGGTCACAGTCGCTGAAGAGATGGTCAATCCGCTTGCAGTGGCGGTCAGTGAAGAGGTGACTCTCAAGCTCGTGGCAGTCACATTTGTGAATTGGCCGGTGGATTGACTACTCAATCCAATAACAGTCCCATCAATGTTTCCACCGTTGAGATCAACTGTTGTCGCGGTCAAGTCCGTAAAGGTACCGGTAGTAGCGCTACTGGCCCCAATAACTGTTCCATCAATATTTCCAGCATTGATATCCGCGGTAGTAGCGGTAACAGCAGTCAGGGTACCCAGGCTGGTGA
>CAZIKF010000084.1:0-4918 GCA_964539825.1 uncultured bacterium
ACCCACCTCCAAGCCTCCCCAGGTTTTGCTTCTATGAGTCCGATCTTAAGGCCTTCATACTAATGATGGAAATTTGTCCCTGGTTTGATAGTATGGCTAGACCTATTTTCTTGGAGGTCTGAGATGCCAGACCCTTAAAAAAGAAACCTGTTTCGTCACCAACTGAAGGCAAGCCAATCTTTGATGCAGCTGGAAAACAAATTGGAAGTAAAGTGGCATTCGGAGATACATACCGTTACTACGATAATCAGGGGAAGCGGATCGGTCGCATGCAGGCCAAAAAAATGGGATTGCTAAACTAAAGTTTTCCGGGGCTACTTCTACCCAGAGTTAGGCAGTAATCCTAAAGACATTCTAATTTCCCTGCGCTGTTCTTTCCTTGAAAACCTGGTAATCCTCATTTTCCCCATATCTTAGGACCATTGCTTTTCTAGCCCGCTGACTCAATTAAGGGATTTCATGGAAATTTCAAAATCTTATGACGATTGGTCAAAGACCTATGACCTTCTAGAGAATAAGACACGTGATCTTGATGAGTCTGTTACCAGGAAAAACCTGGGTGGCTGTCGATTTGACTCTGCACTTGAGCTTGGGTGTGGGACCGGTAAGAATACACCGTTTCTTTCTGAGATCAGTAAGACAGTTCATGCTGTTGATTTCTCAGAGGGAATGATCTCAAAGGCGCAGAAGAACGTGGAATTGAGTAACGTGAAGTACTCAATCTGCGACATTACCAAGACCTGGCCGTGTGACAGTCAGAGTATGGATCTAGTTTTATGCAGTCTTGTCCTCGAACATGTCGAGAACCTTGATTTCATCTTTGCGGAATCTGAGAGAACTCTCAAAATGGGTGGAACCTTATACATCTCTGAACTGCATCCGTACCAACAATATATGGGTAAAAAAGCCCGTTTCAATTCAGCCAATGGCGAACAGCATATAACTTCGTTTATCCACAGCATCTCGGATTATTTGGAAGTTGTTAATTCTCATCATTTTACACTTCTGAATATGAAGGAATGGAATGAAGATGATTCAGTAACTCAACCTCCAAGAATCGCGACTTTTCTCTTTGAACGGACCTAACTGGTAATCAGCTTGATCCAACCTGCCAACCTGACCTTTTGGTTTTTTGTTCTCGGATTGCACCCCAAACAGCCAATGGTTCTAATTCAAACCTATTCCTCTTTGATAGTCCTCCAGTTGAGATGTGTCCTAATAGTCTTCTGAGTTTCAAAAATCCTGGTGGAATTGTCGCGGAAAAGATGTTCTACCCATTGGAAAGTAGTACAAAAAGGTCGAAATATATACTGACTTTGTACTCATTTATCTTTGATTGGGGTCAGTTCCATGTCTAGTTTCAGCCGGGCTCATTTGCTTCTTGGTTTTCTCTTTAGTGCACTTTTCAGCTCCTATCTTCTCGCGAATCCTACAATGCGGGACAACTCCGTTCAGTTGGTTCTCCTTGACGATTTGAGGAGTGGTAGAGCACAAAAGAGTTCCAAAGTTCATTTCAAAGTGGACGAACATGTTGTAGATGAGAATGGGGACATCCTGATCAAGCGGGGCACTCCTGCTTTTGGCAAGATTGTCCGGTCTCGAAAAGCGGATGTACTTGGTCTTAGAGGAGTTCTCGAAGTAGAGCTTGACCACACTTTTAGCGTTGAGGGAGAACGGGTCCCGCTCAGTGGGAGAAAACTTAAGGCCGGTGCGAAAAACAAGCGCCTGGTTCACTGGGGCACATGGCTTGTAGCACTTCCCCTTGCCTTCGTCCGGGGCGACAATGTAGTTATGGATGCCGGCACAAAGGTAATTGCCAGAATTGACGAAAATATCCAGTTTACGCGCAATCAGCAGCGACCCCCCGCTCGCCAGGGCGCTCAAATTTTTCGACTCAAGAGTGGGCACGAACTTCAGGGCCGAATCGTGGAGGTTGCTGACGGCAAATTCAAGGTGGCTACCTCTGATGGCACCCTCTCCGTGAATCAAAATGAAGTTCTTACCATCAAAAATCGATAAATCCCGGTTTTAGTTGCTCAACGATACAGTCTCACACTCTCACGGGTAGAGAATGTATTGACCTCACTGTGTGCTCTTGACTTGGAGTTGCAGGTTTTCTAGGCTTCCCTTAGCGGTTGGAATATTTCCAGCATTGAGGGATCCCTGTATGAATTTAAGAATCCTTTTCCTTTGCTTTGCATTCTCTCATCTTTCAGCCAATGATCATTCCAACCTGTATCAACCAAAGTCTGCCTATAAAGGTTTTTGGATCGATGTGGTTCAAGGGCAGGCTGAAAAAAGGCTCTTTATGAGTCGGTATACGGCTGGGGCCTATATAAAACATTACCTTGCTAATACTAATTATGTTTCACTCCCAGGTAGGATTCGAGTTGAAGGCGATGTCATTTCAAGGCACGGACCTGGTGTCTATGAAACGTACAACCGTGATATTCCAGTCCCTTCTTTGAAGCGAAATCCATATCGTGGACATTTGCGGCAAGATGAGTATTTTCATGAAACCTCTTCCAGCTCCTACGACAGGTACGGGAATCGTTATTCTTCTCACCGTGGTTTGTATTGAACACCTTGAAGATGGAAGGGTTCCTTGACGAAGTTCAAAGCCGCCTGATCCGACACTCTAAATATGGTCCCAATGGGATTCTGATCGATGGGATGAATCGTTTGCGAGTTCCTGTTCCCGTTGTTCGTCGAGAGCTTAAAGATCCCTATTCATTTTTCAATTCTTCTCCTGCAGATCTAATCAAAACCTGGGACTATATCTGGAATCAAAGTGAAATCTTTGAGGTCATGAGCCAGGCCCTGTATTTCTACCAGGGCAAGAGTCTTTGCAAAGAACAATTCGAGACCATTCTGGCCTGGGTGGATCGCTGTGCCTGCTGGGAGCATAGTGATGATCTCTCTAAGATCCTCTCTCTGGTTGTGGAGGAAAATCCCGGTTGGGTTCTACCTGCCTTTGAGCGCTGGAATCGTTCTGAAAATCTATGGAAGCGCAGGCAATCCATCGTGGGTTTAATTGAGTACGCCAGCAAGAGAAAGAGGGTTCTTGCTTTTGATCACTTGATTTCCTTTGTAGATCCTTTAATTCACGATGATGAATATTACGTTCAGAAAGGCGTGGGGTGGACCCTGCGTGAAATCTATAACTTGTATCCAGATCAGACCTTGGAATATTTCAGTAGGAATCTAGAACGGCTAAGCTCCATCGCCTATAGTTCCGCGACATCGAAGCTTGAACCCCCAATAAAGAAAATCCTGAATTCTCGTAGAAAAAATCTGCGAAAGAAGTCTTGAATAACAGTCTTATTTGGCAGTTGAGTGTATGGTTAGAATGTTGATTTTAAGAGGCTATCTATGAATCTATATTCCAGGGCTTTGGAGCCGAACTTGTGGAAGGATCTTCTTGCTTATTTTGAATTTGGGGGCAATCCCAGTGGGTGCTGGTGCATGAACCACAGGCTGCCCATGGGGTGTGACTTTGACGGAGAGCCAGCTAAACTGGCTCTTGAGCAGTTGGTTGAACAAAGGAAGGTATTTGGCTTACTTGCGTATTCGGAAGGTGAAGACATTCCCGTTGGCTGGTGTGCTCTTGATCGAAAGGAAACAATTCCTGGTCACGACTGCGTGGGTACTGATATCAACTGCGGCAATTCCATCTGGTCGATTCACTGCCTCACCTCAAGGTCAGATTTTAAAGAAAAAGGGGTCGAGGATTTTCTCAGTCAAGAAGCAGTTAAACTAGCCAGAGAGTATCGTGCGACTGAGCTGGAGGCGTACCCTGAACCCGACAGCCATTCCGATCAGCCCTTCACAACCTGGAATTCCTTCAGCGGCTATCAATCCTGCTTTCGAGAACTTGGCTTTGAACTGTCTAAGGAAGTTGATCAATTCTTCTGTACAATGAGAAAAAAATTATAGGCAGACCTCCTATCTGAAACTCTTTAGCCTCCTACTAGAAGAAGCTGAGACATGTTACTCGCCTTTGGTTCCATCGCACTTAAGACTCCTCTTTTACTCCCCGGATTTAAACAAGGTATTGGTAAATGAGAGATCAACGAGACCATCATAGGGAACAGTCGCTTGTCTTTGTAGAATCTGAGCGAGTTTTTTGCCGGCTTCCAAGAGAAGAGGAAGCCGAAACAATTCTTCAATACTATGAAAAAAATCAAGCTCACTTTTCTCCCTGGGATCCTGAAAGACCCGAGGAGTTTTATACACAGTCTTTCTGGTTAGATTATATAAAGAGGGCACGAAATGAGTTTCGCGCTGATAAAACCCTGCGGTTTTGCGTCTTCTTGAAAGAGGGAAGGGAGTTGATCGGTCATGCCAATTTCGTGAATTTTGAACGGGGCCCCTTTCAAAACTGCCGAGTTGGATATTCCATCGGCAAGGATCATGAAGGAAAGGGGCTAATGAGTGAAGCCCTCCAAATCTGCATTCACTATCTTTTTGAAACTTTGGATTTTCACCGTGTTGAAGCGAATTGCATTCCCGAGAACCGCAGGAGCAGAACTCTGCTTGAGAAGCTCGGGTTCAGCGAACACGGCATCGCGAAGAACTACTTGAAAATCAATGGAAGCTGGAGAGATCACGTTCTGACGAGCATCACCAAAGAAAATTGGGATTCACACCTGAAATAGGATAATCCTCACCAAATGATTCACTGACTGCTGGCTAAATCCCAGGCTGTGAGGCCAATTTGAGTAGGTTCATCAAGAAATTCGGGTTTTCGTAATTTGCTGCACCAAATCTTTGCTCCATGCAAAGTCCCTTGCTTGAGTTTGAAACCTATTTCCAGCTTCAAACGTACGGGAATCAAAGGCCATTTAACTTAGGGGTTATTGTGAGATTTTTTTCAGTACTTTTCTTTGCTTGTTTTTGGGGTATTTCCTTTGCTGAT
>CAZIKF010000085.1:0-4716 GCA_964539825.1 uncultured bacterium
GTTATTGCCACGAATAGCCACCTCTGCCTTTTTGATAACGTAGACACCTATAACAGTTGGATATCAGACAAACTCTGTAGCGTTGCTACTGGGGGTAAAACCAAGCGCAGAAAATTGTACACAAACGATGAAATAATCGAGAGTGACTATTCTTGCTTCATTGCGTTTACAACCAGGCAGTTGAAATTTAGGAGAGATGATGTGGTCGATCGTCTCTCCATCCTCCATCTGGATAAGCGCGAAAGCTTCGTCCCTGAAACAGAACTAGATAGCTTGCTTGAGCAGAAAAGGCCCGAGCTCCTGCGACAATTGGTCTTTCTTCTTTGTGATGTTTGTGGAGCCCTGAAAGATGGAAGGGAGCTCAAATGTGAAGGAAAGGTGCGAATGGCTGATTTCTATTCCTTTGCTCTGAAGACTAGCAAAGTGATTTCTCCGCATACAAATCCAGAAGAACTATTTGAAAAGCATGGAAAAACTCAGGGTGACACTGCTTTGGCTGGCCACCCTGTCGTGGATCGATTAGTGCATTGGGCAGGCATTGAGGAAAACTCCGGGAGACTGGTTACTGCTGCTGAGCTTGTCACAGAGCTCGCTGACCCGGCTGGAAATAACAATCGAGCGTTCAAGAGTGCTTTTACATTGTCTACCTTCCTCACTAACCAGTGGACGAGCCTTGAAAATCTATTTGAACTGTCTACAAAAGAAGGAAGCGCACGAAAGAAATGGTACAGCTTCAAATTGAAACCAGAGGTTGCGGAGGAAATGGAGACTTCTCCCAAGAATTCTTCCAATGAAGATCGTTTTATTGATCAATCATGGGCACAAACACAACCTGTGATGACTTAACAAAATGCAAGATCTGCCTTCTAATTCCTAAATTTCTGAAAAAGTGAAAGAGACCTTTCACAAGAATCATAGCTTTCACCATCTCAAAACCCTTTGAATACTACAAAGTGAAAGAGGTGAAAGCTCTTTTAAAAATTATTCCTATAAGGAGAAAAGAAGATAGAAATAGAACGGAATATAGAAGTGTTTCCAAATCACATTCACTTCTTCACGCTTTCATGACCCATAACTGGGAGACACCTCACCTTTACCCGGGAGATAAGATGAAGAAATGTAACGCCAAAAACCGTCAGGGAACTCCCTGCTCCATACCCCCATCAAAAAATGGAAGATGCCGATTTCACGGTGGAAAGTCTACAGGGCCGAGGACAGAGGAAGGGAAGATGAAGTCCTCCCAAAATGCCAGCAAACATGGAATGTATTCTAAAAAGGAAAGGGAGAGTAATACTGAGGTAGAAGAACTATGCGAAGAAGTGATGAAGATCCTTAGACAGCTTTCTTAAGATATTCCGACTTTGTTCTCACTTCCTTTTCTGTTTGTCAGCGTGTACGTTCCCTATCACCGCCTGCCCACCCTGGTTAATGTGGACATGCTGAACTTTGATCACTTGCTCTCGTTGTCGAAGTTTCTCCAGAGCGGAAACGCCTTTCTGAAAAACAGTAAGGAGCTTCGTTATACGGTTTAGTTGACGGTCGGTAACTTCCTCAAAGCCGGTGGGTTCCGTCAAGCGGGAGAAGAAATCCATCGCAAAGTTGTGAACGGTGATCAGCTGGACCGATAACATAGCCTCCAACTCAGTTTTTGGACTCATGGACGAGAGATTCTCCATCAAACTGTTGTGTGGAATGACCGAATCGCCTGCGTTGTTGGGGAGGGCAGCTGTAGCCTGGGTAATGAGATGCCTTTGAGCGGAAGGATGTACGGTCCCGGTAGCTTTCATGAAAAGGGCGTTGACTTCGGCTGGAGTTAGATCCTGGAAGTTGAAGAACTTCCTTCCCCCAGCGTGCAATTCAAACACAGGCATCTTCGGACAATGGGCTGTTCTTGATATAAATTTTCTTACGAGGTGCTGTTTAGCTTCTTCTTGTTTACTACCTACAGTCGGAACTTTAGTCTGAACTTCTGGCATATCAATACCTCCTTGCTATTACTTTAACAACTCCCTTGATACAGTAGGGGGAGGGGTGACAATCGTTTTTAAGAAACGAACCCCAAGGACTGATCTAGATAGCTTGTCTTTACTTAAGAAAAGTCTTGGAGAGTCAGCTGGAAGTCATCATCCAGCCAGCCCTCCAAGACTGTTACAATGCTGATCTCACTAAATCAGTGACAAACTGTCTGAGTTGACCGCTAACTTTAACAGTTAGTTCAAGATGTACTCTACTGCCCTTTGGGCTTGGCCCGCTGCCACTACCAATGCCCTTGGATCTTCCTTGAGCCTCTTCTTCCATCCATGGATGTAGGCCGCTTGATTCTCTATAACGGTTGGCTCGATACCAGCTTTTGCACATAAGAAACTGGATCCGAACTCGGCAACCAACTCTTCTCGGGAATAGATCTCATCCCCGAAGAAATGAAATCCTCCCGATACTCCCTTGCGGCCCAACCGAGATTGATGACCTGTGGCATGAGTCAGTTCATGAAAAAGAGTCGAATAATATTCTTCCGGTGAATTGAAGCGATTTGGTGGAGGGATCTGGATCCGATCGGATGCAGGTTGATAGTAGGCCCTCCCTCCGCCCAGGCAAATCTCAGGTCGATCTCGGAATTCCTCCACAATTTCTTCACAGGCGGGGATGGAGTGAAAAGGTTTATCACCAACAATCCCAGGGACCTCATACTCAATCCCCTCCGCTTGTTCTGTGTTGTAGACACGGTAATACCGAAGGACCGGTACCTTCTGTTTCCTACCATCTTCCGAGTCCGTTTCATGTTCGAGCTTTTCAAACATCTTCCAGAAGACTACGAGGGAATATTTCTTAGACTCCCCAGACTTGAAACTACCCTTCTGAGAAAAGATCTGCTTTGCCGTAAGCCACTGACAGGATTCAAATCCGCGCTCCAGGGCCGTAGCATTTAAGAGCCAAGGATTGATTCCCCGGTAAGTGTGTCCAGAAATCAGGTTTCTCGGCTGATCATTTCCGGCCTTCCACGGCATCCTCCAGGGGACAGTACACCTATCTAGTAGACCAAGAATTTTCTCAGTCACAATTTCAAAAACATTACTCATAACATCCTCCTTTATCAAAAGAAGCCCGGCGGTTTACCAGGCTCCAGAGTTCTGCCTTCTTATATGACTTTTCATCCCCGGTTTAACGGAGGGGTAGGCGTAATTTCAGGCAAATAATGACATATAAGACGCTGTGATCAAAAGGAGGGTTTTTATGATTGCAGATCAAGATTTGAAGAAGGCTGTTGTCCTTATTTCAGCGGCGAAAGCACTTGGTGAAGTGGTGGAGTGCCCCAGGAAGAGGAAGGAGCAAGAGGATGCGAAAAAAGTCGCTGGTGTAGTTCTTGTGGTTTGTGGGTGTTTTCTACTCTTTGGCGGAATGGAGGGTTGAGATGGGTCGTCCTGATCTAAACAATTACGAGGAAGTGAAGGACCGGATCAAACGGTTTTACAAAGCGTTCACCGATGGTCGAATTATCACTGAGATGGTTCGGATTGCGGAGGATGCAAAAACCGTCTTTTTCCGGGCGGCAATTTTCAAAAACGCCAGTGAGCAAGAAGGCAACCTTCCCCTTGCCACAGGTTTTGCCTTTGAGCGGGAAGGATCCAACCCGGTGAATCGGACTTCTCATGTGGAGAATTGCGAGACTTCAGCAATCGGGAGGGCCCTGGCGAATATGAATTTCATCAAAGGTCAGTCCCGTCCAAGCCGTGAGGAAATGCTCAAGGTTTTGGAGGGTGGGAAGGGTGCTGAGAGGCCAGGGTCTGGAAAACTCAATGAACTTCGGAATCTTTTCAAAGAGTCGAAGTTTGACGGGAAGCACGATCTCTTTGATGAACTACTGCGGGATTACGGAAAGGATCTTCTTTCCTGGCCCGAAGAAGTGATCACGGAGTTCGAATCCAAGCTCAAGGAGGTGCAAGATGCTGCATGAGTTTTCTGTGTCAGATCGATTTACTCGATTGTATTGCGGAGGGTACCGCCCTGCGGAAACCAGCGCGGAAGCAATTCGTGGGACTCAGATCCACAAAGAGCTGGAGCAGTTCTGGTCCTTCATGATGATCTTTGGGGAACCAGGTGGATCCGAGCTTGGGTTTTTAAGTAAGTCCCTGCTTGATGAAGCCATTGGTTCCTACCAGGTGCTTGATGTTGAGGGGAAGGGCTCCGGGAATTACCGGAGCATTCTTCCCCACAAAAAGGACCAGGCATGCTTCGCTTTCGAAACCCAGCCGGGAGTGTGGTTTTCTGGAAAGCCGGATTTACTTCTTTCCAGTGAGGAGCATCCGCTCATCATTGTGGATTGGAAATCAGGTTTTCATCCAGAATACCTTAAGGCAGATCAGCTCAAATCGTATGCAGCAATGCTGTTCCACCTCATCCAACACGGTGAGGTCAGCTTTGAGCATTTCGATGAAGAGGTTTGGACGAAATTGGTGAAAAACGGAGTAGGAGGTTATTTCGGAATGGTGGACATGGGATCTCTCAAGGGACCATACACCTGGAAAGGACCTGAACTTCAGGATGAGATTCTGAAGATACAGGACGAAGTGCAAAGGCAAAAGAACATAGGGTTAAACGCGACAAGAAGTTCTTGCAGATATTGCTCAAACTTCAGCTCGTGCCCAGCCCTTGAGCCGGAAGCCACGGCAGAGGTCTTCATGGACGAACCACAGAAACAGTGGGAAGCCTTGAAGGATC
>CAZIKF010000086.1:0-4650 GCA_964539825.1 uncultured bacterium
GAGCCCGCGAACCAGTAGCATAATGACGCGGTGAAAGGCAAAAAGTTCAAACCTCAAACTTGCTCAGATCACTCACCAGTAACGACATATGATCGTCATCAAGGTAGGTTCCGAGGGTGGTCATCGCAGTCTTTTTATCAGGGTTGAAATAAAATAGTTTGAGGTGGTGGTTACCAAGTAGATTTTGCTCGATTTTAATATAAAGAATCTTATGAATCGGAAGATTCTCATTCCAGCTAAATCCAAACAATGAATGACAGATCTCACAGGATTCCTCTCCAAGAATGATCTCTTCTCTGTAGCCTATGTAAAGGGTAAGACAGCCAAGGAAGAGGCCGTCAGCCAGGACAAAGAAGATGACATAGAGTAGGGCAGAGAGCTTAAAGCCCTGGGAGGATAGCAAAGCCCATTGAGCCAGGGAATAAAGTACCTGGCAGCTCAGACAGAGCTGCACCAGCGATAAAACAACAAGAATGGCGAATACATATGTGGTCCGCGGGAATTTTGAAACCAGGTGCAGAGGCTGTCTTGATTTTAGCTGACTCGTAACACTGCTAGAGACAATTCCAGGGGATGATTGCAAAAGGGAAATGTACATTTGCTTCCCTCAAAGAAGGGATTCCAGATCCAATTCACCCACGATTGCGGCCTGTCCCCTTGTAGCGTTTTGCAGTGCAGGGCTTTGAAACAAAAAGTCACCTCTTCCTCCCAGGGATTCGGCTCCGCCCTGGTCGAGAATGATTCTCGATTCGGCCGCACTGCTCACTTTCAGCGCAACTCTGCCGGGTATATTAGCCCGGATGGTTCCGGGGAGAACCTCTACAGTGGGCCGCTGGGTAGAGAGCAGTAGATGGATGCCAGCGGCACGGCCCATCGCGGAGAGTCTTCGTAGGGAGGTCTCCGCCTCTTTGCTCGCAAGCATAATGTCAGCAAGCTCATCAATGACCAGAACGATCCTGGGCATGGACTTCTTCCTGAGCCCGCCTGAAGCATAATCTGAAAGCTCCCGCGCCCCGTTTTGCTCTAGAAGACCAAAGCGCTCTATCATTTCATCCACAAGCCAATCAAGAGCCTGAAGCATATCCTCTGTCTCATACAAAATAGGACAGAGGAGATGGGGAGCGGAACGAAACCTGGCATGATCCACCCTTTTGGGATCAAGTATCATCAGTCGTAGATGAGAAGGATCATTCAGGAGGCAAAGAGAAGCGATCATGGATTCAAGAAGCACGGATTTGCCAGATCCGGTGCACCCGGCAATGAGAAGGTGCGGAAGATCAAAGAAGGGGATCTGCACGATTTCCCCCGACACATCCCTTCCCACCGGAAGCGCAGGCCAGGCAGAGATTGACTCTGGCTCTGAATCAAACCCGCTTAGCGATTGCGAGATGGTTTGAGATAGCTCAATGATTCTTCTCTGCGGGGCAGGAATTTCAATGCCAGGATCCGAGGTGCCGGGGACCGGGGTTAAAAATCGGACCGGCGCTCCCTGAAGAGCCATTTCAAACTCGCCCTTGTGATCGATGAGCTTTTTCACCCTGGCCCCAGTCTCAAGGCGAATTTGAAAGCAAATGGAAGAAGGACCCGGCAAGACCCTCTCAATGCTTGCGGGTATTTTGAAGGTACTGAGTGTGCTCTCTACTGCACAGAGATATTCCGGCGGACACAGTAAGAGTTCACCCTCGGAACTGTCGCGGAAATGATAAGAAGGAAGTTTCTTTCGAAGCGCAGATAGTCTTGATGAAGTTGAGTTCTGGGCTGTGCCCACAGCAAGGACAGGATGTTCAGGCAATGCCGCGCTGTTCTCTCGGATGGCAGCCTTAGCAGAGCCAGGTGCTGAATTTACCTCAACAGCCTCAGGTTTTCTCTTTTTCACAGGAAGACTTCTAGTTTCTTCTATACGGTCAGTATTGAGCCGACGCAAAAGCCACCCGCTAAGAAGGGAGTGGGTAAAGTAATGAAGAGGGATTAGCGTAAGTACGCACAGGGAAGACTGGTAAAAAAGCGGGGTTATAATCTCTTCAGCCTGGCTCAAATAAATAAGCGGGATCGCGCCGGGAAGAGAAATCTGAAAGCCAAGAATCTCAAAGAGAAATACAGGCAAAAAAAGCAGGGTAAAGAGATAGCTAAGAGCAATCCAAACAGGACTTTGAGACCCTCGGGATCGAACCCAAAGACCCACAAACCCACGAAAGATCAAGAGAAGCCCCGAGAAGGGAATTGGAGGAACCTTCGGTAGAAGTACACGAAGATCAATCTCCCAAAACCACGGCCCCCCCAACCAACCAAGCCAAACCCATAAAGCACCAAAGCCAATCCAAACCAGAGCCGAAAGCTTAAATTTTTGAATCCAGGTCCTCACAAAGTCCATAGCACTTCTCCCTTACCAACCAGAGCATCAGACAAAGAGAGCAAAAGAGAAAACCATGCCAGTACAGAGAAAAGGAGAAAACCCCCATCAAAAGCGAGAAGAGCACAAAAGCAAATAAATGTGAACTAGAGAAAAAAGGAAACGACTATTGAATTCTATATCCAAACTATGAAGGGCCACTTAAGGAAGAAGTAAAGAATTCCACCTGGGTGGTAAGATGGCTTGCCTCTGATACCCAATACAAAGCTTAGCATTTCAATATGGATGATCCCTTTGGCGGAGAAACAATCCTTGAGCCTGGCGGACCTTCAAGTGGCCGATTCTCAAAGGGTGACGACTTTGAAGAATACCGCATCCTCGGTCTTCTAGGAAGAGGCGGACTTGGGGAAGTCTACGAGGCTGAACATAGAGTCCTGCGCCAGAGTTTCGCCCTGAAGTTTTTGAGAGTTGATCTCAAACAGCACCGCGGTTTGCTCGAGCGCTTCGAGCGCGAAGCACAGGTGATGGCAGGTCTTCGCCATCCTCATATTCTCGAAGTTAGTGATTTTCGCGTAACCAACGGTCTCCCCTCGTTGCGAGTGGAACTTTGTGAAGGAATAGGAGACGTGCTGGTCACCCTTGAGGACTTTGAGAAGAAGTTCAAGGGGGACGTTAAAGAAGAACTGTTGATAAGTGTGCTTCAACAAATGCTGGAGGCAGTTGGATTCGCGCATTCTAAGGGGGTGATTCACCGCGATCTAAAACCCTCAAACATTTTACTCTTCCACGGAGACAATGATTCTCTCGCCATCAAAGTAGGCGATTTTGGGCTGGTGCGAATCGTGGGTGAGCAGTGGCTTGTGAGCCAGACCCAAATCAGTATGTCCATGAGCATGGGTCAAATACCTGGGGCCGAAACTATCCCAGACCAGCAGGGCAGTGCCACACGGTCATTGGTAGGAACCCGGGATTATATGTCACCCGAGCGGCAAGCCGGCAACGATGGAGATGAAAGCGACGACTGCTACGCCATTTCACTGATGACCTGGCGCCTGTTAACAGGTGAACCACGCCCGAGCCTGGAGAGGGCGACTGAGCTAAGAGAAGTGAACCCCAGGTGGGATGAGTTCTTTTCAAGAGGCCTTGCCACCCGTAAATCCAAAAGATTCAAGAGTACAGAAGAGATAGAGAAATTCCTGGAGATAAACTTTAAGAAAAAAGCCCCTACAAGCGAGAAATCATCAGTCCCGGCACCAGCAGAGGAAAAGCAGGCGGTGTCCGATGACAAAATCCCAAGTCCTGCTGCCAAACATAGAACAGCTGATGTACCTTCAGAGAAAAATCCGAGTACAGAAAGAAAAGTGCTTACCAAGGAGGATATAGATACCACCAACCCCGAGCCTAAGCGTTCCCCCTGGAAATCGGGATTATTCTGGACGATTTTGATCGGAACGGGTGGGTTCTGGCTCTGGAACCAGGCCAGTACGCCCGCCAGGAGAAGCCAGAAAATCTCAAAGACTGCCCCAACTCGTCAACCCACTCCGTCATCCCGCGACTTGATCGCGGGATCCACCCATAATCCACCCACGTACACCAACCAAATAGGCATGAAATTCGTACTGATCCCAGCAGGGAGTTTCCAAATGGGTTCCCCTTCATTGGAATCAGGCAGGAATGATGATGAAGGTCCGGTACATGAAGTTAAAATCACCCGAGCGTTTTACCTCGGCAAATACGAGGTAACGCAAGGCCAGTGGGAGGATGTGATGGGTGCCAACCCATCTGCTTTCAAGAACTGCGGAAGAAACTGTCCAGTAGAAAGCGTGAGCTGGAACGACGTACAGGAGTTTATCAAGAATATTAACGCAAAAGAGGGGTGTATAGTTAGTGACACAGCCTTAGAAGTGCAGCAAGGGGGCGTACATTCCGTATCCACAGGTTGTTACCGACTGCCAACGGAAGCGGAGTGGGAATACGCAGCGAGGGCGGGCACAAGAACCCCCTTTTCCTTTGGCACGAACATAAGTCCTGAGGATGTAAATTATGACGAAGATTATCCATATGGGAATGAAAGCAGGGGACTTAATAGAGAGAAAACCGTCACGGTAGGTAGTCTACCAGCAAATCCTTGGGGTTTGCATGAAGTTCATGGAAATGTTTGGGAGTGGGTGATGGATTGGCACGAACTTAGTTATTACTGGAAGTTGGTAGATGAAAGTCTTAATATCTTATATTCTTCAGGAGAAGACTCGAATGTTGACCTCTTAGACCTCTTAGACCTCTTAGACCTCTTAGACCTC
>CAZIKF010000087.1:0-4429 GCA_964539825.1 uncultured bacterium
ATTGGACCCATCGCCGTTAGAATCAATAATGAAGAGGAGTGGCGTTGCATTGGATAAGGCATTTGCCTCCCTTCATAGCGTAGCAAACCTGGAATATTTTCGATCCATCATAATTTCTGCTTTATCCTCTAAACTCAAGATGAAGGGCATCAGTTCATTTACTCTATCGTGCGGTTTCTTTCTGGCCACCTTGATGAGCGTGCCGGTTTATGGAATAGCCCGGACCCTCTCGGAGGGTTGGAACCTGGTTTCCATCCCGGTGTCAGGTCCTGTCGAGATTTCTACTTTCCTGCAGAATCAAGAACTCAGTGACAAAGTTCGCCGTATCTGGACATTTGCGGATAGGTTTTGGCAGAGCTACAAACCTGGAGAGGAGTCAAGTCTCGAACTCCTGGAACCCGGACGCGGCTACTGGTTCCTCATGAGCTCTTCCGCAGTATTGGATCTTACCTCCTCAGGGACTCTTCTTAGCAGTTTGTCATCTGATCAACCCGGCTGGATTTTAGGTTCCTTCAATCAAATCTCGGATCTCCGAATCTCCACTGAAGTCTTAATTCCCCAAAATATTAAGGGGGCTCATGTAGCTGGAAATGTGAAAAAAATATGGGAGTATTCTAGAGGATGGGCTTCCTATACTAGTTCCGGAAAGTCCAATACCTTAAGCGTAATTCAACCTGGATTTGCGTATTGGTTTCTGATCGACAACTTGCCCGCAAATCCCATCCCACCATCCTTTTCACTAAGCCCCGGTTCAGAATCTCCAACTGAAGAGGAGAGCCAGCCTCCGCCAAATGTTCTTCCCCAGGTTCAAGAAGTCTCAACTGTTGGTCAACGCTCTAACCTGGTTGTTCAATTTAGCCTGGTTGATCCAGATTCATCTCATAGCGGAAAATTGGGGGTAGAGCTGCATTACAGCACCGATGGTCTTGTGTGGGAAACAGCTACTGTGACTGGAAATACTAATCATCTTTTACCCGGTTTACAAACTCTCATCTGGAATTCCTCTGTAGACTTCTCCAACCACGAAACGAATGTATTTCTGCGTCTGGCCCCCTATGACCCGGTGGGTAATGGAGTCGAGGTCCATTCGGACCCATTTTCAGTATATAACGGTCCAAATCCCCTGCTTCTTTTCTCTGAGAATTCCTACCTGGTCGATCTTGATTCCCTGTCAAATGCCAGGATCAAAATAGTCGGAAATGTCTCCGCACTGCAGGTCATTGGTTTTTCCATCCATTATGATGAAGAATCGGTAGAGCTTGACCAATTTTCTCCGCTGGGAGTTTTTTCTGGTGCCATCCCCTTCCTCAGGTTTGAACCAGGAAGAGTTAAGGTTGCGGGAATTCTACTTGGTTCCTCGCTATCAGGGACAGACCTGGACCTTTTTCAATTTCTAAAGAGACCTCTCAAAGCAGGGATCTCTAAATTAAGACTTTCCATAGACGCAGTTAGAAATGCCTCAAACGACTCCCTTCCCTTAATCACGGGAACCCCTTCCATTCTGGAGATCCAGTGATCAGGGTACTGATCTTCCTCTTAGTCTTAGTAGGAAAGAATTACTCAGTTCCTCTCAAACCCCATTTGAAGGGAATTGGAAAAGAGGGTTCCACACATCTTCGTGGAGGGATTCGTCCCATTCCCTCCAAAGTTCATGGTTCTCCGCGTAGGGCTAGCTCAAAAGTGAATCGAATTCTCATACTAAGAGCTAATTTTCGGCTTTCTAATTCAAGTTTTGACACCTATTCAATAGGATCCTCTGACGAGGCCTATGATCAACTCACTCCACAGGCTGTAAAGTTCTATAACGAGCAGTCTTATGGATTTCACCAGATTGAGTTTGAAGTTCCTTCTCTGAGCCTGATTGGTTCCCAGAGACTTTCCAAATCACACCAGGAAACACAGTCCCAGGGGGCAGTAGCGATCATGGTTAAGGAATTGTTGGACCTGTGGGATCCACACATTGACTTCTCACTTTATGATTCGGTTGTTTTCCTTCATTCGGGGGAAGGCAATGAGGTCGTAGGCGACGGAACGCTTATACATTCTCACCGTTCCCTACTCTTCCCTCCTCATGATACCAGCGATGGCGTAAGTGTTTATTCCTATACTACGATCCCAGAATATTACTACGCTGCAGAGAGCGGGGGGATTGATGAGCTTTTGGGAACATTCTGTCACGAATATGCCCACGAACTCGGTCTTCCGGATCTCTATGACACTACCTATAATCATCAGGCCATCGGTCCCTGGGGATTGATGGCCGGAGGTGTCTATATGGGACCCGCTGGAGATGAAGGAACTGTTCCTGCAGGTTTTTGCGCCTGGAGCAAAATTTTCCTGGGATGGATAGAGCCTGTTGAGGTGGAAGATGGGACTCTCTACACGCTGGAGCCCCCGGCGCTACAGGGGCAGGTACTGAAGATCTACGCAGAGAGCCGTGATAACTCCCATGAGTTTTTTTTGCTGGAAAACAGGTTCAATGGATCCCTGGGTTCAGTCACTAACTGGGATGCTTACCTCCCAGACCTGTTTAGTCCGAATCCGGGAGGCAACACGGGTATTCTCATCCTCCACGTAGATGAATCGGTAGGACTTTTAAGTGATGGATTTGGAGTCTACCGATGGGACGCCAACAGGGTTCAATCGGATGTGGATCGGAAGTACATAGACGTGGAGGAAGCAAACTTTACTCAGAGCCTGGATACCCTATTTAGCCTCGGTGAGCCCGGTGACACATGGAGTAAGGACAGTTCTGTAGGTTTCGCAGATCAGGCTCCCTTTCTATCGGAGCCCTACAATGGAAATCCCAATGGCTTGAAAGTGGACTTTCTCAGCTCTGTCGGAGCCCAGATAAGCCTAACTATAGGACGTTCCTTTCAAATTGTTAGTGTAGACAGCTCCCAAGACGGCAAGATAGTCCTGGACTTTAACCGGGAAATCATGGATAGCCCTTCTATCTCAGACCTCTCCATTACGCCTTCTATCTCAGCCACGAACGCCTCGAAGATTTCTGATAATTCTCTTGAAATTCTCTATTTAGGTACTCTCGACCGAAGCACCAAGTACTCCCTGAGTTTCCCATCCTTTCGAGACATCAGTTTAAATTTGATCCCGCCTACTCTATCCAATGCCTTTGGTACTAACCTCAAGAAGTATGCCCTTGAGGAAAACCAGGTGTGGACCGCGAATCAGAGTCCCTATGTGATCTCAGATGGAGATCTGGAGGTGGGGGCTACTTCCCAGCTGGTGATTGAATCCGGTACGGTGGTGTTACTAGGAGCAGATAGCGGAACATTGGGCGCTCCAACTTTTGAAATCGACTTTGTGGTTCTGGGCCAGCTCATCGTCAACGGAACCAGAGATAATCCGGTGGTGTTTACAACTGACTCCACTGAATCTCTTCAAGCGCTATCCTGGGGAAACCTGGTACTGGCAGGACCCCAAGACAAGCCAAGTCTTCTACAGTTCATGGACATTTCAGGGGGGACCAGCTGTATCGATGTGAGCGATGTCACTGAGCACATACTATCCAACCTCACGATTCACCATTGTCATGAAGGAGTCTTTCTGGGCAATCTGAGTCTCTATTTAGAAAACCTGAGAGATGGAGGATCAGTCGCCAGAATTTACAATTCAACCATGAGCTCAATTACCCGCGGAATTCTGTCAGACTCTACCAACCCGGGACAAATTCTTTTAAATCTCAAATTCAGTGACTTTGAGGATAAAGCCTTAGCAGTAGCCTCTAGATCCACGCTAGACCATATGCGGTTTCTAGACTTTGAGGATCTTCATGGTGACCCGGACATCTCTAATTCTGGGAGCGGAGATGATCTCATCGGATCAGACCTTAATCTGTTCTATTTTCACGGTATAGATACACAGGGTCGAATTATACCTGGATCGGGAAGCACAGTTTTTCAGGCCCCCGGGGGATTGGAGGAATCTGTATCACAAGACTGGCTCATCTCCAATATTGAGTTTCTCAATCCCAATCTTGAGACTCGCAAGGGATTTGCGGTACCTTCCTCTTTTCACCTGAGGGCTGTTGCCCAATCGGCGACTAATTTCAATCAAACTCACAAGAGAATGCTGGCGTTGAGGCTTCAGACTCTAAACGAGGACCATTCTCAATTCATTACTTTGGAAGAGGAAGAGGCAGGAGGAGGAGTATTTCTGTCTGAGAACCTGAGTCTCAAAACCTCCGGGTTAAGTTCTGGTAGCGAGGTACTTGTCTCACAACCGGATTTACTCCTGGCGGTAGCGTTGGACTCTGGACAACTGAGCACAACTATTCCAGTGGGCAGGTTTCACCCTCCTGAAAATATAGATGTCCAGGGCGGAGCACAGCAGCTAAGTGTCAGCTGGGATCCTGTCTTGTCGGCAAGTTCTTATCGAGTCTATTACTCTACTGAGTCTCCAGTTCTTA
>CAZIKF010000088.1:0-1366 GCA_964539825.1 uncultured bacterium
TCTGCTTCCCAAGCAGGAGGTCGCGAGTTCGAGTCTCGTCTTTCGCTCTTTAAATGAACCGATGACGGGTATTTTGGTGAAAGCCTGAGCGCCCATGAATCCCACTTGAGCGCGGTTCCATCGTCGAAGGTAGAACAACTACCTCCTTCCTCACGAACCACACTCGAGCAGAATCCCTGGACACTCAGTCTCACACCACATACCCGCCATCGGCTCATCAGTCTTTTCCTTGGGAATCAATTTTAGTCATCGACGTCGTCGCGATCCACGACCATGCACCAATTCTCGCCAGAAATCTCCGAATGACTTCCTCGCTAATCTTGTCATCAAAATATCTGCTAAACCAGTGACCAGCTTGAAGGGGATCTATCCGTAGCCTCTGCTGTAGAGAGTACTTTCACTATCATGGATACTGAAAGAAACTTCTTTGCCCACCCTTTCGAGCCACCTGAACAAAAGATCGTATGTGATACTTCGAAGTCTTGCATTGTAGAGCAGAGACATTTTTGGTTGGGTGGTTTCCAAAAGCTCTGCAGCCTGGGTTTGATTCAATCTACGACTCTTTAGTTCTTGTAGCAGAGCTGCAGCCAGATCTGCCTTTTTGAGTAGGCTGTCTGAATTAGCAAGGCCAAGATCTTCAAATACGTTTCCAGAGCTCTCTGAAATTACGAATTCTTCTTTTGACATTGTTCCTGCTCCTTTTTTTTCTCTTCTTCCAAAAACTGCTTTAGATCTTTGAATCTACCCCAAATCAAATCGTTGTCCTTCTTAGGGATTGCCTTCCCTGACTTTGATTTCTTGTGAAAACAATGTAAGACATATACAAAGTCTTCAAACTTAGCGATATACACCGCTCTGTAAGCTTCTCCTTCGTGACTTTCCTTGATTTCGTAAACCCCATCTTTCAGATGGCTTACATTCTCTGGAGTGGTGCCGTATTGAATGATGCGTAGTGCGGATCCGATATCATTTTTCACTTCTTCTGGGAACTTTTTTTAGTCCTCCAGTGAGGTTCCAATCCACTTAACTTCTTTCATACTCATAAATAATTATACCTAATTTAGTATACTTTATGCAGTGGATTATACCTAAAAAGTATGCCCACCCTTAATTACTTGAGAGTACCAAGTTCTCGGTAGTTCCTGAGTGATTCCAAATCCCGTAAAAAAGAAAGTGGTTTCCACCGAATCTCTGGAGAAACGATGGAAACCCACCAACTCAAAAACGCATTATCTCAGAGGTGTGCATTTTCAGGAACACATCACTCTGGACCCTCAGGCTCACACCACATACCCGCCATCGGTTCATCAGTCTTTTCCTTGGAAGTCAAAGTTTAGGCATCGCCCGTCGTCGCGATCCACAACCA
>CAZIKF010000088.1:1466-4124 GCA_964539825.1 uncultured bacterium
TTGAAGTCTGGTCAGAACTAAGCGTAAATGCGATAATTGATATATGGCTACTGAACTCATTTTCCTTGTTGAAGAATCTGACGAGGGCGGTTATACCGCTTCTGCACTTGGTGAATCGATTTATACGGAAGCAGATGATTTAGACAGTCTTAAAGAGCAGATTCGAGATGCTGTAAATTGCCATTTTGATCCTGTCAAATCTCCCAAAATGGTCCGGCTACACTTCGTTCATGAAGAAGTCATAGCTGTATGAATCCACGCTTACCCAGGAACATTTCGGGAAAGCAGCTAGTTAATTCACTCAAAGTTCTAGGTTACGAACCAACCAGGCAATCGGGAAGCCATATCAGGATCACGACACAGAAGAATGGCGTGCATAATATGACTATTCCAGATCACGATTCTCTTCGTGTAGGTACTCTTTCAAAGATTCTTAATGATCTATCAGCCCACCATAATCTCAGTCGTAATGACTTGCTTGAGATTCTAGATCTTTAAAAATCGAGAGGAATTTCCTCGTTCGTCTCCAAAGCTCTTTTCGTGACGAAGCGAAGTTCACAGAAATGCATTCCTTGTGCATTTCTTGGATTGTCACCAAAATTTTATTGATTAGACCTTGGATTCCTTACTGAGAGCTACCCTCGCCGATACCGTTGCTAGCATGATGGACACTAGGAATACAAGACCATCACCAATAGTCAGAAAAGTATATGTTTCTGCAATCTCAGCAACGGAGCCGAATTGACCTGACAAGAAGCCCGAAATTAAGCCGACTTCTATATTCACCAAAGTAAGCAATACCATTACCACGGCTTCTAGTTTTAAAAAGGATACGGCCCCATACATTGAGGCAAAAAACTCTGATGATGGCCCACGACCTCTTTGATACAGCTGATGATTTTTCTTGCTTGATTGAAAAACGGATTCCAGGTGCAATTTCTGGAATAGTACTGTTCCCAAAAAAACTAGAATCCCAAGAACATAGTTATTAGAAACAACAAAATTCCCAAATGCTTGAACCACCTCTCCATCAAAATTCTTTCCCTGAAGTAGGATTAGCCTGGTGGAAGCCATATTTAAAGCTATCCGAAATAAGCCTGTAAAAATCAGAACCAGAGGCAGAAAAGTAAACTTACCTCTAGCGCATAGATAAGTAGTCAATATCAGGGCAAATCCCCCTCCGATACTCAGTGCCATAAGGATATCGAGAGTTTGGTTTGATAGCGGTATAACCAATAGCGATGCAGCTAAAGTGAGAAAAACGACCCTGAGAAGGGTGCTTCCCACGGAATTCTCACCATCAATTATCTTCAACTTTCGAGATTGAAAGGGATTATCAGGCCAGAGTCTCTGTAAAACAGCGCGGACATTTCCAGCTACATTCCAAATGAAGTTCAAAAACCATCTCAAAACAAACATCTCCGCCCCTCTCAATTGATCAATATAAGCTAGTCTACGCATTTATTATGACAAAAAACCTAGATTATGTTAACTTTTTGCAATAGTTGGGCTTATTTTCTCTAACTTTGAATTCTGGGCCACAGATGTTTAATCGAATCTTTCGCACGAGTCTAATCCTTCTCTCGACACTTACACTGATTCATTCAGCTGAGTTCAAACTAGAGAGAGGCTGGAACTACGTCTCCATACCCATTGCCCAAAGAATACCCATTGAATCCTTTCTAGAACTCCATGCCGTTGAGATCTCCAATGTTTGGCTCTGGAATCAGGACCTCTCCAACGGCTCCGGAGGCTGGTCTGTCTATCCAAGGTACGCAGGCTTTAAAAGCCTAAAGGAATTCGAACCAAGAAGGGGGTATTGGATCTTAAGTCCCAATCCCCAAACACTAGAGGTTGAGAACATCGTAGATGATCCCAAGGATTTTGCCTTCGCCCTATTCGAAGGCGTCCACGCCATTGGATTTGGCTCCGGCAATGTAGCCATTGAACCAGACCGGTTTTTCACCCTGGATACCCAGCCCAAGATCCTCTGGTGCTGGGATAGTGAAAACCGTGTTTGGCAATTCTGGACTGGAGATGAACAGATCAGAGAAAGACTGCTAAAACACGACTACAAGGAATTCAAACTTCTAACACCGGGTCAGGCTTACACAGTGAGCACCAACGCGGTGAAGCTGCCCAGGATGCCTTTTATGCGCGGCCCCCGAGGTAAGAGAGGAGCAACTGGTAAAAGGGGCTCCAGAGGACCCGAAGGGCCAAGGGGACTCAAGGGAGAACCAGGAGACGTGATCACCGCCAACGCAGTAGTAGAAAACATAGAAATCACAAAGTCAGTAAGACTGGGCGAAGACACAGTCTTTGAACTAGGCCCAAATTCAAGATCAGACAATCCAAACGAGAAAACGCCTTCAACCCTGGCCCTCAACAGCCTGATCCAGCTAGCCAAACAGCACACCGAACCCAAAGCCTGCGACGAACAAAACGAAGCCACTATAGCCATGACAGGAGTAAGCAAACTTTGCGCCTGCGACGGAAAAGAGTGGGTCTACCTGAACACAGACAATGAATGTGTATGGGATGTAGCTGCCACCCCATCCCCAATCAAGTGGGAATTTGTTGATAATAGTCGGTCCCGTGATGAGCCAAACGATCCTGGGGTAGTTACGTTTGGACCTAACTATTCTGGATTTCGCAGAG
>CAZIKF010000089.1:0-4056 GCA_964539825.1 uncultured bacterium
GGGGAGAAATGGGGACGGGCTAGTTTTGGGGGGTTGCGTTCTTTGCCTGGTTTTTTTCAGGGTTTTGTTTTGGGGGCACTTTTTGAAGACTGATTTTTGGGTCTTTGAAGTCTTAAATATTGGGAAATTGACTTGGCGGGTGAGAAATGTGCTTTGTTTCAGTTTCTAGAATTCTTTTGGATAGGCTTTTATGGTTCTGAACGCTGGTTCAGAACCCCTAGCTCTCTATTTGGACTGTCGTTAGGTGCCTTCGTTCACCAGGCATCTGGTGGAGTAGAGAAGAGGTTCATCTAAACACTCCCTGGCCCTGATGAATTTCCGGTTCAGGTCTTTCTGGATTGATTCTATGAATGACTGGGTTCCGATCGCCAATCCTTCTGATAAATTTGATACTCGGTAGCGTAGTCTGGTGGAGAGATTCAATCTTCCCTGTAGTTCGGTTATCTTAGATAGTTCATTGGGTGATATTGAAGCAGATCCTGGCTTCTCCAGGGAACCCGAAAAATACACAAACAGCCTATACCAATCCCAGGCTGAATGACCTTTCTCCTCAAGCATTGGAATCGGAACCATGAATCTCTTGGCACGATTTGGATTTCTGGCAATGAGACCCAAGGCACACCATCGGTAGTCCTCTGGCTTTTCAACAATCCCTGCCCGAATCGGATTGAGATCAATATAGGAGGAACAAATCAGTTGGGATTCATCTTTTGATACAAGGACACTCTTGAATCTACTGGCCCAGAAATAACCGATTCGTTCATGTCTCTTGTTGTACCAGCGACTAAATGTCTGTTGTAGCTCCTGCATGAAGCGGGAGACAGAACCAAGCCTTGCTCTTAGCCTCTGCATGCCATAATCGGGATCAGCGATTTCGTCCCCATTGGAGTCAGTGGAGCCCATGGGTGGCATTGCATCAGGACCATAGATGAGCTTGTAGCGAGCTAAGAGCTCATCGTCTCTGGCCTCGTTTGCTTGTGCGTCTAGACCGGACACATGTAGATGAATATGATTATCCATGAGGCAGAAGGTATGAACCTGAATGAAAAAGGCCTGAGATAGTCTCTCCAGCAAGCTGAGATAATGCTCCTTTTCCTCGTCTTTTAGCAGGAACTGCTTTCCCACAACTCGGGAGATGATGTGGTAGCTACCCAGCTCATTTGAAACATAGATTCTAGATAGACGTGCCAATTTTGACTCCCTTAATTTGTAAGAGGTTAGTAATTTCCATCTTCCCCTGGGAAACCAAGTGAACAGGAATACCCTTTCCCAGATTCTCCAATTGATTGTGGTTAGAAATGCTTTGCTCCCGACTTTGTTGGAGAAGCCTTCATGAATCTTTGATAGGAGATGATTGAGTTGAGCATTTTAGAGGGAATCCTCAGATGATCTCTAAGCATGACCAGTTCCTTGCTCTTTAGAATGCTCCTCTTTTCATCGAGTAGGAGCAGAGCGAGACTAATCCCCAGTAAGTCTGAACCATGAAATTCACTGGCACTTAGGATTTGGCGCAACTGCTCTCTAATCCACTGAAATCGCTCACTTTGAATATGGTATTGAATTGGGTCCACCATTTCAGAGCCTGGAATTGAAGGATTGAAGATCTCCTCCCTGAGGAAATATATTTCGCTCTCTGGTGATTTTTCTACCAGCGCAATCACATGAAAGTATCTCCTGTCGAACTCTGTGAGTTTTACCTTCGGATCCAGAGAGTCTTTGTCTCCTGGTAATCCATGTACAAGCGCTTGATTCAATAAGAGATGGAGCCCTTTTAGTACATGATCTCTGAGTGGCGTGGCAGAGAAGTCAGGACACTGCTGACAGAGGATAAATACAAGGGTGAAGAATTTTATGGATCTATTACTCATGGGTTCAGTTTCAGACTGCGGTAGAAGACTGCTTCGCAGATATGGTCGTATTCGATGACTTCAGCTTCAGCCAGATCAGCAATGGTTCTGGAGGTCTTGAGTATGGAGCTGTAAGCACGATTTGAGAGCGCTTCCTTTTCAATGACCAGTTCCAATTCCCTACGTGCCTTTTGGGAAAGGGGACAGAACTTCTCCGTTGCCCGTTGATCCATGATTCCATTGGAACTAAACGGGTACTGCTCAAAGCGCTTTCTTTGGATGGAGCGGGCGGCTTCCACCCGCAGTTGTATGGATTTAGAAGGTTCCGGCCTGGGCCGATTCCATTCTCTCACCTCCAGGCGAGGTACCTGTAGTTGAATGTCAATTCTATCCAGCATGGGTCCACTGAGCTTTGAGAGGTATCTCTCGATGATGAGTTCCGAACAGGTACACGGCTTTCGACTGTCTCCCAGGAATCCGCACGGGCATGGATTGAGTGCGGCTACCAAGAGGAATCGGGCTGGGTAGACCGCATGGTTTTCAGCTCGACTTACATGGATTTTTCCATCACTGAGGGGTTGGCGCAAAACCTCAAGTACACTTCGCCGAAACTCAAGGACCTCATCGAGAAACAGGACCCCCTGGTGAGCCAGGGAAACCTCTCCCGGGGTAGCTTTTCGTCCTCCCCCGACAAGGGACACATCAGAGCATGTGTGATGCGGCGAGCGAAAGGGGCGACTTTGCACCAGACCCTTCTCTCCCTCATGAAGCCCCATGATGGAGTAAATCCTGGTGACTTCAAGTTTCTCTGGTTCGCTCATTTCAGGAAGAATGCTTGGGAATCTCTGCGCGAGCATGGACTTACCGGAGCCAGGAGGACCTGCCATCAATAGATTATGGAATCCGCTGGCGGCTACTTCCATGGCTCTCTTTACGATTTCGTGTCCACGAACATCGCTCATGTCGGGGAGGTGTATTTGAACAGGGGGAGCTTCATTTTCTGTCAGGCAAACCCTTTCCGGCAGGGCATCCTCCCCCATGGTCTCCACCACCTCCCTGAGGTTAGTGAAATCGCTAGCTAGAACTCCCGGTACTGTTCCAATCTCAGCACCATTTCCCTGAGGGATCATGAATCTCCCACTAAACCCGCGCTCGACGCACGACAGGGCTATGGAAAAAGCTCCCTGGATCGGTCTTAGACGGCCATCTAATGCCAATTCTCCCAAAAAGAGTAGAGAACGAAGATCCTTCCTCTCCGTGCACTGATCGGAAGCAAGCAAGATTCCCACGGCAATTGCAAGATCGAAGCGGGGTCCTTCCTTTTTGATATTGGCAGGTGCGAGATTAACCGTAATTTTTTCCCTTGGGAATTTGAATCCGCTGCTGATAATGGCTGAGCGAACCCTGTCTCTGGCCTCTTGGGCAGCGGTATCTGGCAGTCCAACCATGGTAAACCCGGGAAGTCCCCGGGCCGGGCAAACTTCAATTTCTACCGAGTAGGCATGTAGACCAAGAATGGTGGCGCTCTGAACAATTTTTACCATGTTTCTTTCCTTTCACTGTTGAGATAGCGAGGATAAGAAACCTGGGAAAATGAGGGAAGTCCAAGTTAAACTTATATGGTGTGATAAGTTTAACTTATACCCCTGGCGGGACGGCTTCATGGTGGAGGTAGGAGAATCAAGGAACTCTACTACCTCTGATCTGGATTATGACGCAACAAACTCAAATTTTATCTATAATCTGAATCTATGTTCTATCAAACAACCCTGGTCTTAAATGCACTCTGGTTTGGCGCAGCTTTCTGGTATTTTGGCATCAAGAATCAAACAGCTGCTAAACTTCTCGTTCCAAAGTCAGCCCGGCACAGCTCGATTTATCCCACCCTTACATCAGCCCTGCCCTTTCTAGGAGGTATGAATTTCGCGTTTGGCTTCTTAGCCGTACTGTTACTTATGAATCAGAACCACTTTAGAGAGACCCATGAACAGACGGTCCTTCTAATTGTCTTTGGTGTGGCTCATGCCTCCCAGTTTCTGATCAATTTGCCTATTGCATCCAGGGGAGGTCGTATCGATGAGTCCTATTGGGATGTGCTCAAGGGGCCTATGCTATTCATCTTTATTCTGGATGGGCTCATGACGATTCTCAACTTCTCTTGTACAGCACTGTTAAAATTTCAAAGTTGACAGTGACAATTTTTCTTCAG
>CAZIKF010000090.1:0-4026 GCA_964539825.1 uncultured bacterium
TCATTATTTTCCACATTAGTTCAAAAGTGGCATGAATACAGGGTTTTGTGGGTGGGGAATAATTTTGAGAATCAATGGAATCCATGGAACCAATGGAATCAGTAGAATGAAGTTTGATGTGATCCCTTGGCTTCGCCTTGGGATATTTGAAGGGGGGCCTTTGGCCCTTTTTTTCTCCCGCCATTATGGCGGACTCAACCCTCATTCCATTGTTTCAATTGATTCTATTGCTCCCATTGATTCCTGGAATCTCCGATTCTCTTTTTTCCCCTGAACTCTTTGTGATTTGAGAATTTGGGGCCAAACCACCTAAGTCTACCGAAACCATAGCTTTTTACAGAGGTGAAGAGAAGTCGTAGAATAAAACCATACGACTTTGGAGATTCGTCTGCCCTCAGTTTTTTTTCAGCAATAGAAATGATGTGCAACCTAATGGGAAGCGTACACATCCTATGGATTCACACCTCTCTATTCTTTTGTCTACTGTGCTCTAGAGTTGCCCCCCAAACAAGAGTTGTCTCTGACGAGATCAGACCTTTCGTCGAATCTCTGGCATATGAGGTTGGTAAAAAGGACGTACCGTACACAAACTGGCTTCAGGAATATCTTGCAAGTGCTCGGAAATACCACCGTCCCATAGCCGCTGCAACGAGAGCATACCTAAAGGCTTTCGCCAACATGAGAGCCGATGCTCAAATACAGAATTGGAGAATCAAAGATTTCCAGAAAGCTACACAGCATCTCACAGTTCCCTCCACACTCATTTTGGCCAACAGAACGCCTACGGGGTTCACGTATGATCCAGATACGGATAAAAAAACTGGTGCCTTTCATTTAGTCCATCTCTCCGCTGCCCGTGGAAATGGAAATATTCAGTCCATTTTCATCCACAACGGACAAGTCTATTTGGCTGTTGATGGCCAAAAGCCCATGCGAGACGAACACAGGTATCCCGAAGACATCATTGCGTTGATGCGTGGACTTTTCCAGAGCCCTGACCATACCCTTTGGCTCTCCATCGACCCGCCCACCGATCCAGAGGAAAGACAACGCTACGGTATTGTGCGATACGGTGGATTATTGGAGAATACCCATGCCGGAATGGTCATGTTTGAAAGCGACCGGCTCATGAAATGTCTTTCCAGCGGCTATGACAATCGTACTGGAAAACCCCTTAAATCGGGATCTTTTCAACGAACTGAATGGGACTATATGGAGCCCATTGATATAGATGGTGATCAAGAATGTAAGCATGAATGGCACCGCTTCTGGTTTACGATCCGTGATGCCCGTGTTGAGTTTGACTCGAAGAATCGGATTGTCAGACTCGTTGAGAACCCTCTGGAGATAAGAACCGAGCGCATGGATATGGTAGATGGAGAACTGCGTAGCAGTTTTGAACAGAGGATGAACGATCCTTCTTCTATGTGGGCAAGACATTTCACCTCGAAACTTCCTGAATATGCCCAATACTTTCCAGTACTTAAGCAGTTAATAGAACTCTCCCGATGGGCAGCCCTTTTACTTGCATTGAGAGAAATGGGAGTATTGATCAAGGACATAGAAACCAGTGGACTTCCTACTCTGGACTCTCCGACTCAAACCAGGGTCATTACATCCGGGAAGGTCCGTGAAGTGGTAACAGAAACTGAATCCAATGGTACAAAAACAATCCGTACCTTGGAAGCACGCCGCTCCATCAGCGGTGGAGTAGGTCTGAGCAAAGTCCAGCTGGTCCCTGGCGATCTTTCAGATTATAAACAGGGCTTGGTTGCTCAGTACTCCAAGGGTAATCCAAACGTTGAGAGATTGTTTTGAAGCCTGGAGCATAAAAGGGTGATTTAGGGGCCAAATCACTTAAATATCACCAAAGATGGACCTCACGGTCTCCTCGTGGAGAGATTTCATACACTCCGAGTGAAATCCTATCAAACCATCCATAGACATTGCGGTATAAAATATCTCTGGCATTTTGTTCTTGAAGTGCCTGTGCAATAACGGAAGCCTTTGAGGGTCCTTGCTTCTGTAGAAACTGTGCTATTGTCAGGGCTCGTTGTCTATAGGCTGTCATAATGCCTTTTCTCTTTTGTTTCCCGCCTAAATTCGGGTCTCCAACACGCCTTATGAACTCACCAAGTAAACGATCACGGCGATGTTTGGATTTTCGAGGCTTGTATTCTGAGGGATCGAGGATTACTTCTACATTGTTGGTAGCCTTGCATGCGTCAACCACTACCAGACCCAAACCTAGCATTTTCATCAGTTTCGTGATGTGCCTTAGTCGTCTTTTCAGGAATTTGGATTCCTTGGGCACACCAACATATACTTTTTGAGTTAGCGACAGTCTATCAACAGCCTGAAGGACCACTTCGAGATTAAGGTGTAGTTTGAGTTCAACTATTACCGGCGTTTCCCTGCCACGGATGGCCACTACATCACAGTCAAGAATCTCCCCCTTAACTTCGTAATTTTGAGATTCAAGAAACTTCTTCAACGGTATATAAAGATCAGATTCCTTCATAAAAATTTCTCTTATGCGGGGAGCAGGCAGCGTCTACAACAAAGTAGACTCATTCAAATTTTTATCGAAAGTAATTGGCTCATGTATGATGCGTTTTGAGCCTGAACCGCAATGGCTATTGCGAAGATCGATCTGGCCGGGTCTGGCAGACAGCCTCTCTGTTCATGTCGTTGTCCCATATCCTGATTTGATTCTGATTCGGGAACTGGGATGTAGAGATAGGGCAGGCTTTCTTTTTGGATTGCCAGTGGTTTTCCAGGGATTTTGAATTACCTTAACTCGAAGTGATTCCGTTTAAATGGAGTAATCAGGCTTACCATTTCATCGCGGCTTGAATTCCAGGTAGGCCATCGGTACCGTTACGAGCAGCTCCCCGTCTCGACTGGAAATTGTGTTTAGTCTTCTTTCGATCTCGGAGATCACAGTAGACCATTTACCTGGTGGAACCACGGCTTCCCAACCCGACATAAAGGAAAATCTTATAAATCTACTTTCTAAAAATGCTGTTCCTGAAGAAAACTTTAGAGAAAGGTCCTTCTCAATAGTTTGGGAAGTACTAAAACCTGCTGCTGCAAATAAGGCTTGAATCTCAACAATGGTCGAACGATGATTTTCTTCTCTACGCAAATTCTCTCTAAACTCATCTAGATTGAGAGCCACAAGGGCTTCATCATAAACCTTATAGAACTCCTTCATATGACCCGCCAGATTCGTGGTTATAGCGAGAATGCCATCCTTGTGTAAAACCCTTCTACACTCTTGAGCCACCAATTCTGGATTATCAAAATTATTGATACCCAGGTTTGAGACGATCATGTTGAAAAAATGATCTTCAAATGGAATCTCAGTCGCACTTTTTAATACTGTTTTTACATTTTTTAATCCTTCATATTCGATTCTTGAATTTAAGAATTTGATAGCAGCCGGCCAGGGATCAATTCCATAACATGTAGAGCCATTCCCCAATCGGTCTGCAAGTTGCAACAGAGGGAATCCTGGCCCGCAACCAACATCCAGCAATTTGACACCTTCCAGCATAGGGATATTCTCTAATAGCAATTGGCCAAATGGTGCTGACCAAAAAGTAGTTTCGTTAAAAAATTGAGCGAGTTTTGGGTCTTCAGGATCAAATTGAATTTTTTCGGTAGTTTTATCTATGTGTGTCTCCATCGTGAACTTTCCTGACTGCTTGAAAAACTGAACTTAGCTACTCTCTAGGTTTTGAAGCTTCAAAATCTCTTCTCTAAGCTCATTCATTAAGCCGGAGTGCAAACCAA
The DNA here is from genome assembly GCA_964539825.1 of uncultured bacterium. Taxonomy (GTDB): domain Bacteria; phylum Muiribacteriota; class UBA6191; order UBA6191; family UBA6191; genus CAZIKF01. Next base: position 3,799 of record CAZIKF010000090.1, read on the forward strand.
CTTTAAATTCAAAATTGTCGCGATGTTCCCTGGAGTAAAACCAAACTGGGCGACATTGCATCTCTGGCGGTTCAGTGGAATACCTCGGGAAAATATGCGCATGAAGCGCTTCTTCAGTATTCCCTAAAATTTCATAATTTATCCTCTTACACTGGGTAACCGTTTGTATCGCATCACCAATAAGCGACATCTCCAATAGAAATATTTGTCGTTCTTTGAGAGATAGAC
>CAZIKF010000091.1:0-3999 GCA_964539825.1 uncultured bacterium
GTTCCCGTCTGGTAGCACATCTTGTTATGCACTCGAATGGAATCAATATATGCTCTCATTTCTTTATCAAAAAAATAAGGAAAATAAGATAATAAGGGGGGAATGGGGGGAAATGGGGAGGGAAATGGGTGGAAAATGGGGGCAAACCACTTCCGATCCCCTGGGTCAAGTCCTCTCTTGCGCATCTGTGATGCCAGCCCTTTTGCAAGTCATTTCCCAATGAATCCCGTTGGTGGACGAAAAGTAGCCAGGTCCCTTTTTTTCTTTCAAAACCGCGATACAAATTGAACCGGACCCATCCAAGTTCCCCTGATCGTTTTGAGCAGTCTCACCAGCGAAAGTGGCGGAATTGGAGGACGCGACTGGTTCATCATTCAGGGCGATTTGCAACAAACTTTTCGTAAAGCATCACCAAACCAAACGCAACGAAAGCTGTCGCTATGGTATCAATTACCGCATCGGATAGTTCCCCGGTCGATAGCAGGTAGTGGTTGATCCCTATTTTGTAAATTCCAAAGCCCACAAGAAATATTAAAAAACTATAAATGCCCAATTTATTTTTCTTTTCCATAGTCTTCTTTCAATAATTACATCTTTTCAGAGTACCTAAAGGAGGTGGATAGTCACACATTTTGGGAGAGCTGACAAGCGGATTCATTCAAAGTCTGCCGCGCTATGACGCTCCCGAAGCTGTTCAGTCTCATCACCCCAGGTGCGATTGACCCTCCGTCCCCTTTGCACTGCGGGTCTTTCAAAGATCTCCTGAGCCCAGCGAACCACATTTAAGTAGTTATTCACTTGAAGGAACTTCCCAGCCTCATAAATCTCGCCCCGTACCAAACTCCCATACCACGGCCAGGTAGCTATGTCAGCAATGCTGTATTCTTCACCGGTCAGGAACTTCTTGTGTGCCAGCTCACGATCCAATACATCCAACTGCCTCTTTGTTTCCATTGCAAAGCGGTTGATTGCATATTCGATCCTTTCGGGGGCATAGTGATAGAAGTGTCCAAAACCACCTCCCAAATAGGGTGCGGACCCTTGTAGCCAGAAGAGCCAGTTCAAAGCTTCCGTACGACCAGCAGTGCTTTGGGGGAGAAATTGCTGATGCTTATCCGCCAAATACAGGAGGATTGAGCCTGATTCAAAGACACGCAGGTTATTGGTCCGATCCAACAATGCCGGTATTTTCGAGTTTGGGTTCACGGCCAAGAATCCGCTGGAAAACTGGTCGCCTTCTCCAATGTTGATTAGCCAGGCATCGTATTCCGCCTCCTGAATCTCCAGTTGCAAAAGTTCCTCGAGGAGAATGGTCACCTTTTGTCCGTTTGGGGTACCCAGTGAATAGAGTTGCAGGGGATGCTCGCCCTGAGGTAGCTCGGTCTCATGAGTAGGACCTGCGATGGGCCGATTCAATTTTGAGGACGAAGCAGCACCTTCTGCCTGATCCCATTCCCATACCTCCGGAGGTGTATAGTTCTGTGGATTCATCATGATTCTCTCCCTTTGCTTGTGAAAAGTAGGCTGTGTTGTATTAAGTTGACTGTCTCCTTCTTTTCTGCCAAATTTCCTTCTTTAAGCAATGAATGTTTTCAAGGCTCTTCCAAAAGGTCAGCGAATTTGAGGTGACATGGAAACTTTACTGAGTGCAATTGAATATCAAAATCCCGCATGGATTGCGATTGCATTTATCTTCGGTCTTGTTTTCCAGCAGTTCAAACTACCACCAATGGTTGGCTTTCTGCTCGCCGGTTTTGTTTTGCATCTACTGGGAGTGCAACAAGATAGCTTCTTAAATGAAATTGCCGATTTGGGCGTAACCTTGTTGTTATTCACTATTGGTTTAAAGCTGCATCTAAAAAGCCTTCTAAAACCAGAAATATGGGCAACCACACTTAGCCATATGGCCGTGACAATTCTAGTGGCCCTATCGTTCATCATGGGTCTAAGTCTAATCGGACTTTCTATCTTCTCAGGTATAGATGTGAAGACAGCAGCCATCCTTTCATTTGCTTTATCTTTCTCCAGTACAGTCTTTGCTGTGAAAACTTTGGAAGACCGGGATGCATTGTCATCTCGTTATGGTCAGATCGCTATCGGCGTTTTAGTTATTCAGGATATCACCGCTGTTTTCTTCTTGGCTCTGTCCAGTGGCAAAATACCATCTATCTGGGCTTTGGGCCTCCTTTTACTGATTCCAATACGTCACGTTTTGGGGAAAGCCCTGGGTCTGAGTGGGCACAAAGAATTGCTTACCGTGTTTGGTTTCTCCCTTGCACTCGGAGGAGCCGCCATTTTTGAGATGGTTGGCATGAAGGGTGATTTAGGGGCTTTAATTATGGGCATTCTATTAGCGAGTCATGAGAAAAGTAGTGAACTTGCAAATACTCTATTGGGCTTTAAAGATGTATTTCTCGTTTGCTTTTTCTTAACAATAGGACTTACAGGCTTACCAACCCTTGAAACCGTCGGGGCAGCAGCTCTTCTTCTATTGCTTATACCGATCAAGGTTATTCTGTTTTTTCTATTATTTACTCGTTTTCGTGTTCGAGCACGAGGAAGCACACTGGCAACTTGGTCCTTAGGAAATTATAGTGAATTTGGACTCATTGTAACAGCGGTTGCAATTTCTGTTGGCTGGATGGAAACCCAATGGCTAACCGTCATTGCACTTGCTCTTTCCGCATCATTTTTGGTCGCCTCACCCATCAATCTACTCGCAGATAAGTTCTACACACGTTATCGTTCGTTCTTGAACAGGTTTGAAACGAAGTCTCGTCTTAAAGGTGACGAAGACATAGACATCGCACAACATTCAATCCTGATTTTTGGCATGGGGCGTGTAGGCCGGGCTGCCTATGATGAAATGCAAGAAGCAAGTGTGGGTAAAATACTTGGTATTGACCAGGACCCTAAAGAGGTTGAACGTCTCTCAAATACAGGTCGACAAATTATTTTAGGCGACGCAACTGACCCAGAATTCTGGTCACGCATCGACCACGGTCATCCAACGGTCGATCTTATTCTTCTGGCAATGCCTAACTGTTCTTCAAATATGATGGCAGGTGAACAGTTACGTTATAGAGGGTACAAAGGGCCAATCGTCGGAATCGCAAAATTTGAAGATGAGGTAGCAGAGCTAAAAGCATCCGGTGTTGATGAGGTCTACAATATTTATGCAGAAGCCGGTAGCGGTGCCGCAAGTAAAATGCAGACACTGTTCAGGATTAAGGAATAGGGATAAAAAGGCAATAAATGACCGGTCCCAAAAATCCTTCCCTCTTCTTTCAAAGATTTATTTGATCTATAGCAAAAAGTCACATTGCACGAAAACCGATGAGCGCGGCAGGTGGATTTTCGGGTTGAAGCATAATTATCAACATTCAACTATAAATACAAACCTACTCTCTGGGCTCCATTCGTAATCATGAGAAGCCCTGTATCCCCTTAGCCATAAGTTAGTGTTCTGCCTCTTCAAATAAAAGCCGGCAGGGTAATCATTAGCTTCTCTGAGTTTTTTGGAAGCTACAGTTAAATAGGAGTCCTCATATTCGTCATAATACTGTAATCGTAAATGCACTGCTAGCTCGACGGGACACAAGTGAAATCCAAGTTCAAGTGCAGTAGAAAATACGTTTTCAGTAGTACCGCCTTTAACTAATCCCATTTGCTCTGTGGAAACCGTTATCACATTAAGACGTGCTATGGCAGATGAGGTTGTGAACGAAGAATCTGAAAGTAGCATCTCAGCATATTTATTCGTAAAAATTGATTTTTCCCGTAGTCTATTTTTGAGCTCACCCCTGGACAAACCACCCACTGAAATTTCCAATAGCTGACTTTTGTCTAGTTGAAATATCATGATACGAGCATAGTTGGGGAACGATTAAACAAAATGGTTTCAGACTCACCTAATTGAAACCTAAGACAAAAAGTAGCCTGTCCCGAATGGAGCTAGTTTAAGCTGTTTTAGCACGAGAGACCAGGGGAGAGTCCGGA
>CAZIKF010000092.1:0-3939 GCA_964539825.1 uncultured bacterium
AATCAATCTTTAAGATGGGAATACCATGCTCCTCAAAAAATATGTTTCCATCCAATATTCAGGGACTTCCCACCTGGTATCAGGTTCGTGCCAACTCAGATGGTTATGGCGGTCGAAAGGATGTAATCGACGTGATGGTTGCCTTCAATGAAACCACCATTGCTGAAGATGTTCATAAAGTGCGTCCAGGTGGAGTGCTCATCTATGACAACAGTACAGAGATACCCGAGGATCTGAAGCGCGATGACCTGACATGTATTGGGGTCCCTGCCGTGAATCTGATCAAGGAAAAAGTCAAGGCAGGACCGCTTCGAATCAAGCAGAGGAACATGGTATATGTTGGCGTAATTGCCCAACTCTTCGGTATTGACCTGAGTGTTGTAGGAGAGGTCCTGGCAGATACCTTTGGTAAAAAGCCACAGGTCATTGAGTCAAACCAGGCCTGCATCCAGGCAGGTTACGATTATGTGGAACAGCAAAACTTCTCTCAGGAAGTAGCAAGGCTCGAATCTATTGAGAACGGCAATCTTGGTAAAATCATCACCGAAGGGAACACGGCATCCGCACTCGGGGCTGTTTACGGAGGAGCCACCGTGGTCGCCTGGTATCCCATCACCCCGTCTACATCCCTGGCTGATGCCATGGAGCACTACCTGCCCAGGCTGCGCCTCGACGCGGACAAAAAGGCAACCTTTGCGGTAATCCAGGCCGAAGACGAAATCGCCGCTGCCGGGATGGTAGTTGGAGCGGGATGGGCTGGCTCCAGATCAATGACAACCACCTCTGGCCCCGGGCTTTCCCTTATGAATGAAATGATCGGATTGGCCTATTTTGGAGAAGTTCCCTCGGTTTTCTTCATCGTTCAGAGGGGAGGGCCTTCCACAGGGCTCCCAACCAGGACCCAACAGTCTGATCTCATCTCAATGTACTATTGTTCCCATGGAGATACCCGCCATATAGTCCTCCTTCCTCATGACATGAGATCCAGTTTTGAGTTGGGCCAGAAGAGCTTCAACCTGGCAGAAAAATTCCAAACTCCGGTGTTTGTGGCAAGTGACCTGGACCTGGGTATGAACCTGTGGACATCCGAGCCATTTGAATTTTGCAATGAGCCCATCCACAGGGGAAAGGTTTTGAATGAGCAGGATTTGAGAAATAAGGGAGAGCAGTTTCAAAGATTCCTGGATGAAGACGGTGACGGTATTGCTTCAAGAACCATCCCGGGCAATTCCCTGGACTCCGCTGGCTATTTTACCAGTGGTGCACTACAAGACTCAGCTGGCAAACGCTCCGAAGATAACGAGGTTTACCGTCAGAACCTTGATCGTTTGAAGCTTAAATTGGAAACAGCTCGTAGAGAGGTTCCCAGGCCCGTAATTGAATCTACTCCGGGAGTATCTGCTGGCGTGATTAGCTTTGGATCCAGTTTTGAATCTACCCGAGAGGCCCGGGACCGATTGACCTCCTCTGGTTATCCAACAGACCACTTGTTACTCAGGGCTCTTCCGCTTGGCGAGGAAGTAAAGAAATTCATTGAGGACCATGATGTTGTATATCTCGTGGAACAAAATCGTGACGGCCAAATGCTAAGTATTCTGTTAAGTGAATGGCCAGAGCTCAATACGAGACTTCGAAGTGTCCGCATCTACGATGGCCTTCCGGTAGCAGCCGGTGAAATTGTCCATTGTATTAACCGCTACCGAGAACTTCATTAGGAGAAGACCATGGCAGAACCAAAACTCAATCGATTAAATCTCGCTGAGAAAGACTACCAGGGAGTCCCTTCTACCATGTGCCAGGGTTGCGGCCATGATGCAATTTCCGCCTCCTTGCGCCGGGCCTTTCACCAGAGTAATATTGATCCCAAGTCAGTAATCAAGCTTAGTGGCATTGGCTGTTCTTCCAAAACCCCAGCCTACTTCCTTAAACAATCCTTTGGCTTTAATTCCGTTCACGGGCGCATGTCGGCTGTGGCAACCGGGGCTCAGGTCTCCAACCATAAAATGACTGCCCTGGGAGTCTCTGGAGACGGAGACACTGCCGCCATCGGGCTTGGTAACTTCTGCCACATGATGCGGCGTAATGTAAACATTACTTACATCATCGAGAACAATGGAGTCTACGGTCTAACCAAGGGCCAGCTTTCCGCCACCGCTGACCAGGGGACCATTATGAAAGGCGGAAAATTTAACAACCTCAAAGGCATTGACCTTTGTGAACTGGCCATGTCCCTTGGTGCTACCTATATAGGACGAAGTTTCTCCGGTGATCGTAAACAGCTAGCCCCGCTTCTTCAAGGTGCCCTTGCTCATAAAGGCACCGCTGTTCTGGATGTTCTCAGTCCCTGTGTCACCTTTAATAATCACGAAGGGTCCACTAAGAGTTTGAAAAATATCAGGCTCAATCTAGATCCGATCCACGACATAGATTTTATTCCCCCTGCAGATGACATCACGGTGGAATACGAAGAAGGCTGTGAAGAAGATGTAGCTCTACATGATGGATCTATTGTAACCCTCAGAAAACTGAAAAAGGACTACGACCCAACAAACAGAATCCAGGCATTCAGTGAACTTCAACATTCAATCGCGGAAGGAAGATTCCTCACAGGCCTGATTTTCTATGACCCAAATCGTAAAGATTTCGCAGAAGAGCTAGCACTGGGAGAAACACCCCTATCAGCCCTGGGAGTAAACGACCTGACCCTTTCCCGAGAATCCCTGGAAGCCATAAACAAAGAACTAATGAAGTAAGGCGAAAGCTGAACTTCAGGAGACTTGCTCTACCAGGCATCCGAGAATAGCCCTCTAGATGCACCATCAAGTATTCCCAAAACAGAAGTAAGTCGAGCTCGGGAAATTTCGGAGCCCCTGGGCGAGCGAAAAACACAAGACCTGTGCAGACGACGAAGTACGTGGCATCGTAACGTTCGAGGAGCGATGCACCACCAGGTATTTCCAAAATAAAAGTAAGTCGAGCTCGGGAAATTTCGAAGCCCCTGGGCGAGCGAAAAGCTCGAGACCTGTGAAGACGACGAAGTACGTGGCACCGTCACGTTCGAGGAGGATGAGCAGAGTATCGTGCTTTACAGCCGCCCAGGGGCTCCGAAATTTCCCGAGTTCGGCTTACAATCCTACCAGTAGTTTTCGAAGTGGATGTTCCCGACGAACTTTCTGTGATCCATTCGGAAACCTTTCTTTTCTAAGACCTCGATAACACCTTTACGATCAGGATAGGTTCGTTCATCAGTCTCTTTGTCTACTTCAGGAACCCCGATCATATCGGGATTTCCACAGAGGAAAACTTCAGTGCTCCCAGAATCAAGAGGACCTCCAATGACTTCCTCAATTCTCTCAGAACCCAGAAAATCCTGGATATATACCTTGTTGTTGATCGTCTCTGGTTCACGGGTTGAGAGAGGTGCATAAGTATAGTTGGGATAACGATCTTCCAGCTGACGATGAAGATCTAGATAACCCAGGTCCTGGTTGTAGCGGCAGCATATCAAGGACACAATATTCCCATCAAAACCCTGGTTAAGAAGCGTGTGAATCATATGATTATGAGGTGCCTCTCCCGTTCCGGTAGACCCAAAGATGACAGTCTTTGTTGTGCTCGGAAAAGAATCCAGTGTAAAACTGCCCACAATTCCTTTCCCAACATTGAGCCGGTCCCCCTCCTTTAGGGTAAAGAGGCGCGGTGTTAAGACCGGCGCAGGATTTTCATTATCGGGGCGCACAAGAACCACATAGAATTCTAGAAAATCCCGGAAGCCCATTGGAAAAAGTTGGCCCTCATCATTTAGAATGGGGTGAGAAATGGAATAAGGCCGCTTGGCAACCTTGCTCATCTTCTTTTCGTCCACATCATCCTGTCCACAGTCTGCGAGACGAGCTTCCCAATATCCAAGCCCAAGGGCTATGTACTGGCCTGCCTTGT
>CAZIKF010000093.1:0-3632 GCA_964539825.1 uncultured bacterium
TTGGCGTCCAGAAGTTTGTGCAGCCTGTTTGTCAGCCTCTGTTCGCGCTGATAAATCTGCACTATTCTCTTGAGCTTTAACGTCTCAATGAGAGGAAGACAGGCGGAGAAAATATCCTCCATCAGGGTGAGATCTCTTGAGCTGTAGCGTTTCTTTGAACGAGGATTTCCCAGGACCCAAATTCCCCTGGATGCCTCTGTAAAATAGATTGGGAAAAGAAGAGTCGACAAGAGATTCAATTTCAGCAAGGGAATCGGTACTTGCGCCAAAATTCTTGGTTCCCGATCCAGATTCTCAAAGGCGAAGATACGAAATTGGGAAAAATACTGATCCTGCTTAAGACTATAAGCACGGGCACTGCCGTAAATCAGACGAACTTCTTCGAGTAAATCCTCTTTTTCAAAATAAAAAATAAACTCGGGATCGAGGTATTTTTCGAAAATCTCCCCCAGAATAGACCATAGCTCGGAAAAGGTCTCGATATCCGATTGCTGAAGATATGCAAGGACTTCCCCGCGAATCTTCTCAGTCTTCATGGGCGATCTTTCCACTCGCTATAATAGTGAGCTCCCCGGATGGTGATCTTCCTGCCCTGCGGAGTCCGTTCTACGAATCCGAGCTGAATTAAATAAGGCTCGCAAACTTCAGAAATTGTCTCATCGTCTTCGCCTACTGAAATGGCAAGAGTGGACAAACCCACCGCTCTGTCCTCTCCTGAATCCGCAAGAACCTGAAGGATTTTCAGATCCAGTGGTTCCAATCCCCGTTCATTGATCAGAAGAGTGTTGAGCGACTCAAGGGCTGAGTCCGAGTCAATACTGTCCTTCCCTGCCACCTGGATCACATCTCTGACCCGCCGCAACAGCCGATTCGCTATTCTGGGTGTACCCCTTGATCTGGAGGCAAGTTCCACCGACGCATCACGATCTAATTTTATCTTCAAAATTTTAGCGGAGCGGCGCAAAACCTGGGCAAGTTCGTCAGACTCATAAAATTCAAATACTCCGGAGATTCCAAACCGGTCCCTCAGCGGCGCGCTAAGTAATCCTGATTTGGTGGTAGCCCCCACCAGGGTAAAAGGAGGCAGATCAATTCTAAGAGTTCTGGCATCCGGGCCTTTTCCGACTATGATATCAAGCTTATAGTCTTCCATTGCCGCATACAAAATTTCTTCCACGGGAAGCTTAAGCCGGTGGATCTCATCGATGAAAAGAACATCTCTCGGCGCCAGGTTGGTCAGGATTGCGGCCAGGTCTCCCTGCCTTTCAATGGCGGGGCCGGAGGTCACTACAAACCCTGAAGACAGCTCATTGGAAATAATTTTCGCGAAGGTTGTTTTTCCTAATCCGGGGGGGCCGGAGAGCAGCACATGATCCAGGGATTCCCGGCGCAGGTTAGCGGCTTTGATGAAGATCTCCAGGCGCGAACGCAAGGAGGCCTGCCCGATGAATTCCTGGAAACGCAAGGGACGAAGCTGATCGGCTCCCAGGTCTTCTTCAAGGACTTGAGGAGACACGATGCGGGTATCAACTCGTTCTCTGGTCGGATCTACAAGGGCATTATCTTCGATCATGAAATGAAAAAAGAACAGGTGAACAAGTCACGATGATACACCAAAAAAAAGGGATTTGATTGTTCAGCCCGAAACTCGAACGTCTGTACCCGGATCAAAGATGTGGATTTTCATAGGATCCACATGAGCCTGAAAAACTTGTCCCGACTGAACCTGTACATCTGGTTCGATTCGACCAATCATGGATTCACTCCCCACATGTGTATGAACGTAAAGTTCAGACCCCAACGGTTCTACAATATCAACTTTACAGGCAATAACACTATCGCGGAACTCAGGTGCTTTGGGATTGGAGGCATCATAAATATCTTCAGGTCGAATTCCCAAAACGACTTTCTTTCCCTTGAGAGCCTGAACTTTTTCGGTAAGGATCTGATCGCGTAGAGGCAACTCATAGTCCTGGCTTCCCAGCCCCTTCAAATGAAGTCCATTGGGACCTTCGGCCACTTCTGCACTGAGAAAATTCATCGGGGGAGATCCCATGAATCCAGCCACAAATTTATTCACCGGCCGGTTATAAACCTCATGGGGAGTATCCGCCTGCTGTACCACTCCGCCATTTAAAACCACAATTCGATCCGCCATTGTCATGGCTTCAACCTGATCGTGGGTCACATATAGAATCGTATTTTGAATTGTCTGATGTAACTTGAGGATCTCAGCACGCATTTGCCCACGCAGTTTGGCATCTAGGTTGGAAAGCGGCTCATCCATCAACAAAACCTTTGGTTCGCGAATGATGGCCCGACCCAGGGCAACCCGCTGTCTCTGTCCTCCCGAGAGTTGTTTGGGTAACCGATGAAGTAGCTCGTTCAATCCCAGCATACTGGAAGTTTTGGTTACCCGTGCCTTGATTTCATCTTTAGGAACCTTCTTCAAAGATAGGGCAAAACAAATATTTTCCTCCACATTCATATGGGGATAGAGAGCATAGTTTTGAAACACCATGGCAATATCGCGATTCTTGGGGGGTACATCATTCATCATGGAATTATCAATATATAGAGAACCGCTTGAGATTTCTTCCAATCCCGCGACCATCCGAAGCATGGTGGACTTTCCACAGCCGGAGGGCCCTACCAGGACGACAAACTCTTTGTCCTTGACGGTTAAACTGGTTTCTTTAACCGTGTACTCTTCGTTTCCGGGATAGATCTTGGTGAATTTTTCGAGTCTTACTTCTGCCATCACTGAACTCCCATAGTCTCTGGAAAGTGCAGGAATTTTAACATCTTGGGGTTCAGAAGTCAGGGCTCAGAAATCAGAACTCAAAAAAGGGGTGGTTATCCACAACGAATTCTCGAAATCTAAAAAAGGATAGAAGAGAAAGAACCGTTCCCCGGGGACACCAGAAATCAAGGGAAGTAGTAAAATTTCTCCTCCGAGACCTACAGGGCTCGGAGGCTCTTCAGTGCAGTTCGCACCTGATCTTTGTCCAACTGCTGAATCATCTTCTGGGCATGAACCGAGCGATCGAGAAGAGATTTGGTGTGCCTCACCTTGTTCGCGGATTGTACCGTTGTCTCTTCAAGTTGAGATGATTTGAGCCTTAAGGATTTAACCTTCTTATAGCGGGTATTGTTTTTTGACCAGGGCACAATGGAATTCATCTTCTGCCACCTGGTAACGCCATCGTCCCAGGAATCAATTTCAGCCTGAGCGGCAAGCTGGTCAGTCTGTGCCTTCTTGGCGATGTCAACCGCTTTACTATGCTCTTCCTGGCGCATTTTCACCAGGCTGTTAAGATCATCCTTGATGTACACATCAAGTTGAGCAAGGGTGATATCTACCTTTTGTTTTTGAACTGATACCGTGAGAGCGACAATTTCGCCTTCCTCACCAAATGCAATGTCTTGAATGGACCCAAAGGTTTTTTCAAATCCGTCAATCTGGTGAACAACGGCATTGACCCGTTTTAAAACTCTCTTGGTTTGCGAATTCATTTGACTTTCCAAATCATTGAGTTCGCGCTTCCAGCGCATGAGTTCCTGCTCGATTCCAACCGCTTCACGCATAGTGGTATTTGCCTTATCCAGGGCTTTATCTACGTTGCGGTCTC
>CAZIKF010000094.1:0-3579 GCA_964539825.1 uncultured bacterium
ACTGGGAAGCATCACCAATGGCGATACCATCAATATTTCCACTATTTAGATCTACTGTGGCTGCGGTTAAGGTGCCACTCAGATTTACTGATGAGATCGTTAATCCGCTGCTTGTAGCAGTTAAGGCAGAAGTTACCCTAAAAGAACTAGCCGTCACATTGGTAAACTCTGCCACTGATGCACTGCTGGTACCAATTTCCACACCGTTCACGCTACCGCTGTTAATCGTCGCGGTTCCAACAGTTAACTCTCCCATTTCAGCGGTTAAGATACCGGTGATGTGTAGGGATGTAGCTGTTAGAGTCCCGGAGATATTAGCGGAGGTCGCTTTGATCTGACCGTTTACATCGAGTTCCGCTGTTGGGCTGGCTTTTCCTATACCAACCCTTGCTGATCCAGCGGTTGAAGTGTCCACTACAAGATGTGTGGTGTTTACGGTTAGATCACTGGATACAGTTAAAATGGTCAGGGTTCCCAGACTTGTTACATTGGGCTGAGCGGCTGTCTGTAGAGTTCCGGTGATATCCGTGAAAGTGGCCGTAGCTGGTGTGGTGGCACCGATGGTCACATCATCTAAAGTTCCACCATTGATATCCGCTGTGGTAGCAGTTACCGCTGTAAGTGTTCCCAGGCTGGTGACATTCGGCTGAGCCGCCGTCTGCAGAGTACCTGTAATCCCACTCGTAGCAGTAAGATTTGTAAACTTACCTTCACTGGCGCTACTTGCTCCAATCATAGTTCCATCGATGTTTCCACCATTGAGATCCACCGTTGCCGCTGTCAGAGTCCCGCTCAAGTTCATGCTGGTCACGTCAAAGCTGGCTGCAGTCAATGTACCGGTTACATTTGCAGAAGAGATGGTCAGTCCGCTGGCTGTAGCGGTTAGACTTGAGGTGACGCGTAGACTTGTTGCCGTTACATTTGAAAACTGACCGGTAGACTGAGAATTTGCTCCTATTGCGGTACCATCGATACTTCCAGCATCTATATCTACCGTGGAGAAGTTACCTGCCGCTGGAGTTGTGGCACCTATTGTAATTCCATCTATATTTCCACCGTTTAGATCCACACTCGTGGCGATTAAGTCAGAGAATGTACCAGTGGTTGCACTAGTTGCTCCAATGACGGTTCCATCGATACTTCCGCCATTTAGATCTACGGTACCGGCTGTCAAGGTTCCCGTAATGTCAGCGCTGGAGATAGTTAGTCCCCCACTTGTTGCCGTCAAGCTTCCAGTCACCCTTAAACTTGTACCAGTAACATTTGTAAAATTAGCTGTAGACTGTGAAGCAACACCAATTGCTGTTCCATCAATATTTCCACCATTTAGATCAACTGTGGGTGCAGTTAAATTCCCGCTAACACTAAAACTGGTTACATCAATCGCTGCTGCCGTCAATGTACCGCTTACATTAGCGGAAGAAATGGTTAAGCCAGTGCTGGTTGCAGTTAAGGAGGAAGTTACTCTAAGGCTTGTAGCCGTAACATTGCTAAACTGTGCGGTTGATTGAGAACTAGCTCCAATCACTGTCCCATCAATATTGCCACCATCAAGATTTACACTGGATGCGGCAAGATCTGTGAATGTACCAGTAGTTGCGCTACTGGCCCCAATGACAGATCCGTCGATACTTCCACCGTTAATGTCAACACTAGTTGCGGTAACATTAGTGAATTGTGCCGTGGATTGGGAACTTGCCCCTATTACCGTACCGTCAATATTTCCACTGTTAAAATCCACCGTAGCAGCAGTAAGAGTTCCGGTCACATCAGCAGAACTTATGGTGAGTCCGCTGCTGGTTGCCGTGAGGGAGGAGGTAACTCGTAAGCTTGTTGCAGTGAGATTCGTAAACTGACCAGTCGATTGAGAATTGATTCCTATTGCGACTCCATCAATATTTCCACTGTTAAGATCTACGGTTGCGGCTGTTAGGGTTCCCGTTACGTCCGCTGAAGAAATGGTTAATCCAGCAGCAGTAGCCGTCAGCGATGAGGTGATCTTGAGGCTAGTCGCGGTGACTGCAGTGAACTGAGCAATTGAAGCTGAATCCTGACCAATAGAGGTTCCATCAATACTACCACCGTCAATGTCCGTATTTGTTGAAGTCTGATTTCCAGTTATCACAAGGTTTTGTACAGTCAGGGTGTTACTGATAGTGGCAGATGTGGCTGTGAGCTGTGAACCGCTTATGGTTACAATGTCACTAATTCTCAGGGATGTTGTAGCAGTCAAGTTGGTAAATTGTCCTGTGGACTGTGAACTAGCTCCGATGATAGTCCCATCAATGTTGCCGCCATTAAGATCAACACTAGTTGAAATCAGATCGGTAAAGGTACCGGTGGTCGCGCTGCTCGCACCGATCACAGCACCATCAATGTTTCCACCGTTGAGATCAACACTGGTTGCAATGAGGTCTGTGAAGGTACCGGTCGTAGCGCTACTTGCCCCAATAACTGTCCCGTCGATGTTTCCGGCATTTAGATCTACGGTAGCCGCTGTGAGGACTCCCGTAATGTTTTGGGAACTCGCGGTAATTTGACCCGAGACTTCTAGTTTGGATCCTGGGGTTGTAGTTCCAATACCGACATTTTCGGTATCCGTGATGTACATAGCGGTAGCCAGGGTATTGTTATTCTTGACATCAAATTTAAGAGCACCTTTCCCTGCATTGTTGGTATTGTCTATCAATACTCCACTAACACGTGCCAGTTCCAACGCGTCTCCGTCATCCTCATCCGAATACATACTAACGCCAGACGCGGTATTAGCAGCATCTCCAACATTGACAACGCGGATTCCTTTAAAACCCCCTGAATTAATTCCATTTACCTCGAGAAGCTCCCCTATAGTTGAAGTCCCGATTCCAACTTTTCCATTGCTAAGATAGAGAGTTTCAATAGATCCGGCAGCTACTTTCAAGACCTCATTGGCATTGGTCGCGTTATGATCGTAGCGGATGTAACCTTGTGAACTTCCGTTGGCGTGGAATTCAATATTGGAGTCCTGGTTATCAGCGTTTGCATCAATAGTAAGGGTCGCGTCTGCGGCACCATCTACCGTGGCATCTGTAAAGGTGGCTGCAGCGGCAGTGTTCGCACCGATAGTTGTTCCATCCAAACTTCCACCGTTGATATCTGCGGTTGTGGCGGTTACAGCACTAAGAGTGCCCAGGCTGGTTACGTTTGGCTGAGCCGCGGTTTGCAGGGTACCTGTGATTCCACCTGTGGCGGTGATATCGGTAAAGGTACCGGTTGTGGCGCTGCTGGCCCCGATTACGGTTCCATCAATATTGCCACCATTAAGATCCACCGTAGCTGCAGTCAGGGTACCGGTCAAATCCATACTGGTTACATCGAAACTAGCGGCAGTCAGAGTTCCAGTTACATTTGCTGAGGAAATGGTCAACCCAGTAGCAGTTGCGGTAAGGCTGGAAGTAACCCTTAAGCTGGTAGCCGTTGCGGCAGTAAGAGTACCCAGGCTGGTAACGTTAGGTTGTGCTGCTGTCTGCAGTGTACCAGTGATTCCCAGGTTTGCTGTGATATCTGTAAAAGTTGCGGTTGCAGGAGTTGTCGCTCCAA
>CAZIKF010000095.1:0-3403 GCA_964539825.1 uncultured bacterium
CCGCCTGGGGAGTACGGTCGCAAGATTAAAACTCAAAGGAATTGACGGGGGCCCGCACAAGCGGTGGAGTATGTGGTTTAATTCGATGCAACGCGGAGAACCTTACCTGGGCTTGACATCCGGTGCCACGCATAGAGATATGCGGTTCGGTAGCGATATCGACGCCGTGACAGGTGGTGCATGGTTGTCGTCAGCTCGTGTCGTGAGATGTTCGGTTAAGTCCGGTAACGAGCGCAACCCTTGCCTCTAGTATACCAGCACGTTATGGTGGGGACTTTAGAGGGACTGTCTACTAGTTGTAGAAGGAAGGTGGGGATGACGTCAAATCAGCATGCCCCTTACGTCCAGGGCTACACACGTACTACAATGGCCAGTACAGCGAGGAGCGAGACGGTGACGTTTAGCAAATCTCTAAAAGCTGGTCTAAGTTCGGATTGGAGTCTGCAACTCGACTCCATGAAGTTGGAATCGCTAGTAATCGCGGATCAGCATGCCGCGGTGAATACGTTCCCGGGCCTTGTACACACCGCCCGTCACACCACCCGAGTGGACTGCACCCGAAGTGGCTGACCTAACCGTAAGGAGGGAGGTCCCTAAGGTGTGTTTCGTAAGGGGGGTGAAGTCGTAACAAGGTATCCCTACGGGAACGTGGGGATGGATCACCTCCTTTCAAAGGAGTAACGATAATACCGATACCGATTACGGCTTTGTCTCAAAAAAAATTATTTGTAGTAGACTCTATTCTTAGTACCTAAAAACCCTTTCGTAGCTAACGCTCACGGAAGGGTTTTTTAATTACTCAAACCCGATTACCCATGATGACCTACTACTAATTAATGAGACTTCATTGACTTCACCTTAATTTTCCAAGAAACTCCTCGGCTATGGAAAAAGTAGAGCTCTTAGCCCCGGCAGGGGATCCCGAAAAACTGAAAATTGCGATACGGTATGGGGCGGATGCGGTTTATCTATCGGATCGTTTCTTTGGTTTGAGAGCCAAGGCTGGAAATTTTCGTCGTTCCCAGATGCGTGACGCGGTTCGTTATGCCCATTCTCAGGGGGTGAAGGTTTATGTGGCCGTTAACCTCTTTGCCTATAACCGTGATTTTCGCCGGATCTCCGACTATCTTCGGGTGCTTGAGCAGGAGATTCGACCAGATGCTCTAATTGTGGCTGATCCAGGGGTTGTGGACCTGGCCCGGGAAGTGGCGCCGTCACTGGAGCTTCATTTGTCTACCCAGGCCAATACGCTAAATACCAGAGCTTGTTCATTCTGGTCCAAGCAGGGTGTAAGTCGAATCATTCTTGCCCGGGAATTAACCTTTCAGGATATTAAGGATATCGCCTCTTCTGGTGTTGTGGATGTAGAGATCTTCGTTCATGGCAGTATATGTATAGCCTATTCGGGAAGATGCTTCATTTCCAATTACATGACTTCCTATAGAGATGCCAACCGGGGATTATGTACTAATTCCTGTCGTTGGAGTTATAAGGTCCATGAAAAAGAATATCAGGTGGAGGAAGAACAGCGGCCGGGGGAGTTTTACCCCGTTGAAGAGGATGGGAGAGGGACCCATCTGTTTAATTCCAAAGACCTCTGTCTGCTGCCGCGACTCGATGAAATTCTTTCAAGTCCGGTGCGATCGTTGAAGTTAGAAGGTCGAACAAAGTCCTTGTCCTATTTATCTACAGTTGTGAGTGTATATCGTAAGGCGATTGATGCCTGGTACCAAGATCCCGAGAGTCTTCAACAGCTTCTGCCTGCACTACAGCTTGAGTTAAACCAGTTGGGTAGTCGTGGATACACAGAAGGATTGTTTAAGGGACATGAGAGGGATCAGTACAATCTCTTTGGAGATCAAAAATCCCAGTCCTTTGATTTCGCGGGTCTCCTTAGAAAAAAGGAGAGTGTAGGTGGACAGACTCTCAGTCTTGTCTCGATAAAGAAGAAGTTGGTCAGTGGGGATAAGGTACAGATTTTCGATCCGGCGCACCAACACCGCTTAGAGGAAGTTGGCGGTATATATAGTCTCGATGGCTTTCCTCTTGATAAAGCAGTTCCCGGTGATGAGGTTTACCTCGAAGGGCTGAGTTCGGTGCCGGACTACACCATTCTCAGGCTCCCTTGTTGAAACTCCTTTTCCTTTTTTTATCTAACCGAAACATTCTTCATTGAAGCTCGTATTTGTCATTGAAGCTGAATTCTGGCTAACCAATATATGTGGAGAGGGAAAACTATGAGACGTTGGATTATTTTCTTCGTGAGCTTTGTATCGGTCATTTCTTTATACGCCGCAGAGGGTCGGCAGCAGCAAAGAATATTTCAGGAACTTTATTCACTTCCTGCGGCAATGCCTGAGAGCAGTAAGCAGTTTTCGACAATGGGAAGATTTGAAGGAGTACGTGAGTCTCATCGGGAAGCAGTCGCTTCGTTGGATGTTCAAGCCTATACCTATACAAGAAAAAATGACTTCGCGGTATACATCTATTTCGACCGAAAGAGCCCTGATGAAGGCAAGAAAGTACCTCATGGAGACCTCTTTATGATGGACTTACATATGGATCTTGAAACTTATGCCAGGCTTTTTGAATCCAAGGATACGGTTGAGATAGGCCCCTGGGAATCGATTATCTATGATGTGGTGGCTAGTGCCAGGACTGAAAATGGTCAGAGAATCATTGAGTTTTACCAGGAAAGTACGGTTTCAGATGAGGACCCTGTAGTTACCCGCAAAGGGAAGGCAATCCTTACACTGTCTAGCGGGCAGGTCCAATCAATTCACATGCAGAAATGGGCTCGAAGAGGACTTTTTAATCCAATTGGATGGATCAAAAAGTGGGACAAGGTCTTCGATGATACGATGATTATGCCACAGCTTGTGAAGGAAGGAATGGCCCTGAGAGATGAGGGTGAAGTGGGCAGGGCAATCTCCGAATCCCAGATAAGAAGAGCAATCTCTGAGCAAACCCCGGATTCCTACCGTGAAGTAGCTGCCGAGAATAGGTGAACCGAGATCGAGAAATTTCGGAATCGGAACAACTGAACGGCTGCAAAGCACAATTCTCTGCTTAACGTCGTTGATGGTAGCTCTGCTACGTCGTTGATCGTAGCTCTGCTGCGCCCTTCCTCCTCTGCACAGGTCTCGTACTTTTCGTTCGCCCAGGAGTTCCAGATTTTCTCGAACTCGATTCACTAAATGGGAGAAAAGACCAGGTAGGTATGTAGTAGGGGATTTAATTTGTTGAATTGATTGATTCTAAGAATCTTGTATTGACACAATTCAGTCTAAGCCCTATTATTGCGATCCCTCTCCAAATAACTCTTGGAGAGGATTGCCGAGTAAAGTTCGGCACACGAAATTTGACAACAGAATCAGGTAAAGTTTTTTCCGTTTTTTTAACT
>CAZIKF010000096.1:0-3393 GCA_964539825.1 uncultured bacterium
TAATTCGCCGGTTGGATGCAGTTTGTCCATCGGGCAGCCACCTGTTGAGCCGCATTTCCACACCGTTACCAAACTCCTGGCGCTGATAGGAAAAATCACGCTTGGGCTCATCTGGACCTGTAAATTCACCAGCCAGAAAGCTGAAGCCTGAACCCTCAAAAAGCATGATTGCCGGGGTCTCGCCTTCCTTTCTAAGCTCGATAAAAACATGGGTGAATCCCTGGTCTCCGTCAATGAAGAAGGGAACTTCACCTACGAGATTGGCATCGTCCTCAGGGACATCATCTGCGGTTGATGTTGGGTCCTGAGAAGCAGCTGAAGGCCATTTATAGACCCGGAATATAAAGTGGCCATCACTCGTGGGAGTGGTACTGAAATTCACGGATGCAAAACGATCCGGCAGACGGTTTTCGAAATTCGCTGGCTCTTCCAGCTGTGAAGTGATGGCCGTATCCACGACGTGGCCCTCTTGGCCTCTTGTGGGACGCAGAACCACAAGTTTGTAATTAGCGCCTTCCTCTCCAAATCCTAGCTCCACATTTACATCCACATCATCAAAACCGGTGAAGTCGGTGGCTACGTCAAAGAGAACTCTTGGGTCTCCTTCCGCTACAAATGGATCTTCATCAGGTCGTTTGAAGCCTACTACCTTGGATTTGGAGCGGTAGCCGTGCTCAATAAAGTCTCCCTGGTCTGCGCTAATGAATCGCTGTTCTTGCTCCGTACGTACCGTGCCAAGTGTGTCGGCAAACCAGAATCTAAAGACCCTCTCTTCAAAGTTGTTAGAATCGAAACTGCCAGTAACATTACCAAGATCGTCGAATTCTGGGAAATTCACATGCTGAACCACACGAACTTCCATAGCACGACCGAAGTTGATTCCATCTCGGCCCAGCATAGGCATGACACGAAGCAAGGTTGCCCAATAAGTCACCTCAGGACGAAAGTCATTTCCAAATTCTCCTCCGGCAGCGGTTCCATGGAAAGAATTACCTAAGCGGTAGGTTCCCATGAGGGTGTCCCCAACTTTAGTTGTGGGGAGAGCAAAGAAAACATCCGCCCTCGGAGCAAAGTTATCAAATGGATCATAACCAGCCGCGGTCTGGGGAATTTCCCAGAACTTTCTCTGTCCGTCAAAACTATCAAAGTTTCCAATCCCCATGTGCTGAAGACCACTGTCATAATTCCAGGCAAGAAACTCGCGAAAATCTTCAAAGCTCCCAAAGGGATTCCCTTCCTCGAAGCGAATGCTGTCAATATCAGTGGCACGCTTGAGGTAAGGCTCAGAACGAAAACCGTAGTCATCCTCACGAACCTCTAGCCAACGGGTACCCACATCGGGTGGACGGATCAGATTCCCATAGGGAGTCTTCAAAGTCACCACATGGCGCTTTCTCTCCACACTATCGCCATTAGCCCCTAAAACAGAATCTGTAGCGGAGACAGCGAAATATTTATCAGCGCTGTCAAAGTAACCCGAGTCGAGACTGAAATTTAACCAGCCGTCAATTCCATTGGTGGGGTTCGGATCCGCGTTCTGGGTCACCGTGGTGATATTCACTACAGAATTTCCACCGGCTTCCATGTTCATGAAGAGCCAGGGGTCGAATACACCCGAGGTATTGACCAGATAATTTGAAGCGTCAGTCGCGCTCGCAAGGTCTGGTTCTCCAAAATAAGCAACCCTGAAATGATCAGCAGTGGTAACTTGCGTATAGGCAAGTCCAAATCCTCCAAATTTATCTTCACGAAAGAAGAATCGCAGGGGATTGGGTAGATCTATACTGCGCTCTTCACCTGATGGGTCAGTATAGAAATAACCTACAATTTCAATGACATCCCCTTCAGCGGGGAAGAAGTCCTCGAGAAATTCTACGAATCCATCAATATTCCCACTGTTGTCAAAGGTGCCAATACATGTCTCGGTGAAAACATAGGGGGTACTTACCCTATCGCTTCCTGAGCATGAAGAGGAATCAATTCCACCCAGTTCGGTACCTGATACGTCATATCCTTTGTTAGAGCTTGTGAGCACAATAAATTCAGTACCTGGTACACCACCCTCGGCGAAGAATTCACCGCTTTCAAAATCCATGGAAAGACGAATACGATCCTTGATCACACCACCACCGAAACTGATATCCGGGATAGTCCTGGTAGCTTTGGCATAGCGAAACGCAAAGCCAAACTCATCCTTAAAGGTGATGATCATCAAAACGTAGTTAAGTGACCCATCTCGCCTTGGGTATTCCACGAGGAAGAGGTCGCCGATGTTGGGGAATATCTGTCCAGTACTGGCATCATTGAAGAGATCTTCCTTAAAGGAGATATTGCCCCCCGAACTAAGGGCTCTTTCAAAGAACCCAGTCGACGTGAGGGAGGCACCGCTTGAATCCTCACCAAAGGGGAAGACCTCTGCGATTCTGCGACCCTCACCAGCTATAAAATAGGGTTCGGATACGGTCTCGCCCGAAGTCTCATCCGTCTCTTCCTCTTCGTCTGCCAAAAGATCAATATCCTGTCTCTCAACACCGGTAGCATCCTCAAACTCTACGAATACTTCATCATTTTCAAAACTAAAGAAATCCCCTGAAGCCAGGAAGGTACCATCAATCTGAACACCACCATCACGCTTGATCAAATCGATATACCAGTCACCATCCGCTGGAACATCTTCTCTGAATTCCGAAAGACGTACAGCCTGATCCACATTCTTGGCCGCATGATCGAAAAGACGTATCAGTAGCCCAAGAATGTCGGTGGTTCCATTACTGACTTCAGAGCCTGCGAGAGCATTGCTGAAATTAAATGGATTTTGCAAGGAAAATCGGTGTTGTACACCTCCGCCGCCTTCCAGGGTTACCATGGTGTTAGCTGCAATGGAAAGTATGGGTGTACCAGTAAGGCTGGTCGAGTTCGCGGTCGCCGCAAACGCCTGCAAAGACATACTGGTGAGATCAAGCTCATTTTCAGGGTCAAACAGGGTGAGAAAGACATTGAGATCGGAACTGACTAACGCGAAATACTCATCAGCGAAGGTCTCCAGGCGTACCTCACCTTTCTTGGAAAAGACCTGAACATCAAGCTGGTATTCTCCATTCGGAAGATCAGTAAGTGAGAAAGTCAAGGTGTCATCCTGGGTTTCTTCCACTTTGAAGCGGCCGTTTGGTACGGAGGAACCAGAGGGTGTTACCGTGCCGGCACCGCCATAGTTGAGCGTAAAGCTTGCCGGAGCATTGGCGCTGGCGCTAAACACACCTACCTTGTAGAGGTAGTTCCACGTACCTGTATTGGGATTGTCCACCCTAACCGTTAGCGAGACTGTAGCAGAGGAGCCCTCGCTCTGGCGAAATTTGAACACATTACCCGTATCTACCCAGGCTGAAATTGGCT
>CAZIKF010000097.1:0-3278 GCA_964539825.1 uncultured bacterium
CCTCAACAGCGTAAGCTCTTGCTGAGACTCAAATCAGAATTGAGCCTCAGACCTTGAGAAAAGCACCTCCGATCCTACCTACCCTTTCAATCCCTGACAGGAACAATCGCTTTTGATAGAGGGTCTCAAAAGAAGTGGTACGCGGTTTGCTGGCCAAAATATAGACATCTATCGGCGGTGGCTTTTGCAGCCCACACTTTAAACCTAAGGCATTTTTCTCATGGACGGTTCACGATTTGAACTGAAGGAAAAAATCGACAAGGTCCTCCTGGTTTCCAGCCCATATGATTCCTACATTATGGAAGAGGGGCACCCGCTACTCGAATCTCTCCATCGATTTAAGGGGCATGTCCAGGAACTCGTCCTACCTACGATCACGAGGGTGAATTCAGGTGAGGAAGCGCTGTCAAAGTTATCCCAGACAAGATTTGACCTGGTTATATCCATGTCCAGGATCGAGGATATGTCTGCATTTCGACTCTGCGATCAGGTAAAAGCCCTCTTTCCCTCACTACCTTTTTACCTATTGAGTCAATACCCACGCGAGATTGAACAACTCCAGATCGACGCTGATTCATCTATGGTCAACCATGTATTTGTGTGGACAGGGAATCCAGATCTTTTCTTCTCGATGATCCAGTGCTGCGAAGATGAGCTTTTCCTGAAATCCCATACCAGTGTCTGCCAGGATCCCTATCTCTTGGTAGTAGAAGATTCTGCCCTGTTTCTATCTACCCTGGTGCCCGTAATCTATCAGGAAATATACCAGCATCTCGCCCAGGTTTTTCATGAGGACTCGGTATCCTCCGATTGTTCTGAAAAGATGAAGGCTCGACCCAAGATTCTGATAGCCCGAAACTATGTTACGGCCCTTTTTCTCTATCAGAAATATCAAGAAGAAATTCTCTGCGTCCTCTCAGATAATACATTTCGATTCAAGGGCATTAGGGAACAAGATGGAGGGATACGCCTTCTCACTCATATTCGGGACGAAAATCCAGATCTTCCTTTGTCTCTTATGAGTTCTGACATTCAGATGCAACGAAGAGCACAAAAGATTGGAGTAGATTTTTTTAATAAGGGATCAACTTCTTTAGATATGGAAATTTCAACCTTTCTGAAGAAAAGCCTCCGACTTGGAGAGTTTATTTTCCGTATGACAGACGGTCACGAAATTGGTAGAGCTCAAAATCTGCAGACATTACAAGAAAGGATCCAATCAATCCCAGACGAATGCCTCCTGTTCCATGCCCACAACCATGATTTTTCAAGGTGGCTGATAGCTCGTTGTGAAGTTGCCCTGGGGCGCAAGTTTCGATCTCGAAAGATCGAAGATTTTGAAGATGTCAGCTCCCTGAGGGATTTCTTGATTCTGAGTATTCGGGATTTTCGAGAAACAAGATTTCGTGGCATTGTAACCAGTCTGGTACCTGGGAAATTTGATGAGGCTGTTCCTTTTTGCAAGATAGGAATAGGATCTCTTGGCGGGAAGGGACGCGGACTTGCTTTCCTGTCACGGATTCTTGGGGATGATTCCTCACTACACAGCGTAGCTTCAGGCGTCTGCATTCAAATTCCACAGACTCTGGTCATAGCTACCGGATGGTTTGAGGTTTTTCTGAAAGAGAATCCTCACCTTCTTGATGATTTCTATTCCTCCTCTAATGAGAATATCAAGAACCTATTCCTTGCCGCCAGACTGCCTGAGCCCTTAAGGCAGGAATTGGAAACGATTCTGATGCGGATTCGTGAACCTCTGGCGGTACGCTCTTCCAGCCTTTTTGAGGATAGCCATTACAACGCATATGCCGGCCTTTACTCAACCTATTTCCTTCCCAACTGCAATCCTGATCTGGCTGCCCGTGTAGAGCGGTTAGAGTCCGCAATTAAGCTCGTCTATGCCTCTGTCTATTTCAAGGAAACCGATGGCTTTGCCAGCAACTCCATCTATCGACGAGAGGAAGAAAGGATGGCTGTCATCCTTCAAAAAGTCGCAGGTAAACGTTATGGAGACTACTTCTATCCATGGATTTCGGGAGTAGCCCAATCAAGAAATTTTTATCCCGTCGGCTCTATGCAAGCGCAGGAAGGAATTGTTCACATTTCCCTGGGATTGGGCAAGTCTGTGGCTGAAGGGGGAGACTTCCTAAGCTTTTCTCCAAGTGATCCAGGAGCCATAGCAGGCTTCGGTTCCCCACAACAATCGCTTGATAGGTCTCAGAAGAGATTTTATGCCCTGAAAATGGAAGAACACCCCGATCCAATCAGCCTGGAAGACTTCAATCTGGTATCAAGAGAGGTCTCCAAAGCTCTTAATGAACCCCCAATCCAGGCTCTCATCAGTACTTACTCCAAAGAAGATGACTGTATTAGAGACACAGCCCTGCTTCCCGGTCCGAAAGTCGTTTCCTTCGCCAGGCTTCTCAAATATGGACACTTTCCCATCGGCAAACTAATCAAACACCTACTCAACCTGGGGGAGCAGGAATTCGGCTGTTCTATAGAGATGGAGTTTTCCCTGAATCTGGCAGAGAAACCCGAGGACCAGGACGAATTTAACCTGCTCCAGATTCGACCGATGGCATCTCCTGGTGAAAACCATGAGATGCAGATCAGCAGGGATAACTTTGAATCAGCCCTTTGCTATTCCGACCTGGCTCTGGGTAATGGAATCTCCCATGACCTTTTTCATATTGTTTATGTCAAGCCTGACCCCTTCGAGGTCGCCTGTACTGATGCTATCGCTACTGAAATTGAAGCTCTGAATAAAGATATGAAGGATCAAGCTAAAAAATATTTTCTCATCGGTCCAGGACGCTGGGGTTCCTCAGACCGTCGATTGGGTATTCCAATTTCATGGGCTTCAATTGATCAGGCTGGCGCGATCGCTGAAACCTGGTTGGGAGAGTTTCAACCAGCCCCCTCGCTTGGCTCCCACCTTTTCTACAATCTCATCACACATGAAATTTACTACTTCAACATCCGGAAACCTGGACCCTCAATCATGAACTGGGACTGGCTTCAATCACAAGCAGCCGAAAGGGAAACTGCATTTCTCAGGCTAATCTCCCTGAAACTCCCACTGGAGATTAAGGTAGATGGAAAGAAAAATCATGGAGTAGTGCTGCTCCCTGATTAGTTGGCCAGTGGCCCCCTCTTGAACGACATAAATAAACTAAAGCTGGACCCGGGACTTGTTTAGCTCCTCATCACACATTGTCTGATTGGACCCATCGCCGTTAGAATCAATAATGAAGAGGAGTGGCGTTGCATTGGAT
>CAZIKF010000098.1:0-3276 GCA_964539825.1 uncultured bacterium
TGAGCACGATCAAGCAAATCCAGGGAATTTTCATCGAGCTATTCAAGGGAAAGGCCCCTGCAGCGTAATGCTCCGGGGGCCGGTGTTTGTAACGTAAAGTGCGTTTTTCAGGCAACACTCTTTTTTGGCCTTTTGGTGGATTGGAAGACCTGCAGGTAAAGCTTTTCATCAAGTATGGACAGTTCCCTGAGGAATGCCTCGCAAAGCAGTTCATTTGCCATGGTGCTAAGCAACCGGTAGTTTCCCATGGAATGATCCACCAGAACCTCCACCAATTGCTTTGCCATCAACTGGGGATTTCCAGCGGCTTCAAGAATATGTTGCACATACGCACACATCTCTTCTGAGGAAGCCTTCTGCATGTTCAGCCGGGTTCGTATGCGCGTTCCCAGGGGGAGAAGCTCTGGAGTTCGGAACCTGTCGGTAAGCATCCCATCACCACAAAGCACCACGCTGAGGGTATTTTTGGAGTCGAACTCCATACTACTAAGAAGTCTCAACTCGCTCAAAGTTTGAGTTCTCATCAGCGAGGCCTCATCGATGAGCAGTACCGGTCTATAGAGAGTGGAGGCAACGTGCTCAAGCCATTGCTCCCTCAGTGCCTTGAAGCCTCTCCAGCGATTGGTTGGCCTCATCGGTAACTCGTAGATGGCACCTAATTCCTGGTAGAAATCTGGGAGGTTGCTCTGGGGCCTGGTAAGCCTACCGAGCTTGAGTTCGCCAAGCTTCTCGATTTCTTTCGCAAGGATTCTCAGGGCCACGGATTTCCCATGACCGGGTTCGCCTGTAATCAGGGCGAATCCTCCACTCTCGCACAGATGAATGACCCGCTTGCAAAAGTCCATCACCCGATCTGAGCGGTAAAGATCCTCGATCGGGATGTCCGGACAGAAGGGATTGAATTTCAGACCAAACCACGTCAGCATCTTGTTTCTTTTCATGATTTATCCCCCTTATCCCAATCTTCGTCTTTGGGCAAAAACGCCGGGGGTCTGCCGGTAGCGGCAAAATCCTCAATGAGTTTCTCAAGAAGCGGGGCCATCTTCTTCTCCTTCCCGGGCTTTTGTTGATCTGAAGTCGATAAACTACTGCCCTTCTCCAGGGGCTTTATGGTTCTCCTAATACCCTCAGCGTTTTTTTCAAGATCCACAGGAAAAAGCCTCGCAAGAATCGTCCCTTCCTGAGGATCCGAGATCCATACATCAGCCAGGTTCCAGGAAGCGTAGCGAACATGGATATTTTCCAGGTGGTGGAACCGTCTTGGAATCTCAAAGCGTTTACCGACAAGCTGAATCGTGCCGTCGCTCTTCCTGAGCCTGCGCGTCTCCTGCACGGTAAAGAGCTTTTCAAGCTCCTGCATACCAGGGGATTCCCTGGAGACGTTTTTGGCATTCATGAATCTGTGCTTTGGAGCGCACTCGATCTTTGAATGCACCTTTTGCTGATACTCCATCTCAAGCCAGGCCTGAGTGGTTGTATTGAGAAAGCTCAGATCTACCACCTCCACGTTCTCCAACATTGCCATCAGACGGCCCTCCACCTGAGCAAAGAGTACCTCTTGCTTGCCGTTCTGATAGGGAGAATAAGGCAGAGTGGTTTCATGAATGATCCCGAGCCGTCTCAGTCCGGCACTTGTTTCCGAGGCGGTCATGGCCGCGCCGTTGTCACTCATCAGAGTGCGGGGCAATCCACATTTCAAGAATGCCTGCATGAAGGCGTGGATCAGGTTCTGAGCAGTTTCATCCCAGTACCATTGAAGATGGCATACCAGCCTGGAATGATCATCAAGGACGGCAGCAAGTTTGGGTCTTCTCCATTCCCCGCTCGGATGAAGGAGTTTTCTGGAACAGTGATGGAAATCACAGTGCCAGAGTCCGTTCACATATGGGCTCTCAAAACTTCTCACTTCACGATCAAAGAAGCGGCTTTTCTCTTCTCCCTCTTGCTTCTTATCTGTCTTCCTCGGGTGCTTGATCCTGAGTGGCTTCTCAAATCCGTGTTGTTTTCTGAATCTGCGCACGGTGTTGTAAGAAGGAACCGAACCAAGGGACATGTCAGCCTGCGCCATGACCAGCAGATTGTCGTAATGCAGGCGATGAGACCAGCGGGTATGCTGGCCATGAAGAGAAATGAGGGCCTCTTTGATCGCGGCACTCATGGTGGAGAACCTGCCCGTATCCTTTCTTCGTTTCTGTGCCAGGACCTTGATGGGATTCGCACCCAGTTTGCGAGCCTCGTAATACCACCCTTCGATAGTAGAGAACCCGATGTGCACAGCCTTTTTTGTGACAGGGTGTTCCCATTCCCTCTCAGATAGTTCAAGGATTGCTGTTTGCAACTCTCCTCTCTGAGGCGGGGAAGCTAATAAATGTCCAATTACAGAGAGCCTGAACGCCGCCCAGGTTTCCGATCTGCTCAAGTTTTCTTCGTTTTTCATCTTTCCTCCTGTTTGTAAATCTCAAAACCAGATTCCTAAGCTCTCATACAGGCTCTGTCAGGGCGATACGCAGGTTCTGCGGGTTTTTAGCACCCCTGGAAAAGCTCGTTTTACGGGGAGGGGCGGATTCGGTAGGGAGCGAGGATCTTCAAAACCTTTACAGTCCTCTCCCTGAGCGAGAGAGAAGAGTAAACGAGAAACAAAGACCGGGGCATTTTATGCTGTGATCCCGTCATGGTCGGGAACCCTCTACGGATATCCCTGCAAAAGCCTGATGTGGAAAACTCCTCGATCCAAAATCGGCGCCATCTCTCAAGGGTGCGTCTGTTCACTGAGAAAATTCTGCACAACTTCGCAACTCGGCGAGGCTTCAACCCCTGTACCATAGCAATGCACAGAAGAAAGAAAGGCGCGAAATAGACCCTGCGACCAAAGAAGCGTACCGAGTTCGGAGTGACCCTCTTTCGACAGGATCGGTTCGAGCAGCAAAAGCTCAGACGCTTATGAAGCAGTCTCGGGCGGTCAAGTGCCGGTGCTCCACGTAGAGAACGGGGATAATTCCCCCAGTGAAGATTGCAGCTACACAAAGGGCAGCCCTTTTTCTGAGCTTCTCGGGCATACTGGAGATCAATTTCGAGAAGGAAGAGGAAAAAAATCGTCTGAATTTGTTAGTATCTTCATGTCTTTGTGGGATTTCTCAGGGGGTCAAATTCTGAAAAATCACAAAGAGACACCCTCTGGGATTCTAAATCAAGATATTCCAGGGGGTTTTTTCTTTTCCCTGGATTTTTTTGGCTCAAAACACCGGGGAAAGCCCTGAAGAATGTTGGAAATTCTCA
>CAZIKF010000099.1:0-3097 GCA_964539825.1 uncultured bacterium
GCCTGGGGTATAACCAACTTGATTTTCCCTCCCTTTTCCCAGTTGCTCATGTTTGTCCTCCAATGGGAAAAATCAAAATTTCTGGCGCAGTGTTCAGCTGTTTTCTTTGGACTTTTACTCTTTCTTATTTTTCTGACAGACCCCTTCAATTAGCCAAATTTTCCTTTGGTCCCGGCGAATTCCAGTCATGGCTCGTAATTGTTTGAACCGCTCCGGGTCCTGATTGATTCCCTATGCATTCTGGTTGGAGATTGTGTAGAAGAGGTGGTTGGGGAATCGGTTGATCAGGTTGAGTCTAGTTTTCGGAGCAGTTCATTCAGGGACTCGTCTTTGGTTTGGTTTGAGGTGTCAATTATCAGTCGCTTTTCTTTCCAGGGATCGTATTCACGGCTTTGCACCGCTTTCCAGTCTGGCAGGTTCAGACCCTCAATTTCGGAAACTCTCTGTTCTACCCTTCTTTGATGCGCTTTTGAATCAGAGCAGATGACTTCTATATTTACGTAATTTGAATTGGTTTCCTTTGCTACTGCTTCCCATTCCATTCTTGTTAACTCAATGGGGTTGCATGAATCTGCCACTACACTCATTTCGTTCAAAAGATTGTCCTTCGCTATGCGGTAAGAGAGGCGATAGCCTTCTCCCTCTACGTTGATCGCGCAGATGTCTCTTAGAGCTTGTTCAATCGTATCAATTCGCAGGTACATGGCGTGAATGGCCTGAGCCAACCCTTTTGCCAATGTGCTTTTTCCCGCACCGGGGAGACCTGAAAATATGTAGAGTTTTGGTGTCATCTACCTTGTTGGATTTATCTTTAATTGGTTTTCGCGCTTTTTGAGTTTTTCTAATTGATCCAGCCCTTTTTTTCTGTCCACTTTGCGTACCAGATCAGTAGGGACGCAACTACTAATGGCATTATGATCATCATCGATACTTGAGGGACTCCAAATCCACTGGTCTTGTTTGCTATACCGATGGTGTGAACCATTGTCAAAATGGTTCCGAGTAATGATGCGACAAAGAGGTGAAACGCGGCAGACTTTTTCATCAGTAGTAGCAGGCATCCAATGGTTCCGCCAAAGACTGAAATTGCGAAACCACCCGTGGCCCATATGGGTCGATCCTTAATGATAGCCAGCGCGGGCTCTGGGAATTTTGAAACTACTTCTGGATTTAGCTGCATCAAAAAATTCATTACTCCCATAAAATTCCAGATGAGGGCCACTACGGTGAATACCCAAAAGCCCCAGGGGATTCCCCTAATTTTTTCATTCATATCTTTTCCTTTTCCCTTCAACTTTGGAAATGAAACACCTTCATGGTCAGCATCTGCTGTCTGACCCCTGGAAGTCCACAAGAGAATAGTGAGATTATGGGGTGGGTATTTTGGAGATCTCTTGTTTGAAGAGATTGATTGTGGTGTCGTTGTAGCAGATTTCTCCGTGGGCTGCTGTGCCCAGTCCTGTTTTGATTAGCTTGTTCAGGTCGGCTTTATGGATGCGGCTTCCGTGAATACCGAACCTGGGAGACATTTTTATGCCCTCGGTATCGGTTCGCTGGTACACATTGATGTGCCTTTTGACGTTGGACACCTTGTAGAGGCTTTTGGGTTGAGAGCGAGTCCAGACTCTTACGGGGAGACTTTCCACTTCAAAGTACTCGGGGACTAGGAAGTTCCAGGCATCTTTATTTGGTTTCGCCACTAATTGACCGGCAACTTCCGCCAGCGCCTCGTGTGCTTCACGAACCGGATCGATGGTGAAGACCAACTGAGCTTCATATTTTGAAGCCTCCCCGGGTGGGGTTAGTTTTTTCAAATGCTCCAGATACTTAACAGCCGATCGCCCGCCTGAGCTGTGGGTTAGTACGATGAGTGCCGGTTTGTAATCAAGGTCAGCAGCACCTTTGAAAAACTTCTTGGTGCAGTAGAGGGCGTTTTGAATGCCTCTTGGCTTTGACAGAATTGAGTTTTTGATCTCGAGGATTAACTTGGTGAGGTTTTTCACGGAAATTCCATCAAGACCTGAGAGTAGTTCAGATTCCTCTGATGGAAAGCTGTACCAATCGAAATTGCCATTGAGCAGAGTTTCATCCTTAACCAGGGTTTTAAAGGGACCGGCAAGAAGCCCCGACCACTTCGGTGATTTTCCAGTGCGCTTCTTGAATACTTCGCGCACTGATTGGTAGAACTTTGCTCTCAGGGAGCTATCCATTTGGGAGTTCAGGGCACGATGACTTTTTTGCATTAACGCGGGCATTAGCGGTTCGTAGGCGGAGGTGCCTTCAAAGGCAACAATCAGGGTGGAACCCTTTTCAGACGGGGAACATTGATTTAGCTTCAAATTGAGATTATGTCTGTTCTTTGAATCAAATTTGAGTAGGGGAGTGAGAAGAGTTGAGATCTCCTTTTTTAAGGCTTCTTTATTTGCTATTTGCGCCGGAACCCCAGTCCCTCCACTGACATTCAAATCTTCCATCGATAGTTCGAGGGAGAATGAGAGTGGGACTAGAAGAAACACCAATAAGGGGAAGAAGTAATACAGAAGCATATTCATTGCTTACATTACGGATGAACCAATCAGGTTGTTGCAAAGATAAAGGCTGTAATTCAAATCCCTGCGAGTTCGCATAATTTAGCGATTGATCTCAGGTTTCTGGTGGTGGCCGTTACTTTGAGTTTGGCCTCAAGGAAGACATTCGAGAGCTTGCTTCTTCCATATCCATTTGGACAATGCAGGTACACCTCTTGTCCTTGTATCTCTAGTTGCTCAGGTGGGACTACGTAGTTTTTTATGGTTTCAATGTCCTTTTCTGCCGGGACTGCAGACAAGAACGAGACCAGCACTTTGGCTCCATCCTCACCAGGGTTTATGCCATTAAAGGGTACATTGCTTAGTATCTTTTTGAATTCACTAGCGGTTCGAATTTCTACGGGTACTTGAAAGGAGTATTTCTGTTCAATAGCAGATTCTAGCCTGGACTTGATTTTGTCTCTATCATCGTTGGGGCTACTGAAAATGACGTTGCCGCTTTGAATATAGGTGCTCACGTCTACAAGGCCTACTGCTTCATATAGTGCCTTTAAATCAGCCATCTTGAT
>CAZIKF010000100.1:0-3093 GCA_964539825.1 uncultured bacterium
TGAAGTCGAGTGCCTCATGCTTCCAAACTTCTCTCAAATCTACTTTTTTAAGTCTTGATAACTGCATTTTGGTAACCTCTGGACAAAATTCAAAAGACCTCAGATCTGATCCATGGAGCCTATCCCAAACTCTGCCAATTCCGCAATTTCCCCAAACCAGTAAATTCAGATGACAGGCTAATTCCCACTTGTGCCGACTCTGACCGGATTCATTGTCCGGTAGATTCCAGGACTTTAAATTTCCTCCATGCTTCGGATACCATTGATCTCCATGCGTCAAGGTGAGGCTCTGAATCAATTCGTGGTACGTGATCCTTCAAAGGAAACTCTTTGGAGGAGTCTGATTCTCTTCGGGAATAACGTTCAGTCTTACAAATTCGCCCTTGGTAAGAGCCTTATTTCTCTTGCCAGAGATGGAAAAGAAATTATTCCCCTGGCAGATCTAGCCCTGCCGTTTGCCCATAATCTCTGCGAGCACTTAAAGAAAAGTGATGTACAGGGAACTTCCAAGAGCAGTAAATTCCTGAAGGCTTGTCGTGGATACAACGATGGTTCACTTACCGAGGAATCACTTCGGAACTCTACTCAAAAGTTGGGATTTAAAAATGTCCTCAAGGCATTTCATATTCTGGATAGGAATGAGAGTCCAATTCGGTATTTCATTTCTGAAACAAACACAACCCAGACTGAAGGGAATATTCGACTCACTAATGAACTCTTGGAAATGGTTCGGGGTGAGCAAGAGATGAATCTTCCTCATGAGGTCGAATCACGGTGGAGATTGGTGGAGGAGTCCTGGAGATTGGGAATCTCAGCTAAGCTCTTACAAGTTCATTATGATCCTTTAGAAGAGCAGCTTTACTTGCCTCATGCCAATCCAAAAGAAAGAACCACAATAACCTCTTCCCGTGGTGCTTTGAACGGGTATCAGCGTGGAAAGTGTTTCTATTGCTTCGGTACGATCACAGTCGATACCAATGATCCGAACTTAGCAGATGTAGACCATTTCTTTCCCCATACCCTCGCCCATCGTGGACTCGACTTATCCAAGTGCAATATCGATGGCGTATGGAACCTTGTTTTAGCTTGTAAGGGCTGCAATCGAGGAGAAATGGGAAAATTCAGCCAATTCGCTCATCAAGACCTGCTTCAGCGGCTATTGAATCGAAATGAATTCCTGATTTCTAGTCATCATCCACTCCGGGAAACTCTCATGTGTCAGACGGGTGGTTCAATAGAACTTAGGGTCTCGTTCCTGCAAAATACATATGATTTTGCTATAGGACTACTGGGTGGACCCTGGAAACCCGTACTCAAAGCTAATCCTACTTTCTGAAGCTCCTATGCCCTCGAAAACCACTGAATTCTACAATCGCACCGCAAGAGACTTTTCAGACGACACTCTAGCCCTGGATATGTCAGAGTTTTATGCTCGGTTCCTTCCGAAGATTCCCCCTGGAGGAAGGATACTAGATGTGGGCTGTGGACCAGGGAGGGATTCCAAGTTTTTCCTGGAAAAAGGATTTGAGGTGACTGCTCTAGATCCCTCTGAGGAAATGGTTCGGATGGCCTCTGAGTTTACTGGGATTGAAGTCTTACAATTCAAAGCAGAGGAAATCAATTTTCATTCAGAATTCGATGGAATCTGGTGCTGTGCTTCTCTCCTGCATGTTCCCCAGGATGAAATATTGCCTGTACTAGAGAATATCAAAACTGCTCTCAAACCTAATGGAATCCTTTACTGTTCCTTCAAGTATGGTGGCGATCATAGCAGAATCAAAGGGGATCGACTTTTCAATGATCAGACGGAAGATTCTTTCAAAAAACTGCTCAAACAGATTCCAGAACTCCAGAGCCAAGAACTCTGGGTTACCAATGATATCAGACCTGGAAGAGAGGAAGAGCAATGGTTAAACTGCCTAATTTCTGCACAAGAAACGAGAAAAATGTGATTCTACAAAAGGAGGTGGAATCGCGGTTCCGCGATTCCCTAAAAAGAGAGTCATGCTTTCGATTAAAACAGAGTAAACGCGGTTCCTCCTATATGTTTTAAAAAAAAAAGTAAAACAGGAAAGAGAAGAATATAAGAAGGGGGAGAACAGGATAATTAGAAGATTAATATCTACACCCCAGATCAGATATTCCTTTGCAAATATTATGAGAGTCTCTATGAAGAGTTCATTCTGAATCTTCATCTCTCTTTTTTTCTCTCTTTTTCTTTTTCTGGAAATGTATAGGAAGAACCGCGATTGTGTGGATCAGTGTCTACCCTTGACACTGATCCACGTAGGTTTAACAACCGCGTTTCCGCCTCCTTTAGCTATTCACCAGTTCGAGTTTTTCTCCTTTCTTTCCCTTCTCTTCGAAAACAATAACCTTATCCGCTCCCTGAAGTAGTTCCAGGGCACTTTCAAAGTTGTTTACTTGCCCCTTGGAAAGTTTCTTCTTAACCGCACTTTTCGAAAGTGCCTTTCCTTCCTGCTTGAGGATTCTCAAGATACGATTCACCACAATATGAACTCCAGTCGAACACACTCTGGCGTGAAGTTCTTCTGCCTGTACTCTGAATACCTCAGCAAATTTAATGGCGTTTCTGACTGTCTCAACAGAAATTTCCCTTACGGTTCCATCTGGATTCTCTAGCATGTGCAAAATTCCCATAATTCGCATGGCATTTCCCACGGACTTGCCAAGCCAGGCTTCAAAGTAAAAATTCTGTTCCTCTACGATCCTCTCCTCAACTTCCAGCCGAAAAACATCAAACTCCTCCTTGGACTCCGGCGTTAAGGACAACAAAATCTTCTCCTCATCCACATTAGTAACCCCAAGGTGGTAGAGTTTGCTGATTACATCTTCATAACAGCGGAAGGTTTCTTCATCAACATCCAGAGGATTAATATCTCGAACCTTCTTAGAACCTTCCCAAATAAGTGGAGTAAATCTTGCAACTAATCCTCTTGCGGAAAAGGATTTGTGTCCCAATAATTCCTTCAAGAAATCGATCTGAAACATCTGGCAAACTGCCAGCAAAGGTTCCTCAAGGTGGACTGCTTCACGCCCGACTCGTAGAACTGCAATCCGATCTCCAGAGTA
>CAZIKF010000101.1:0-3054 GCA_964539825.1 uncultured bacterium
CCAACGGGGAATACCAGCTTGATGTTCAGGTCTTCTCCAAGAAAGGCGAGGTACGTCTGGAGACCTTCGCGGATGAATATTTCGCGTTGGTCAGTTCCGACCTCAATGTTTTCCTTAGCCTTTTTGATCCCGAGCAGGAACTTGATTTGAGTACCATGTCTTTACAGGCATATGCCGTGACTTCAATCTCTACAAGTCTGGAGGGATCTCAAATTCTTTCCATCGCGGCTAGCTCTATGGTGAGTGTGACGGGTGAAGATGGAGCTCATTATCAATTTTCACTGCAAAATCCTTACGATTTCGCGAATGCTTTAGGCGGTGCTGAAGTCAGTAGCGGAATCCATGAGATAGGGGGCTTGTTGGTACGTCTCTTTGATCATGCCGCTAAAAACGCCGATCAGGCAGTTCGCCTCTCTGAATTCAGAGAAGATGTTCCAACGGACGGTGACTGGTATATCGATCTGATCAAGCGTGGAGGAGATGTAGAGATTGAGGGTACTTTTCTGGCTCCTGGTGATTTCTTCAGCTTTGAGAAGGACGAAGTCTTCGTGGAGTTTGAAGACGATAATGGAGTTGAGAGGCAAGATATTGATCTCCTGGTCGAAAATGAAGAGGAGACGGACACTGCCACTGGTGAGAGTATTAATGAGCCCTATTTCTTTGCTGGAGATGGACGTCGCATCATAGAAATTTCCCCCTTTGGTGAGAATTCCAGCGGAGAGGCTCTTGAGCCGGATGAATTTTTCGACAGGTCACTGAGCTCAGGTGGAAACATCTCCTTTGATGAGGACCTTTTCAATGACTCCATCACTGGACAGATTTTTCCCGGTGAAGGCGATCTCTACCTTGTAGAGTTTCCACGTAGAGACGGAACCCTCAACTACGCCCTGATGATCATCACTTATCAGGATGAGTATGGCTTCGCCTTACGCTATGCAAAGGCAACTCGTACCATCCCTGAGATCAGTTTTGGCGGTGGTGTAATCAAGGATCGCATTCGACTGTCCATGGACTTCGAAAGTGGTGGATTCTTCGCCGAGGGTGGTGTACCTGGTACTGAGTTCTTCTTACTGACCAGCTCCAACAAGGGATATACGGTTAGCGGAACCGGACAGGGAGGGTTTGACCAGGCTTCATGTTCAGGTAGCGATACCTCCACAACTCCTTATGAATTCACGGAAACTTGTATCGGATCTTTTGACACTACCGGAGAAATTGATGGATACGTAGAGTTTCTTGAAGATTTCTTTCCCACTGAGGGGGATGTCATCGAGATCGTAGGTTATTCCTACACTGATCCTTCTGGAGAAGAGCGAAGTGTAGATCTTCCCAATCCACTGCGTTTCTTCTTCCGCGAAGACAAATTTGGCGGTTTTGGATTGGCCTATACCACGGTAGTTACAGCAGGAGAATTTCATGTCGCCTATTTTGGGGAACCAAACATGGAGACAGCAACAAACTCGAGTAACTATCTGATCAAAACTTCTGATGCCTTCGATGGATGGCTATTCAAAGGAATGGGAGCAGGCGCTCATGGAGGCGTAAATATCGTTTCCATCGAACCTAACCCAACTCCCTCTCCCCAGATGGGACTTAGTGGAGTGTTAAAATTCGTCCTGGATGCACCCTATCTCGATAGCGCAGATAAATACCTGGCAGTGTCAGCAACTGGTGCTGTCTGGGGTACAAACGGCGAGAGTGTGGAGAGAAAGCGTCATGTGGTGACACTGAAAACCCCATACGGAACCCTTGTGAATCCTCCTGATCCGGATACACGCTGGCTAGAAGTCCGTGAGGATGACTATGGCTTTCGTTCAGAGCCCTTTTTAAAGAAGGCAACTGATATTGGTGGAATTCGCTTCGAGGAAGGCAATCCTTTCGGAAATTTTGAGGACTTTCGCGAGTTTCTTGCGTGGAACTATGACAATGGTCTTCAGCACATGGGGATTGGAAACTTTGATAGTTTTGATGGACAAAGAAAGTTCTGGGAAATTCCCCAAACAACTGAGAATTACGACCCCTTTGATAATAGCGCTCCCAGGGCGGATGTATTTTTCGCATCGAACAGCACTAAAGTAGGGGATACGCTCACAGGTACCTATCGCATGGGTAATTCCTTTCACGGAACCGCAGCAGCGGGAGAATTTGGTGATGACTACAGACCAAGGGTCCGCTACTGGGCAACTCTGTTACGGGCTATGCCTATGCTGGGCCGTGACGGAATTCAATTTGGACGGGCTATGGAAGTTCGTGTGGTACAGCATGTTCAGTGGCCTCTCTATGATGAGAATGGGGTTACCGAGGATTTCGATGAAAACAACTTTGAGGAAAGAACCTTTAGATTTTGGTTCGCGGATACTCTCGGTACAGTCCGAACCGAGCAGGAGCAGCGTTTCATCAATTCCGACCAGGGTGATTTCATTAACCATGGTTACCGCGCCAAGTCTAAGGTAGTGGCCTACAAGCGCTCCGGTGAAGATCCATTTGTGGCCGAAGGCGATCCTCGTTTACTCTTTGATGATGATTCGCAGTTCACTGGATTTGACACGGTGGATGTGAAGGTTGAACTTGGCTTCGGTGAAGAGGGATCCAACTATAAACTCGTTGTACTTCGACCAACACGCGGTATTGAAGGACACGTAGTTGATTCGGCTATCTCCGCACAGCTTGATGATCCCGAGAATTTTGAGAATCGACTGCCGGACCGTTTCGCCTCAGTTGAGTTTTCAACCACACCAACGAGCGAGGGTCACTTCATTTTCCAAGTCTATAAATACCAGCAGGGTGACAACGTGGCCTCCGATGTTGAGGAACTCGACTCCAACCTGGTAGGTGAGGTTCCCTTTCACATTGACGGAGACCAGGGATTCACCCATGTGTTTATCGAGCTTCGTAAGGAAGGGGAGACTCCGGCGATTATGCTCTTTGAAGGCTCAGGCTTTAGCTTTCTGGCAGGTGAATTCACCGGTTCAGATGAACCTAAGCGTGATTTTTCCTATCAGCGCCAGGATTTTGGAAATGGTGTGGAAATGCGCCTCAATAAGTTCCTGCCTG
>CAZIKF010000102.1:0-2870 GCA_964539825.1 uncultured bacterium
GAAGCACTATTCCCAGAGCCTGCACCGATAAAGGAATTCTCACCGACTCCAGATGAGCCTGCCGAGGAACTCCCTGAAGTGAAACTGATCCAGCTTCCACCATTAAACCCTTCAAAGTCAGAACCATTAAATCGAATGGATCCTGCGTTATTATTGCCGGTGTTGCCCAGGAGTAACGCACCATTAACCTCGAGTTTCTCTTGAGGTGCCACGGTTCCTATTCCAACATTGGTATCGGTGTTGATGGTCATGGCGAGGGCTCCATTGACCTGAAAGTCTATTAAATCTGGGTCTGATCCGTTGTCCACTGTGATGAAGGTATCCCCGTCTGTATCACGAATCTCTTTAACCTGGGATTCTGTCAGACTATTCCAGGTTCCTCCCTGGCGAATCTGAAGATCTGAACCGGTCCATCGGATGGAACCATCCACCATATTATCAATGTTAGTTTCCCCAAGGGAGACAATCCCCGCTACTTTAACCTGGTCAGACTCAAGACTGATACTACCGTTCTTCTCAACCTCGATAAGGTTTTTTCCGCCGCTTCGTATCATGACTTCATTGGAATTCGAATCACTACTCACGAATAAACCTGAGTCCCCATCCTGATCTCGAAAATCATCATATATCCCTACAAGGGAAGTAAGCTGCGTGATATTTCTGAAATGCAGGAAAAAGTCTGTACCCGCTGTAGATTCCAAAGTATTTCCTGATGAATCAAAGCCTTCAATTGCTGCAGAAGTAGTCTCCACGACTGCCAGGCTTTGGGGTAGATCGCCTCCCTTTCCACCCGTTTGATTCTGATGTACGAAGAATTTGCCTTCAGGACGGTATGCTCTAAAATTCCCACTGGTACGGGTCAAGATATAAATAACCTTTCCATCTGTAGCCATGTTGGGAAAACTTAAGCCTTCAGAAAAATCCTCCAACTGAATATAGGAACCTGTTGCAGGATCAAACTCATATACTCTTGACTTACCGTTACCAGCACCAAGATCACCACCCATGAGGTAAATGCGATCTCCCAGCGTCACACATTTATGGCCTTGCAGAGTCTCGGGAAGATCATTGGTATGCAAAGTCCAGGAGTCTGACTGCGGATCATAGACTTCCTTGCTCTGTGGTTGATCATTCCCTCCAGATCCTCCAAAAACATATAGTTTTCCCTGGTATTCGGCGACACAGTGCTGTGTTCGACCAAGGTTCATGCTAGCCAAAGTCGTCCAAACTCCGCCGGCTTCCGGATTCCAGGAATAAGCGGAAGCCACATCACTGCTTCCGGTATGGCCTCCAACCAGGTAAATGAAGTTGTCGGCGACAGTAGCTTCAATCTGCTGCAGTCCCTGGGGGATGACTGGTCCTGTAGTCCAGCCCGATTGAGTGCTATAGATCAAAGTTTCAGTACTATGAGCGTCCGATGGGGAAAGAAGACCTCCAAAGTGATAAAGTTTGTCTTTAAAGGCAACAGCTCCGCCATTCTTACGGGCAGTGAAGGGAGCGGTAGATTCAATGCTCCAGCTATCTGAATTTACATCATAGGCATAAACGAGATCTGAATAGGTACTGTCCAACCTCCCAAACAAAGTGTATACCTTGTTTTCACCATAGACGAGGTTATTGGCTGTGTTTTCAAAGGCTACAGGGAAGGAGGTTAATGCAGCGATGGTACTATCACTCTCCACCGATTCATTCAGAGCTGTATACCCCGTGGGAGAATTTGCATCACGTGTGAGAATAGAGGCTGAGAAAGGCACCAGGTCATCGCCGACATCCTCAGTATTCACGAGTTGAACAAAGTTTCTGTCCTGTGGAGGATTGAACTTCAGAAAATGATCTTCCAGGCTTCCGCCAGTTATATAACCGCTATTTTCATCTTGTGCCCAACCTGTATAGGATACGTCTACCGGGGTTGTTACCGTGAATGTGGTCCAGGTATCGTCCGCGATGCTGTATTCATAAATGCTGGTCTCGGTGTCAGTGCCTCCAATCAGGTAGATCTTGTTATTGAAGCCAAAGGCGACAGCCTGTCGACTATCGGCGGGAAGACTCGCCAGAGCACTTGTAGACCTTCCAACAGGATCATAAACGGTTATCTTGCGACGCTCAGTCAATTGCTCAGATCCCATGAGATAAAACTTCCCTCCCGTATACACATAGGTACCGTCTGCATAGAGGTAGGTAAGCTTCTGTTGAACCAGGGTCCACGAGCCATCCACATCGGGATTCATGGAATAAATATCATCTCTGTCAAAATCCGAAGCCTGATGGGCTTGATCTCCACCTACATAGTAGATTTTGGTTCCATCGGAAAAAGCGGCTCCATGTTGTTTGGCAACCGTTAAGTCGACCCCCGTAGACCATGTATTGGACTGGGTATCGAGAACATGAACATCATCTACCCTGTTAAAGGAAATGTCGTAACCTCCAAGAGAATAGATCTTGTCCATATGGGAAACCAGGGCCATCCCCTGGAGCAAAACGGGCATGCTTGGCCCTTGTGTCCACTGGGCACTTTCAAAATCATAGATCAGCACATTACTTGTTGCGGCGGTCCCATCATGTCCACCCACCATGTAGATGTGTCCATCGTGGAAAACCGTATTGGTTGAACTGACTCCATTCTTTCTGGGCAGGTCAGGAAGTTGTTCCACACTCGCGTCAAAAGCCTCATTAAAGATGGAATCCACGAACCCTTCAGGAGGAAAATCGTTCTGGTTTAAAAAGTGCGCTCCGAGTGGTAACTCCGGTGCGATTCTATCCGTAGAGTTTGTCGATGCTGAGGTTGGACTGGTTCTGATCTCCACCCACTCGTTATCAGAGACGGTCCTAGAATTTCAGACCACCCGCTAAGTTAGACTTTGTGGAAGAAT
>CAZIKF010000103.1:0-2679 GCA_964539825.1 uncultured bacterium
TGTCAGTGATCGGTTAAAACCGTCCACTCATGATCGAATTAAAACCGTCCATTTTGACTACGTGGTATACCGCCCCCCAAACGAAGGGGGTCTTGGATGCCAAACAGGATCAAGATGGAAGAATTACATGCAATACGTTGTTTACTAAAAAAGCATTGGTCGAACCGTAGAATCGCTCGGGAACTGGGGATACATCGGGAAACTGTTGCGCGATACAAGAAGTTGTTTCAAGAGTCTGATGCGGCAAAACCTTCTGGTTCTGCAGTTGGATCCGGACAGGCGGAGATTTCAAAACCAGCCATTTCGATCACCGGCTTAGACAATCCACAAGATCCAAAACCGGCCATTTCGATCACCGGGTCTGTAGTGGGAAGTATTTCAAAACCAGCCATTTCGATCACCGGCTTAGACAATCCACAAGATCCAAAACCGGCCATTTCGATCACCGGGTCTGTAGTGGGAAGTATTTCAAATCCATCCATTTCGACCACCGGGTCGGAGCCTATGATCGGAATCCCTGTCCATGCACATTCCCCACCTGGTAGAAGAAGTCTGTGCGAGGAGTACCACCGCATTATCGTTGCGTACCTTGAGAATGAACTCGATGCCGTACGTATCTTCCAAGACCTTGTGAACGAACATGACTTCATAGGTTCCTACTCATCAGTACGCAGATATATCCGGCGGCTGAGGAAGAAAGGTGAACTCCCATGCAGACGTTTTGAGACTGCACCGGGGGAAGAAGTTCAAGTGGATTTTGGCTCTGGTCCAACGATCGAGGTCCAGCCAGGCAGGAGAAAAAAGACATGGGTTTTTCGCATGGTTCTTGGAAACTCAAGAAGTGGCTACAGCGAGGCCGTACACCGCCAAACTACAGATAACTTTATCCGCTGCCTGGAGAATGCATTCCGATGGT
Organism: uncultured bacterium; assembly: GCA_964539825.1. Lineage (GTDB taxonomy): Bacteria > Muiribacteriota > UBA6191 > UBA6191 > UBA6191 > CAZIKF01. Next base: position 917 of record CAZIKF010000103.1, read on the forward strand.
TTGGAGGGGGTCCTACCCGGGTAGTAATCGACAACCTTAAAGCCGCGGTAAGCAAGGCGGACTGGTACGATCCTCAGCTCAATCCGAAACTAATTTCCTTTGCTGAATATTATGGTTTTGTGATCTGGCCTACCCGTCCCTACTCACCGCAGCAGAAAGGCAAGATTGAGAGTGGGATCAAGTATGTGAAGAATAACTGTCTCAAAGGACGCACATTCACTTCCTTATCCCAGCTCAATGAGTACCTGAGGAAATGGGAACGAAATGTGGCGAACACCCGCATTCACGGAACCACCAAGAAGCAGGTCAAGGCCATGTTCGAGGCAGAGAGAAAATTTCTTGGTCAGCTACCCGCAGAACGATTCCCTGACTTCGAAGAAGGAAAGAGGAAGGTTCACAGGGATGGGCATGTGGAGGTTGCCAGGTCCTATTATTCCGTCCCACCGGAATATACATCTCACGAGCTTTTTGTACGCTGGGACTCAAAGTTGGTGAAGATCTATAACCTGGAATTCAAACTCGTCGGAATCCACACGAGGATTGAAGCGGGAAGTTTCAGCACTAACGAATCCCATATTTCCCCGTACAAAATTTCAGCTGTTGAAAAGGGTGAGGATTATCTCGTTCACAAGGCGGAAGCCATAGGGCTGCCATGTTGGCAATGGGCTCGGGATACGCTTCGCCACAGGGGAATAACCGGGTTAAGAACGATTCAGGGAGTCCTGGCTCTGGCAAAGAAGCACTCCCCTCAAATCATCAACGAAGCCTGCAGAGTTGCCCGCTCAAACCTGGCATTCCACTCTTCATTCGTCAGACGAGTATGCCAGCAGCTCGAGGAGAAGAATCCATCAGAATGGCTCGCCGAACACGAGATCATTCGGCCACTGGACGAATACAGCAACGTGGTGAAGATGAATACAGACTCAATTCAAACCAAGGAGAAATCGTAATGAATACACAACTATCCTCAGCAATGCGTCAGTTAAAGCTCTCGGGCATGCTGGCCACACTAGATGTCAGATGCCAGGAGGCCGCCGGGAACAACTTGACCCATGCGGAGTTTCTCGAATTGCTGATACAAGATGAACTCAACGTACGTAAGGACAGGTCTCTGAAGCGCAGAATCAAAGCCGCTGATTTTCGACGACTCCACTCCCTTGTGGACTTTGATTTCACGTTCAATCCAAACATCAACCAGAGACAGATTATGGGGCTAGCTACATGCAATTTTATCCGGGACCGTGGTGATATCCTATTCCTCGGTCCCCCTGGAGTGGGTAAAACTCACCTCGCTGTGGCCATTGCGCTGGAAGCAATCCGGCAGCAGTTCAGGGTGCTATATCGATCCATCTTCGATTGCGTCGGCGACATGATGCAATCAGAGACTCTCAATGAAAAGCCCAGGACTCTAAAAAAGTATCTCAAAGCGGATTTACTGCTCATCGATGATATGGGATTAAAGACCCTGCCAAAGACGGCAGCAGAACACCTCTTTGAGATCATCATGCGCAGGCATCAGGTTAAATCCACAATCATGACATCAAATAGACCGCTTGAGGAATGGGGTAAGTTGCTTGGTGATATACCAACGACTTCTGCCATTCTTGATCGATTTCTGGCAACGGCCGAAGTCGTTAAGATCACCGGAAGAAGTTACAGGGTGAAAGGAAAAACTGGAAACAAGGAACAGGGAGATGGTACAAATTAAAAGTGGCCGGTTTTGAACCGATCACAGGTGGCCGGTTTTGATCCGACTACTGACA
>CAZIKF010000104.1:0-2641 GCA_964539825.1 uncultured bacterium
TCTGGAATAGAGGAGAGAGAAGAGGGAAGAGAGAATAGGGTTTGCTGAGATCCCTTGTTTCACTCGGGATAGGTGGAGGGTTGGGTCTTTTGCCCTGGTGTCATCCCGCCCCAGTCGTCATCCCGCTACTTGATCGCGGGATCCATGCTACCGCCTTCATGGCGGGCTCATACTTTCTTCCCTCTTCTCTCTTCTCTCTTCTCTCTTCTCTTAACATGATATATGTTCAGTGACATGAATAACTCTTTTAAGCGGTGTGCCTGGGTTGGTGACGGTAAAGAACTCATGGCTTTGTATCACGATCAGGAATGGGGTATAGAGGTTCACGATGATCAAAAACATTTTGAGTTCCTGGTACTGGAAGGAGCTCAAGCCGGGCTTTCCTGGGAGACCATCTTAAAACGCAGAGAAGGATACCGGAGGCTATTTCACCAATTCGATCCCCAGAGGGTTGCGAAAATGACAGAACAGGAACTAGAGCAGGCACTTCTGGACCCCGGCATCATTCGGAATCGAAAAAAGGTCTATTCCGTCCGGCAAAACGCGATTGTATTCCTCGATATTCAGAAGGAATTCGGCTCCTTTAATGAGTATATTTGGAGCTTTGTTGGCGGAAAACAGATTAAAAATTCCTGGAAAACCTTATCTGAAATACCCGCTACCAGCAAAGAGAGCGATGCGCTAGCCAAAGATCTAAAAAAGCGCAAAATGAGCTTCGTAGGCTCAACAGTAATCTACGCCCACCTACAAGCAGCCGGCCTGATTAACGACCACACCATAGACTGCTTTCGCTACGATGGTGAGCCGAAGACGCATACTTAGGCACCAGTCATCGCCTCACAAAGCCCCTTATGGTAGGCTTGATAACTCTCCTGGTCATCGGCCTTCTCAGACACGTGGAAATGATTTTCGATACAGTAAATCAAAAGGGTGAATTTTCTGTAGGCTCGAAACAAATCCAGTTCATCCATACACGGAGAAGGCAAAATCTCGTCGTATCCCTCAAGAAATACTCTTAAGAATCGATCTACGTTCTCAGCGCTATCGTGAAAAACTCCACATTCGATTCCCTCCATGATCACAGCAATATCATAAAGAAACCAATTTTGATGCATATCATCGAAATCAAAAATATGGATATTACCCTGCTCATCCAAATGAAAGTTTCCCTGGTGTAAATCAGCGTGGATGAGGCCGTATTCCCTGGAGCTATCCATAGCACTCAAACGATTGCGTAGAATCTCCACAGCATTTAACAGCCTGGATTCTTGTGGAATCAGATGAAGTTTGGAGAAGTCGCGGTGCTCTTCCCAATGAGGCTTTATGGAATCACGTAAACAATTGGCTCCAAATTTGTGGAGCCCGGCAAGTGTCTGCCCCCAAACCCGAGCATAAGACTCAAGGTTTTCAGACAGAGTGGCTTTGTTCATGTGAACTCCCGGAACTTCAATCATTTTACATGCTAGAAACGGAGCACCGGAACAGGGTATTTCTGTGACATATTCTCCATTATCAAAAGGGAGAAACCGGGATACATTGAGATTCTTCTCAGCCAGTTTCTGCACCCACTCAACCTCTTCGAGAAGCTCTGAACGAGAACGGAAGTCCCCGGGGTAGGCTTTAGCCATTAGCCCTTCAGGAAACCTGAAAACGAGACCTTCTGAATCTGAAAGCAGCTTCGGGGCTTCCGAATGAATGGGGAAAAGATCAACCAGGGTCTTGAGTTGAACCTCAGTCCAAAGACTTCTAGCACAAGGATCCATTACCTACTCCTAAAAGCCTTCCTACGGCGCAACCAACTCAAGCTTCATACGATCCGGATCTTCAAAGAATACCGCATAGTAGTCCTTACCCCCGGCATAAGGGTGAAGGTCCTGATAGAGTATTTTGATGCCCCGGTCGCGCAACTTCTCGGTCATTTGATCCACCTGTAGCTTTGACTGAGCATGAAATGCCAGGTGATTCAGTCCGGTACGACACCTGTGATAGGGGATTTCTTGAAATCGAGATTCTGTTTGAACTAAAACGATGTAGCAAGAGTCAAACTTCCAGCTAACCCCATCCTCCCACTCCTGAAATTTCTCATATCCAAGGTCCGCTAAAAACCAACCCCAAAACTCAGAGGAAGTCTTAAGACAACTAACATAAAGTTCAACGTGGTGAAGCATGAGGGAATGATACAAGGAATGAGAGATTTGTTCACCAGGGAATAAGGGAGAAGAGGAAGTAAGGGAGCATAGATGCCTGGAATTAATGGAAACAATAGAAACAAAGGAATTAATGGAAACATTGGAAACAATAGAAACAATGGAATAAGGCATGAGCCCGCCATGAGGGCGGAAGCATGGATCCCGCGATCAAGTAGCGGGATGACCAGAGGGGCAAGATGACACCAGGGCCAAAGGCCCAACCCTCCACCTATCCCGAGTGAAACAAGGGATCTCTTCATACTTCATTCTATTGCTTCCATTAATTCCATGGATTCCATTGATTCTCAAAATTATTTTCCACCCACAAAACTCAGTATTTAAGCCACTTATGAATATATGTGGGAAATAATTTGAAAATATCATTTGACAATATTTCCAAGTGTGTTACTCTATCAGGCTTTCAAAAACGAACCCGGAAGCAAAGGAGCTAA
>CAZIKF010000105.1:0-2496 GCA_964539825.1 uncultured bacterium
AGTAGAGATCGTCCAGGGCTCTTCGCGCCTTGGTAGAATCATCTACGAGAGTCTTCTGTCTGAGTATCTGTTTGGCCTTGGTCATAAAGTCAGGTGTAAGGAATGAATCACAGGCATAGGATTCCAGACAGCCGGAAAGGGCTCGGTTCAAACGTGTGAATCTATTCTTGAAAAGATCTTCGAGTATCTTGTAGGACTCTTGATCATTTTCATCTTCTTGATCCTCTCCAATGACCTGTAGTACGGGCTGAGTTCGTAGGGGATAATAGGGTTGGTTTTTTGATTTAGCCTGTATATACAGATTATACAATCCGGGAATTGTCGGTGCGGTAACGTTCATCATACGTACCATAAGTAAGGCTTTTTCACCGGTTTGTTTAAGGTTCGCAGAATGAATATAGAGATTCCTGGGTGTAACCCGAAACTTCTCTTTTTTAGTTGTATCAATGGCTTTCCCGCCCCGTAAGCGATATATTTTCAACTTGAGGTTTGGTTGTGCCTTGGCCCATCTGGCGGGAAACTGAGTATTGAGGTCTGTGACAGTCACACCGTTTGAACTAACCATCAGAGTAAGACGATCAATAATGGTGTCCGCTTTGATTGGCTTCATCCGTTTGAAACTCGCGATTACCCTTGAGGTCCTTCCAAATAGCTCTTTGAATTTTTCGTAAAACTGGGCTGTGAAATCACGATCTTGTACTACCAGAACATTTTCGTCATTGGTGCCGTTTCCATTAGCGGAGGCATTCAGGGAGCCAAAAACCACTTTAGGATTTTCTCCACCCGGATCAATGATAAAAACCTTGTGGTTTAGTCTGCCCCCAAGGTCGTTATCATAGACAATCACCGGAATCCCATTCTGGGTGAGCTTGGCAAATTCGGAGTAGGGACCGGTAGATCTGTAAAGCAGTCGGTCAAAGATGCCTTTGACTTTCAATCCGGCTCTGTACTTTTTTACCATCAGGTCGCCGATCTCATTTGCTGTCATGGCTAACTGCATGAAATAGATCGCTTGCTTGGCGTCTGCCAGATGCTCATAGATGTGAAGCAGCGCGTTATCTTCCGGAGCGAAATATACTTCAATCTTTTTCTTCCCAAGGGTGATGCTTTGATTATCCACTGTGGAAGGGGATGTGATACCAAATTGTTCATCCACGAACATTTCGTCAAATTCACGGGTGAAAATTTTTGCCAACTTCTTGGATCGAAATTCTGCGGCATTATTTTCATTTTTTTTTGATCCGCGCTCGGTGAGGTTATAAGAGCCAGTCCAGACCCAATAACCATCCACGATGCAAAACATATTGTGCATCAACGCTGTGCGCTTGTTGTCCTCACGGATATTGATCCCTGCTTCCAAAAGCGGAATGATGTTGGGATTTCTCTTAGAATAATCAATTTCCAGGGTTTCCTTATCTCGCAAATAGAAATAATTGGAATCTATGAGGAGTCGAATCTGGATTCCCCTTTTATGGGCGCTGAGAAAAGCTTCCACCAGTCGGGGATCACGAATTTCGAAAAAACAGCCATCGATGGTTTTTTTCGCCCGTGAAAGAAAATTGATTATATGGTCATCAAGGGACTTCTCACCTTCAGGAACCGGGCCGAAGAAGACCTTTGCATTAGCGAAAGAGGAAAAGATCAGCCCGAAAAGAAGAAGAAACCTAAAGATGACTTTTGTTTTGGAGAAGGTCCCCATGGTTTATTCCACCAGCCAGCCTAGGAAGAAGCCCATAGCTGCTAAAATATCCAAAAAAAAGGGACAGGCCATTGTAAATTTAGACGTATTTTTTGAGCCATAACAAGCAGGGTAATTTAGAGGCCGATTCATTTCAATAAGCTCTAGCGATTCGCCAGAGGCACCACTGCGAGCTTTATTCTCACCAAAATCTCTAATGCGCCTAGCTGCTCCAAAGCCTTTAATCGTAGCACAAATACTTCTGTAGAATTAGTTGAAGAGGGTACAAAAAAGCACTATCTTCTCCTTATTGGCAAATCTAGGGAAAAATCTAGATCGGCAACCCGAGTAAAGTGATTTCGGAGCTGAATAACACAGCCTGCACACCCCCTGTCAACGCTGCGCCGCCACCCTTACGAATGGCCGATGCATGACTCGGGGTGATAGTGGATCGCTACTTCTTTCTATGTAGTGGATTTTCACCACCTTCTCATCGCCGGCTTTTGCCGGCGCTTTCAGTCTGACCCCATTTTTTTTCGGCTTAAAGGCTAAGTGGGTAGGGCCTACTATCACCATGGCCTCGGTTTTCTAGGAACGTGCCTTGCGCACAACTTCGCTACCCGCATTTTGAGAGCAATCGACCTTTAGAGCAAGTAATTTCCGTAGATGAGCTCTTCTTGCATATTCCCAGTCACTTCGAACACCTATTCCCAAAACTTCGAACGGAGAATCCCAAAAACTTCGAACGGCAAATCCCATGAACTTCGAACGGTGATTCCCAAAACTTCGAACACCAAATCCCATTTACTTCGAACGAT
>CAZIKF010000106.1:0-2491 GCA_964539825.1 uncultured bacterium
TGATCAGCGACAATTAGAAATACCCACCAACGACAATTAAAAATACCCATTTTTGAGGGTAGTGATTAACCTGCCCCGGAACTCGAGATGGAGGTTCCGGGATGGTTACTGACCAACAGGTGGGATTATTGATGAAGTTGAGTAGAGACAACAGTTTGGTGGTGTCAGCGGCTAAGGCGGGCATGGGTAGCAGAACAGCAAGGAAATATCTGAAGTCGGGGAAATTGCCAAGTGAGTGTAGAGTCGAGCATGTTTGGCGAACGAGACAGGATCCATTCTCCGGGATCTGGGAAGCAGACGTACTTCCCTTCTTGGAGAACAATGGAGGCCTGGAAGCGAAATTCATATTTTCCTGGCTTCAGAGGAAATACCCGGGGAGGTTTTCTGCGGGTCAATTGAGAACGCTACAACGCAAATTTAAGCACTGGAGAGCCTGCTACGGCCCTTCTAAGGAAGTGTTCTTTGAGCAGGTTCATCGACCGGGCGAGTTGTGCCAATCGGATTTCACGAACATGAATAGCCTTGGAATTCGAGTTGGAGGAGTTCACTTCGAACACCTGCTCTATCATTTCGTACTGACATACTCCAATTGGGAAACGGGAGGCATTTGCTTTTCTGAGAGCTTTGAAAGTTTGTCAGGCGGTTTTCAGGGAGCACTATGGAAGCTTGGCGGGGTACCCCGCCAACACAGAACAGACTGTTTATCTGCTGCGGTTCAGCACCTGGATCATCCCGAGGACTTTACCAGGCGTTACGAGGGCCTGCTCAATCACTATGGGATTGAAGGACTCAAGATAAGGGCTGGTAAAGCAAATGAGAATGGGGATGTAGAGAAGAGCCATGATTTGCTCAAGAAAGCGGTTGATCAAACGCTGATGCTCAGAGGTAGTCGGGATTTTGAGAATCGGGAAGAGTACACACAATTTCTCAAAGAGATCTTCCGGCAGAGGAATCAGAGTCGGTTGGAAAAGCTTCGAGAGGAAATGGCGGTTTTGAAAGGGCTACCAAAAGAGAGGGTTCCCGATTATAAGAGGGTTAAGGTTCGGGTAACTCGTTTCAGTCTGATTCGCGTCGGGAATCATTCATATTCGGTACACAGTCGCCTGATCGGGGAGCAAGTGTGGGTTCATCTCCATGCAGACAGATTGGAAGTCTTCTATGGTCAGAAGAAGATCGAGGAAATGCAACGGCTTCGAGGCAAGGATCAGGTCCGCATGGATTACCGACATATTATTGATTGGCTGGCGCGCAAACCCGGTGCCTTTGAGAATTATCGCTACAAGCAGGCAATGTTTCCCTCCACCTGGTTTCGGATTGCTTACGATCAACTCAGGAGTCGAAAGACCCTGAACTGTGCGAATCGCGAGTACCTTGAGATCTTATGGCTAGCCGGGCATGAATCGGAACAGGGAGTTCAAAATGCTCTTAAGACCTTTCTTCAGGAAGAGAGGCTTATTGATGTTGAGGCAGTCAAAGAGTTCTTGCAGGAAATGGACCCTAAAGCGATGCAGCCGATTTCAACGGTATCTCCTGTGGATCTCAAGGCTTACGATGCTCTGCTTTGTGGCCAGGGAGGTGGGACATGTTAAGTGTACAGGAAACGGCTGAGCTTAATCGGTTGCTCAAGGATTTGCACCTACCCACGATACGCTCTACATTCGAGGAATTTGCTATACAAGCTCAGAAGAACTCAACGAGCTATGAAGAATACTTATTGGAGCTTCTACAGGCGGAAACGCAGACTCGCAAGATCAATCGGGTTGAGAGACTTCTGAGGGAATCAAAGATCCCCCTTGAGAAGAGCCTGGAATCTTTCCAGCAAGAGAGAATCCCACACAAAGAATGGATGAAGGTACAGGCTCTACTCAAGGGCGAATTCGTTCGGCGATGTGAAAACGTCCTGTCTTTCGGAAATCCGGGAACGGGGAAGACTCACTTGCTTTGCGCTATTGGACAGGAACTCATTCGTGAGGGCTACCGGGTTAGGTTCTACAGCTGCAATCTTCTGGTTCAGGAGCTGCTGCGCGCGAAGAAGGAACTACGCATGGAGAGGCTCTTCAAAAAGCTTTCCAGATTAGATGTTCTGATCGTCGATGATATTGGTTATGTCCAACAATCAAGGGAAGAGATGGAAGTGCTCTTCACATTACTGGCTCAACGTTATGAACGAGGGAGCTTGATGATCACGAGTAATCTTCCCTTTTCGCAATGGGACCAAATCTTCAAGGATCCAATGACCACTGCGGCAGCAATTGACCGGGTGATTCATCACAGTGTGATCATTGAACTAAACCTTAAAAGCTACCGGATGGAGGAAGCGCAAAAGCAACAAAAGAAGGAAAAGCAAAGTGATGGAAATATGGTAGTCAGTGATGGAGATTCCCAGCAGGTATCTGCGGGGCATTCTTCCCCTGACGGGCAATTCGAGGAGACATTATGCGATGGGTAAAAATAATTGTCGCCAGGGTGCAATTCTAATTGACGCTAGACA
>CAZIKF010000107.1:0-2371 GCA_964539825.1 uncultured bacterium
GGATTTGAGGAAACACTTGCATCTACAGCCTGAGCACCAAACTCCAGAGAATAATTGGCACCTGCAATCAGATCGCTTACTGGACTTAGCGACAGCCGAATCCCATCAAAAGAAATGGGTTGAAGCGCTGGAGCAAAGAGATTTCCAGGCTGCTGTTTTAAAGACACAGACAGAGAAGTTCCGGTGGTCATCTCCTCACTAAAATCAAAGGTTATTACTGGTCTTAGAGGTATATTTACCTGGAATTCAGCAAGTTGAAAATCAGGTGAAATTGCCTGGATGGTAGGAGACACGGTATCGTTTTGTAGGAACTGATTTCGCTGATCAATCTCGTCTCTTGATGAAGCGTCATCAGGAAGTGTTACGATTCGCTTGAGAAAAATCTCCGTCTGGTTGGAGCCATCGCTGAGATTTTGAAGAAAAATCTCATATTCCGTATCAAAACTAAGGGATGGGATTGTGAAATTCAGTTGATTTCCAACAGGCGCAAAGGGCAGGGTTACCTCTGATCCGTTGGTTAGATCTTTGACTACAACATTAACATTCCCAACCAAACTCTCATCAAAAGCCAGCTCAAATACAGGATTAGTAGAGTAAGCATCATTAGTCAACGAAGTGCTGACCAGGACGGGTGGCTGTTGATCTCCAGTAAAATTGATCGTAAATATCTGGCCTGCAATATTGGGTATCGAGCTTCCGGAGAACAAGAAACCGGCTCCCAGGTTTAAGTCGAGCTGAGTCCCGGATGTGATGAGATCTAAACCATTCACGGGAGACATAATCGCGCCAGTGTTGCCCGGAGTGTAGCGAAGAGAAAAATCCCCCAGCCCCACAGCCGTGAACCCCAGCCCAAGATTTGTAGCATTCCCTGTGGCAGGAGAGGAAAACTCCAGTAATAGAGAACCATCCCTGGGAATGGTTGTGAAACCCACCCCGGTCACAGAAACCAGGCTGGGAGTCTTCACAAAACGAAACTGAGCCAGGGAATCCTCAAGAATGTTCTTGTTTACTCGATTAATTTGATCTCTTGCTGAACTGAAGGTCAATTGAAGGGTAGTTTCCAGATCTGAGCCAACATAACTCGCAAGAGCTGCTGAAGAGAGAAGATGTGTAAATGAACTGCTTGTGGTAGGGGGACTCATAACGATGGGAGAGCCCGTAGTTCCTCCTGAATCTATGCGCAATTGAAGCCCTGTCACAACTTCACTTAGTATTACCGACAGCAATCCGGCTGTTTCAGATGGAAACGCGTCGATGCTTAAGCCCATTGGCCAGGAAAAGGAGGTAAGATTTACAGCCTCCAGTACTGAGGATTGAACAACTTGTGGAGCATTCGCTTCCAGGGCGATAAAGCCGAGGGTGACACTGGTTTGAGAGGGTATACTGGAGCTGCTTAAAGCGCTCAAGGTAATTAAAAAGGTATCATTGGGAATCAAGGCCCCTACTGCAGCCAAGGTACTTGCCCTTCCAGAACCTTGTGAAGGTGTAGTCAACCTCAACCCCCCGGCACTAACCACACCACTGGTCACAGGTTGAGGAATCCCATTATGAAAGAACGCTTCTATGCGAAAATCTGCCGTTTGCAAGGGTACGAAATCAGCAGATTTCATATTCACGGCTCCGAGTTCATAGGAGACAAAATCAGGTTTTGCAACCTGGTTACTGCTGAAGTACACGGGAAGAAATTGAGCCTGATCCTGAAAGTTTGAGATGACCTGCAGTGCTTCGCTATCTCTATTCAATGATGAAAAATTAAAATTATGCCCAACTGCCTGGATTGTGAATGAACGGTTTAGAGTAGAGGCGAGGTTTGAGCAGTAAGATGGTGCGGAACCATTGCAGGACTCCTGAAGTTGAATATCGAAGGTATAAACGCCTACAAGGTTTTGATCATCGGGAAAGCTCACCTGGAAGGTAGTAGAATCCCCCGACCCAGTGAGTGTATTAAAAACTGGATCAGTGGAGGACAGATTGGAGATCGTCCAACTCACGTCTACAAAGGCTGCAGGTCCTCCGGGACCCGTAGAAAAGCCCCCAATTCTCTGCAAGGAAAAAGAACTCTGGGTTCCTATTTCTACAAAGACTACCGTTGCATTCGGCCCTTCATTCATCTCCAGGGGGAGAGGTTCAACCAGCCAGGAGAACTGTTGAAATGTTGTTAAATTGAAGGCTGACGCGCTATCGGTCACATTGTGGGATAGGAAAAGGGAATAGTCTCCCGGTTGGGCCTCGGTATTTCTGAAAATTCCATTGATCTGAAGTTGGTCTCCCAACGGATTGAGGGAAAGTGATGGGGGAACCGTTACCGCGAAACCACCCAGGCTCAATAAACTCGACCATTGTGCTGTGGGGGCACCTGTGAAATCCTCCA
>CAZIKF010000108.1:0-2143 GCA_964539825.1 uncultured bacterium
GGATAGGTCGGGTACCCTCTGCAAGGTAACACCAAGTTCCCGGCTGATAAGATCCAGATAATCCGCTGAAAGCCCCTGATGATTACCGTCTTGGTCAACAAAGTCATAAGGCGGCCAGTCGGGATCGACTCCAAATCGTAAAACTCTGTTGTCATTTCGCCACTCCTTTTCCCGATCGCTCAAAATTAGCCGTGCCAGTTGGGGATTTGGTTGGAAAGAGGGAGAGTTTATGGAAGCTTCTTGTTGTACTGAATAGAGGGGATTCAGTGTCGGTAAAAAGGCCAGAACTACAGCAATTATCAACTCTAACCGAAGAAAAGCTGAAATATTTTTAGAAAACATCGCCCCGTCCGAAGGAAAATATGAAAAGCCATTACTCCCGGTAGCGCGCTCCCAAACTTGTACCGGAGAGTTGAAAAAAATGAGGTACTTCACTAATGCTACTATACCCAGCAAGCCACCGCCTAAAATATTCGATTTAAGCAGATTGAAGGATTTAAGAAGTCTTTCCCCTTCACTGTTAGCCCAACACTCAAGTTCAGGGGAAAGGCATCTCAAGCCAGGGTAAATCTTTGCGGGATCACGGAATAATCAAAGTACCGTCAGGATTAAATTCGAATGCACCCCATGCAACTTCCCAGAGGTAACCATCGGGATCAGAAAAGTATCCACTATGTCCGCCCCAAAAGACATCTTGGGCAGGTTTTTCAATCTTTCCTCCCGCTTCCTCGGCTAGTCTCAATACCCTGGCAACTTCCTCTTTATTCTTCACGTTATGCGCCAGGGTAATACCAGAGAATTTTGCTCTTTTACATTGAAATGATTCATCTACATCTTCAATCAACTTCTCATATGGATACAGCCCCAGACACACACCTCCTGTTTGGAAAAAAATAACTCCCTGGTCTGGTGTGCTTGAAGTTGGAAATCCTAGTCCTTCCTTATAAAACTTGTAAGACTTTTCAATATCCATTACCCCAAGGGTCACGATAGAGATTCTCGGCTCCACTATTCCTCCTATTTAGCGGTCAAATTTCCTTCTCATAGATGTAACTTTTTGTATAGTCTTCCCATAGGGAAATGGTCTTTTCAAAATTCTCTGCAACAAATTGGATTTGTTCTTCCTTAGTTACCCTACTGATCTCAATGTTCATGACACCTCTAGTCATCTGTCCCGAAGAATTCCAACTTTTTGAATTCGCCCATGAATTGCCTTAGCAAATCTTGATGCCGCCCTGGGAACCTGGGTAAGAAAAAGTGATGGCTCGATCAATTCAAGTTCTAGGAGCATTGGCTCTCCATGATAGTTGACCAGATCTACTCTCGCATAAAGCGGGATTGAAGGTAGAGACTCGATGATTCGATCTGCCACCTCCCACTTTCCAGGCTCTGGCTCAATCACTTCAGCAGTACCTCCGAAGGTATCTTGAACTCTAAAATCACCCTTCTTCGCCTTCTTCACAACGCAATGGGACCGTTCGCCCTCAAAGTAGATCAAACTGAATTCCCCTTCATCCTCAATGGAGGGTAAGAATGGCTGTAAAAGCCATTGAACACCTTTTTGCAGCTTTATGGATTTGACAGTATTTTGAATGCTATCCAATGACCCCCGAAATGTGGAAAGGGAGTCTGCGGAAACGCTTGGCTTAATTACAAAGAGTTCGGAATTCAAGTTAAGCCGAAGCTTCAAAGCGTCATTTTTTACTTCATTAACCGAGACTTGCTGGGTAGGAACAACAGGAAGACCTTGATTGTGAAAATCAAGGAGGTAAGATTTGTTCATGTTGCTTCTAATTAAATCTAAGGGGTTGAAGACGGTTTTTTCAGCCAATTCTATCTCGTTTAAAAACTCTTGGAACTGCTGGTAACGCCCCACATAATCCCAGGTATTACGAAATAACAAGAAATCATAATCTTTCCATGGATCGTGGTTCCAAATCACTGGTATTGGCTTATAGCCCAGGTCTGACAGGGCGTCGAGGAGTGGGACTTCGTCATCAGAAAGCTGTGGAAGCCTTTCGCAGGTGAGTAAACCGATTTCTACTGCCATGATTTATGAAATCATAACTATGGAGTTCGCTTAGCCATAACAGTCACATGATTGTTAGGCAGCTGATCTAACACGAGGTGTACAATCTTCAAT
>CAZIKF010000109.1:0-2091 GCA_964539825.1 uncultured bacterium
GTCAGGTTCTCTGGTTTGTTGTTACCGCCTTTTGAGATTGGGGTTTTATGGTGGATTTGCAGCCATCTTCTCTGAGCACAGCGCTTTCCCTCGGGATTTGTAAAGCTACACTGACCCTGGTCACGGGTTTGGACTTCGTGAATTGTGTTGGCAGGAAGAGACTTCCGTTTTTCTTTGCTACGTGTCCCAGGACATACGGAGGGTGGCGAAGCGGCTTTAGAATCTGATGTTGCGGCAGGCGATTGGGCTGGAGATTTCGCTTTTTTCTGATTTCTCTTCTCAACCCGTTTGGCCTTGCGAATGGGATCATGTTTTTCAAAAGCGCTCTCAAGGGCAAAATCAAGAACCTCCTGCAGTGAGCAGTCCCGGCCTCTTTTTGAACTGAGTAGAGCCTTAAGCCTCTCCACCTTCTCTCTTGATTCCTCTGGGATATCAAGACTCAAATGTAAAGACTTGAAAAAGGCCTTCAAAAAACCTGTCAAGAAGTAAAACTAACAGAATGAAAGAATGGAGGGCCACTCCAATAATCAAATCCAAGACGTTGCCTGTCCCGAATATCCGTGGGGGCATCTGTATTTAGATGAGGAGTAGTTTTATGCGTGATCTTCTATAGCCTATACATAGGACCAGAGGCCAAGGAATCCAAGATGACCGGCCTCCTGGGACCGGTTTCTCATATCTTGAAATAATACCCGAAAAGATATATTTATACCTTCTAATATACTTGTCTAGGTAGATGTAATAGTTCATAATAGATATATGAGTTACGGGATCAGATATGAAAAGGCGGCAGCAAGGAGCCTAAAGAAGCTCCCGGTAGATGCCCAGAGGGGAATCGTGTCAGCGATTAAGGAATTAGCCAAGGATCCAGCGAACAAGGCCAATGTGAAGAAGTTAAAGAACAGTGACTTCTACAGGGTCAGGATCCGAGACTATAGGGTAATTTACGAACTAGATGCAGCCGACAAAGTTATCACGATTAACTCAATATTCCACCGCCAGAAGGGATATTGACGGGGGAACCGGAGTTTGATGGCTCCGGTGATATGAACTGAGGAGAGATTGATATGGGACACAGAAAGGAAAGTTTCGCGCTGTCCGGGAAAACGCTGACTTTAGAGGATGAGGTCTACGTCTTACTTTCCATGGATGAATATGAGGAGTTCAAGCAGTTTCAAGACTCCAGGGGATTTCAGCTAGAGGAGGACGATGATCTTTCCGAGGAAGAAGAATTCTCCCTTGTGGAACACGCAAATAAAGTGAAGGAGGAATCTGGAGAGGAGGGAACAATTGCCCATGAGGATCTTCTCACCTTGCTCTTTGATAACAGGATCCGAGAGTGTCGCAAGGAGGCAGGGCTGACCCAGGCCGAGGTCAGTAGTAGGCTTGGAATCCCTCAGAGTATGTTTTCCAGATGGGAGAGCGGGAAGACTACTCCAAAGGGTAAGAACCTCATAAGACTCTCCATGGTCCTGGGGTGTACTGTTGAAGATCTCTACGGGGTAAAGTAGGGACTAAAACTAAATGATTTTTCGGACCGGTTTTCTTTTGCAAAGAATCCTGTTTGTCAAAATTTCCCTTGTTTGAAATGGCTCGGTTTCTGCACACCTATTACTCATTGTGAGGCCATAAATTCGCATCCCTCTCTGACTTGACTTCTCTCCTACTCCTAGGGGTTTACATACTCCAGTGTCCATTTGTTTGACTCTTTATTGTAAACTCCGCTCAGGTAGCTATTCTTGTCAAATTGGGTGCTTCGGGGGCAAAAATGGTTGCTGGATAGGATCTGTCCGTTAGTGTTGAATGGATTAGACCTTCGTCCTTCATCGTCGTACCCTTCAAACTCGAATCTATAACACTGCGCCAGGGCGGTTGGTGACGAAAATCCAAAGTAGATTGTTGACCAGTTCTCTACCTCATTTTTGTCATTGAAGAATGGTCTTTGAGTGTAAATCACATTTGCTTCGGTTGCTGTTTGATCTGAGACAAGCCTCGCTTTTAAGATGAAAGTCCAAACTAGCCCTCTTGACCCGCCCCTATCCATTCTCACTGGTAGTTGGTAGGAAGCCAGTTTTTGCTTCAAATAGAAGG
>CAZIKF010000110.1:0-2059 GCA_964539825.1 uncultured bacterium
GATGATGTGCGAAACACAGGGTTTTGAGATTATCTAAAACGTCTTTTCCTCCCCTCGCCACGGCCAAAATATGATGAAAATGAGGCCAGCGAGTCTGTCTACAGCGCCTCCCATCCTCAGATACATACGTAC
Organism: uncultured bacterium; assembly: GCA_964539825.1. Lineage (GTDB taxonomy): Bacteria > Muiribacteriota > UBA6191 > UBA6191 > UBA6191 > CAZIKF01. Next base: position 133 of record CAZIKF010000110.1, read on the forward strand.
AACACCCCCGATCCCTCAATTGCAGTTTATGAATGAGATCCTTAGATAGCGCTTTTCGTTTTGGTTTGTTACGTGTCCCAGGACACACTGCGGGTTTTGATTTAGAATTGGAATTGTAAGGAGACGGTTTTCTCGGGGAATGTTCTTCCTTCTTAACCATTTTTTGATTTCTTTTCTCAGCTCGCCCTGCCTTGCGAATGGGATCATATTTATCAAGCGCACTTTCAAGTGCGAGGTCGATCACTTCTTGTAATGAGCAGTCTCGGTTTTTCTTGGAGCTAAGCAAATCCTTAAGCCTCTGAATCTTCTCTCGTGATTCTTCAGAGAGATCAAGGCTCAAACGAACCGTATCCTTGGCAATAGCTCTAACACTAGCCCTGGGAACATGATTGGTATTCTGACTTGCGACTCTTCTCTCCAGTTCGTTCTTGGTGCAGGTCTTAACTGCCTCTATCCACTCTTGTTGGTTCTTCTCATCAATTACGGGGCATACTTTGCGCAGTTTGGAGACGGAGAGATTACCCTTGCGTATTTCCTCCTTTAGCTCGGGAATTTCCCGCACCTTTCGCGCTACCGTAATCAGATTCGAAGTCATCGCCTCAGAAAATCCAAGTTCATCACAAACATATCGAAATAAAGAGGAGTGACCCCGGTGAAGAAAAAGCCGACATTTTTCAGCCTCTTGAAGATGATCAATGAGTCTTGCCTCAGTCCTTCTATGCAGCCTGGCCAGGCAAAGAATTCTGTTATGTAATTCCACAAGTTTAGGTGACATATAAACCTCCCTAAATTCAGTATAAACCCTGTTTTCATGGACCTTTCAGAGCCCACTAAAGATAGAGGAAACGAGATTTTAAATTTGATGCAGGGTACGAATAATACGGTGCTCTGTAGACGCTAGATTCTGGCTGAGATTGCCAGGTTACCGGGCAGAAGAGGAATACCAAAAAGAGATCTCAAAATCACTGTCAAGAAAAAATTGAGAATGAATCTAAAGAAAGAAGAATGTTTACCCCTACGGGGACATACCAGAATTTAAGCCCAAAAACTCACCCGGCCCCGGAAATTCTCCGGAAATCCCCGAAATCACGCGGAAATCACGCGGAAATCACGGGGAACGCTAAAACCCTACAATGATGGTTGTTTGGGTGGTTACTTTTTCAAAGCGGTGATGTAGTCTTCGAAGGAAATTCCCGCTTCCTTGAGAATTTTTCTTATCAGAGGGCGGGCCAGATCCGAGCCCTGGTGATGTGGGATTGTAGTGTAACGTCCATCAGGATGGCGGTAAAACACATGAGAGCCCTTTTGTCTGACGCTTGTAAATCCAAGTGATTTGAGAATCTTTTCCAGGCGTTTAGCGTTTGTGAGCGGTAATTTGCTCATACAGCGACTTGAATCTGCTGAAAACCAACAAATTCAGGTAGTGTGTCTAATTCTTCATCGGTGAGCTCTTCAAGGCATAACTCAACAACTTCCTTAAGCCTATCCTTTAACTCATCCAGTGTTTTTGCCTGGGTATGAGCCCCTGGCAGACAAGGAACACTACCAACATAAAAACCCGTGTCCGGGCATTTCTCAATTTGCGCCGTAAATTGATGTGCTTTCATATACTCATTATGACAGAGGACCCCCCGTAAGCATAGATCAGCCATTGTTACTCCGCTCACTCTTCGCTGGATGGGTCATGGTATGGACCTTCGTTAGCTACTTGATGGAAACCTTGTGGTAGATCTGGGTATTGCTAAGATCACTGTGGCCCAGAAGCTCCTGGCCCCCTGGGGGGACATACCAGAATTTAAGTCCAAAAACTCGCCTGTCCCCGGCAAGTCACTATGATTGCCTCAGTGATTTGGCTGTTAGTAGAATTGCCAGTGTAGCCCATTTGCGCTACAATTATAAGAAAGGGAGTGGAACATGGCTAAAGAAG
>CAZIKF010000111.1:0-2042 GCA_964539825.1 uncultured bacterium
GTAGATCTAAATAGTGGAAATATTGATGGTATCGCCATTGGTGATGCTTCCCAGTCCACTGCCCAGTTTACGAATGTTACCGGCACATCCCTGAGAGTTACCGGAATCCTGACTGCCACAGGAAGTACTCTCACCGTGGGAACCGTGGATATCAACGGTGGAGCCATTGATGGAACCACCATTGGCGCCAACTCTGCCGCAGCGGCTACCTTCACCGCCGCAACTATAGACGGAGCTGGCGATGCCACCATGATCATTGATGCAAATACTGATACTGATGATTCAGATATTGAATTCTACGCCAACGGAAGTGCACAGGGTTATATCCGCTATGATCACAACGCCACTTCCAACAACGAGCTGATCCGAATCAAAGCCGGAGGCAATGAAACCCTGTTCGTGAAAGGAAATTCAAGAGTTGGTATCGGAACCGAATCCCCGGGAGCGACATTGGAGGTTGCCAAGACCAGCTCCGGTGCCTTCAATGCCTTGAGAATCACCAATGATGGAGATGCTGCAAATACTTCTGCTGGAATCGCCATGTACTCGGATGACTCCGACAACAGTGCTTTTGAACTAGGTAGTGTAAGAGGTGTATTGATCAGCTCTGCTGCCGGGGATAAAGAAGGAGCCCTGGACTTCAAGACCACGGATGGAGGATCCTCTGCCACAGCAATGTACATCACACCTGCTAGAAATGTAGGTATTGGTACCACTACTCCAAGTTCTGAGCTGGAAGTTTCAGGAACCATCACAGCCACTTCCGGTAGTCTCAGCGGAACCCTGACAGCTGCTACAGTTGATCTCAACGGAGGAAACATAGACGGAACCGTGATTGGGTCCAGCAGTCAATCCACAGGTCAATTCACCAACGTTACAGCTACAAGCCTGCGTATAACCTCTAGTCTTACCGCTACAGCAAGCGGGCTGACCATCTCTTCTGCGAATATCACCGGCACCTTGACTGCGGCAAGCATTGACTTGACCAGTCTTGATCTGAGTGGAACTTTAACCGCCGCCACGGTAGATCTCAATGGAGGGAATATTGATGGAACCGTGATTGGCTCCAGCAGCCAGTCTACCGGTCAGTTCACCAATGTTACAGCTACAAGTTTTCGCGTGACCTCTTCGTTGACAGCAACAAACAGCGGGCTGACTATTTCCAGTGCAGATCTCACCGGAACCCTTACGGCTGCCACGGTAGATCTCAATGCCGGAAACATCGATGGAACTGTCATTGGTGCGAGCAGTGCAACCACAGGTACCTTTACAGACCTTACGGCCACCAGCGTTGATCTCAACGGCGGTGCTATAGATGGAACTGTCATTGGTGCGAACAGCCAGTCTACCGCTCAATTTACCAATGTTACCGCTACCAGCCTGCGGATCACTTCTTCACTAACTGCAACAAGCAGCGGACTGACTATCTCCTCCGCCAATGTGACCGGCACCTTAACAGCCGCCAACTTCGATGTGACCAGTATGGATCTAAGCGGGACTCTAACTGCCGCCACAGTAGATCTAAACGGTGGGAATATCGATGGAACGACTATAGGGGCTAGCAGCGCAAGTGAAGGTAAATTTACCAACTTGACCGCTACAGGTGGAATTACAGGTACCCTGCAGACTGCCGCTCAGCCTAATGTCACCAGCCTGGGTACTCTTACAGCTGTAACTGTTACTAGTGCGGATATCAACGGAGGGACCCTGGATGATGTAACCATTGGGGCTACAACACCAGCAACAGCAACCTTTACAGACATCACAGCAAATCTTGGTATCACAGGTACCCTGCAGACCGCCGCACAGGCAAATGTTACCAGCCTTGGTACTCTCACTGCTGTGACTGCCACCACAGCTGACATTAACGCAGGTACCCTGGATGATGTGACCATCGGTGCCACAACACCAGCGACCGCAACCTTTACAGACATCACTGCCAATCTTGGTATCACAGGTACCTTGCAGACTGCGGCTCAGCCCAATGTCACCAGCCTGGGTACCCTGACTGCTGTTACCGCTACTACCGCGGATATCAATGC
>CAZIKF010000112.1:0-2025 GCA_964539825.1 uncultured bacterium
ACTCCTCAAATTCCCTATCCTAGAAAGGAATTTCGTCATCGGGAATATCGTCAATGGCTGAGATATCCACACTCTCTTGAGTGGGTGCTCTTTCTTCCACAGCACTATTCATATCCCTCTCAGATCCTTTAGGAAGAAACTGGATCACACTGGCAACAACTTCCATTCGGTAGCGCTTGGATCCGTCTTCGGTCTCCCATGACCTTTCCTGCAATCGTCCATCGACCAGTACGGCACTTCCCTTTTTGAGGAACTGACCAGCCGATTCAGCTTGCTTATTAAAGCTAACAATGCGAATAAACAGCGTTTCTTCGCGCCCATCTCCGCCACGTTTGAAAGAAGAATTTATCGCCATATCCATGTTACACAATGCCACACCCTCGGGTGTGTAACGAAGTTCAGGATCACGGGTTAGATTCCCCATGAGGATCACTTTGTTGTACGCTGCCACGAGTCCTCCTCGACCAAATTAACTCAGGAAGCGGCTTCCGCTTCAAGAGTTGCAGTTTTCTCGACTGTTTCCTTCACCGTGGTCAAAAATCTCAACACTGGGGTCTGAATTCTCAGGAAAGCCTCAAGCTTAGAGATTGCCGACGGATCGGATTCGATATCGAGAAGAAAATAAACACCATCATTGAGATCTTTAATCTCATAGGCCAACCTGCGCTTACCCCAGAGCTTTCGATCTACGATCTTTGCGCCGCTCTTAGAGCCAATATCCGCAAGTTTATCGAAGATGATTTGAATTTTGCTCTCATCGATATTCGGGTCGGTCAATACCATCATCTCGTATTGCCGCACTTTACTCATTCTCACTCCTTAGTTTCGCCTGCCTAAAATAGAATAAACCCGATTTCTCAGCCAACCTGAGTTCTCGGGTTTCCAGACAAGCCGGGATTTGGATCCCATCCAAGTAGAAGCGTGTAAATATAGCGGGGGAAGGGGGCTCCGTCAAGAAATATTCAGGTCCGATCCGAACTTGATTCTATAACCCTGGTACTTCCGCAGGTTCAATACTCCGCCTTCAAAGACCAGGTATTGTCCTTTGATTCCCATCAGGCGATCCTCAACGCTTCCAAGTTTCTTCAGGTCGTAGGATTTGACTTTGTCAGGAAATTTCTCCACGGGGTAATGGATTTCTTGGATTTCAGCGTCTGAAAGGACCTTAAACTCAGGTTCATCTTCGCCTTGCAGAAGATCTTTACCCATCTCCTCGATCTTTGAAATGGCTTCCTTGCGTGCGTTTTGTAGAGCTTCCAGGTCCGGTCCCTGCTGTTTGAGCATTTTTTGCCAACTAGTGCGATCGGAAAACCACTCCTTGAGCCGCGCTTCTACCCTGCCCGACGCTCTACGGTTGCGCATCTGTAGAAGGGGTACCGCTGCCACAGCCCCCTGGTCTACCCAGCGGGTAGTCTCATTTCCCTTGCGCGTGATGCCTACCTTTACGTGCGAAGAATAGGACAGGTAGACAAGATGGGGAATGAAACAATGGGACTGGGCGAAACTTTCATCTCTGCAGGTTCCGAGGTGAAAGTGACACTTGTCAGGGCTGAGGATGCAAAAATCGCATTGGGGAAGGGTCTGGGTACATCGAAAGCAGTAACCTTGCTGAAATACTCTCGGGTCAGAACAGTTCAGACAGCGCATTTCGCCCAGGTATTCCAGGCGCAGTACTTTCCCGATTAAGGGATTGAGAAGCACCTTCCCCGAGTCCAGAATCAGCTCATATTCCACCGGACTGGAGAAGGTGGAACGCATCTTATCAAGGATGAAACCTGTCACAATGTCTGCCATGGCAGACATTGTATCTTCCATTCTAAAGGAATGGAAGTAGTAGGAATCAAAGGAAACAAGTGAATTAAGGGAATCAAAGGAATGAAGTTTGATCCCGCCATGTGGGCGGGGTTTGTGGATCCCCTGGTCAAGCCAGAGGATGACGACTCAGGTCGAAATCCTGAGGTAAATTTCCGGGAGCCCCTGGCAACCAAAGGATGACAACCCATCACCAACTATCCCTAGCGAAGC
>CAZIKF010000113.1:0-1942 GCA_964539825.1 uncultured bacterium
CCAAGCCTGTAGTTGATCCCCTGCTCGAAGCACGATTTCTATCCAAAAAAGACACCGACATCACCGTGATCGCCAAGTTCAAAGCCCAGGGCCCCATGAACAAGAGGCTGGCTGGTAAAAGCCCTTCTGAAATTCTGAAGCAGAAGAGGGTGATTGCCTCGATTTCGCAGCAGTCTCTGATAAACCAGATCAATACCCTTCGCAAAAAGACTTCTGATATCAAGAAGATGGAATCGCTCTGGATCAACAACTCTATGATCATTACCGCAAAAACAAGCTACATTCAGTCCCTGGCTGAGCGTGATGATCTGGAAAAATTAGATCTCGATACTGAGATCAAACTTTTTGATCCCATCGTTCGCTCCGTGGAAAAGGGAATCAACAATGAAGATTCAACCTATGGACTGAAGAAAGTTCAGGCAATGAAGGTTTGGAGTGAACTTGGAATCAATGGAACCGGCGTTACCGTGGGTGTTCTTGATACCGGCATAGACTCCAACCACGAAACCCTCGCCGGTCGAGTAGTTGCCACCAAGGATTTCGTCTCCGATTATGAAGATAACGCTCCCAATGACGGCCATGGACATGGAACCCACTGTTCCGGGACCATCGGCGGAACCAATGCTGGTGGAAAGCACATCGGCGTAGCTCCTGGCGTCAACTTCATGGTTGGTAAGATTTTTGGTGATTCGGGTTCCACAACCGTTGCCGCCATCATGAACGCTATGCAGTGGATTGCTGACCCTGACGACAATCCTGAAACCAACGACTTCCCACGAGTTGTTTCCAACTCCTGGGGTGGGCCTTTGAACAACCAATGGGAAGACATCATTAATACCTGGAGATCCGTTGGAATCATCCCTGTATTCGCCGCAGGTAACTCCGGACCCCGGCCCAATACGGTTAGTGCTCCAGGTGCCTACAAGCAGGTTATCTCCATCGGGGCTACTGATAGCCAGGATAAAATTGCCCGCTTTTCCAGCCGCGGCCCGGTACAGTACTACCAAGAGACCTACATCAAACCCGATGTATCTGCTCCCGGTGTGGATGTTTACTCCGCCAAGCCAGGAGGCGGGTTTCAGAACATGAGCGGTACCTCCATGGCTACTCCTCATGTTGCCGGTGTGGTTGCACTGATGCTTCAGGCTGATCCAGAAATCGATGCCGAGAGAGTTCGCGAGATTCTCGAGCAAACCGCTCTTGAATTGGGTCAACCCGGAAAAGACGGTGCCTACGGTTCTGGACGAGTAAACGCCTTTGATGCTGTACAGCTTGTACTTACCGGCGGTAAGGCATCGGTTAGTGTTGGTTCTGGTGACCAGGTTGCCACCATCAAGGTTATGCCAGGAAATAAGACCTACCGAACCAATAACGGCCTGGCTATCATTTCTCTCCCCGCAGGAAGTTATGAGTTTATAATAAGTGCCTTTGGTTACTATTCCCAGAGCCTGGAAGCAGAAGTAACCTCACAGGAAACAGTTGAGCTCAGTGCTGAACTGGAGCTGGCTCCTAACTACACGATTTCCTTCGAGACCAGGGACAGCAACAGTGTGAACCAAAATTCCGACATCTCCTTCATGGGAGTACCCGTTGAAGGAGGAAACACCGAAGGCGGAGTTCTAGAAGTAACAGCTCCGGGAGGAGACTATACTGTTGAGGTTACGACTCTCGGCTTTCAAGCCGCACAGGTGAGCTTTTCCGTGAACGCTAACACCTATGTATTTGTAGCTCTTGAGCCTCTTCCAGAGTACCTCATTGTTGATCATGACAGCGGTAAGACCTATGAGTCTTTTTATACAGCTGCGTTGGATGCCGCCGGAGTTAAATATAGCCTCAAGGAAAGCATCAGTGCGGATGAAATTGCTGGTTACCAAAATGTAGTCTGGTTCACTGGACTGAATAACAGTGGATCCAAAATCGCCACCCGTCAGGAACAGGCTAT
>CAZIKF010000114.1:0-1930 GCA_964539825.1 uncultured bacterium
AGAGTAACACACTTGGAAATATTGTCAAATGATATTTTCAAATTATTTCCCACATTAGTTCAAAAGTGGCTTGATTACTGGGTTTTATGGGTGAAAAATAATTTTGAGAATCAATGGAATCCATGGAATTAATGGAAGCAATAGAATGAAGTATGAAGAGATCCCTTGTTTCACTCGGGATAGGTGAAGGGTTGGGTCCTTGGCCCTGGTGTCATCTTGCCCCCCTGGTCATCCCGCTACTTGATCGCGGGATCCATGCTTCCGCCTTCATGGCGGGCTCATGCCTTATTCCATTGTTTCTATTGTTTCAAATGTTTCCATTAATTCCAGGCATCTATGCTCCCTTACTTCCTTTGTTTCCTCTTCTCTCCTATTCCCTGTATCCTTAGTTTCTGAAGGATACTCATGTGTGGTCGTTATTATTGGAAGCGAAAATATGATTTGGACAGGAAGTCCTTTATTGAGAAATGTGAGAATCCTTTCGAAGCTCCGCCTAATTTCAATGTGGCTCCCACTCAAGAGGCTCCGATTATCAGGATTGATCCTGTGGATGGGAAGTCGGAGTTGTTACTATCCCATTGGGGTTTGATTCCTTCGTGGGCAAAAGATCGTAAGCTCTCTTTCAAGATGATCAATGCCCGCTCGGAAACAGCGGCTGTAAAGCCTGCTTTTCGTGGCCCATTTAAAAAGAAGCGCTGCCTTGTTCCCGCCGATGGATATTACGAGTGGATAATGACCGAGAATGGAAAATTGCCTTATGCGATTTACCCCAGCGATGAGGACACTTTTTATATGGCTGGCTTGTGGGATTGTTGGAAATCTCCAGAAGGATTGATGGTGCTCTCTTTCACCATTCTCACCAGGGCGGCGGATCCACAGGTAGAACATCTTCATCATCGAATGCCGGTAATACTCGATGACCAAACTCAGGAAGCCTGGATTGATCCGAATCTTCAAGATCCACAGGAGCTGGAATCCCTGTTGGATTACACAAAGCCAACAGACTTGAGATTTCACCCAATCAGCACCCTGGTGAATTCAGTAAGAAACAACGGTCCAGAGTTGATTGAACCGAGGTCGTAGGTTTTTGGAGTCCCTGGGCGGCTGCAAGATCCACTGCTCTGATCATACGCCTTGAACGTAGCATTGCTACGCCCATCGTTGTCTTCACAGGCAGAGAATCTTTCGCTCGCCCAGGGACTCCAAAAACCTACGACCTCGATTCAAATTCATGATTCTTGGTTACTGATAATCCCTTGGCTTCGCCTTGGGATTGGTTGGCTTTGATCCCTTGGCTGGTAGGTCATCCTGCTAATTGATCGCGGGATCCAGGAAATTAGCCACCCTGGTACCTCATCGTAAAATCCGTGAGTCGAGTGCCGAAGCGTGGGTGCTGTAGAGTGTTCAGGGGCGAGCATGGTTGGGGTTCGTGAGGAGGAGGTAGCATCGTTACCTTCGATGAGGGAACCTCAATCATGCGAAGTTCATGAATGCTCTACGGCGCCCTAAGCTTTGGTTCTCGGCTCACCACAAAAAAACCCCCCAAGTAAACTTGAGGGGTTTTTACGATCTGGTGTGATCGTTCTTCTTGCGAAGAAGCTTTCAACGAACCTTGCAAAGGTTGGTAGCCCGTACGTTTTTCCAGTTCTTGGCTTCCTCTTCAAAGGTTACCCCTTAAAGATTTATTCCCTCTTGCGGTTTCACGGACTCTTGAAGTACTGAGACTCTTCGCCTATCGGGTCACCCCGACTCCGTCCTGTCGTTTTGACGACTCCACGGTCTTCAGCTTAAGCCTTCTGCTCTTGCGAGCAGGCCTTCTACAGCCTTTCGCGCCGCTTCAGAGATTTCTACCTCGAAGCTGTTACCAGGTTTCTCTTGTCACTTTCGTGTTGCCACTCCAATGACTCATGAGTCCTTCCTTCTTACGAAG
>CAZIKF010000115.1:0-1925 GCA_964539825.1 uncultured bacterium
TTCACTAGAGCAATCAACCTTGTAGTACCTTCTCTTATTAGTTGAGTCATACTGGAATCGCCTCTGGGTAGTCCACTCACCATCGGGATAAAACGCTTCACAAAGGTAACCCACATTCCGCGTTAGCGAAGTCAGTTTTTGGTATTTTTCCGTTCACTCTGAAGACTCCACGTAAAAACGCCATATTTTAGGCATTTTCTACCGATTTTGTCTGCATTCATGATTAGAATGGAGGCAAAATGCAAACCCGAAGACTTGACCACCTGGGCTTGGTAGCAAGTGAGTATGATGAACTTGAGATCGCTCAGACAATTAATCAGTTGGTTCCAAAGGAGGGTCCTAGGACCCTGATCGATCACGGAAGAATCGTAAAGGCCATGGTTCTCAACGGGCTTGGGTTCGTCTCCCAGCCCCTGTACCTCGTCCCGGAGTTTTTTGAATCCAAACCGGTAGAGTTGCTTTTGGGAGATGATGTCAGCGCTGAGATGCTAAACGATGACACCCTGGGTCGTAGTCTGGACGCCCTCTCCGATTGTGGGGTAACGGAGGCTTTTGCCGCAGTGGCCACAAGGGCAGTCAAGAAACTTGGAATTGAAGCGGTACGTGGTCATTGTGACAATACGTCCTTACATGTTCATGGAGACTACAAAGTTTGTGAGTCTGAGGATTACCATTCGGTAAAACTCGCCAGAGGCTATAGCCGCGACCACAGGCCGGACCTCAAGCAGGTTGGCCTGGCTCTTATCACAGAACATCGCTCCCGAATTCCAATATTGATGAAACCTCTGAATGGAAATTCAAACGATGGACCAGAGTTTGGAAAACTTGTTCAGGAGCACATTCGCAACCTGAATCCCACGGTGGAGTTGGAAACCCTTATAGCCGACTGTGCTTTATTTACGAAGTCAAACCTGGATCTTCTCAATGAATCCGGACTTCGCTTTGTTACCAGGGTACCGAGGACTTTCAAATTTGTGGAAGAGTTGGTGGAGAGGGCAATGGATTGCAATGAACCTTTGGATCTCACAGATGGCCACCAGGGATATGAGGAAATGCTCGAAGTCAATGGCCACAAGATCCGGGCTCTGGCAGTACGTTCCAAGGAATTTTTGGACTCCGACAGGAAGTCCGTTACAAAATCGCTACTGAAGAATAGTAACCGCGAACTCAAGGCTCTTAAGGGCCTTCGTGCCATGCGTTTCGCCTGTGAGGAGGACGCGCAGGAAGCCTTGGATAGCTTCCGCAACTCAAATCCATCCCTTGAATTACATGGCATCTTTGTGGATGGAGAGCCAACCTACAGCAAGAGGGGACGGCCAGCGAACGATGAATGCCCGGATGATTTCAAGTTCTTTATACGAGCCAGACCAGCGATGAGTCTCAATACATACGGGAGCAACCTGGAGAAGCGAGGCTGGTTTGTCCTGGCCACAAACCATCTGGAATCACCGGAGTTTTCGGCAAGTGCGATCCTTTCTTTATACCGCGAGCAGTGGATTGCTGAAAGTGGGTTTCGCTTCCTCAAATCTCCAGAGTTCATGACTTCTTCCCTTTATCTGAAATCACCCAAAAGGATTGAGGCACTGCTGATGGTAATGACGCTATGTCTCCTGGTTTATGCAGCGCTGGAATACCGCATTCGCAAGACTTTGAAGGAAAAGGGGCAAACCTTCCCGGATCAAAAAGGCAAACCAACGCCGAAACCTACGGCCCGATGGGTTTTTCATGCGTTTTCGGGCATTGATCTCTTGCTAATGGAAAGCAAGCGTATAATTCTCAATCTTAAAGATAGACACACGGCCCTGCTAAGCGTGCTAGGACCCCCGTATGAAAAATACTATTTTCGAGAAACCTAAACGCGGAATGTGGGAGGTAAAGAAGCTTCTTTTCATTCATCTCTGGGATTTTTTTTACCATCAAAGTCT
>CAZIKF010000116.1:0-1913 GCA_964539825.1 uncultured bacterium
GCTGATGTCGTGGTGGAAAAAGCTATCGTTACTAAAATTTCCGTAGACAAATGGAAGGGAAGCTGGGCCGCTCCCGGTGGGAAATATGTGAAGTTTTTTCGGATCAAGCTACTTAAATATCATGTAGAGAACGAAACCGAAGGAGATAAGAAGATCATCGATGCCATAGATGAGGAAACGATGGAACTTGATATCACCCTTGAAAGGTATCCTGCTACTTACATAGGAGGAGGCTCTCCGCTGGTGAAGTTTTTCAAACGGCATATCGGATTCTTTTCCAAGAAAATAAGTCCGGAGTTGTCGGTGTCCGGGACACTCAGATTTGGCCGAATCCCAAGTAACTCAGATCGAGAAGAATATAATCTACTGGTGGACCCCGTCTTTCAAAGCCGCAAGGGAGTACTCAGTATCCCCAAGTGGTCGGTGAGCAAGAATCCAGCAAGTCCCTCAAATATCGTCGAACTGCGAAAGTCCAATTTTGTTGAACTCCACGGCGAATAGAAAAGTTTAGACAAACTAAAGTAAAAAGCTTCCCGCAATAACCAACGGGAAGCTTTTTTTATTTGCAGTACCCTACGGTTCTCAGAAAATCTCTGGCAGAGTAACGCTGTGAATGAGTTTTCCAAACAAGTCTCTCAACTCCACCTGCACACTTTTAGTCTTCCAATCCAACCTGATCAAACCGAAATTTTCTCTCACATACAAGGGTGTGAAACGGTTCGGACCCGGTTCATCCCTTTGAGATGCGGGGGAGTTCAGAGCACTGGAGGTGCACTCGATCAAGGAGATTCCCCCCGGGGTTTGATCCCGGTAAAAAGCGCCTCGATGGCGATCACCAGTAAGAAGAACAAGATTTCGAACATCGTGGCGATCCAGCATCTCCATTAGCTTCATGCGCTCCAGGGGAAACATGGCCCAGCATTCCCAAAAATGGCCCTCGGCCAGAAACTGGATTGGACTGATTAGAAGCCTCAGGCTCGCGGGCTGTGATAGTTTTGCTTCCAGCCATTCCCACTGTTCCCTTCCCAAAAGAGTTTTTTCAGGGGAATCATCGGGGGTGTAGCGCTTGATCGGATTGCCGCTCAAGTCCTTTCTCCAGGGACTCTTGAAATAGCGAACATCCAGAAAAAGGATCTGGACCACTCCCGCCGGAGTACGAAGAATTTTCTCATGGTACAGACCTTCACCTTTTCTTCTTCTATCCTCCTCAGGCACCTTCCAGAAATCCAGAAACATCTGGCGGGAAGACTCCTTATGAGAGAAGGTCCCATCCCCGTCATTGAACCCATAATCCCCATCATCCCAAATTGCTTCCGTGGGTAAATCCCATTTCAATGCTCTGAAATTAGCGGCTTGCCTCAAATACCCCCTGCGTACCGTTCGTGCTGGAGAACCCTTGAAGGCTCCGTAAACATTATCCCCGCTCATCAACATCATTCCTGGCTTGAATTTCTTGATGGTGGAAAGAATGGGCATGGGATGGCGCTGTTTTAAGCAGGAGCCGAAGGCAATGACTGTCTCTCGCCCTGAAGCTGAAAAACTCGCAGAAGATAAAAGAAAAATGAAAATGTAAAAGAAAGGTTTCACGGTCTTGGTGGATTCTACCCTATGGACAGTGAAATCAGCAGGGTGGTATTCGAAAAGGAGTTTTTGATCTTCGACAGGATTTCTTGTCAGCCGCGTTTCGACTTTCTACTTCTACTTCTACTTCTACTTCTACTTCTACTGGGAAATCGGATTATAGCTAAACCTGCCTGGCATGATTAGTAACTTTTTCTCAAGACCTTCTAGTTCTCGGCGCGACTGTACTTTTCCTTCGGAGGTGAGGAAAAGCTGCCTGTAGTGTGGCGATCGTCGTTCAACCTCTGTATCTCTCTTCGAGATGTGTTTTATGATATGCATTGTTCTCTCCT
>CAZIKF010000117.1:0-1876 GCA_964539825.1 uncultured bacterium
TGAGGAGGGAACCCGGCGAACTGAAACATCTAAGTAACCGGAGGAAGAGAAAACAATAGTGATTCCCTGAGTAGTGGCGAGCGAAAGGGGAAGAGCCTAAACCTGCAGTCTGTTAAAGGTTGCGGCCGTTGGTCTGCAGGGGTAGTGGGATACAGGAGTCCTATCTCCGTAAAGATAGAACACAAGATATTGAGGATCAGAGGAACTGTCTGGGAAGGCAGGCCGTAGAGGGTGAGAGCCCCGTACTTAAAGGCTTCAATATTGTGTGTATTTTGTGTCCCAAGTACTACGGAGCACGTGAAATTCCGTAGGAATCTGGGAGGACCATCTCCTAAGGCTAAATATGCGAAGCGATCGATAGCGAACAAGTACCGTGAGGGAAAGGTGAAAAGTATCTCGAACAGAGAGGTGAAATAGATCCTGAAACCGTATGCTTACAATCAGTGGGAGCACTATTTAATAAGTGTGACCGCGTTCCTATTGAAGAATGTGCCATCGACTTACCATGTAGAGCAAGGTTAAGGGGTTAACACCCGGAGCCGTAGCGAAAGCGAGTGTGAATAGCGCGTTTAGTTTTATGTGGTAGACCCGAAACCGTGCGATCTAGCCATGGCCAGGTTGAAGCTTGAGTAAAATCAAGTGGAGGACCGAACGCACTAGTGTTGAAAAACTAGGCGATGAGCTGTGGTTAGCGGCGAAAAACCAATCGAGCACGGAGATAGCTGGTTTTCCTCGAAATGACTTTAGGGTCAGCCTCACGTAAGTTTCATAGGGGTAGAGCACTGACTGGACTAGGGGCCCCACCAGGTTACCAAATCCAATCAAACTCCGAATACTATGTAAATGATTCGTGGGAGTGAGACAGTGGGAGAAAAGTTCCATTGTCGAAAGGGAAAGAGCCCGGACCGCCGGCTAAGGTCCCCAATTGTATACTAAGTGGGAAAGGATGTGGAGTTTCCTAGACAGCTAGGATGTTGGCTTAGAAGCAGCCATTCATTTAAAGAGTGCGTAATAGCTCACTAGTCGAGAGGCTCCGCGCCGACAATGTAACGGGGCTAAGTATACAACCGAAGCCGCGGGGCGTAGTACAGGAATGTATTACGTCGGTAGAGGAACGTTCTACGTTAGGGTGAAGGCAGACCGAGAGGACTGCTGGACGAGGTAGAAGTGAGAATGATGGTATGAGTAACGATAAAATCTGTGAGAAACAGATTCGCCGAAAGTCTAAGGTTTCCTGGGGCAGGTTAATCCTCCCAGGGTTAGTCGGCACCTAAGGTGAGGCCGAAAGGCGTAGCCGATGGACAACAGGTTAATATTCCTGTACTGGTCCATGCTGTTTGAACGATGCGGTGACGGAGGAAGATAACGGAGCTTCTCTAAGGCTTGAGGAGTCGAAGGGTGTAGGCGTCCGTGTGTAGTGAAGTACGCACATGGGTTAAGCTGAGACCTGACAGGACGTGAAAGGAAGCAATTCTGGAAGCGGCATTCGTGATTCTATACTCCCAGGAAAACCCGCTAGTTAGGTATGGACGAGCCGTACCGCAAACCGACACAGGTAGACGGGATGAGAATTCTAAGGCGCTCGAGTGAAATCTCGTTAAGGAACTAGGCAAAATGAACCCGTAACTTAGGGAGAAGGGTTGCCAGAGACTGTGAATCCCTTTCGGGTGGAGCGGACTCTGGTTGCAGAGAAATGGCTGAAGCGACTGGTTACCAAAACCATAGGCCAATGCGAAGGGGGAACCCGAAGTATATTGGCTGACTCCTGCCCGGTGCCGGAAGGTTAACAGGAGCCGTTAGCACCTTTATGGTGCGAAGCGGTGAATCGAAGCCCCGGTAAACGGCGGCCGTAACTATAACGGTCCTAAGGTAGCGA
>CAZIKF010000118.1:0-1861 GCA_964539825.1 uncultured bacterium
TCCGTAGCCGATGGTCCGCAGTTGAAAATCTTAGTCATTCTGACAAGAAGAAGGGGACAGGCTACTGGGACCGTTGGTTCAATTTTCACTTTTAAAAAGTAATAATATTGCTAAGGGGCTAAGCCACTAAAGCTTTTGAGGAAAGAAATATGGCAAAACATAGAATCTATTCAACCAGTTTCTCAAGTGTATATCCTCACTATATTACTAAGGCTGAAAAGAAGGGTCGAACCAAAAGTGAAGTGGATGAAATAATCTGTTGGCTCACCGGTTATGACCAAAAGGGATTCGAGTCTCAATTGAATAGTGAAGTGGATTTTGAGACCTTCTTTTCAAATGCTCCCGAACTTAATCCTTGTCGTAGTCTAATCAAAGGTGTTGTTTGTGGTGTCAGAGTTGAAAATGTCGAAGAAGATCTGATGAGAGAAATTCGTTATCTGGACAAATTGATTGATGAATTGGCAAAAGGTAAGTTGATGGAGAAAATTCTTCGCAGCCCCAGTTAAGAATGAAGAAGGGGACAGGCCAATATAGTTAATAAATTGTGAAATCAACTTCGTTTAACGGCTGATTCATAAATCTCAATCCAATCACCAGGACTGAGCTTTCTTACCAATTCAGCAATCAATTCAAAGGGGATCTTTTCTGGATTCTTAAATCGAATACAGCTCTTTCCCATATTCAGTTTGGCTTTACTGTGGTTTGGATATTGGGACACAAACCAGTCCAAGAGCTCTTGATCTGCATAAATTCCCATATGATGAAATGCGATATGTCCCTTAGTTGAGCCAATACCCATAAACGGCAAAGGCTGTTTTGGGTCACAATGATACCCATCTGGGTATATTGAGTGAGGAACTACATATCCAATGGTTCCGTAGCTCATAGTCTCAACAAAACCATTCGGAAGATTATCCAGTACCGTTTTTCTAAGTCTGGTGACGGCCGCTATCCTATCTTCCGGCAATTGCTCAATATACTCTTCCGGGGTCTCAGGTTTTTGGGTCATTTGTGATACTCCCAGAAAAAAAGATTAGATAACTTATCAGAATGAATTATCGCACATCTCCCCCATGAGATCTCAGCTTCCGTTTTCCAGGCCAACATCAGAAAAGATTCCGCTCTACCAGGAAGCCAAAAACTAGCAAAAACTAGTGTGGCCCCTCTTTTTCCCTCCATTTTTTGTTGAAACCCCAATTGACGAAATTCAGCAATTTCCTCATATTTAATAGGTGACATGGTAATTTGCCATTTCACTGCCTGCCTGGAAACCTGCTTTTTGAGAATCGCTATCCCCCATGCGTGGCAACTCTTAGACTTAAGGTAAAGCACCGGCTTTGCTAGTTCAGTTGCACACTGGAGGTGCATCATGAGTATGAGCGTTGGGAACTTAGCCTCACTGATGTCCAAAATGCCCGCTGCCGTAAAAACGGTGGAAAAGGGGGCTGTCATTCCTGGCAAACCAACCGAAAACCAAAAGGCCGAAACCCCCAAAACCGACGGAAAGACCACCAGGGCTAAGGCAACTTCAGGTGGTGACAGCGGCCACTACGGGGGAAAGATCACCCAGGCCAGGAGGGCTTTTACCGGATACAGTGTCAGTGACAATCTCAAGGCCAAGCAAGCAGCGGAGGCAAACGCCAAGGCCAAGACCGACAAGGCAGAGACTACAAAAGCCGAAACCAAGAAAGTTGATGCTCCCAAGGCCGAAGCACCGAAAACAGAAGCGAAGAAAACCGATGCTCCCAACACAGAATCCCAGGAAGCCGCGGCAACAAAGAAAAGAGAGCCATACCAACGTAAGACTTTCTCGGTAAGAAGGGATTATTCCCAGCCCGGAATCTCATTTACAAAGCCTCCT
>CAZIKF010000119.1:0-1779 GCA_964539825.1 uncultured bacterium
AAGACACATAACTTAACTTGAGGGAAATCTGTAAGGAAACCAGGACCACCTCTGGCCGGCACTTTTAGCCTGTCCCCTCTTCTCGCAAAAGTTGGAGTGGGGAACAAGAGATAGAAAAGGGACAGTCCGGTAAAGGGTACTCAATCAATTGGCTCTCGGGAAAACCTGGGGTTAGAAAAGGGACAGTCCGGTAAAGGGTACTCAATCAATTGGCTCTCGGGAAAACCTGGGGTGGTTCAAGTTCACAATGACGAAGTCTTAAGATTCCATCTATTGTTACCGTTAATAGAAAGGGGACAGGCCGGTAATGGGTATAAGTTTTAGTTATCACTTGTTATAAGTTTTACTTGGGGTGCCCACTTTGGATTTTAGAAGCTACCATCCGCTTTCAGAACTTTGGAGGCAAAGATGGCACGTGCATCACGAATTTATGTTTCAATTGAACATGGTAGCTACCACATTATCTCGCGAGTTGTCGGGAAGCAGTTTCTGCTAAGAGATCAGGAAAAAGAGCAGTACCTATCCATACTTGAGAGTCTTTCTCAGGCGTTTTTTGTCCAGGTTCATAGTTTCTGCATTTTAAATAACCATGTTCACTTACTTGTCACCGGTTTGGACGAAGCAGCGAATAGAGCAAGTGACGATGATCTATTAGAGCGTTACAAACTCATCTATGGGCCTGATGCAATGCCGCCCATGAGTTCCACTGACTTCGATGGTACAGAAATACCTGATGCTGATTATGGAATGGAGAGGCTAAGAGCAAGACTTGGTTCTGTTTCGCGCTTCATGCAGGAGTTACAACAGACTTTCAGTCGCTGGTACAACAAGACCCATAAACGAATCGGTCATTTCTGGGCCAGTCGGTTCAAGAGTATCCTGGTATCGAAAGATGAATCCCAACTGATTTGTGCCTCCTATATTGATCTCAACCCGATTAGGGCAGGTATTGTTGAAAGACCAGAGGACTACCGCTGGTGCTCCCTGGGCTTAATTGCAAGAAATCCAAATCGAGCCCAGAAGTTTCTGGTTCCGATTCCGATGC
Organism: uncultured bacterium; assembly: GCA_964539825.1. Taxonomy (GTDB): domain Bacteria; phylum Muiribacteriota; class UBA6191; order UBA6191; family UBA6191; genus CAZIKF01. The sequence continues at coordinate 1,046 of CAZIKF010000119.1, forward strand.
TCAAGGAAAAGGGTGAGTCATGCTGGGATTGGTATAGATTATTTGTCTACTCTTCGGGCTCCCTGGAGAAACCAGGATCAGCTTCAATTCCACTGAAAGAACTGGCTGAAATAGAGGAGTTGCAGGGCAGGTTGAATCTTTCAACCAGACTTCGCTACCGAGTAGCAAATCTATCAGAAGGATTAGCCTTCGGGACCCAGGCATTTATCGAGTCAATCCAAAGAAACCTGAGCAGGAAGTTTATTAGAGCCAGGAAATGCTTATCTGGCGACCTGCTCTACTCTACAAGACGCCTGGTTCACCAGGGCTACTAACCCCCAAATTCAAAAATCAAGCCAGCGGTTCTGAACCAAAGTTCAAAACCGATTAAGTCTGCCCAATCATAGTTCAATGGACAACTTGACAAGCTAAGCCATATTCCCAGCAATACAGTCATAAAAAATCATGAAAACACCCACCAGCTAGTCGCTAGAAAGCGCTTCTGAGACAAACTCCAGAAAGAAAAATCAACTGAAAAGACAACCCCCAAAAACTAGTGTGTCCCCTCTTTTTTCCTTCCGGTCATAGCTCATTTGCGCCAATGACGAAATGAGGGGTAGGATTTGTTGAGAATCCTCAAGCAGTGGTGTGTCCCCTTATTCTTTTTAAATGTTACCAATCAACTTAACGTCATCAAGATTCCGTAGCCGATGGTCCGCAGTTGAAAATCTTAGTCATTCTGACAAGAAGAAGGG
>CAZIKF010000120.1:0-1644 GCA_964539825.1 uncultured bacterium
GCGAGGTGACTTCCAATAAACCCGGCCCCGCCAGTGATTAAGATTTTTCGATTCAATTTTCAATCCCTTCTAGTTCTCTAAACCCCGCAGTCTACCAAAAGAGAAAAAAGGGAGCCAGAGATGCTTAAGAATGGTCAGCGCGTACGCCCTGCTCTAAACCCTCCTGTGACTTGTAAGAAAGCATTAATCCGTGTAATATTTAACTGTGAGCTTAAAATTACACGGTAAAATTCCAAGAATTCTCCGTCAAGAGTTGGAAAGGCGGGTGGTCCACAATCCTGTTACCGCGATTCTGGGATCTCGACAATGTGGCAAATCTACCCTTGCCAGACAGTTTTTGTCAGAATTGGACAACGATTCGATACTTCTTGATTTGGAGAAGCCTTCTGATTTGAACAGACTCCATGACCTGGAAGCATTTTTTCAAGTCAATTCGGGAAAACTGATCTGCTTCGATGAGATCCAAAAAAGAGCGGATATCTTCTCTGTGATGCGCTCCTTTATTGATGAACAGGACTCCAATGGTTTATTTTTGATTCTTGGATCGGCTTCTGTGGAACTTCTTCGGCAGAGTTCCGAAACCTTGGCAGGAAGAATTTCTTTCCTTGAACTGACTCCCTTTTTATTGTCCGAACTTGATCCAGAGCTATGGAGAGATCATTGGTTAAAGGGAGGATATCCCCGCAGTTTTCTTGCGCAAGATTATTCGAATAGTTTCCAGTGGAGAACCGACTATATACTCTCGTATCTTCAGAGGGATCTTCCACAGTTGGGATTTCACACCCCGGCAGAGAGTCTGCATAGGTTTTGGAGTATGTGTGCCCATCTGCATGGGCATATGCTCAACTTTTCTAAAATTGCGGACTCGATGGGAGTTTCTTCTGTAACCATCAAATCCTGGTTTGATATCCTCGACAAAACATTCGTTGTCAGGGCACTAAGGCCGTATGCGGCCAACCTCAAAAAGCGCCTGGTCAAGACCCCGAAGCTCTACATTCGTGACTCCGGTCTACTCCATGCCCTGCTCGATATCAAAACGCACAATGATCTTCTTGGGCATCCGGTATATGGAAATTCCTTTGAAGGGTATGTGATTGAAAACCTTCTGGGCTTGCTGCCATCTTATAGAGGTTTCTACTATCGAACTTCCCATGGAGCAGAAATTGATCTGCTGCTAATCTCTGGTCAGGAGAAGATCGCAATTGAGATCAAAGCCTCAACCTCACCTAAGCCGTCTAAAGGCTTCTATTCTGCCATAGAGGACCTTCAGCCAACGCAGTCGTACATTGTTGGCCAGGTAGATGAGGGATACCCTTATCGTGATGATGTGCAGGTTCTCAACCTCACAGAGCTTCTGCAGCGACTGTCAGGGAAGGATGAAGCCTTTTTGCCTTAATCAAAAATGCTTTGCAGCTTCTTGTATATGTCACTTGTATTTGCAATAGGTCATTAGATCGATCCTCTTTCGTGTTTTTCCAGAGTCTGCTGATAAAGACTGTTCAAGGTAGAGAACTTTGGATGAATCACAGCTGGCATGGGTTATCATGTTTTGCGTGTCCCAACCTTCTGTTGCCGTAGTTTTTGGAACCCGTCCCGAAGCCATCAAGATGGCTCCAGTGGTGTTTGCACTCAGGGAAGAAAAAA
>CAZIKF010000121.1:0-1612 GCA_964539825.1 uncultured bacterium
TTCGCATCTGAATGAAATTGATGAGTCCTTTTCGAACCTATAGCGGGTATACTCTTGCACTGTGAAAGTTCCCCTTTTTCTAAAATTTCGGGTTGAAATCTACTTTGTTATCGCCCTATTTCTTGGTGCCATTCCAGGAACCTATCTATATAGCCACATTTTCCTATCCACTATTAGTGACGAGATTAAAAGGGTAGCGGTTGAACAATCCGAGAAATCTCAGGGCAAGAAAGATCTTCGTTTTGACTTTTCGGGGACATCCCTGAAGTTTTCAACTACTGACAACGATTCGGATAAAGAAGACGAGACAAAGCCAAAGGAGTTAGAAGCAGAGGAGAAAGAGCGGCAGGCTCTCAGAGAAGAACACGACGCTAAGATAAAAAGCATGCAAGACTCCTTAAACCCTCAGGTCTTTAAGTCCAGAGAGGAGATTATCAAGGAGGCAGTCCCCTTATGTGATAGCACGGAAAAGTTCATTTTCTGGGCCGCGTTGATTTTCCTTTTCCTCTACAATGTACCCATTCGAAAGGTCCTCGCGTGCAAGAGTGTTGGGCCAGACATTCGCAAAAAGGCACAGGGCCGTATTCTTTCTCTGACCTGGACTACCTTTATCCTGGTATGGTTCGTGGCCATAGGTACGGAAATCAATATCCTTTCCTTTGAGTGGCTCTCATTCGGCACCATCGATTTAAATAATTTCGCTGTCAAAACAGTATCCACTCTCTTCTTTGGGCTTGTTAGCTCGGCCCTGGTTCTGATTTGAATAGACCGGCTGGTCATTAGCTGGGTACCGAAGGTTTTTTCAGAAGAGGAGATCTTTCAATCTAAGGATGAGGGCCGCTCGATTACCTTGCCCACCAAGTTACTCCTCATGCTTCTCACAACGAGTATTATTCCCCTCACAATCCTCTTTTCCGTAATGATCCTGTCTAACCCGGCCATCGAGGATCTTCTTGAACTCAGCGCACGGGATTCGGGAGTCGAAGAATGGATGGCTATCATGCCCCATGCCATACAACTTCTTCTTTCGGCCGGGATCATGGTGTTCTCAATCCTGGTGGCGCTTTCAATGAATTCAAGCTTCAGATTTAGTTTTGTCCGCCCCCTGGACCTCTTGATTGAAAAAATGAACCTGGTGAAAGATGGAGATTACAACCAGCATACCACCGTGTTCTCTAACGATGAAATTGGACAGTTGAAATCGCGTTTCAATGAGATGCTGGATGGACTTAAGCAGCGGGAGTTCATGCGTGATACTTTCGGGAAATACCTGAGTCCGGAAATTTCCAAGAAGATTCTGGAAAATCAGACACTCGAGCTGGGCGGTGAGGAGGTGGAGGCTACGGTACTGTTCATGGATATCGAGAAGTTTACCTCACTCTCAGAGACGCTTCACGCTACCCAGGTGGTTTCTTTACTCAATTCTTTATTCTCTGATTTGCATAAACCCATCGTAAAGAATAGCGGGGTGGTAAATAAGTATATTGGAGACAGTATGATGGTACTTTTCGGTGTACCCGAAAAGACCTCAGATCATCGGCAAAAAGCAGTCTTAGCATCGCTTCAAATGCTCTCCGCACTCAAACAATGGAATGAAACCAGTGATCACCCC